>NZ_QFFZ01000069.1 GCF_004369225.1 Pelotomaculum propionicicum
TGAGAAGCTTTATGCTGACTTGGAAAAATCAGTCTTTTAGTTTATACAAGCCGTGTTTCTTGAAGTGCTTGGTGTTTACTGGATTGAGAAGGATTTTTTGCTAATTCTATGGTAAAGTCACGCTAGGGACTATGTGCAAAGTCTTTCATATCAGTTATTCGCAGTTAAACATCTGGGGGAAAAGGCTATGAAGTTGCAGACCGTGAAGGTGGAAGACGCGGTTGGTATGGTTCTAAGTCACGATTTAACCTAGGTAGTAAAAGGTGAATTTAAGGGTGTATTTTTTAAAAAAGGCCACATCATTAGGGAAATAGATATACCTGAGCTCTTAAAATTGGGTAAGGAAAATGTATATGTGCTCAGCCTTGAACCTGGTGACGTTCACGAGGACGAGGCCGGTATGCGCCTGGGGGCTGCAGTAGCTGGTCCAGGCGTAATGGCATGTATGCCGAAGGAAAGCCGGGTCAACCTTTTTGCTGACCGCGACGGTTTTTTGAAAATAAATATCCAGGCACTGGAATCCATAAATGAACTTCCTGACGTGATCTTATCAACGCTGCCCAACAACACCGTGGTAAACAAGGGTGACCTGCTAGCTGGAACAAAGGTGATCCCCCTGGTAGTAAATGAAATGACCATTGCCCGCGCCGAGAATATCTGCCGGCAGGCCTGCTGGATATTAGAAGTGGCGCCTTTCAGGAGTTATAAGGCGGGAGTGATTATAACCGGCAACGAAGTCTATGAGAAACGCATTCGTGACGACTTCGGCTTTGTGATCGCGGAGAAAGTTGAATCGTACGGCTCTTCGGTTATGAGAGTAGAGTATGTCCCAGACAATGCTGGCACGATTGCTGAAAAGATTAAGAAAATGGTCCGGGACGGGGCGGGAATAATTTTTGCAACTGGCGGCATGTCGGTTGACCCTGACGACGTTACACCCAACGCTATACGGATGTCGGGGGCGGTGGTGGAAAAATACGGCGCACCCGCTCTCCCCGGGGCGATGCTTATGCTTGCCTATCTCGACGATGTACCCGTTCTTGGTATACCTGCCTGCGGGATGTTTTTTAAGATCACAGTGGTAGACTTGCTGCTACCTAGATTGCTGGCAGGGGAAAGGATAACCAGGAAAGAAATTGTGGCTTTGGCTCACGGCGGGCTTTGCAGGATGTGCCCCCAGTGCAGCTACCCCAACTGTACTTTCGGGAAAGGGACATGTTTTTGAAAAGAAAGCGACCTCGCCTATGGTTATGGCGGAGGCCGCTTTCTTCATTTTACGATCAGTTTCCGGATAGCCTCTATGATTTGGTCCTTTTTGAAGATGATTACCAGTAGGATCAGGATTAAAAACAAGATGAAAGGGTTCATACCGGGGACCCCGGTATTTCTCCAGCCTCCTCAGGGGTACGCGGATGAATTGGGCGGGTAAGGCAGCGCACCCGGGTAGGCCGGGTAAACCGGTATAAAGACAGGCGTACCGTCGCTGATTTCAGCTCCCTGGATTGTACCGTCACCCTGCTGGTGTGTCTGGATCCACTTGGCGTAATGCTCCTTTAAATCCGCAGTCAGGGGGAAAATGAAAGCTGCTGGTTCTACAGAGTTGTTCGTCAATGGTTCATCACTTCCCGCTCAGTTTTTTCTAATCATGTATATTCTTACTAACAAAATATACCGGAAGCGCCGCATTGGTTACAGCTCAGACCATAAAGACTTGACAATGCGGTTTTTTGTTGGCATAACTTACCGGCTCAAGCAATATTTATAAACTGGGGGACAACCTGTGAATAAAACAGAACATCAATTTTCAGGCTGGCAGCGGGGCAGCGCGGGGGTATTGGAAGAGATCCTGCCTCTGCTTCCCGCCAATATCAGACGCTTGGTTATTTCCCTTGACCTGAAGCTAAAGGAGAAGGTAGAAGAAGTTAGGATCAGGCAGGGCAAACCGCTTTCTTTAAGTCTTGCAGAGGGTGACATCTTAATCAGCCGTGAGGGCAGACCTGCTCGCCAGGACAGTGACGCTTACCTGGTTACACCGGCTGATATGGAGAGTTTAATCAACCTGCTGAGCGGTTCATCTCTTTACGCTCTGGAAGAGGAACTAAGGAGCGGGTTTATCACCCTGCCCGGTGGGCACCGGGCGGGTATTACAGGAAAAGCCGTGCTGGATGGCGGCAAAGTAAAAACATTGAAGTATTTATCCTGCTGCAACATCCGTGTTTCCCGGGAGATTTATGGCGCAGCCTCGGAAGTGCTGCCGCAGATAATCAACAAAAAATGCGGGGGGATATATCATACCTTGCTGTTATCACCACCGCGCTGCGGTAAGACAACCATACTCAGGGACTTGATCAGACAAATCAGCAGCGGCGCTCCGGCCTATGGCCTGCCAGGCCTTACTGTCGGACTGGTTGACGAGCGCTCGGAAATAGCGGGATGCTGCAGGGGTATACCTCAGCGGGATGTCGGAATCAGGACGGATGTTTTGGACGGCTGCCCTAAAGCTGAGGGGATGATGATGCTGCTGCGGTCGATGGGCCCGCAGGTAATCGCCACTGATGAAATAGGACGGCGTGAAGACGCTGACGCGCTGGAAGAAGTCTTAAACGCAGGAGTCAAAATATTAACCACCGCCCATGGCTCTTCGCTGGCTGAACTCGCAGAAAGACCTGTTTTCAGCAATTTGATCCGCACCAAAACATTTGAACGGATTATCATCTTGGGCCGTTCCCGCGGTGTGGGGACCATAGAAGATATTATAGACGGCAAAAGTTTACGGTCACTGGGGGTGAAAAAATGATCAAACTGCTTGGCTCAGTTTTGATTGTAGCAGCCAGCGGTCTGGGCGGGATAGCTGTCGCCGGTAATTACTCCCGGCGTCCAAAGGAACTGAAGTCGATCAGGTCGGCCCTGCAGATGCTGGAGACAGAAATTTCCTATGGAGCCGCTCATCTGCAGGAAGCACTGAGCATGGTAGCTGAACGCTGTGATCAAGATGTTGCCTGTATATTCAGCAGAACTGCGGCGGAGCTTTCTGCGAGGACCGGTTTAACCGCCGCGCAGGCGTGGGAAAAATCCATCCAGAGCTATTACAAGGAGTCTGCCCTTAAAGCCCAGGACTTTTCAATACTGCGCAACCTTGGCGCTTCCCTGGGGATTTCAGACCGGACAGACCAAATAAAACATCTGCGGCTGGCAATGGAGCAAATCGGCAGTGAAAACCTCAGGGCTGAAGAAGAGGCCGCGCGTAATGTCAAGCTGTGGAGTTACCTCGGCTTTTTAAGCGGCTTTCTGGCAGTCATAATCCTTTACTAATAAAAGGGGGAACAGCAATGGGAAACAGTGTGGACCTGATATTTAAAATAGCCGGTGTTGGTATTCTGGTCGCTGTGCTGAACACAATTCTGAAACACGCTGGGAAAGAAGAGCAGGGCCACCTGGTTACCCTGGCTGGTCTGGCTATTGTTTTTATCTGGGTGATCCAATTGCTGGCCAATTTATTTGACCAGGTTAAATCGGTGTTCAAGCTTTTTTAACTGAGGTACTAACAATGGATGTGCTGCAAATTGTGGCCATAGGGCTGATCGCCACCGTGCTGGTGGTAGTGGTCAGGAGCCAGAGGCCGGAACTGGCGCTGCTCCTGAGTGTGGCAGCCGGAGTAATCATTTTTCTGCTTGTGCTCGGGAAGATCGGGTCGATCATGGACGTCATCAAGGATCTGGCGGCCAGGGCGGGGATCAACATGGTCTACCTTGGCACCATCCTTAAAATCATAGGGATTGCTTATATAGCTGAATTCGGCGCCCAAATCTGCCGCGACGCCGGTGAAGGGGCGGTAGCCACAAAGATAGAGTTTGCCTCAAAAATCCTGATCATGGTGCTGGCTGTCCCAATAGTGGTGGCGGTGCTGCAGGCTCTCCTAAAACTGGTACCGTAGAAAATGGACGTGGGACGTGGGCCGTGGGAAATGGGATGTGTGACGTGGGAAGGTGTAGGTGCGACTTTAGTCGGTTAAGGTCAGGGGACACTCCTCAATTTCAGGTGTTCCTTGTACTGACGAGGAATGTCCCCAATGGAATGTTCGGAAATCCGAACCTACAAGTTATGGGAAACAAAACATGGAAAATAAATCGAAGGCCGTAAGGCGTAGGGCGTAAACAAAGCAACGTAAGAAATATATACCGTAAGGTCGTAATCGTAAGAGTAATTTGGTTTAAAAGAGCAGTATATTCTCACCTCCCACGTCCCACGTCTCACGACTAAAAAGGAATGCAGGATGTATCTACGCCCTACGCCTTACTGCGAATGGTGGTGAGATAGTTGAGTAAAACGGGTATATTAATCGTTGCTTTATTGATAATTTTGGGGGCGCTTTGTGCGCAGCGGGCTGCTGCGGCTGCGGAAGGACAGGATGCCGAAACATCTTCTCTCGAAACATCTTCTCTGGACCTGAACAGCATCCAGGATTATGTGGACCAGGTGGACACCGCGGTTAGAGGCTCCCTGCCGCAGTTAAATTTTAAAGAAATGGTGATAAAGCTGGCTAAAGGGGAATTGAACTGGCAGCCGGCTGAGATTGTCAATAATATCCTGCGGCAGCTATTTAAAGAGGTCGTGGCTAACTTTGACCTTCTGGGCAAACTGGTGATACTGGCAGTGATCTGTGCGGTGCTGCAAAACCTTATTTGTTCTTTTGAAAAAGGTACGGCGGGCCAGCTGACCTATTCTGTAACCTACCTGGTGCTGATCAGCATTGCCGTCAGTTCATTTGCCCTGGCGGTCAACGCCGGCAGGGAAGTGGTCGACACCCTGGTAGCATTTATGCAGGCGCTCCTGCCGGTCCTGCTGACGCTGCTGGCGGCGGTCGGGGGTGTGGCCTCGGCGGCCATATTCAGCCCGGTTATTCTTGCCACCCTGGGCGTGTTCGGCACATTGATCAAAAATATCATTTTACCGCTGATATTCCTGGTTGCCGTTCTCGGGATAGTCAGCAACCTGACCGAGCGTTTTAAGGTGACCAACCTGGCCGACCTTTTGAAGAGCCTAGCCATGGGCCTGACGGGGGTTTTTACCACTATTTTTTTGGGTGTGCTGGCGCTGCAGGGGGTTGCCGGCGCTGTTGGCGATTCAGTTGCGTTCAGGACGGCGAAATATGGGGTGAAAGCTTTTGTCCCCGTCGTTGGCGGTATGCTTTCAGACGCCCTGGAGGCGGTGGTAAGTTCTTCTCTTTTAATAAAAAACGCGCTGGGCATCGCCGGCATCGCCGTAATTGGCGCAACGCTATTGGTCCCTCTATTAAAAATACTTACGCTGGCCTTTATTTACAAGCTGGCCGGTTCGTTAATCCAGCCGATTGCCGAGGGGCAGATGGTTGACTGTCTGAACGGCCTCGGCAACAACCTGCTCCTGGTTTTCGCCGCGGTGGCTACCGTGGGGCTGCTTTTCTTTTTTACAGTAACAATTGTTGTAGGTGTCGGGAATATCACCGTAATGTTCAGGTAACAGCGAGGGGGGATTAGGTGGAGGTAATCCGAAATCTGGTGCAAAACCTGATTGTTATAATAATCCTGGCCATGTTCCTGGAAATGCTCCTGCCCGCGGGTGAAATGAGAAAATACGTAAAAATGGTCATGGGCCTGCTTATAATCATAGCGGTAGTCCAGGCGGTGGGAGATCTGGCCCGTTGGGATTACCAGGCGGATTTGCCTTCCCTGGCCCAAAAAGCTGACGAAAAAACTGCCGCCGGTATCTTGGAAGCGGGGAAAAAGATTTCCAGCGAGCAGCGGCAGAAAGCGGTTGAGCAGTACAGGGAAGGGCTGGCCAATCAGATTATGGCGCTGACCCGCACTGCTAGGGATACAACTGTACTGGGTGTGGAAGTAAATGTCCAGTCAAAAGAAAGTGAACCGGATTTCGGCCGGATCGATAAGGTGGTTTTGTACGTGGCCAGGGAACCCGGTACGGCAGAGGAGAAAAAGAGTGTTTCTGCCGGGGAAGTGGCGCCTGTGGTTGTGCGGGTAGCCGGCAGGAATAACCCAAAGGAAGACAAAGCCGGCGGCGCCGGCCCGCCAAAGGAAATTACAGATGCTTTGATCGGCAGTGTAGCCAGTTTTTACAACCTGAGTCCGGAGCAGGTAAAAGTTATGTACAGGTAAGAGAGGTGTTGATATGAGAAAGCTACTGGATTTGTTTGGTTTTGGCGGCAAGAGTGAGGATGGTTTTTTCGCCAGGGAAAAAAACCGCCGCAACCTCTGGTTAGCAGGCCTTGCGGCTGTTGGCGTGGCTTTGCTGGTCCTGTCCGGGATAAACGGCGTTAAAGCGGGCGGCCAGCAAGATGTTGTGCAGCAAACATCTCCCGCGCGCGAGCACTTTACCGGCGGCATGACTGCGGAAGAAGAACAACTGGGGAAAAAGCTTTGCGAGATGCTGAGACAGGTGGAAGGCGCGGGCAGGGTGGAAGTCTCCGTGCGCCTGTCCGGCTCAACCAGGTCTGAATATGCCGTTAATGTGACCACCGGTAAGAAGACTACCCAGGAGAAGGACCAGGCCGGCGGGACACGTGTAACCACGGAAGATTCGGGCAGTGAGCAGCTGGTAATGAACCGCGGCGGTAACGGCGGAGAGCAGCCTGTAACCGAGAGAGAGGTTGCGCCTCAGATAGCGGGGGTGCTGGTGGTTGCCGAAGGAGCTGTTGACTCCAGAGTTAAAGCAAAAATATTCGCGGCGGCGCAGGTGGCCCTCGGGGTGGAACCTCAGAGGATTCTGGTTCTGCCGATGGAAAGGAGGACATAAATGATTTCCTTGGTAATTAAGAAACGAACAATTTCTTTGATCGTTCTTGGTTTGCTGGGCCTGGCTTTACTCACAACGTTCCTGTTGGGCAACCTGTTTTCAAACAAAAGCCCGTCCCAGGAAATCCCTACGGCTAATTATTCCACGGGAGTGGTAACTATTAAAGACGTAGCCCCGCCCAAATCGTCACTGCCGGCCGGCGACGATTTCTTTGTGGAGTACAAACTTGAAAGGGAGCGCACAAGAGGTCAGAGCGTCGAATGGCTGCGGGAAGTGATCAATAACAACAACTCAACCAGCGATGCACGGCAAAAAGCCCAGGAGCACCTGATGGCCATAAGCAGGAATATGCAGAAAGAAAGCGAACTGGAGAGCCTGCTGAAGGCAAAGGGCTTCAGAGACGCGGCAGTCCTGGTGGATGACAGGGCGGTAACCGTAGTTGTCGGAGCAGCGTATCTTTCTACTGGTGAATCCTCTCAGATTATTGACCTTGTTGTCCGGGGAACCGGTGTGGATTCGCAAAATATTGTCATAATAACAAAAACATAAACTCTAATTCAACTAAAAACAAAATTGTGGTATTGCTGGGTATCTTAACACATAATTCTGTATACTTGTATTACCGGATCTTATATAATGTATATTTTTAATACATATTGTATACTTTTCGCAAAGATGTTTTCAAAAAGATTATAATTAAATATAATTGTTTATGGGTCTAATATTTAATCAGGTTGTGTACCGTTATGAGCAGCCTGATTTTTATATTATTCCAATGCAAGGGGGGAAAACTTTGGAACACAGGGTAGGAATTACTGACACTACTTTGCGCGATGCGCACCAGAGTCTTTGGGCTACCAGAATGCGTACCTCGGAGATGCTGCCGGTCGCCGACCGACTGGATAAAATCGGTTACCACTCCCTGGAGGTTTGGGGTGGCTCGACCTTTGACGTTTGTTTAAGATATCTGAATGAAGACCCGTGGGAAAGGCTTCGTCAACTGAAGAAGAATATAAAGAAGACCCCTCTCCAGTTAATGTTGAGGGGGCAGTCGCTGGTAGGATACCAGCAGTACCCTGATGACGTGGTTGAGGCTTTCATCACCAAGGCGGTGGAAAACGGCATCAGTATTTTCAGGTTTTACGACGCCCTGAATGATATCCGCAACCTGGACACGGCGATACATTCCACCAAAAAGGCGGGCGCGCATGTCCAGGCGGCGATGGTATATACGGTCAGCCCCATTCACACCATACAGCACTATGTCGATTTGGCCCTGCAGCTGGCTGAAATGGGCGCGGATTCAATCTGTATCAAGGACACGGCGGGACTTTTGGCCCCCTATCAGGCCTATGAACTGGTCAGGACTCTTAAAAAGAATATAGACCTGCCGGTACAGCTCCACTGCCACTATATTGGCGGGCTGGCGGTAGGCACCTATTTGAAAGCGGCTGAGGCGGGAGTTGATGTGATTGACACAGCAACCGTTCCCCTTGCTTTCGGCCCCTCGCAGCCTCCGGTTGAAACTGTGGTGCGCGCCCTGCAGGGGTCTCCTTATGATACTAAACTTGACATACACAGGTTGTTTGAGATAGCGGAGTACTTTGAAAAGATCAGAAGAGAAAACGGATATAAACGTGGCGTTACCAGGATTAACGATATGCGCGTCTTTGACCACCAGGTGCCGGGCGGCACCATCTCCAACCTGGTTACCCAGTTGGAGGAACAAAAAGCGCTTTACCGGCTTGGTGAGGTGTTGGAGGAGATCCCCAGGGTGCGGGAAGATCTCGGCTATCCCCCGCTGGTTACCCCTACCAGCCAAATTGTGGGAACTCAGGCTGTGCTGAATGTGCTGACGGGAGAAAGGTACAAACTGGTCCCCGGGGAGGTCCGCGACTATATTCAAGGCTATTATGGCAAACCTCCCGCTCCAATTAACAAAGAAATAGCCAGAAAGGTGCTCGGAGACCGCGAACCTATCACCTGCCGGCCGGCTGACCTGCTGGAGCCCAGGATGGAGAAGTTAAGAAATGAAATGATTGACCTGGTGACAGGGGAAGAAGATATCATTTCTTACGCCTTATTTCCTCAGGTTGCGAGACGCTTCTTTGAAATGAGGCGCAACGGCCGTTATAAACCGGAACTGCCGCTGAAAAATGAGAAGCCGGCAATTCAGGAAAAAATTGCCCTGCCCCCGCCGAAGCAAAACTCAGCCCAGGCCGAGAAAAGCACCCAGACGGCTGCGGTGCCCGCCATGCCGGCAGAAAGAGAGGTTGTCAGAAAGACATCCGAAAGGGAGGTTGACGACATGAACATCTCAGACGTAAAAGATTTGATTAAATTTATAGATGAAACTGATATTACTGAGGTATCACTGGAAAGTACCGGGGTAAAACTGGCGATCAGAAAAGGCCACGTTTACGCGGCTGAACCAGCCATGCTCCCCAGCCGCACGCAGTCCCCGCCTGCGCTCCCGGAAAAACACGAGCCGGCAGCCGCCCCTGTTGAGGCAAGTAAGGAAAAAGACGCGGGGCTGACTCCGGTGCCGGCCCCGATGGTCGGGATGTTTTACCGCTCTCCCGCTCCTGAGGCCGCGCCCTTTGTCAGGATCGGTGACAGGATCAAGAAAGGGCAAACCCTCTGCATCATTGAAGCCATGAAACTGATGAATGAGATTAAGTCGGAAGTTGACGGAGAGGTAATGGATATTAAAGTCGAAAACGGACACCCGGTAGAATACGGCCAAACCTTGTTTTTGGTTAAAGAGTAAAAAAAATAGACAAGTATTAATGAGATAATGTTTAAAAAGGAATACAGAATTCAGGAGTCAGGATACAGAAGTATTTTTAAAATCCTTTTATTCTGAATTCTGACTGCTGACTCCTGACTACATTATTTTCAATACTGTTTTTCTACTGGATACTTTGGAGGAAAGAGATGTTTAAAAAGATACTGATTGCCAACCGGGGAGAAATCGCGATCCGTATTATCAGAGCCTGCCGGGAACTGGGCATTGAGACTGTGGCGGTGTATTCCGAGGCGGACCGCGACAGCCTGCATGTGTGGTGGGCTGATGAGGCCTTCTGCATTGGCCCGGCGCCCTCCCTGAAAAGCTATCTTAATTTTAACAATATTATCAGCGCGGCGCTTGTTTCCGGGGCGGACGCCATTCACCCCGGGTATGGATTTTTAGCTGAAAACGCTGATTTTGCGGACGTTTGCTCTAAATGTGCCATTACTTTTATCGGGCCGCCGGTTAAAGCCATCCAGCACATGGGCGATAAAGCTTTGGCCAGAAAGACCATGATTAAAGCAGGTGTCCCGGTGGTGCCGGGATCAGAGGGTGTAATTAGAAATATAGAGACGGCTGCGGAACTGGCGGATACAATTGGCTACCCGGTAATCATCAAGGCCAGTGCCGGAGGCGGCGGGCGCGGCATGAGGATCGTCCAGAACCAAACAGAGCTGAAAAATGCTGTGAGCACCGCCAGGTCGGAATCCCAGGCGGCTTTTGGCAGCGATGAGGTTTATCTTGAAAAGTATGTGGAGGAGCCCCGGCACATCGAATTCCAGATCCTTGGTGATATGCGCGGGAACTTGATCCACCTGGGTGAGAGAGACTGCTCGATCCAGCGGCGCAATCAAAAAGTCGTCGAGGAAGCCCCGTCTTCCGCCCTTACACCGGAGCTGAGGAAAGAGATGGGGGAAACAGCGGTCCGTGCCGCGCGGGCGGTAGACTATTACAGCGCCGGCACTGTGGAATTTCTGCTGGACAAACACCTTAACTATTACTTCATGGAGATGAACACCAGGATCCAGGTGGAACACCCTGTTACCGAGCTGGTTACAGGAATTGACCTGATCAAAGAGCAAATAATGATAGCCTCCGGTGAAACGCTGAAACTGGCCCAGGAAGAAGTGACCATCAGGGGACACGCTATTGAATGCAGGATTAATGCTGAAGACCCCGAGCACAACTTCAGGCCCACCGCGGGCAAGATCGATACCTATATCACACCGGGCGGGCCGGGGGTGCGGATAGACAGCTCGGTTTACGCCGGTTATACCATTCCTTCATTCTATGATTCTCTGCTGGGAAAACTGATCGTTTGGGGCAAGGACAGGGAGGAAGCAATCGCCCGGATGCAGCGGGCGCTGCAGGAGTTCGTGATCAAAGGTGTGCCGACGACCATTCCTTTTCACCAGTTGGTCATAAAGAACGCATTTTTCCAGCGCGGTGAGATTTACACAAACTTCATTCAAAGGCGAATTTTGAGCGAATAAGAATTATTTGCGTTAATTTACCAGGCTTGCTATAATAAACATGTCGAAAACCATTGGATAATCCAATTATTTAGTAGTTTTAGCGGACATGTTCAGTTTTTCAAAATATTTATTACCTGATGGAGGTGCTAATGTGGACCCCAATGCAATTGTTCGCGAAGAACGCACAGGGTTGGGCTCAATCAGGATTGCGGATGAAGTGGTTAAAGTAATCGCAGGCCTGGCTACAATCGAGATTAAGGGAGTAGCCGGGATGAGCGGCGGCCTCGCGGGCGGTATAGCGGAAATGCTGGGCAGGAAGAACCTGGCTAAAGGGATTAAGGTTGAAGTAGGAGAAAAAGAGGCGGCAGTCGATCTTTTTGTTATAATGGAATACGGTATCCGTATTCCGGATGTGGCGGCCCAGATTCAGGAGAGCGTCAAAAACGCTGTGGAGCGGATGACCGGACTGATTGTGGTTGAAGTGAATGTGAATGTGCAGGGTGTCGCTTTTGCGTCTGAATCCAGGGAAGAGGAGCACAGGGTAAGATAACCTCGTTCAACCCCCTCTTAAAGGGGGTTGATTTTTAAAGGAGGTGCAGAGGATTGGTTCTTTTTGACCGTATCTTATTAGCGGTGTACTCTTTGTTTTTTACTGTGGTGTTCATCCTCTTTTCAGCGGTAATGCTTGGCTGGCCGGTGCCGTTATTTTTGCTTAAGGACATATTTTATCCCGGCAGGCCTGAAATTTTTTGGCCATTAATGGTTATCTTGATTTTAGTTGGCGGCCGCTTGTTTTGGTCCAGCCTGCATAAGCCCAGGGGAAGGCACGTTGTTTTAACTGAAAGTGCTCTGGGTGAGATTAAGGTATCACTGCACGCCATTGAAGATTTGGTGGAAAAAGTGGCTGCTCAGATTAACGGGGTAAGAGAAGTGACTTCCCAGCTTTTTGCCGTGCCCCAAGGCGTGGGTATCAGAATTAAGGCCTCCGTCACACCGGATGTAAACGTTCCGGCAGTGTCTGTTGAGGTGCAAAACCTGGTTAAAGAGCGGGTGTTTGAGGTTACGGGCTTATCAGTAAGCAACATTAGAGTTACGATTGAGAGTATTTCTGCCAAAAAGCCAAGGGTTGAATAAACCCCGAAAGTGAGGTGGGCTCATATGGGGTTTTTTCAGGAGACATTGGAAAAACACCCAGGAAAAATAATAGGTATCCTGCTTGGACTTATTTTCGGCTGGCTTGCTATTAAATATGGGTTTTTCAAGGCTCTTTTTGTGGCTGTCTGCGTTACTGCCGGCTATTTTATCGGCAAGAGACTTGATGAAAAAGTTGATTTTAAGGAAATGTTTAAGAGGTTATTTGGTGAATAATAGTTAAAGAGGTTTAAAAGGGATAATATATATGTATTACCCTTTATCTTATTGGGAGGATGCCTGATGAGCAGAAGACTCGCCAGGGAAAGGGCGCTCCAGGTCCTTTTTCAGGTTGATGTGGGCGGCGCCGACCCTGATACGGCGCTTCGGCAGATGGATGAAGACTTTGGCGACTTAACAAAAAACAGTGATTTTATTAAAAGGCTGGTCTATGGGGTAATTGAGAATTTAAAACCCATAGACCGGATTATTTCTAATGTGAGTAAAGACTGGAGTCTCAGCAGGATCGCCAGAGTGGACAAAAACATAATGCGGCTGGCCTTATTTGAGATGCTTTATTGTGATGATATTCCAAGCGGCGTGTCTGTGAATGAAGCTGTTGAAATGGGTAAGACATTCGGGGGCAAGGACTCCGGCAAATTTATTAACGGTATACTGGGAAAGGTTATGGAAAGCCCCGAAGAGTATACTCCGTCAAAAACGATATAAACACCGGAAGCCACCAGATGGTGGTTTTTTGGTTGAACAAAACCATAATGACAGCGGCAGGCAGGATAAATGGCATTAACATAGAATAAACATGCTACATTGAGTCTATTTTATTAATAATATGGGAGATAGTGTTGTATGTACAAGATTTTGAGAAAAGAAGTCCTGGCCCCCACCCTGAACCTGTTTGAAATACAGGCGCCGCTGGTGGCCAAAAAAGCCAGGGCAGGGCAGTTTGTAATCCTGCGCCTGGACGAGTCAGGCGAGCGGATTCCCCTGACCATCGCCGATTTCGACAGCGAGAAAGGAACCATCACCTGCGTCTTCCAGGAAGTCGGCAAAACCACCAAACAGCTGGGCGCACTGGGCGAAGGCGACTGCATTAGAGATTTCGTAGGCCCCCTGGGCCTGCCTTCACACATCGAGAATTACGGCCGCGTCGCCTGCGTCGGCGGCGGCGTGGGAGTCGCCCCCGTGCATCCTATCGCCAGAGCCTTAAAAGAAGCCGGCAACCGGGTCACAGGCATCATCGGCGCCCGCACCA
>NZ_QFFZ01000007.1 GCF_004369225.1 Pelotomaculum propionicicum
TACAGTATTCGCGCGCATGACCGGTACCGTTACCGTACTTGCTGTGGAATCTGGTACTTGATTTTATTGGCTTCGGTACCCGTAATTTAAGGGAACCGGTTCCCAAACTACCATCCATCATCCATATAGTTCCTTAACTGGAATTATGGCTGTTCGGTGGTCCTAAATCTATTATACGAGGTGATGAGAGATGAAAAGACCTGAATTCAACGTATTCAGAGAGATGTTTTTAGATTGCCTGTGCCGCGGGACCGAACTTGACCCGGCAGCCGCCGCTGAGAAGAAATGGGCGGATATGGGTGAACAGGCTGACAGGAGGAAAATACTGGAGTCTGTAAATAAGAGGCTGAAGAAGGAGTATGGTGTGGAATTCGATATAAACCATAGACTCCTGTCGGTTGACGGCCCTGTGGAAAGCGCTATTATCCAGACTTTTCACGAGCTCAGCACCATTAACATCATGGAAAGGATCAACGCTAAAATTAAAGCCAGGATGAATTAATTTAATGATTAAAAAGAACAAAAAGATAATTAAAAAAATTTTTTAAAAATATCGTCAATTTTTGCAGGAATTTTTAAACAAGTTGTTGTATAATATTAAGCAAGAGGCCGGTGAAAGACCTATTTGCCGGGTCGTATTAGAGTAACCGCCTCGTATAATGGTTTTTGGGGGTATAGTTAAACCGGCTGGACCGGTATTACCCGCTGGGACTAGTTGTTCCAACGGCGTGTGCTGTGTTCGGTGCGATTTTTCTATAAGTCCTGAAGACCGTTTTTATTTTTAGGCTGGAATGGAGGTGATGAGTAAAAATCCAGCAGGGAATCATTCTTATTTTATGTTCTTAGTACCAGTAAGTGTCATTATTTGGATATTCAATAAAAACGAAAGGACGTGAAATTATGCCTAGATGGGTTCCTCTTGTAGGCGGATTACTGGGCAGCACCACCTGCGGTTTACTGCTATATGCCTTCAGCGTTTTTATCAAGCCTCTCAGGGCACAGTTCGGCTGGACTGCTGCTGAAGTGCAGCTTGCTTACGCTATTGCCGTGTTAGTGTTCGGTCTGATGACCTTCCCGGCCGGCAAACTGAGCGACAGGTTCGGGCCCAGACCGGTTGTCGTCATCGGGGGCGCGATCGTTGGTATCGGTTTCTTCCTGACTTCAACCATTAAGACTCCATTTGAATTATACCTCTATTACGGCCTTATCGCTGGTTTTGGCGGCGGCCTGGTTTACCTGCCGCCGATTGCCACCGCGCCCAAATGGTGGCCCGACCGGAGGGCGCTGGCCACAGGCCTCGCGGTGGTAGGCCTCGGATTAGGTTCATTTATAATGGGCCCGCTGGCCACATCCATGATTAACGCCTTCGGCGGGGCTCTGCCTGTGTTCAGGTATGTCGGCATCGCGATGTTCTTCATGGCTATTATTGCCGGGCTTTGCTTGTCGAACCCCCCGGCTGGTTATAAGCCGGCCGGCTGGAACCCGCCCGCGCCCAAGGAAGGCGCGCCGAAGGTGGGCAGGGACTACACCTTCGGGGAGACAATCAGGACCGTCCAGTTCTGGCTGCTCTACTTCGCTTACTTCTGCGGCTCTTTTGCCGGACTGATGGTTATCGGAGTTATGGCCGCCCACGGCATTAATGAAATGAACAAAGAGGCGGCAGCCGCAGCAGGAGTGGCTGTAAGCGCGCTGCCCAAAGACGTGACGGCTAAGATCGCTATGCAGGCCGCTTATGCAACCAGCAGTCTTAACGCCGCCAACGCTCTTGTCAGGGTATTGATCGGAGCTATTGCCGATAAGACTGGCACAAGGATTTGCTTTATGGTAACCTTTATTCTTCAAGTGGTTGCTATGCTGGTCCTGTTCCCGGTCGGCAAAGCCCTGTTCCTCCTCTGTGTGGTCGCTATCATCATCGGCTGGAACTACGGCGCCATGTTCACCCTGTTCCCGGCCACCTGCCTGCAGTACTTCGGCCCGACGGCGCAGGGCTCCAACTACGGCCTGCTGTTCACCTCCTGGGGTATCGCCGGCTTTGTATCGAACCTGCTGGCCGGCAGAATGTTCGATATGTTTGGCACCTACATGATGTCGTTTACCATTGGCGCCGTATTTGTCGCGGCCGGTGTAATTGCGCTTATTATAACCAAACCGCCGCAAAGGCTGTCAGCCTAAATCTAACGGGCAAACTAAATAACTGTTTAAAAAAGAGCGTCCTGCTGTCGCAGGGCGCTCTTTTACGATAACTGATACTGTCCGGTTATTTGAATATCTTCCCGTAGCAATTGCCGCAGACATAAAAACCTACCGAACTGCGGCAGATGATCAACTCCTCGAATTCTTCGCCGGGACGCCACTGGTAGCATTCCGGGCAGCGCTCCAGTTCGCTGCCGGCCCACCGGCCCCCGCAGGAGAAACAAAGGAAATAGGCGTCCGCGGCTCCACCGTCTTCTTTTATCTTTACCAGCCCCTGGTTTTGACAATTTGGACACTCATAAACCGGTAATTCACAGCCGCATGAATCACAAACGGCTTTCTCATTGCCGCTTACCCGCATCTCCCAACGGCAGCCGGGACACACCAATTCAGTCCTTTGCACCGGACTAACCCCCATCCGCTTAACACTGCATGGATTTACCATGCTCTTAATTCAATAATACACAGGCCCGCCCTTACACGCAACCACCCCGTTGAATTGTTTTTACGGCAAAGAAAACGCGCCTTTTGCCAAGGCGCGGGTGAGTAGGGGGTATATAATTTTTTATCTCTTTTTTTATTCCTTGATTTTCTTTCTGACGAAATACCCTTTAGGATCGATGACTTCCCGGATCAGGCGGATCTCTTCGACTGTGGGCGGTTCAAAAGCGTATACATCATCCGGGATGATCAGTTCAAAACCTGTTGCTTCCTGCACGCTTTTGACAGTCTCGCCGGGGAGAGTGGCAATGAGTTTCATCCGTTTGGTCTCATCGTCAAAGCCCATAATAGCCTTGGTGGTAATGACCCTGTATGGCCCCTGTCCGGCCATGCCGGCGCGCCAGCGGGCGTTGGGGGAACCATCCAGGTAGCCGGGGCTGGTGATGTAGTCAATTTTTTCATTAAAACGCCTGGGCTCGTGCACCATGATGATAATGGTGCGCTCGCAGGAGCAGGCCATGTCGCTGGCGCCGCCGCTGCCTGGCAGGCGGGTTTTGGGTTTTTGATAGCCATCCGGGAATGAACCCATCATAGTGGAGTTGAGGTTGCCATAGGGGTCGATTTCGGCGCCGCCGATGAATCCGAAGTCGCAGAAACCGCGCTGGGTCAGTTCAAAGGCAGAGTTAAGACCAAGCAGGTAGTTAGCCTTGTAGGTAGTTCTGGAACCGCCTACTGAAAGAGGCAGGCCGCGGGACAGTTCCGGCCCCACAGCGCCGGCTTCAAATACCGGGACAATACCGGGGCCGTGGGTCAGCTGGGCCAGGGTGATGGCCACCATGGGCAGGCCGGTGCCGGCAAACACCACTTTATTATCGATCAGGGTCCTCGACCCTGCCACCACGATCATCTCTTGGGGAGTAAAGTCTTCCGAATATTTTGCCACTATATTCCACCTCCTAACTTCCTAATACCGTGTAGGCCGCGTCAAGCCGGATACCGGGCTCAATCTTCTGGACATACTGGATTTGGCTGAGCGGAATCTTGTTGATAAACTCGGTTGTATTTTCCACACCGAAGATGTAGTTGTCATAGTATTCCTGGAGCGGAGCGCGGTCACCCTTGCGGAACTTCTCACAGGCGTTCCTGAACTCGGGGATGTGCTTTTCATCATAATAGTAAAGCCCGCCGCTGTTGCCCGGATAGGCGCCGAAAGGCACTTCAATAACCGCGTCAACAGCGAAGTAGGGTATGCTAATCCTGTTCGGGTAGCGGGTCATGTCGTCATGTTCGATCAGGCGGTCACAGGTAACAATGGTGTGCGCCGAGGCCATGGCTATTTCAGGGCAGGTAAAGAGCGGGCCCTGGATCCGGCAGTTGCCGTAGATGTCAGCTTCCTGCACGTGGACGAGCGCGACGTTCGGGTGAGAGGCCGGCAGAAGCATGATCGGCCTGTTGGTAAACGGGCAGTCCTGCACAACAGCCCGGTTGGTCTTCAACATGTCGCTGCCCATCGGGCTGCGGCAGGGGATGAAAGGCAGGCCCATGGAACCGGCTTTAAACCTGGCGGACATGTTGTAGTTGCTCCAGTCTTCCAATTCAATCAAGGAATTCTCGGTCAGATAGCGTAAAAGCGGGGAGATGCCGAAAGCTTCATGCGCCAGATAGGCAAGTTCCATCCTCTTAATGCTGTTTTTGGCGGGATCAAGGCACATGGCTCCAGCCAGGTATTCAGGGGCGAGACCGGCGGACTGGAAGGAAAGGGTTAAGTCTTTTCTTCCCTGCCTGATGATCTCATGCACAATGGCGATGGGCTGCCTGGCGTTAACAAACCCGGCTATGCCAAGGTTGTCTCCGTCTTTGACATACTTTTGGACCGCCTCTTTAAGGCTTATTCTTTTGTCTCTTTTTGATTTGTCCTTGTTTGCCAGGAATTGCCTGGCTTCATCGGGTGATAGGCCTGTCCAGTACATATTCACTCTCCTTTTCGGTTTCTAAAATCCAAATAAACACTTTTTGGATTCTATCCCGCCGACTAATCGGGATGCCGCCAAAACAAAAATATTCGTCCAAATGGTTATTAATTGTTGGCAAATAAAAAAATAAAAATCGTCTGTCCCACAGTCATTAGTTCATATAAATTATGGACCGGCATTTTTGTTAAGGCTTCTTGAAACCTTTCCTTTCCTGTAGTCTACACTCTCTTTAATTTTTATAAAAATTTAACCCCCTTAAAAATTAATTTTATTTGCATAATAAAGATGATTCTATTGGCTATAAGAACAGTGCTTATTGTACTAAAGGGCTAGTACTATCTAGTGTTTTTTTAGTGAAATTTTGTTGAAAAATTAAGAAAAGTCACAATTTTTCGGATTATTAGAGCGTTTAGTCCCTACTATAAAATAATTATATTAATCAAATAAAAATTATCATATTGTCTTAAAGGACAATGGCAGTATGTCTCATTGAACTAGGCCACCCGTCCATTGTTGGTGTATTTAAAAGCCTGTAAGATTAAAAAGAGCGCGATTCCCCGCTTTTACAATATATTAACCAGGCCCGGGTGTTAAAAATTTTTGCACTGGGGGGTGAAACCGGCTTAATAACGTATTCCCGTTGTTTAATTGATTGCTGTATTGAAATCAGACTTTTTAAGGAGGAGGTAAAAAAATGATAAACACAGTAAGTTCCAACATTAAGAACATCTCCACTCTGGAGTACAAGGAGAAAAAATTTGAATACTGGGGACCGACACCTGACGAGTCAAGGAAATTGATGGTGAACAAGTCCCACGCCCTGAAAGACAAGAGAATGTCTTTGAAGGAAGCTGTGGGCAAACACATCAGGGATGGTATTAACCTGGGTATCGGCGGCTTTGTCAACACCAGGGTCCCAGTTGCCATTATTCATGAAATAATAAGACACGGGGCCAGGGACCTGACCCTGTCCTTCCAGTCGAACTCAATATGTCCCGAATTACTGGCGGGAGCCATGATCCTGGATCCTGACCGTGTATCCATAAAGCGCGTCGAACTGGCCTGGTGGGGTTATGAGATTATCGGCATCGCTCCCATGGTACGCTACCTTGCTACCAACGGGATTATAGAAATGGATGACTACACGAACTATGGGATGTCAGTAAGATTTAAAGCAGCATCGATGGGAATTCCCTTTATACCGGTTAGAGACCACGGCGGTTCAGATATGGAGTTGGTGAACAGGGGTAAAATGATTGAGTGTCCGTTTACCGGCAAGAACGTCTACCTCCTTCCGGCCTGCCATCCTGATGTTGGTATTGTTCACACCACAGCCGCGGATATGTACGGCAACGCGAGAATATTCGGCGCCTACTGCACCTGTCCGGAAATTGCCATGGCTGCCAATGCTACGATCATGACTACAGAAAAAGTGATTCCCACTGAAAGCATTAGGTCTTATCCAAACCTGACCGAAATCCCCTTCCCGGTTGTTGACACGGTAACTGAAGTGCAATACGGCGCCCATCCAGGGGCAAGTTACGGATACTACTGGTTCGACATGGACCACATCAAGATGTTCAGAAGCATCTGTGAAGACTTCCGCAAAACCGGGAACAAGGACGCATTGAAGAAGTACTACGACGAGTATATCTTTGGCTGCGAGAACCATGATGATTTCCTCGAGAAGATTGGATACAAGACTCTTAAGAAATTAAAGGATATGGATGGCGGCCAGCCTATTATCCTGACCTAGCAGCAGCTTTAAATTAATAAATTATTATACGAGGAGGTAAAAAAATGTCTGAATATACGCCATTTGAGATGATAGCCTACACTGGCTCCAGAGTTCTTAAGGACGAGAGAATAGTGTTCGTGGGCACAGGCCTGCCGATTATTGCAGCGATGCATGCTCAGCTGACCCATGCCCCCAACCTCTATATGATTTATGAAGCCGGCTCGCTGGCCCCCATTCTGGAAATGGGCATGCCGCTGTCTGTCGGTGACACCAGGGCCGCCCGTAAAGCCTGCTACCTTAAAGGGCTTTGCGGAGCTTTTGAGCTGACCCAGAGAGGATGCGCGGACTACGCCTTCATCGGCGGCGCGCAGGTAGACATGTACGGCAATATCTGTTCAACCATTGAAGGCCACAATTATGACAAGCCTGGCATCAGGTTCCCGGGAAGCGGCGGCGCAGGAGCCATGGCGGCCAACTGTGAAAAGACCATCGCCATTATGGCGCTGGAAAAAAGAAGGTTTGTCAAGAAACTTGACTTTGTCACCAGCATAGGTTTTGGCGACGGGGCCCCCGACTACAGGGAAAAAGCAGGGGTGCTGGGTTCCGGACCTTACAGAGTAATCACCAACCAGGCGCTTTTTGGGTTTGACGAGGCAACCAAGCGAATGATGCTTTTGGAAGTAAAACCGGGCAGGACGCCGGCGGAGATCCAGGAACTGGTTGACTTTGAACTGATTATCCCGCCGGATGTCAAGGAAATGGCTGAACCTACTGATGAAGACCTGCGCTTGCTCAGGGATGTTATTGATGCTGAGGGATACTTCCTGAAGAGGGTTATCAAGAAATAAGTTTTTTACAAAATATAACATTTCAAATATGGAGGTGTTGTTTATTTAGAGTAAAACAGTCTTTCCAGGACTTTAGAAATTAAAAAGATAACTACCCCCTACTCACCTGGCGCCTTGGCAAAGGGCGCACTTTTTTTGTCGTGGGATATGGACCCAACTTCCCATTTCCCACGTCTAATTGGGTTCCATCATCTTTTCTTGAATGGCTAGCACGGCCGCCTGGGTGCGGTCATTGACATCCAGTTTGATTAAAATACTGCTGACATGAGCTTTTACGGTACGCAGGGTAATGTTCAGCTTGCTGGCTATTTCCTTATTGCTGTGCCCGTTGACAATCAGCTGCAGCACCTCTTTTTCACGAATGGTCAGCAGGGAAGGCTCCTTTTGCGCCTGGTGGTGAGGGGTCCCCTGAACCAGGTTTACCAGCAGCTCATTGGCAATAGCTGTGTCTACAAAATAACGGCCTTCAGCTACACTCTCAACAATTTCTATTAACTGCTCCGGCGGGCTGTCCTTAAGCACATAAGCTGAGCAGCCGTCGCGGATCGCCTGTACCACCTTATCGTGCTGGTTGCTCACAGTTAAAATGATAATCTGGATGCCCGGGTGTCTTGCTTTAATGATGCGGGCTGCCCTGATACCGTCGATTTTGGGCATGTTGACGTCCATCAAAACCATGGTTGGTTTATGTGCCGCTACCGCTTCCAGCGCTTCCTCGCCGTTGGTGGCTTCGCCTACCACGGAAATATCGTGCAGTTCAAAAAGCATCCTTAAGCTGCGGCGTACCAGAGGGTCATCGTCGACTAACAATAACCGGATTTCGCTGTTCAAAAATTCATTCATCATTTACAACACCTCGCCGAGCCTGATTATAAACAGGCAGGGTGACAATGAATTTGGTTCCCCAGCCCGGTTCGCTTTCAACTTTAATTGTACCGCGGTGTGCTTCAATGTTTTTTTTGGCAATGGCCAGCCCCAGCCCTGTACCAGTTTGTTTAGTGGTGAAAAAGGGCTCAAATATTTTTTGCTGAATCTCAAGGGAAATGCCGCTGCCCCAGTCTTCAACCACGGCAAAAACCTGGTCAAATGAGTGGTTAGTGGATACACGTACAGTTCCCCCGTCTTCAGTAGCTGCGATAGAGTTGGAAAGGAGGTTGCCGAAGATCTCCTTAAGTTTCTCACAGTCAGCCAATATGGCGGGGACAGGTTTGTTCAGGGAGGTTTCGATAATAACGCCCTTCCCGTATTGATTTCTGTATTCTGAAACCACATCTTTAAGAAGTTCGTTTAAATCAATCTCTTCAAAGCGGAGGTAGGTGTCACTGGAGAAATGAAGGAGGTCTTCCATGGTCCTGCTGACTCTGTCAACCGCTTCTTTGACAATTTTCAAATCTTCGTTGATGTCCATTTTCCAGGAAGATTTTTTTTCAACAGAATAAAGGGAAAGCCTAATGGAGGTAAGAGGGTTCTTAACTTCATGCGCGATAATGGCGGCAGCCCTGCCCAGGGCGGCCAGCCTTTCAGCCTGCTTTACCTTCTGTTCCAAAACGGTAATTATATGATCTTTTTCTTTAAGGTCCTTTTCGTAGGTCAAGGCGTTTTTGACCGCGATGCCAATCTGGTTGGCAACCAGCTCCAGCATGCGCAGGTCCCTGATACTGAAATCACCCCGGCTTTCCGGGCGGGTGACGTGGATGGTACCGATAAATTCCCCTTCCAAAATTATGGGTGCGCCAATACCGAACAGGATGCCTTCGCGCCGCATCGCTGACTGAAAATAGGGAAGCTTTTTAATATCCTCTACCGGGTGGATATCTGTGGACCGCCAGCCTTTTTTGGTGGCGAGCTGCTTTTTGAAAAGAAAGTGGCTTGAGATATTTTCAGCGAACTGTTTTAAAAGCCTGTCGCTGAATCCAATATTGGAGTGAATGGTCACCTTGCCGGTTGTTTCGTGGTAGAAAAAAATACCGCTTTTGGTATGTGGTATGAGCCTGGGCAAATAAGAGTGGACCGATTGAAGAATCTCGTCCAAATCCAGATGTGAATTGACAATGCTGCTTATATCCAGGAGCATCTCAAGCTCGTCCACGGACAGGTCCTTATTAAATTCCCCTTTGCCGCCGGTCCTCGCGACTGACATTAAAAGCCTCCCTCTCGTTAAAAAATGAATAAATACTATATTAAATATTATTATAGTATGTTCTGCCTAAATTAGCACTTCAGAATTTTTTCATAATTATAAAAACATAGCTTTTTTTAACAATGCTTGATCAAAAAAAAGTTTGGGAAGATAATGGTAGGTAATAAATATGGGAGCAGGGGGAGAACATACATGATTTACCTGTATGAGGGAGTTGAGCCTGTAATAGATCAAACAGCTTTTATAGCGCCGGGCGCCGTGGTAATTGGCAAAGTGCGGGTGGGCCCGCAGGCAAGCATCTGGTACAATACCGTCGTGCGCGGGGATTATGATCAAGTCAGCATAGGCGCCTGTACAAGTATTCAGGACGGGTCCATCCTGCATGAACATGCCGGGTTCCCTCTCTTTGTAGGTGAAAGGGTAACTGTTGGACACCGGGTTGTGCTGCATGGTTGTACCATTGAGGACGACGCTTACATAGGTATGGGTTCGATCATTTTAAACGGCGCGCGCATCGGCGCCGGCGCGGTAATAGGGGCTGGTTCCCTGGTGCTGCAGGGACAGGATATCCCCCCGGGCATGCTGGCTATGGGGGCGCCCGCAAAAGTGGTGAGGGCTATCAAAGAGGAGGAGCTGCCAAGATTCCGGGGAGCAGTGGGCAGGTACCTTAATCTGGCGGAAAAACACCGCGGCATTGTACGGTTAAGTTAATCATTTTAAAAAAAGACAGATACGAGCAAATAAGTCAGGCTGGCGAAGATGGCGGTTATGGGCAGCGTGATCAACCAGGCTACGACCATCTGCTGGGCGGTAGTCCAGCGGACTGAGGAAAGACGCTTGGCCGAACCTACTCCCATGATCGAGGATGAAATAACGTGGGTGGTGCTGACCGGCAGCTTAAACAGTGTGGCCATGATAATAATTAATGCTGACGAGAAGTCGGAGGCAAAGCCGCTGGCAGGCTCCAGCTTGATAATCCTGGTGCCGATAGTCTTGATGATCCTCCACCCGCCAACCGAAGTGCCGAGTGCCATGGCTAAAGCACACAGCGCCTTTACCCAGTCAGGAACATCAAGGGTCGTTTGAAACCCACCGGCCACCAGGGCAAAAGTGATTATGCCCATTGATTTTTGAGCGTCATTGGTGCCGTGGCTGAAGGCCTGCCAGGCGGCGGTAAAGATTTGCATGGTCCGGAAGTTGCGGTTCACTTTGCCCGGGTTGAAATTTCTAAAAATAGCCGCAATAAGGTTCATTATGATATAACCGACAGTAAACGCTACCAGGGGTGAAATGATCAAAGCTTCGAGGATAGTTAAGAAACCCGAGAAATTTACTGCGCGCAAACCTTCGGCAGCAATAACCGCACCGGCTAAAGAACCGATAAGAGCGTGGGAGGAACTGCTGGGAATCCCGAAATACCAGGTAATCAGATTCCAGGCAATAGCTGCGATCAGGGCTGCCGCTACTATGACCACACCGTGTTCCAGTTTGAGCGGGTCGGCAATTTTGCCTCCGATTGTTTTGGCCACACCGGTAAAGGCCAGGGCGCCGAGGAGGTTCATGAAAGCGGATAATAGAATCGCAATTCTGGGCGGCAGGGCTTTGGTAGAAATAGAAGTGGCGATTGTATTAGCCGTATCGTGGAAACCATTAATAAAATCAAATGAAAGGGCCAGTAAAACAATTACGGTTATGATGAACATTGATTCAACCATTTCTCTCCCCTTATGAGTTGCGCATAATGATGCCCTCCAGAATGTCAGCCACATCCTCGCAGGCATCTGATACCTCTTCCATCATATAATAGATTTCTTTTCTTTTGATAATTTCAATCGGGTCGGTGCAGGTTGAGAAAAGGGTTTTCAGGCTGTCCCTGAGCAGGTCGTCGGCCACATTTTCGAGGTCATTAATTTTATGGGTGTGCCGGGGCATTTCCTTTAATTTTTTTTCAACAAGGCAATTAATGGCGTAGGCTATCTCCTGAGTGCACATTTCAATATTTCTGGCAAAAAGCTTCATAAAATCGTCAACTTCGGTAACATTAAAAAGGTCAAAGCTCCAGGCGCAGGCCTCCAGCAGATCCAGGACATCATCAAGTTTTATGGTAAGCCCCAGGATGTCCTCCCTTTCCAGAGGTGTGATAAAAGTGTTGTTCAGGGCGCGTATAATTTCATGAGTGTATTGGTCGCCTATGGATTCTTTGCATTTAATTTGAATGGCAAACTGCTCGGCATCTTCCAGGTTGTTCATTTCCTCCCGGAAAATCTGGGAAGTTACCTTTATATTTTCTACCACCTGCAGAAAATACTCAAAAAAAGTGTCCCTTTTCCTTTGAAACATAATTTCACTCCCAAGCTGTTGGTCTAAGCATATTTCTCTCTGATATCATACCATAACCGGAAGTTGTTAATGTTAAAACCATGTTAAGATTTTTTTAATAATAATTTAATTGCTTTTTGGATCAATTTGCGATACAAAGAAGTCAATGAAAAAATAAAGAAAGGAGCGGCTTATGCAGATAAATTTTTCGGAAATTATTTGGATTGTTTTCTTGCTCATGGCCATATTGCCTGTTTTAAAACAGCAGCGCCTGGAAATTATGCGGCTCAGATTGATGCGAAAAATTGAGTTGAGCCGCAAGTCACGGCTGATCACTCTGATCCACCGGCAAGAACTGCTCAGCCTGCTGGGCATTCCGTTATCCAGATACATCAATATTGAGGATTCCGAGGCTGTTCTCCGCGCCATTAGGCTTACTCCTGATGACATGCCGATCGACCTTTTAATGCACACCCCCGGCGGTCTGGTCCTGGCTTCGGAGCAAATTGCCAGGGCTTTGCAAAGACATAAAGCCAGAGTGACTGTGTTTGTGCCGCATTACGCCATGTCCGGCGGTACCATGATAGCACTGGCGGCTGATGAGATAATTATGGACGACAACGCGGTGTTAGGGCCGGTGGACCCCCAACTTGGTGAATTCCCTGCGGTATCCATTCTGGATGTCCTGCGTCAAAAGGATAAGGACAAGATTGACGACCGCACCTTAATGCTGGCGGAAATGGCCGGAAAGGCGATAAAACAGGTAAGAGAATTTGTGTACTACCTGCTCTCTGACAAAATGGAGGAGGAGAAGGCCAGGGAATTAGCGGAGCTTCTATCCAGCGGGAGCTGGACCCATGATTACCCCATAGACAGTGACCAGCTTAAAAAGATGGGGCTTCCTGTGACCGTAGGCCTGCTCGACGAGATATACGCTTTAATGGACCTCTACCCGCAGCCCGCCCAAAGGCGGCCTTCGGTTCAGTTTATCCCGCTTCCTTACGGTCGAAGGGAAGGTGAGCAGGGGGGAAAAAGGTAAGTCAGGGTTGTATTGATAAGTTTATTGCTTTTTTATAAATAATTACTTGTTTGGGGGAGGAGTTTTTTTGCGTACCGGTCTGGTATACGACACGGTCTACCTCGATCACGAAACTGGAAATCATCCGGAAAAAGCCTCGCGACTGTCACATACATACAATGTGCTTAAAAAAGCAGGAGTATTGGAGAACCTGCTCATGATCAAGCCGCGACCCGCCGGCACGGATGAGGTTGCTTTGGTGCATAACGAAGAGTACATTAACAAGGTGAGGGATTTTTCCAACAGGGGCGGGGGCAGCTTTGGGAGCGATAACAGCGGTTCCAGCGGCACTTACGAAGCCGCCATATATGCGGCAGGAGGTACCCTTACGGCCATAGAGGCGGTCTTAGGCAAACAAGTGGAATCTGTTTTTGCCCTGGTGCGGCCTCCGGGCCATCACGCCACACAAGGGCAGGCTATGGGTTTTTGTTTCTTTAACAACGTAGCCATAGGCGCCCGCTATGCAGTAAAGAGATACGGCCTGCGGCGGGTACTGGTGATAGACTGGGATGAGCACCACGGCAACGGGACAGAGCAGATTTTCTACAGCGATCCCTCTGTTTTATATTTTTCGGTGCACAGGGACTGGAGTTTTCCGGCCACTGGTCTCGCTGACAGGACTGGTCAGGGCAGCGGTGAGGGATACAATATCAACGTCCCTCTTCCCAGAAGGTCCGGTGACGCAGACTACGAATACGTTTTCCGGCAAATTCTCGTGCCCGTGGCTGAAGCCTACCGGCCGGAACTGGTTTTAGTATCCGCCGGGATGGACTGCCATGCCAAAGACCCAATCGGGCAGATGAGCGTGACCTCCGGCGGTTTTCTGAAACTGGCTGAAATGGCCTGTGAAATAGCCTGCGACTGCTGCAATGGCGCCCTGGTGGCGGTGCTGGAAGGCGGTTACAACCTGAATGCGCTGGCGGAGGGTGTGTTTGCGGTTATTCATACACTGAACAGGTGGGAGAAGCAAAAAACCAGAGCCCTGGAATCCAACCTCCCGGTAAAAAATACAGTAAAAGGTGTGGTTAATAATGTTAAAGCTATCCAAAAGAAATACTGGCCGGTTTTACTCGTCTGAGGAATAGGTATGGTCATCAGATTGAAATCGAACCTACACCGTTGATTTTCTTCCTCACAAACTTAGGGATGCCCTTAATGGGCATCCCGTTTTTGGCTACCGCGCCCCTGTCATAGACCGCTCGGCCCGTTCGATGGCAAGCCGGACAAGGTTACCGCAGTCTTTTGAGGAGACGTTGCCGAAGTAACCTCCGTCATTGCGCACCACGTTACCAACACCAAGCTCATCGGCTAACTCGTACTTGAGCCTTTCGGACATTACTCCTCCACGCCTTCTGCTCATTAGCCTACCCCCCTTGTTAAATTGGGACGGCAGCCGTTATTATTGTTTGATTAAAATATTTATCATAACCCTGGAAAAATGTAGGGTTAAATCCCCCGTCTATTTAACCCTGGTCTTTTCAGCCAGGTTAAGGCCGGCGTCCCGGACAACCTGATCTTCAGCCGTCAGCCCGCTGGATATTTCAACATTTTCCTGGTCGCTAATCCCGGTTTTCACCAGTTGGTGCTTAATTCGTTTTTCAATTACCAGCATGACTTCTTTTTGTCCATCCTCTCTGGTCCGCACAGACTCCCTGGGCAGTGTCAGTACGTCCTGACGGCTCATCGTTTCAATGGAGACGCGCACCTCATAACCTGGCTTCAGGTTGACCGGAGCGGGCAGAGTGATAATTACCGGCACCCGCCGCTGAATAACTCCCAGGGCAGAGGTTTTTTCCTCCGCCTGCGGGTAGATTTTTTTCACTTCGCCCACCAGCGCCTGCTGGCCTAATACCGGGGCTGTGACAGTAACTCTTTGGCCTATTTTTATATCTGCCAGGTCATCGCTTAAAATATCGGCTTTAACCTCCAACTGCTCTGACATCGCAACATTGACCAGCAGTGTGCCCTGGTTAACCACCTGTTCCTGTTTTACCGGCAGGGTCAGCACAATACCGTTAACCGGACTCTTAACTGTCAGCTGCCGCTCCTTGGCGCTGAGCTGCTGCAGTGATTGGTTCAGCCCGGCCCTCTGGGCCAGGGCGCTTTCCAGGATGGCGTTCTGTTCGCTTATATTCTGCCGGGCAGTATCAACCTGCAGCTTGGCCTTATCAAAATCAACCTGGCTGATTACCCCGGCTTGAAATAATTGTTGTGAACGGGCCAGGTTGTCCTGAGCGTCCTTTAATTCCAACTGCAGGCGCTCCAGGGCGGCACGGGCGCCGGCAGCGGCAGACGCGGCCTGGGAGATTTGGGAGTTTACATCGCTGATCTGTACCGCCAGGTCCAGGTTTTCCAATACAGCCAGGGTTTGTCCCTGTTCCACAGCCTGGCCGACCTCCACAGGTACTCCCACGACCCGGGCGCTTTGGGTGGCGTGTATGTCGTAGTTCGTGGCGGCCTGCACGTACCCGGTGTCGGTTACTGCCCGGATAATGCCTCCCTGCCGCGCCTGAACCGTCTCAACCTTTGTGCCGTCGTTGGCGTAAGCCCAGACGGTTATCACCAACACAATCGCAACCGCAGTTGCCAGGTAAATTATGGTTTTCCGTTTCAATTTCCATTCCTCCCTAATCCCTGGTCTTTAATACTTCCACCAGATCAAGCGTTTTCACTCCTCTGACCGCCAGGCGGTAGGCTGCCATGATGAAGAAGATCCCGCCCAGAGCCGACAGGGCGTAAGTGAGCGGGTAAATCACCACTTTGAAGGTATAGGTGCTGTATAGATCGGAAGATGACATCATGGCCTGGATGTAGTAGTCAGCGAGCAGGCGGCCGAAAGGCAGGCCCAGGGC
Organism: Pelotomaculum propionicicum; assembly: GCF_004369225.1. GTDB lineage: Bacteria > Bacillota > Desulfotomaculia > Desulfotomaculales > Pelotomaculaceae > Pelotomaculum_B > Pelotomaculum_B propionicicum. Next base: position 15,583 of record NZ_QFFZ01000007.1, read on the forward strand.
AACACCCAAAAGCGTCTGCAGCAAATTTTCTTTAAGCAGGAGGCCGGAGACCTCCTGTACTGTAAAGCCAATTACCCGCAGGGACGCCAGCTCCCTTTTGCGTTCCGCAAAACTGATCACCGAAGCGTTGTAGACGATGGCAAACCCCAGTACTACTGCGAAAGCGACCATTACAAAGATGTAATAATACATGTAGTCCATCTGAGCGGCAAAGCTCTCCATTTCTTTCTTGTGGCTGAGCAGGGAGGATACCCCGGTCATGTCGTTGAGTTTGTTTTCCACCAGGTGGGCCTTGCCCGGGTCAAGCTTGAGCATAGCTCCGGAGATCAACTGGTTTTCCTGCAAGATCAGGTTGGTCTGGGCCAAAGTCAGGTAAGACATGCCGCCTATGAACTGCTGGCTGACGCCCATTATTTTTAAATTGCTGCGTCGTGTCGGGCCAAGGGGAAGAAGGGTTTCCACCTGCACCTCGTCACCCACTCGCACCTGTAGTTTTCTGGCTGTCGAACTGCTGATCAACAGCCCCCTGTCCGGCAGCCGCAGATCACTGCCTGTCTGGCTTTTCAGCCTTTGCATTTGTGTGTTGCCGGGCAGGCCGATCAGGAGTTCCTCCTGGGTACGGCCTGCGAAATGTATTTTCACAGGTATCTCAAATACCGGCTCAGCCCTGGTCACTCCATCCAGGCGGGTGATGTCCAGCAGTTCAGATTCCTTTACCGGTTCGGTGAAGCGGACAAAATAATCATACTTCTGTGAGAAGTATTCATTGATCATGACGTTTACGGTGTCCTGGAAGAAAAACGACACCACCATCATGCCGGTTGCGAAAACCACTCCCAGCAGGGTAACCGCGGAGCGGAAGCGGTTGCGCATGATTATCCGCAGGCACATCTTCCAGGTGGTATCAAGCCTGTGCCACAGCCGGGACCAGCTCTCCAGGAAGATTTTACCCGACCCCCGCGGCGGCCCGGACTGCATGGATTCGGCCGGCTGGATGGCAAGCACCCCGCGGGAAGCTGTTAAGCCGGCAACAGCGCCAACACTGAGGCTCAGTATAAAACCGTACAGCAAGGCCAGGCTGCTGACGCCGCTGATTACCTCGGGCAGGTTAAAGAACTGGGCGTAGACTCTGGAAAGGAATGACGCCAGCAAGATCCCTGTTAAAGAGCCCAGCAAGGCGCCCAGCGCGCCTACCAGCACGGCATAGCTGGAGTAATGCCACATAATCTGAAAATTGTTGTAACCAATGGCTTTCATGGTCCCGATTTGCGAGCGCTGGGCTTTAACCATCCGGCCCAGCATGACAAACTCAATCAGCGCGGCGATGCCCAGGAAGATGGAAGGCAGAAACCGGGCCATGATCCGCAGCTGGTCCATCTCTCCCGACAGGACGGCATCGCTCAGCTGCTGTTTGCGCGGGTAACTGGCCAGGTTGCCGTAAGGTTCCAGGATATTCTTAACTCTTTCAGCTATTTTTTTCTCATCAGATCCGTGAGCAATTTTTATAACCACTTGATTAACCTGCCCGGAGAGGTTTAGAATCTCCTGGGCCTGGTTGTGGGGGACCATGAAGATGCCGAAATTTCCAGGCTCGGGGATCAGGCTGGCCGCATCCTTCATCGGGTAGACAAATTCAGGCGCAGTAGCGGCGCCGACCACGGTTAAAGAGACCTGCCTGCCCTCGGCCACAATAGTCACCTTATCGTTGGGGGACAGCCTGTTGGCGGCGGCATACTGAGGGTCCAGCAGGACTTCCGCTTCGCCTGTCTCAGGGTATTTTTCAAAAAGCCGGCCGCTCAGCAGGTGCAGGCGGTTTACCTCAGTGTTCATGGGCAGGGGGTAACTGGTCAGGCGGGCACTGGCCCTTTCGCCGTTTTCTCTGAGTACAGGCACATCTTTCTGGATCCGCCCGGTAGCCCGGATTACGCCGGGGACCGACTCAATCTGCCTGATTACTCCCTCCGGCGCCTTAATTACCTGGAAATAGTAATCAGCGAAATTGTACTCCCGGTAAAACAAGTCTCTGGACTGGATCATATTGTAGGAAACAGTGCTCATGGATATATAGACAGTGATGCCCAGCATCACAACCGCAGTAACCGCCAGGAACTGGCCGCGGGTGGTTTTGATCGTCCTAAATAACTTTTTGGCCAGGATGCTCATTACCACTCAATCCTTTCCGGCGGCAGCGGAGACGCATTCTCAATGACCTCCACAATCCTGCCGCTGCTCATGCGCAGCACCCGGTGCGCCATGGCGCCAATGACCGCATTGTGGGTAACGATTACGACAGTGCTCCCGTGTTCCAGGTTAACGTGGCGCAGCATGGCGAGGATCAGCCTGCCGGTATGAGAGTCGAGAGAACCGGTGGGCTCGTCGCACAGCAGCAGCCGCGGGTTTTTTACCACAGCCCGGGCGATGGACACACGCTGCTGCTCACCACCGCTCAACTGGGCGGGGAAGTGGTCCATGCGCGTTTCCATACCCACTTCCCGCAGGACTTCAGCCGTGGGCAGGGGGTTGTCCACCAGGTTGGCCGCCAGTTCCACATTCTCCCTGGCGGTTAAGTCCGGAATCAGGTTGTAAAACTGAAAGACAAAGCCCACCGCGCTGCGCCGGTAATGGGTAAGCCGTGACTCACCGGCCCTGCTCATGTTTTCTTGGCCGAAATAAACCTCTCCGGTGGTAGGCAGGTCCATGCCGCCCATAATATTAAGCAGGGTGCTTTTGCCGGAGCCGCTTGGGCCCAGGATAACCAGCAGTTCTCCCGCGAATATGTCCAGGGAGGTTTCCTTCAGAGCTTCAACGGTAACTTCGCCCATGGTGTATGTTTTGGTGATTTTTTTTAAGCTCATTAAAACATTTTCCGGCATATTACCGCACCTTTATATATATTCTGCAAAAAATTTTCTTTTTTCATCATTCAGTTATATTGATTATACATTGGTTTTTCAATTGAAAATAGTGGTTTTACCTGCCTCTGCTGAACCCTTTACCCAGGACCTCACTTGCGTCGGATATGTACATGAAGGCCTCCGGATCGACTTCGGTTACAATCCTTTTTAGCCTGGCCAGCTCAAACCTGTGCACCACACAGTTAACAACATTTTTCTCTTTTTGGGTGAACGCACCGGCGCCGACGAAATAGGTAACACCCCGGTGCAGCTCATTAATAATTCTGCCGCCGATTTGAGAGGATTGATTGGAGACGATGATTACCGACTTGCTGGTGTTCAGCCCGGTGATGACTATATCTATTATTTTTCCTGTTACAAACATGGAGATGATGGTGTAGAGCCCGGTATTGAGGGGGAAAAACAAGAGGGAGATGGTGATCACCAGGAGATTGGAGTAGAAGGTAATCTCCCCGATGCCGAGATTTTTTTTCTTTCTTAAAATAACTGCTACAATGTCGGTGCCGCCGGTGCTGCCCTGGCCTCTGAAGACCAGGCCGAAACCAACGCCGCTGATAGCGCCGCCGTATATAGCCGCCAGGATTAAGTCAATCTGGGGGACAGGCAGGCAGCCCTGTGTCGCAGGCAACTGGGCGCTGAGGGCGATTGTGCCGGCCAGGCTGTAGAACAAAAAACTCCGGTTTATCTCCCTGGCGCCCCACCAGAAAACAGGGATATTTAATAGGATAATACTTAAATAAACCGGGATTTTAAATAAATAAAAGAGGACCAGCGCCAGCCCGGTAATACCGCCCGCCAGCAGGCCGTGCGGGATATAGATGGTGTTGAGGCTGAGCGCGACCAACAGCGTACCCGCCAGGATGAAAAGCAGGTTTATAAATATAGACTTTAGGGCTTCCGCCGGCGGAAAACGACTCCTTAAATTCTGTACAAAATAACCTGCGCTCATTTTAGTCCCCTCACAGTGGTTTATAGAGCAGAGTCGTCCATGGTGTTGAAACCCGCTTGGCTCCTCTGCTCCGCGCCGAGTGAACTTACAGCTTGCTTCGGGCGAAATTGGACCGCCTTCAATTCGCCGTCCTGGCTCAGTTCAGGCTTTCGCGAACATCCTTGTTCGCGAATCCAATTTCGCAACCTCAGCTTCGCTGAGTTCACTTACGACGCTGCGCAATGGAGCAACTGTGTTTCAACACCATGGACTTAGTTTTACCTATTTGTCGACAGTCTGAGGATTATTTAATCCTGTGAATCCTATAAAATCCTGTTAATCATGTCAATTTGTTTTTTTATCTACAGCGGATAATGCTGAGTTTGCCCCGGAGCGCCAAATGGGTAAGCACGAACATGGCGTGCGACCAGTTCAGGGGCAGCACCCAGGCCGGCCCGCCGTGGTTTTTGTCGGCTTGCTCAGGCAGAAGCAGGTGCTGGTTGGCCTGAGCCAGAGACCAGTTGTACAGTTCCTCAGCCCTGCCGCGGCTGCCGCTCATGCAGTGGTAGACGGCCAGCCAGAGGGTTGTGATCAGCCAGGGGTTGCCCCCCCGGTAGCTGTCGCCCTCGTAGCGTTGCAGTCCTCCGACATTGTAATTCCAGAGTTTTTCTTCTATGGCCAGGGCCGTCGCCTGCATCTTTTTGTCCGATGGCCCGAGCACCGCGAAAGGAAAGGCCAGCCCCAGCAAGGCCGCGTCAATTCGCCTGTCTTCGCCGACCCAGTGGCTCTCATAAAGGCCGGTGGGATCCTTGACGGTAAAAGCTTTTTCTCCCCTGCTTAAAGCGTAGTCATAAGCGTCCTGAAAAGTTCTGCGGTTAACCCCGCGGATAAAACTGTTTTGTGCGTCCGACCACTGGTGCTTGATAATAGCTGCCCTGATTGTTTCCGAAGCTTCCTGCCAGCGTTTTTCCTTGTTTTTCTCCTTCCTTAAGGCAGCTGTTTGCGCTGATGCTTTTAACCCGCCGAAAACTGCCGCTGCCGAGTAAGTGCCCTGGGAGAGCTCATCTTCCCAGGGATCGAAGCTGGGGGCGGGCAGCCCGTTTTCTTCAAGGTTGTTGGCCAGGTATTCCGCTCCCGCCTCCAGGGATTCCCAGATGTCAGTCAAAAAGTCAGTATCTCCTGTCAGCTGGTAGTGATGCTGGTAGCCCCATAATACCGAGCCGGCCTGATCTATTTGCTTGCCCCAGAAGGGAGCTACCGCCCCGTCTGTAAAATAGCGCTGCTGCCAGCTCCCGTCCGGGTCCTGGATCGATCTGGCGAAGCTGTAAAATCTGCCGGCCAGGTCATGGAAGCCGGCTTCGTCCAGGGCTGCTGCAATGTACACGGAATCCCGCGGCCAGCAGTAGCCGTAACCGCCGCTGGCCTGGTAATATGGATCAAACTCAGGAGCGGCGATTGAAGCGCCGGTTTCCCGGTCCGAAAGCAATTTCATGGTAAGGAGGGAGCGCCTGAAGGCCGGGTGTTCTGACTTCCCGTTTTGCTCGCCCGGCCTCAGCCAGCCCTGCCAGTATTGTCTGGTTTTTTCAAGCCACTCGCTGCCGGTTTTAGAAGCCGCTTCGGCTAAAAGTGAGCGCACCTGCTTTTCATCATGGCCCGCAGCCAGGTAGAGTGAAAAAGACTTTGTCTCGCCCGGCTGAAGTTCCCCCAAATCCCAGGCCATAGCAGCGGCGCTTTGCAGGATATTGTCACGGGTCCCCCAGAGGAAGCCTTTGGAAGCATCCTGGTAGGGGTCCGAGGGAGTACCTCGCCTGCCGCACTGGTAGCCGGACAGGGGGCAGCCGATCCCGGCCAGGGCCAGGTAAACATTTCTCCGGAAAAAGACCAGGGAGTTGTTGGAAAAGTCCACATAGACCCCGTCATAAAGAGCCGATTCCTCGATGTTAAAGGCGCAGTAAACAAAGAAACTTATCTTTTCGCTCTTTTCCCCTTCGTTTTTAAGAACATAGTACCTGGCCAGGATATCATGATGCGGCAGAATAAAGTCGTTTTGGACCACGTTCAGGTGATGCGTAAGGCTGGACAACGTGGTTTCGACGATATTGGTGTCTTCCAGGTAGCGCTGCCTGGATTCCCAGATGTTTAAGTGAAACCACTTGGTGAAACCCTGCCACTCAGGATAAGCAATCCTGACCCCCGGCCAAAAGTGGCCGAGGTGCTGGCCGTATCCGAGATGCGGCCAGAAAAGCCTGAAGATTTCCCCGTTGGCCCTGTGACAGGCCAGCATTTTTGAATTGCCGGTTACCGCCGCAGGCATTTCAGGAGAGGTTTTTTGGTTGAGAATTTTACCCACCGCCAATTTGCTGGAATATTTCCCTTTATTATATAAGAATTCCGTCAAGATTCAATGAGTTAACATTATTATGCTCTCTTTAACGACCATAAATTTTAAAATATTAAAAAACAAAGCCGCTTACAAGTTATAACAGACTTACAGCGGCTTAATGGTATCTTTAAGTTATGGCTTTGCTTTTAATTTTTATAACAATGCCTGCAGCAGTTCTTCATGGATCAGCCCGTTGGAAGCGGTGATGGACAGGTAGCGCTCCAGCCGGAGTTTCCCGCCCTCGATATCAGTAACTTTACCTCCTGCTTCCCGCACCAGGACAGAACCGGCCGCCACGTCCCAGGGCATCAGCGGATTTTCCCAAAAGCCGGTCAACCTGCCGCAGGCGATGTAGGCCAGTTCAAGCGCGGCGGAGCCAAGCGCCCTCAGGTTTGAGCAGCTGTGGGCCATTTTATGGTAATCTACCCTGCGCAGCAGTCCGCTATAGGATTTGTTTTCAGGATAACCGGTAACCAGCAGGGCCTCGCTGAGTTTTTTTCGTGTCGCGTCGACCCTTATAGGCCCGCCGTTTAAAAAAGACCCACAGCCAAGGGCGGCGCTGAAGCACTCGTCGCGCAAGGGGTCATAAACCACGCCGGCCACAGCTTCCCCGTTATGGATAAGGCCTATTGAAACACTGCAGAAAGGGATGCCGTAAACAAAGTTGGTTGTGCCGTCCAGCGGGTCTATGCACCAGGCGTAACCGCCCTGTGCTATGGCCGCGTTTCCGCTGCTTTCTTCACCGATAATCCCGTGACCGGGAAACTTCTGGCGCAGGATGTTAATAATCAGGGCTTCAGAGGCACGGTCGACCTCAGTCACCAGGTCGGACGGGCAGGACTTGTAGCCCTTCTCAAATTGGCCGCCAAACTTGTCCTTGATTATTTTACCTGCCTGCCTGGCCAGGACGGCTGCGGTTTCAAGATAGACAGCGTATTCCATGTTTGCTCCTTAAAGTCAGCAAGATATATTAAATCTTATCATATTTTTTCCTGAAAGTCCCGTCCGCCTAAGAGAGTAAATCCTGCACCAAATATTCAATTACTATTGCACAAAAAGCCACTTATCCCGGTTTTGCAGCAGGCTGGCGCAGGTGATAATAAAGAAGGCGGCTTCAGCGCAGAACCAGTTGCCTGAGTTGGTGTCGATATAAGCTTCCCGGGCGTAGCGAACCTTTTCATAAGCCTTGCCGAAATCGCCGTGCAAACAGGCGTATAGGCCCAGGATCATCCAGGGGTAGTCAGGCGGCTTGATGGTCAGCCAGTTTGGCTGGTAGCTGTTAAAAAGCTGATAAAGATTGGAGCCTCTAGCCTGGCCCGGTTCAATCAGGCCGTAAATCACGGGGAATATCTGGCAGGCTGCGTCAGGGTAGAATTTTTTCAGGTTCACACCAGGCCTGATCCAGCCAGTTTTACTAGGATGGTAGCAGGAATTCAGCCGGTTCCAGAGCGACCTTTCAATTCCGTTGGCGACAGCCTCTGCCATAGATTTAAAATACGAAGCATCCCGGTCGCCCAGGCTCTCCAGCAGTTCGGCAAAATCCGCCAGGCCTCTGTATGCCTCGCAGTTGTCCATCAGGTATTTGACCCTGTAGCCGGCCAGCGCAAAAGTCAAACCGTCACGGTCCATTAAGTTTATAATGGTCCTGGCTACTCTTTTTAAGTCAGGCAAGTTGGCTTTGACCCAGCCTGTCTGCCCGGCTTTTTTGCAATAATTAAAGGCAAGGGAGAGGAAAGTCCCGGCGTAGGCGTCCTCGGAATCAGGCTTGGCCGTCTTGAAATTCAGGTCACTGTCATAACTGTAATCACGGATGGTGCCGTTCTTTTCCAGGTGGCGCAGGTACCAGTCAAGGTAACGCTCTACCAAAGGGAAGCAGGAAGGCTCCTCCAGCATGGCCAGAGCGGCGAAATTTGAGAAATACGGCATCACGCCGGCCTGGTCCGGGTATCTGGCAATGGCGCCGTCCGCCCTGTGGCCCGGCCGCAGGATTTGGCAGCGTTTAAGCCAGTAGATCTGGGCGACCATATTGCTGCTGAGAGCGTAAATTATTTCACTGGCATTGTTAAGATGTTTCATTTTATAAAACACCCCGAATTTTAGTCTATACCATACTATGGCGCCTGAGCGGCTTTAGTTTCCACTCGGCGCAGGGAAAAGGGTAGTATATGAAGAATATTTTTTCCTGAGGGGATGATCATATTATGTCTGATGCAATAAAACCAGCTCTTAAAGAAACAGACTTCCATAAAGCGCTCCGCTCGGCCAGGGGCCTGGTGCTTTACAGGAATATTATTTCAGACCCGGCCTGCCGTGCTTGGCTTCAGTTTATCGAGTCCGTGGCCGGGAACCAGCCGGCTGATGAAATACTTAATATGTATTGCGAGTTATTCTTTTGTCTGGCGCAGCGGGCTGAGCTGGCAGGGAGCGGTTTTACCGGAGACGCCTGGCAGGATCACCTGCTGGAACTGCTCTTATATGATGACAATGCTTTCAGCCGGGGGGCGTCGCAGTGTTCTCTGGATAAGCTCGGGCCTTCACTGCTGGATGCCGCCAGGGGTGACCTGGCGAGGCTACATGCCTTATACAGGATAGACGGCGCTGCTGCCCGCGAGGCCGTATTACAAAAGCTGGGAGCGAACGGCATCCCGTGCGGCGGTTTGCCCCTTTGGCAAAACCTTGCCGCCACGGATAATTTAAAGGCTAAAAATTGCCCGGGCAGGGGGTTAATTGATTTACTCTCCCGTTCTGGTGACTGGGGCGCGTGCCTGGCGGATTTGTCCCGCTATTACCGGGAGGCGGGAGCGGGGTTGTTTGGGAGGTACCGGGCTTTTCGCTGGTCAGGTGCGGTTGGCCGGGTGGAAGGGATCGATGAGCCGGATCCCGTCCGTTTTGAAGAATTGATCGGCTATCAGGACCAGCGGAAGCAAGTAGTGGACAATACTGAAAAATTCCTGGCCGGTTTCCCGGCCAACAATCTATTGCTTTACGGCGACAGGGGCACAGGCAAGTCTTCAACTGTGAAGGCCTTATTGAACCAATACGGTGAACAGGGACTGCGCCTGGTCGAAGTGCCTAAGAGCAGCCTCGGCGATTTTTCCGAAATCATTACTTTGCTGCGACAAAAGCCACAGAGGTTTATTATCTTTGTGGACGACCTTTCCTTTGAAGAATCGGAAGTCGAATATAAGGAGCTTAAAGCTGTTTTGGAAGGCGGGCTGGCCAGCCGTCCCGCCAATGTCTTAATTTACGCCACCTCAAACAGGCGGCACCTGGTGCGGGAGCGGTTTTCTGACCGCGAGCCGGGGGATGAACTGCACAGCAACGACACAGTCCAGGAAAAATTGTCTCTGGCTGACCGGTTTGGGGTTACCATTTTCTTTACCACCCCGGACCGGGCGCTTTACCTGAGAATAGTGCGGGAAATGGCGGAGCACAAGGGTCTTAAACTTGCAGCGGGTGAACTTGAGCGCAGGGCACTGCTGTGGGCATCCTGGCACAACGGGTGGTCCGGCCGCACCGCGCGGCAGTTTATCGACAACCTCAGCGGGGAATTGCACTTTCAAAGGAACGGGGACACTCCTCTATATTAGGTATTCCTTTTAGGATGAGAAATGTCCCCGTTTGCACGGGTATTCCTTTGTTGACGAGGTATGTCCCCAATACCCAAGCTCTTCGGCGTTGACGCGCCTTTGTTCTTGAAATCGAACCTACATTTGGGGGACGCCAGTCTGAGGCATAAGAAGTTGCAGGTGCGGCTTCAGCCGCACATTTTACAATAGCCTCAAAAAATATCGGTGCTGACGTGCCTTGTTCGATTGAAACAATCTGCATTGCTTCAGCGACGGCAAATCCTAATAACACAAAGTCCATGGTGCCGAAACAAGCTGCTCTATTAGGGAGCTAAGCGGCTTCAACACCATGGACTACTGTAAAGTTTAGTATTCCCATTCAAACTTGTCAACCGCGGGGAACCCGCCCAGGGCTTCCCGCATTATTCTGCAAATCCGTTCAAGACCTTCAGGCGTTTTGGCTTCACAGCGGGCGACCAGGACAGGCTGGGTGTTCGATGCCCGTACCAGACCCCAACCGTCGCCGAACAGCACCCTGACCCCGTCTACATCGATAACATCATAGCCGCGTTTAAAATACTCCACCAAACCTTCCACTACGCTGAATTTTTCACTGTCCGGGCAGCGGACCCTTGTTTCAGCCGTGGAATAGTATTTTGGTATGTCCGCCAGCATTTTGGCGAGCGGCTGATCCGAATTGGACAGTATTCTTAAAACCCTGCCGGCGGCATAAAAAGCGTCATCAAAGCCGAAATATTCATCGGCGAAAAACATGTGTCCGGACATTTCCCCAGTGAAAACAGCGCCGATTTCCTTCATTTTAGCCTTAATCAGCGAGTGCCCCGTTTTGTAGAAGAAAGGCTCGCCGCCGAGCCGTACCACCTCGTCCACCAAGGACTGGGAGCATTTGACTTCGATAATTGCCTTGGCGCCGGGGTGCTTGGCCATGATTTCCCGCCAGTACAAGCACATTAAAATATCTCCCCAGATAACGCCCCCGGACCCGTCCACCACGCCGATCCTGTCGGCGTCCCCATCAAAGGCCAGACCCAGGTCGGCGCCGCTTTCTGTTACTGTTTTTCTCAGTTCAGTGAGGTTTGCCGTCTTGACCGGGTCAGGCTGGTGGTTGGGAAATGAGCCGTCGGATTCGCAATACAGCGGAATAACGTCACAGCCCCAGTTTTTAAAAATCTGCTCCGCCAGCAGCGACCCCGTGCCGTTGCCGCAGTCTATGACCACCTTCAGGCGCCTGGGCCCCAGTTGAATTTTTTCTTTAAGCATGGCCAGGTAAGGGGTAGTAGCCTCACGCTCCTGCAGGGAGCCGCTGCCGGCCGGAAAATCCCCCTTGATCATTAATTCCTTCAGTTTCTGGATCTCGTCACCGTATATTGTCCCCGGGCCAAGCGCAAGTTTGAAGCCGTTTTCATCAGGGGGATTGTGGCTGCCGGTAATCATCACCCCGCCGTCAATACCGTAGTGGGTCCTGGCGTAGTAGAGCACCGGCGTTACCACCAGGCCTAAATCCACCACATCACAGCCGACAGCCAGGAGTCCCCTGGTAATGGCGTCGCGCAGCCGTTCTGAACTCAGGCGGTTGTCCCTGCCGACTAATACCGTTTTAGAGCCTGACATTATGACATAAGTGCCAAAAGCTTTACCCAGCAGTTCAACCGTTTCGTCTGTCAAGTCGAGCCCGGCGACGCCGCGGATATCATACTGCCGGAAAATTTCCGGGTTAATCACTGATTAATCCATCCTCCTTTACTGAGACACCAATTAAAGAACATTATCAAACCCTTTGTCCCTTAAAGCCCCTACAACCTTTTTAATTTCCTGCACCCGGCTTTTGTGGCAGATCAGCAGGCTGTCAGCCTCATTAACCACAATTAAGTTTTCCACCCCGATCAGGGCTACGGGTTTGTCCAGGGATAAAACATAAACGTCTGAAGAGTCCAGCAAAACGCCCTGTCCCTGCAGGACATTACCGTTTTCATCTTTATCGGCATGTCTTTCCAGGGCTGTCCAGGTGCCGACATCATCCCAGCCGAAATCACCGGTCATTACCAGGACATTATCCGCCCGCTCCAGGATGCCGTAATCAACCGATATCAGGGGCAGTTCGCTGTATGCCTCTGCAAGTATTTCCTGGTACCGGCCAGTTTCCAGGCCTGCTTCCAACTTTTTTAAACCGCTGTCCAGTTGAGGAATATACTTTTCAATCATTTTACGGATCAGGCTGATGCGCCAGACAAACATACCGCTGTTCCACAGATAATTTCCCCCGGATAAAAACTTCACAGCCGTATCATAATCGGGCTTTTCTAAAAAACTGATGACCCGGCAGGCCTGGTTGCCGTAAAAAGTATCGAACAAGTCACCGCGGTGGATATAGCCGTAGCCTGTTTCAGGGCTGTGCGGGGTTATACCCAGGGTGACTATAGCGTCAGACTTAACCGCTGCAGCCGCGGCGCTTTTCAATATGTCCTGAAAACGGGGGGTATTGCCTATATAATGATCGGCAGGCAGCACCATCATAACTTCCCCGGGGTTTTTACGGCCCAGGTGCAGGGCGGCCAGCCCTATCGCCGCGGCTGTATCCCGCCCGAAAGGCTCAATGATTATGTTTTCCCGGGGCAGGAGAGGGATCTGTTCGCAAATGATCCCGGTGAATTCAGACCCTGTCACAATATATGTGTTGTCTATGCCGACTAGGCCTTCAACCCTTTCCACGGTCAACTGCAGCATTGTTTTTTCGCCGATTAGTTTCAGAAATTGTTTGGGATTCTTAACCCTGCTGCGCGGCCAGAACCTTTCACCCCTGCCGCCGGCCATAATAACCGCGTATGGCATTATGTAACTCCCCTTTCAGTAAAAACAATTATATCATATTAAGTCTATTTTTGGATCACAGAAATTTCCAAGAGGTTGTCATGCACGGAACCATAAAGGTGCTTTCAAGTTGTATTATAAATAATTGTGGTTTATAATTTGAAGAGAAAACAGGTTTTAAGTATTTGATCCAAGAAGGGGAATTTTAGTGAACAATTCACGCATTCTTTTAATTCTATTTGCGGTTGCTTTTCTGGCAATTCAGGTCATTAGCTACATGGGCGGGATATCCAAGCACCAGGAGAGGACAGTAAAGCTGGAAAAACAGCTGGTGCAATTTGAAACAAAAGGAGCGTATATTGATTTAAAGTCCGACCCGGCGGTAAAACTCCGGGAAGAGAAAGCCAGGTTTAAGGCTGAAACACTTAGCTTTGTGCTAAAAGTGCTGGTCATTTCAGGGGCGACAGCGTTTGTGTACGCCTTAATTAAAAGGGAGCGAAAGCAGAGAGACGGGTAAGAGCGGTGCTGCCGCTCTTTTTTTGTGGGGGCTGGTATATTTTTTCGATCCGTTAACAGAATATATATTGGAACTAGAAAATGAACTGGGGGTAGGATTAATGAAATTAGGCGCACAGGAACTAATTGAAATGCATGAAGTATTAAATGAATCGGTATCCATGATCGAACACTACGCCATGTATCTAAATGTTTGCCAGGATCCCGAACTGCGCCGGATACTCGATCGCCAGCAGCGGCACATGATTGACTCATACAACGCCAAAGTGAATATGTCGCAGAACCAGGGAATGGATATAACCGGGATCCCCCGGCCGGCTATGGGAACCGGCACAGCCGGCATATCCATGGAAGGGCGGCCGGAATACGGCACGCGGGCGGCAGTCAGAACAGACGCCTTGGTTCTAAACGACCGCGCTATCGCCTCAGGCGCCATGATTTTCCATAGGTGCGGAGCAGTTAAATCTACAAATGCCGCCCTGGTGTGCACAGACCCGCAGCTGCGCAACTTCCTTTCAACAGCCGCTAAATCCTGCATAGAGATGGCTTTTGAACTTTCGCAGTATATGAGTTATAAAGGGTGGCGCCCCGCCGGTATGGCGCAGCCGCATCTAATGGCCCAGGCGCAGCAGACTTACCAGACTCAGACCGGGCATTAACACGCAAGCTGTAGGTGCGACTTTAGTCGTCAGTGGAATGGGGACACATCGGCTAATGAACGGGGACACATCTGAAGCCCCACCTGTGTGGGGCTCATGCTTTTTTCCGGCCGTAAGCTTGGCCTATATTCTGAGAAATACCAGGCAGACCAGCGCCAGACCCAGCAAAACCGCCCCTGCCGCGGCAAAGACAGCGATAGACCTGGTTTTCCCGTGTGCCGCGGCCAGTTGAGTGAGATTGTGTTCCAAGGCGGCGGCCTTCTGGCTGATTTCGCTTATCTCCCTGTTAAAGCTGTCCATTTTATCCGCCGAGGGCGCCACCATCTTTTTATGGATGGTTGAGGCCAGCGACTTTACCAGTTCCGATTGCTGCTGCGGCTGCTTAGCTTTCATCGGGAGTCCCCCCGCCGGCCTGGTTGATCGCGTCTCTTAGGGCAGCCAGGATCACCAGCGGCAATTTTTGGACTTCATTTTCAAGTGCATCAAGCCTCTCCAAAAGCTCAGCCAATCTGGCCTGGTTATGTGCTTCCAGTTCATCAAGGAGCCCTGCTATTCTGGTATTCCCCTCCATCACAGGTTTAACCAGCCTTGTCTTTAAGCCCAAAAGGATATCTGTGAGCATTTTCTGGATTACTTCATCACCTGCTTTTTCAGCAACTAAACTCCCGGTTTTTAAATTCATAAAACTACATCCCCTTTCTATATTTTATTGACTGCCTCGCTGAATAATTTGAGCAGCTTTTCGGTCTCTCTGCGGCAGTGAGCTTCCAGAGCGGCCGTGAAGCTATTTTCCATGTCCTGCAGCAGGCTTCTCCTTATTTCGCTGCCGGCGCGGTGGCCCACTTCACCGATAATTCTTTTCAGCCGCTCGTCCAAAATTCGTGCGTTTTCCACTTAAATCAAAACCTCCCGGCGTCAAAAATTGAGTTGCGGATATCTTTCAGTTTTCTCTTGGATGCCCTTAGAATTTCCCACGCTTCCCGCAGGCTTTTTTTAGCCCCGGCGGTCAGCTGCTCTTCCAGGCACAGGCTGTCTATGGCCAGGGCAGCTGCATCCAGGCTGGCATACAGCTGGTTTGCTTTGACCAGGTAAAAGTTCCTGCCGCGGTAGGTTAGAATAGTTTGCTCCAAACTTTTTAACAGGGTACTCATTCCGCTTTCTGCCCCGGTAAGCCCTTGCAAGGCGGAGATCAGAAAAACCCTGGGCTTGTGGTCGCCTGATCTGACTTTATTTTCAGTACCGGCCAGCGCACGGGTCACAAAATTGTATACCGTTTCACGCTGCAGCGCGGTCAGAGTGTCGGCAAAGTTAATTACATAGAAGAGCCCGCCGCTTTTTTTGACATATGCCTCGTCTGTACAGACCTGCCGGGTGCAGAATAAGTCCTGATAGCTGTCCCTGTCCATCTTATTCAGGATATGTTTACCGTTGAGAAAAAACAGGTAAGCGTCTCCCTGCAGGATAGAGCGGGCTGTTTTCTCATAATGGCGCCTGTGAATCCAATCCAGACCAGGTGTATCGACCAGGACCGCCAGTTTCAAAAAATCGGAGGGGTGCTCAATTTCCACTTTTTCGATCATAAAAGCACTGTCGGCTCCCAGGGTGTTCCAGAAGGATTGAAGCAGATCAGGCTTTTCAAGATCAAAACCACGGGAGCCAGGGCTACTAAAAGTCAACCTCACTTTTTGCAGCAGCTTTTTCCTGGCCAGCCGTTTCCAGGGGAGCCGCTTGAAAACCTCCGGGACAGCCCTGTCACCGGCTGCCCGGGCAAAAGCTCCGGCAGCAAAAAGCTCCTTAGCCTCCCTGAGCATGCCTGCTATTTTAAACCTGTCCGCTGGTACAAACTGGCCGTCCACATATGCTTCAAGTTTGGAGATGCCGGAATCACCGGTCATGACTATTCTTGCCAGGGCGGCTGCAGCCCCGGAGTCCAGGACCGCTTCATCCCCGACACGTTCAATGATGCTGATCACACTCTGAAGAGGGGTGTATATGACAGCGCGTTTCCGGCTGCCGCCGGCAACAGTAGTTACCGCGGCAGTGGTTGGCCCGTCTCCGGCCGGCAGGAGATTTTCTTTTAACAGAGCGTTGATAAAAGTTGACTTGCCGGTTGAAAAGCCCCCTGAAACCACTATCGTGAATCTTTCCTGCGCAATCTGGCTGTAGAGCCTTTCCAGCGTGGGCCTGTCCAGATAATCTGTTACAGCGGCATCATCTAAAAGTTGCCTTATTAAGTCTAAAAGAGCCTGGCGGTTGGCCCTGATATCCGCTGTGCGCGGGCGAAAGGACCGGCCGGAGGGATTCATATTTTTTCCACCAAGATTGGAGGAATTCATTGATTCAATCTGCTTAGTCAGTTCCTTTGAGAATACGGGAATGGAATGAATTACTTGACCGGCCGCTAAAACGGCACGGGAAATCTCATAAACACTCCAGATCTCGGACAAAAAAAGTGCTTCGTCTTTTATTCCGGCTGTTTTTTTTATTCTGGCGGGGATTTCCAAGTCGATTTTTTTCAGGTTAGCTGTGGCCTGCCGCAAAGTTTCCCTGATTAACTCCAGTTCCAGGAAAAGGCGCAGGGTTTCAATGTTATCAGCATCCAGGGTGTTTATGGTGTTTAGCCTCACCAGGCTGAAAAATATTTTTCTCAGTGCTGCCGCGGTTGCTGCGAGGGAGGTGCCGTCACTTACCCCAAGGTTGCAGTTCAGCCAGAAAGAGATGTCACCTAAGTTTTTGCTTTGCCAGAGTTTGGCCAGCCTGGACAGGAACAACTGGTTAAAGTCCTCGATCCCCCTCTGGTGGAAAAGGTAGATTATTTTATCGGCCTCCCGCGCGGCTTTTTCAGCCAGTTCGCAGGAATTTTTGTTAAGTGAATCAATGCCCGGGGTGTCCAGCAAAAGGCATTTTTTTAATAGAGGGGAGGGCACCTGAATATTCAATCTGCCTCCGGCAGGCTTTTCCCTCTCTAAATATGAATGCAGGTGAGCCGGCTCAAAAAAAACTGCTTTTTTGGAGGTGCCTGACAGGGACGCCCTGAAAGAAATCCCGTAATCAAAGCAGATCAGGCAGGAAGTGGTGGGGATAATCCCCACCGGGCTGATCTCCATGCCAAGCAAACGGTTTACCAGTGTAGACTTGCCCGAGTTGAAAGAACCAAGGATGGCTACAACGGGCTTGGCCGCCTTGTCGATAAACCCGTTCAGTGTCTCACACTTTTCAATAAGCGCTGATAAATCGTTCATATTAAGCGCCCCCAGCTGGTATGGAAAATGTTACTTAAGAATCTATATATTAGAGAAGAATCTATTTTATGACATTATAAAAGATTATGTAAAATGTTTTATATCAATTTTTAACAAGTCATCCGGTTAAGATAGTAAAGACTAAAATGATAAGTATGAGCTGAACAGTTTAAACTATGAGAGTGATTTCGGAAAGTCGGTTTGCAAAGAACGTTCTGTCATCGCGAGGAGCGAAAGCGACGTGGCGATCTCACAGTATAAAGCGGGGGTAAGAGCCGGAGATTGCTTCGCTTAACGCTCGCAATGACAAACGGTAGGACATTCCGAAATTAATCTATTATTTAAAGGGGGAAAGGCCCGTGTTTAAAACCAGTTATAAGCTGATCGTGCCGGTAATGATTTTCCTTTTTGTGTTTTCCCTGGCCGCGCCTGCCGGAGCATATGAAGTCAAGACCGTGATACCCGAGGGCAAAATACAGGGACCGCTCTTTTTGGCGGGCGAAAGCCTGGAGCTGAACGCAGACGTGGAAGGCGACGTGTTTGCGGCCGGGCAAAACGTCACTATCAACGGGAAAGTAAACGGAGACCTGCTTGCCGCAGGCAGGTCGGTCAGGATTAACGGGGAAATAACTGGTGATATCCGCTGCGCGGGGGCTGATATTGACTATAGAGGTAAAGTGGGGCAGAGTTTCACAGGGTTTGCCAGCGAAGTCAGGCTGTCGGAACGCTCCAGCGTAAACAAGGATCTCCTGCTCTTTGCAGGCAGCGCTGCATTGTCCGGTGTGATCGGACGCCAGGTACTGGGTTCAGGCGGAGCTATAAGTTTGAACGGCCCGATCGGCAGCGATGTCCGGCTCTGGGCGGTAGAAGATCTGAAGGTCGGGCCGTCGGGGAGCATTGATTTTATATTTAATCAGAAATTTGGCAAAAGGAGTCATGAAAATGTTCCTGCGTTACATTGATAAATACTCGCGCCTCATTTGAAAGGTTTGGTTCTTTTGCAGTGAGCATAATGTGGCACCATGTATAATTGCCTTTTAAGGGAATAGCAACAACATCCTTTTCAATATCCAATAAATCCATTGCTATTGGGGATGAAAAGTAACAGGCCTTGTTGCTTTTTAAGTATGAAATACAATGATTAAACTGGGTTGAACTTAGTATTGGATTAAAAGGAATACCATTAAGTTCAAACAGGTCCGAGATAAAACATTTTTTGGTTATTGGTGAGATATGGTATACTACCGGTATATTATTTAAATCTTTTAGGCTGATTTGCTTTTTTCTGGCTATTAGTGATTTTTTATGTGCATACAAATGTATCTTCTCTTCTTTTAATAGATAGATATTACAGTTGGTACTTTTATTTATAACATATTGTATTTGGTTGGATAAAACGGTGCGAATACATATCTCATCGCTGATGTCTTGAGCGCTATCATTTAGATCTTTAGGATATTGTTCTATAAGAGAAAATTTTATATGGGGGTGAGCCTGTGCAATTATCTGAGTAAGTTTTGTAATCAGGGGGCTCAAAGGTATAGGAATGTAAATGCTTAATGTACCGCTAAGGTTTATTTCATGAGATTCCGGTTGAATATTAGTGCGTTGTTTTATGTTATTATAAATTTCAATGATGCGTTTGACATCCTGGTAGATATTCTCACCGGTCGATGTCAAAAAAATCCCGCTTTTTGTTCTTTTAAATAACTGTGTATTTAATTCTGTTTCTAAACTTTTAATCGATTTGCTAATAGCTTGCTGAGAAATATGCAGTTTTTCCCCTGCCATACTCATAGAGTTTGAATTTGAGACTTCAACAAAAATCTCCAACTGTTCCAAGCGCACTTTAACACCCCCAAATTCAACTTGGATCCAGTAAGCGGAAACCGGTAAACAATTAAGACAAGGGTTGAGATACCAAAGCCAAATAAAATGTTTAGGGAAAGAGAGGAACACCATGTTGGTAATTGGTAATGATACAAAACAACCATCAAATATAAAGGAGGGTGTCCACATAAGTATGGTAACACGGTAACTCACCAACTAGCAATCAGAAAATCTTAGCGATAGTACCTACTTTCCGTCAGCACCCACATGTGAAATCTTCACTTCCTTTTATCACACATGCCTGCAGCTTTTGCCATAATATGATTCTGTGGCATGTCCTACCATATCTTCTCCTACTGTCAAGGATATCCGTCCCATGGCATTCTCTTTTGGTAGTACGCACAACTATTAGTTGTTGTTAAACTGCCTATTAGTAGAAATAATACTGTTTCAATACCAAGCATTGTTTATGTTAGCATTAAGAAAACATAAAAGACTTTTAGCCGAGGTGGTGCATGAGGTTTTACAGGGTATTATTTATTAAGAAAGTAAAGGAGATTTTAGACTATGAGAAAGGCTTTAACTGACAAAATTCTGATTTTAGGTGTGGATGGTTTGGACCCCCGGTTAACGGTTAAATATGTTAATAAGGGTTTAATGCCAAACCTAAAAAAACTAATTGATCTTGGTGCACAGCGTGAAGATTTGGTTATGTTAGGCGGTCAGCCAACGGGAACGCCACCGATGTGGACAACATTAGCAACTGGGGCATATCCGGTTACCCACGGAATTACATGTTTCCATAAACAGTCGAAAGAAGATTTAGATGTTATGGAATATGCCTTAGATTCAAGACTTTGTAAGGCCGAGCAATTATGGAATGTTTTTGCTGAAGCCGGCAAAAAGACATTAGTATGGCATTGGCCCGGCAGTTCTTGGCCGCCAAGCTCTCAAAACCCTAATCTGCATGTAGTTGACGGTACCAGCCCTGGCGCTCCGAATATGGCTTCCGCGCAGGTTGAGGGCGAAATTGTGCTCGTGGCCAGTGATAAGACGGAAGCGGTGCATTTTAGGGCTAAAGCCGCTACTGATGCAAATGTGCCATGTGTTATTACAGACTTGAAACCCGGTTCTGACTTTATGCCAATGAGTGAAGAAGTTAAATTACTCTCTCAACGCCACCTGATTCTAAAGGAAACTGACGGCGAAATGGGTCTGTCAGATACACCATTTGATGTGGTATTATCGCCAATTAAAGACGCAAAGGGCTGGGTTGCCGCACCGGCGGATGCCAAAGAATTTACAGTTTTGTTTTCAGGCGGATTGATTCGCCGGCCAAGTTTGATTTTGAAAAATTCCCAGGGAATTTACGATAAAGTTGCAATTTATAAGTCCAAGAAAGAAGACACACCGGTTGTAGTCTTAGATAATGATGTTTTTACCAGAGAAATCATTGATGAATCCATTAAAGATGACATTCATTATATTGTCAATCGTAATATGCGGGTTTTGGAAATTGCTGAAGATGGAACATATCTGAAAATGTGGATTTCCGCCGCTATGAATATTGCTGAAGACAGCGTATGGCATCCCAGATATCTTTATAAACTGGTTACAGAAAATGTGGGCTACCCGACACCGACTTCTATGGTGGGCGGCGCAGACAAAGCGTTAATAAGCAAATGTATGAAAGCCAATTGGGATTCCTCCAAGGATTGGCAGGCGGCTGCGATGAACCTGCTGATTGAAAAAGAAAATTACGATGTTGTTTTCTCACATTTTCATAACATTGACCTCCAGTCGCACATGATTGTTAAACACATGAAGGGAAATGCCAAGCTGTCGGAAGCAGATTATGCTAAATTCGTTGAAGACGTCTATGTGCAGACCGATGAATACATCGCGGAATTTCTACATCTGTTAGATAAAAACTGGACAATATTCGTTATTTCTGACCACGCTGCCGTTTGTCCCGAGCACGGCCCTCATTTCATCGGTGATATGCTGGGTGTTAATGTGCGGGTCATGCAAGAATTGGGCTTTACCGCATTGAAGAAGGATGCCGCCGGCAATGAATTGCCTGAAATTGACTGGGCGAACACCAAGGCTATCGCCAACCGCGCTAACCATATTTACTTAAACATCAAAGGCAGAGATAAATATGGCATCATTGATCCAAAAGACCAATATGAGGTTGAAGAAGAAATCATGACCGCACTTTATGGTTACAAAGACAAAAAGACAGGGCATAGAGTTATAGCTGTGGCATTAAGAAACAAAGATGCTCTTCTGCTGGGTATGGGCGGTCCTGAGAGCGGCGATATCATATATTGGACTGCGGAAGGTTACAATTATGACCATTTCGATTGTCTGTCAACCACCCTGGGCTATGGGGATACTTCAGTTTCACCGATTTTCATTGGTGCGGGCCCGGGCTTAAAAAAAGGCTTCAAAACAGACCGTATCATCCGCCAGGTAGACTTTGCACCGACGATCGCGGTGTTAGGCGGTGTGAGAATGCCCGCACAATGTGAAGGGGCGCCGGTATATCAGATTCTTTCTGAAGAATTCTAAACGTGACCTACATTATTATCAGAGTTACCGGAGAGAAATATACTAATTTCTCTCCGGTAATGAAGAATGATATGAGAAATAAAAGATTTGGAGTATTACTTATATTGCGCCTAATTTAGTATAATATTTCACTAATTAGTATTCCGGGGACAAAAGGACAATCTAGAAGGAATATGAAAGAAAAAAGTATTGGAGGTATGTAACCTATGTCAGGAAATTCCCCAATCCCCGTAGGAAGCAAGGCATTCTTTGATGGCTATAAAATCAGTTTAATTCAAAAAAGATTTCTAATTATTGCAGCCATTGCCTATGTGTTTGATCAAATGGATGTCATCAACTTTGGTTTTGTAGCTCCGGTTCTGATCAAGAACTATGGTTGGACGATGCAACAGGTTGCCAATGTTAATTCATTCAATATGTTTGGTATGTTCCTTGGGGCAATATTTGGCGGGTGGCTTGCTGATAAAATTGGGCGTAAGAAAGGGCTGCTTACATGTATCCTTATATTTTCCCTATCTTCACTGTTAAACGCTTTGTTTTCTCAGTATAACATATTTTTGGTTATGCGCACTCTGACAGGGTTCGGCACAATCGGTATGGTTACCATAGCAATGGCCTATATATCTGAAATGATGCCGTCTGAATTCAGAGGCAAGTACCAGGCTTTAACCATCGCTGTTGGGGTGACAGGTATGCCCATAAGTTCAATATTTGCTAAAATAATGATTCCTCTTTCTTTTGATTCCTGGAGGTATGTCTTTATATTAGGCGCATTAGGGATAGTTTTGGTTATTGTTGGCGCATCATGGCTAAAAGAATCCCCTCGCTGGCTTGTTGCTAAAGGACGCTTTGATGATGCGGCAAAGTTGTTGGATGAAATCGTGCCCGGTGCCAAACTTCCTGAAAATGCTGCTGAACTAGGTAAGAATAAGGATTCCGGTTATTTATCAACATTCAAGATTATGTTTAGCAGGGGCTATATTAAAAGGACTTTTACGTTGTTTATGGTTGTTTTTGGTGCTACCCTGGGTTCATTCTATCTATCGAACTTTTACCCGACAGTGCATACCCAAATGGGATTTGCTCAGGCGGTAGTTCTAAATCTCGCGATATGTCAATTATTATTAAATCCAGTAGGTGATTACTTAGTCGCATTTGTTTCAGACAAAGGAGGAAGAAAAACTCCACTTGTTGCCTTATTTATTATTTATGGTTGTTTATTTATCATACAGGGTATGTTTAAAACTGTGCTTCCGATATCAATTATGCTATTAGTCAAAGGGCTTTTTGTTTCGGCAGCAATGACGCTGACTTGGACCTATCTGGCGGAATCCTTTCCAACGCATGTTAGAACCAGTGCTACCGGCATATTATTCGGTTCAGGCAGATTAATCGCGTCATTCACCTTATTTACAGTACCTATGATCTACCAGGCGTATGGTTACTTTGGTATTAACTTTGTTAATGGCTTGATCTATATCGTTCCTGCCATAATAGTGATATTCTTGGGAGATAAAACAGCTACTGTTCCTTTGGAAAAATTAAATCCTCCCAGGTGAGAGCACGGCAAGTTAAAGATTATAGAACCCGGGAGTAATAACTATACCCTGTACCTATCCTGGCGGGAGATCGGCTGCCGGCCCATTTCTCGCCAGGAGTTGAACTTGTTTTTTAGAAGATATTTGAATCTATTCTTACTTAGCAAATTAGCTAAACATTAACTCCTCCAACAGGCTTTATACACTTTGGGGGAGTCAATTTTTCAATAAAATAACGTGTTATATTTACATTCTGGTATCAAGAAAAATATATAACGGAGGCAACAACAATGGAACTCAAAAACCTGAACGCGGTCACCTTCGAAGAAATAGTATACGACAACTGCGAGAACTGCCTGGTGGTATTCAGCCGGAAAACCTGTCACGTGTGCGCCGAAGTGGTGCCCATGGTAGAAGAGACGGCAGAGAAGTACAAAGATAAATTGGGATTTTACCACGTTGATGTGGAAGAACAGAAAGACTTATACAACAGATTCTCACTTCGAGGAGTGCCGCAGTTGCTGTTCTTTAAAGACGGTGAGTATCAATACAAGCTCGCCGGTAAAGTCGAGGAAGAACAGTTGGAAGAAAAGATTGAAGAATTACTGTAAAAACATATTCATCATTGAGGTGATTAGTTAATGTCAGTATACGATCTGCTAATACTCGGCGGAGGCCCCGCCGGCCTCGCCGCCGGTATCTACGGAGCAAGAGCCAAACTCAAAACAGCCATCCTGGAAAAAGGCGCCGTAGGCGGCATGGCCTTCACCACCAGGGAGATGGTCAACTACCCCGGCTTTAAATCCACCACAGGCCCCGATTTAATGAAAACCATGGCCAGCCACGCCAAAGAATTCGGCGCTGAAATAATCAAAGGTCAAATAACAGAAGTAGAACTGGACGGAGAAATAAAAACAGTCAAAACAAAAAAAGGTGACCAGTACCAGGCCAGAGCGGTGATCCTGGCCCCTGGCTCCCAGCCCCGCCTGCTTAACATACCGGGCGAGAAAAAGCTGAGAGGCAGCGGCGTGTCCTACTGCGCCACCTGCGACGCCGAATTCTACGAAGATTTGACCGTGGTGGTCGTCGGCAACGGAGACGCCGCCATAGAAGAAGCCGTCTACATCACCAAGTACGCCAGCAAGGTTATCGTGATCGTCATCCACGACGAAGGAATCGTGGACTGCAACAAGGCCAGCGCCGAAAAAGCCTTCAATAACCCCAAGATAGAATTCGTCTGGAACTCCGTACTGGCCGAAATCAAAGGCCGGGAAAACGTCGAGGCGGTAGTGGTCAAAAACCTGAAGACCGGAGAGCACACAGAAGTAAAAGCCGAAGGAGTCTTCATCTACGTGGGCATGGTGCCCGAGACAGAATTCTTGCAAGGCAAAGTAGAGTTAGACGAGCGAGGCTACATTCCAACCAACGAGATGATGGAGACCAATGTCGACGGCGTGTGCGCTGCGGGAGACGCCAGGGTAAAATACCTGCGCCAGGTGGTGACCGCGGCCAGTGACGGCGCCGTGGCGGCAGTGACAGTAGAGAGATACCTTGCCGAAGAAGACGACTTCAAAGAGAACGTGTTGAACGCGGACAAGCCTGTGCTGCTGGCCTTCTGGAGCCCGGCGGATGAAGCAAGCATAGACGTGGTAGCCAGGCTGGAGCAGACAGTGGTGGAGAGCGGGAACAAAGTAAAGCTGGTTAAAGTGGACATGTCGAGGAAGAAAAGGATCGCCCGGCGGTACAACGTGACAGGGACACCGGCAGCCCTGCTGCTCAAGGAAGGCAAGATTGTACGCGATATAACCGGAGTCTTTGAAGCGGTTTGGGGTGACGAGCTCTAGTGATTCCAATAATACTTAAGATTTGTGGGGATTGAGAGACAAATGGCATAAAAGATAGAAAAACTATTAAGGTAAATCAAGCTGTTACCATAATTTCATAAGCAAAAAAAATTACTATTTTGTCTTGAATGAAATCCATAGGACATATTTAAAGCCAGGCTCATGTGCCTGGCTTGATTGATCTTCAAACAAAACATGTCGTTTAAGTTATTTTTGAACAGTAAACTTTTATATGGATATCTTCCCCAAGGACAAGAAATATTGGGACAAATATTAGGATATGCCAGAATAATTACAACTTGAGATGCTTATGTTAGAGGTTGCAATCTCTAAATTAAGCCAGGGTCTCTTGGCAATTCAGCAAAATTATAAATGTAAAAAGTTCATTGCAGTAAGATTGCTGTAAAAGGTTTTATTAATACCTGTTAAGCCTTAAAATCAAGGTATAATGTGCTATGTTTATCATCCTTTATTAATGATAAAATAAGCGCAGGACAGTTTTTCCCCTGGAAGGAGGAGCACCGTTGGATGCAACGGGAAAATACTTGTCAACCGCCGAGGTGGGTGAGGCTCTGGGCATCACCCCGGCCGCGGTGCGCCGCCTGGTCCGCGAGGGTCTGCTGGAAGTAAAGGAAAGGAAGCTTTATAAAACTGGGGAAGATTATTATTTTGATCAGGCCGAGGTGCAGGACCTGCTGCCCCAAATGCCCGGGTTTAAAAGAAAGTGGCAGAATGAGGAAGACAGCCGCCTGGGGGCGAGGAAAGCCGCTTTTATGAGGCTGGCGGCGGTGAAAAAGACGCTCCGGCACGGGGATATTAAAAACAATTTCCTGCTTTCCCTGGAGAGTTATCCTGAAAAAACTGCGGCGCTGCTGCGGGCTTCTTATTTCTTATATCATTTAAACCATTTCGCCAAAGGCGGGGAAGAATACCTTTATGATTTAAAAGAAAAAGTGATCAGGAAATTCCTGCTTGATTATACACCGGAAAATGGTCTGGAGGTTTCTTTTATAAAAGGCGGCCCCAGAGTGTACCTTTGCGCCGCCTGCCGGTCAAAAGCCAAAAACATGGGACTGGACTACAGCAAGTATAAAAGTATTTATGATGGCTGCCCGCAGTGCAGGAAAGAAAATGATTATTACAGCCTGTTCGAATTCAAAGTGGAATATGGTGAGCACCGTTTCTGTTTTCACACTCCCTACCATATTGCCAGGAAGTGGTTTGAGGAAGGAAGGGGGCTGCCCGGTAAAACCAGTGAAAGAGGCAAGGAGGAAGCCTTTCCTTTCGGCCGACCTATATCGGAAGCTGAAGCGAGGGCGGTTACCCTGGACGAGGTTACCAGGGAATTGACATCTTTTCTCGGAGGCTGATGTGTGGTGAAAACAGTCTACATTCTCGGCGCCGGAGCTTCCGCCGCGGAAGGGGCGCCGGTGGTGCGCAATTTTCTGCGGGTGGCTTACCGCTATTTTAAAGAAGAACGCAATGAAACCGATCTTGATATTGTATGGGATTTTCTTGAGCATTTTTACGGTCAAAGGACAAAAATCAGTTCAGGCGAGGATTTGGACCGCTACCCGGGCATAGATGAAATATTTAATATCGTTGATTGGTATCTGCTGCACAACCAGGCTTTCTCCAGGCGTTTCTCCAGGCCAAGGCTGTTCCATTTAAAAAATGCGCTGGTAAAACTGATCAGCATGACCCTGGACAGGTCACTGCCGCCGCAGGAGGGGATACATCATTCATTCGTTACGGGAGTGCTGGGTAAAGGAAAAGAGCCGCCTACTTTTATCTCGCTTAATTATGACATAGTCCTGGACAAGGCGCTGCGCGGGGCGGGCTACGCTCTGGAGTACGGCTTTTACGGCAGTCACGGCGACCACCTCGCATCACGTAAAAAAATTCCCCTGTATAAGCTGCACGGCTCGCTCAACTGGTCTTTTTGCCCGCTCTGCGGGGAAATATCGGAGCATGAGGAAAAAGTGGCCCACCTCCTGTTCGGCAGCGGCAATAACATTACCTGCCCCTACTGCGGGGGGGAAAACTCCCAGGCCATTATCATAGCTCCGACCCTTTATAAATCTTATAAGATAAGCAGGCTGCAAAACATTTGGGACGGGGCGGTAGGCGCGATAAGCCACTCCGACCGGCTGGTCATTATCGGCTATTCTCTGGAGGCCGCCGATACCTCTTTTATCGCTACCATTAAAAGGGCGTTGAACGCGCCTGATAAGAACAGGGAAATTGTGGTGGTGAACCCGAATGAGCGGGCCTGCAAACGTTACCTGCAGATTTTTGGGGAGGGATGCGAAATTCACTGCACCGGTTTCACCGGACAGGTGATTTAATCACAAATGAGTATGATTTTAATTCCCACCCGATGAGAAAGTAAAGCCTGATAACCAGGATCCTTTTGCCGGTATCTAGAGTCTACTTCATGACTCCCAGCACGCCGAGCACCACTTCCAGCAGGATCAGGACAATGATCGTCAGTTCAAGGAGCTCGGAGCGCTGGTTGATGATACGGTTGCTGAGCATGGTGTAGCTCTGGGTGATGATGTTGATTTTTCTGTTTATGCTTTCTTCCCAGGCCCTGGTGCGGAAGATGGAGAGGGCGGTCCCGTAGATGCGGGCATAGAATACGTCTTCGGTTACTTTCAGTGAATTATCAATGCGTTCGGTGATTTCAGTAACGTCAGCGATTAATTCGGTCAGCTGGTTCATAATCCGCCGGTAGCGGCCCAGGCGCCTGATGCTGGCGGTTTTTTCCGCTTCTTCGATGGCGTTGTACATTTTCTCCATCTCACCGGTCAGGAGGTTGTCATAGTAGCGCAGCTCCAGCAGTTGGGAGTTGGCGAATTCGAGCAGGTCGGGTATATCGGCGCTCCCGGTGGCATCATAGATCAGGGCTGAGTCCCAGGTAATAATGGCCAGGTCGTCAAGGCCGTAAGAAAAGGAGTTGCGGAGAGTCTCCCGGCGGACCTGTTCACTCACCGGTTCACTTTCGGCCAGGAGCAAAGGCACAGGATCCCAGCTTTGATCCCACCTCTGGAAATAATAAACGGTAAAATCCTCGATAAACCCATTGTAATCCTCTTTAACCAGTGCGCCTGCAAGTGTCCTGCGGGTTAGGTCCAGCATCCCGGCAAAGAAAGATTCAATATTTTCGTCATTGTAAAGGTCGACGGCCAGGTTTCTGATCTCTTCGTAAGCAGCGTTTTCCGGCAGAGGTAAGCGCATAATTATGCCGATTACCCCCAGGTCATAAACCTTGCCTGTAACATTAGTTTTAAAAATTCGCCCGCCGATGGACACGGTGTGCTCACCCAGTTCAAAAGCCACCGGCGGGTTCTTAAACTGGACCGATTTCGGCTTGACCCTGGCAAGCCGCACCCTGGATGTCTGGCGCTCACGGGCCAGGATTGTTTCTACCTGTTCCAGCTTGATTTCCTCGGCCACATCGAACAGGCGGTAAACCCAAATAGAGTTTGCCATAAGAAATAACCTCACCTTATAGGTAATAGGTCGTAAGCCATTTTAGTAGTAGGTCGTAGGTCGTAGGCTGTAGGCCGTAGGTATATCCTGCATTCCTTTCGGGTCTTTTTGCCCCAAGCACATAGCCTTATGACCCTATGCTTATACCCTGAAAATATTTTACTTACGACTTACGGCTTACGGCCTACGACTTGTTACTACAGCATATCGCTTATTGAAAAGGGGAGCAGGGACAGATCCCCTGCCTCTTAAAAGCTTAGCGCTATTTCTTCGCGGTCAAGACGGTTTCTGATAGCCCGTACTTTCTCCGCCAGGTTAGTGTTCCCCGCCGCCGCCCTTTCAATCTGGCGGAGCAGGTCGATCTCCCTTCTGAAGATTGAGAATATGTCGCCAGGCTGCAGTGACGACATCTCCAGCAGTTCGGCGAAGGTCGCCCCGTTATACCAGGCGTAGGCAAGCGGGCCGGGTATGCCGGACCATACACAAAACTTTTCCGGCACACCCATGCTCAGCAGTTCTCTTTTAATCACCTGTGTCTCGTGCGAAGCGGGCAGCTCCAGCTTGGCCGTGAAGGTATTCCGGCCGGGGACAAATTCCACTCCGGCCAGGAAAGCCGCCACTTCCGCCGGTTCAGCGTCTTCGATTAAGCCGGCAAAGGCCAGTTCCGTAACCAGGATTTCCTGCACGTGCAGTTCCAAAGCGAAAATGCCGCGGGGATAGAATTCCCTGCCTTTTACATAGCCCAGTTTTTCAAGCAAATCCCTGACTTCCCGGAATTCCCTGAAAACCGAGTCCGCCTGTTCAGAAACCACCCTGAATTCCTGCCTTAAAAGCCGCAGGTAGTTCCTGGCCTGTCTCAGGCTGTCGGCGGCCAGGCGGCAGCTTTCAGTTTCACGGCAGCGCTTTGGTGTAAAAGAAGACAACTGTTTTTGCAGATTATCTTTTTCTTTTTTTCTGCCCTTCCAGCGGAGGCGCTTCAGCTGCCTGCGGGCTTTGATCCGCTCCAGCGGGCAGGCTAAGGTCAGGTTTTCTGGACACAGGGTCGCTTCAATTTCTAATACGCGGTCGGAGACTATTTTTATTTCCTGCTCCAGGTTGTTCCTTTTCTTTTTAAGCTGGTGCATTTTAAAATTATTATTTAGAAAACATTCGATTTCGTCATCAGTTTTATACCTTAAAAGGCTGAGTACAGTATTGGGTGAAATGGCCAGGCGGCCTGAAACAGGCTCGACCTCTTTCTCTTCAAAAAAGCCGGTCTGTTCAGGAAAGCGGCTGTCGACGCGGATAAATACATGGCCGACCTGGTCAAAGCCCCGCCTGCCGGCCCGGCCTGCGATCTGGAAAAACTCCCTGTTTTGCAGGATGCGAAAGTCATACCCGTCCCATTTTCTGGTAGAGTCAAAGATGGCGCTGGCTGCCGGGAAGTTTACTCCGGCCGCGAATGTCTCAGTGCAGAATACCACCCAGAGCTGCCGGCTGGAGTATAGTTTTTCCACCAGGTATTTTATAGGCGGCAATAGTCCGGCATGGTGGTAAGCGATGCCCTGGAGCAGGAGGCGCCGCAGGCCGCGCCAGCCCGGACCGCTGAAAGTGCCCGGGTGCAGTGCTTCAGCTTCCTTGATTTGACTGCTTACAGCGCTTTTCTCTCTGGCGTTGAGAAAGTCCCAGTCGCGGCCCAGTTCCTGGGCCAGAATTTCAGTACGCCCGCGGCTGAACACAAAAAACAGGGCGGGCAGCTTGTCCTGGATCAGCCCGATTATTTCACTGCAGGATACCTCGGGCAGTTCAACATTTTTGTCATACTCCACCCAGTACCTTTTGCCGCGCTTGAATGCTTCCGCCAAATCCAGTATTTCACCCCGGGCTTCTTTTTCCGGGACGATCCGCCCGCTGGGCAGCAGCCAGCGGACAGCGAGGGGGACACTTCTCCTTTTTTCTAAGATAACTACCACATTCCCGCCGCGCACAGAGCTGATCCAGTCAGCCATTTCATCCACATTGGGCACGGTTGCGGAAAGGCCCAGGATCTTCATGTGGGGCGGCGCGAACAAAATGCTCTCTTCCCAAGTTGTGCCGCGCTCCGCGTCGTCAAGGTAGTGAATTTCATCAAAAACCACGTAGGAGGTCCTGGCCAGCTGGTCGGGCTCGCTTAGACACCAGTTCCTGAATATTTCCGTAGTCATAATCAGCATCGGCGCCCCCGGGTTGATGCTGATGTCCCCGGTTACCAGCCCTACCGACTCTTCTCCGAACAGCTCCCTGAAATCCCTGTACTTTTGGTTGGAAAGCGCTTTTAAGGGAGAAGTGTAGACCATGCCCAGCCCCTGCGCCATCACGTCTTTAGCCAGCATTTCCGCCACCAGGGTTTTCCCGTTACCGGTGGGCGCGGAAACCAGGACTGAAAGCCCTTCCCGCAGGGCGTCCGATGCCTCAATTTGAAAATCATCCAGGACCAGCTTTTGTTCCGGCGGGCTGGTTTCTTTTTTGCGCAGGGGTCTTTTTTTGGTGCGGGGCTCACCATCTGCCGGCAATTCTTTGTGCCTGCGGGCCTGCTCTTCTGGAGCGGCCCAGCGGGATAGGGCAGCCGGCAGCTGGGCGCGCATTTTTTCCACGTCACTTCTTTTAAAAATGAGGTCAGTGACGGTGTCTTCAGCAGCCTGGTTATTGTCGGCGGGGGCAAGGCTGCCCTCTTCTACCAGCCGGCGCACCTGGCTGGAGGTAATACCAAGCAGGGAAGCTGTGTCGTTTACCCCCAGTTTTTCATATTCACCGACCAGCCTGCGCAGCTTGTCCCTGTCCCTTTTCAGTTCTTCAAGATCAGACCGCCATAGGCGTATTCTTTCATCAAGTGTAAAGTGGTCAAGTTCCCCGGAACTGACCAGGTCTTTGACCGTCTCTTCATTCAGTCCGAGCACTCTGGCGGACTCTCTCTCACCCAGGGAATGTTCTTTGAGGAAAACCGGGGCGCTGGCGGTGTGAGGCGGGGCAAAATACCGTCCGGAGATCTCACCCAGCTGGTCGACCAGGACCTCACCGGGGAAGTCCCGGCGCAGGCAATAGTATTTCTTATCCTCAAACTCAGCTGTTAAGGCATAGCAGTCGGCCAGGCTTGGAAACTCTCCCAGGTCCAGGGCCAGTTGTTCCGGTATGAAAAAAGGGTAGGGCAGAGATTCCAGTGTATCGCGCCATAACTTGATCTGTTGGTTCTTAGCCAGCTCTTTCCTGCCCGCTGTTGAATCAGGGGTTGTGATCATACCGCGGGGCAGCCTGACAAACAGTTCCTGGTTGTTTGCCGCGGCAAGTTTAGCAGTGATTTCCTTATGGCTGCGGTAAAGTCGGAGCAGGTCGGCCAGCCGGCGGGGTCTTTCCCTGATGTAGTCAAAAAGAGACTCCCATGCGCCTTCACTATCAGGCAGGGTGAAGCGGCCGTCCGGCAGTTTGCTCAGACTCCGCCAGACTGAGTAAGACAAGTCCTGCAAGCCTGTGGCTGCCACAATTTCAGTCATGGTGCGCGGTTTCCCGTCACTAAGCAGGCCGGTAATAATCTTCAGTTTTTCTTCCTGAGCGCTGTCCGGCAGGCCAACGTCACCATTCCTGGCACGTTTTTTCAGCTCTTTTAAGACTTTGGGCAAAACACCGCGCATTTGATTGCGATCGGTGTGCCAGACGATCACGCCATCCGGCGGGTTTGTCCCGCTCGCGCCGATGAGCCAGCCGTGCCTGGTTTTGGTGCGGCCAAACAATACCTCTTCCTTTTCTATCAGCGAAGAGAGCGCCCCGGCCAGCGCTTCGTAATCAGAATCACAGCAGGAGTATGCCAATTCCAGGGGTACAGGCTCCTGTCCCTTTAAAAAGTGCAGCAGACGGTCTCTGGCCTGCTTTGTTTTAGGATTCGCCAAATTATCAGACACCTCTGGTTAGTACTTGATATCCAATAGTAGTCTAGCACATTCAGTACTTAAATACCAATTCAGTTAAAAAAACAGCAAAAAAGAGCAGATGGCCTCATTTAAGGCCATCTGCTCGCCGGGTATTTTTTTCGGGCATTAGTTTAAATGAAAATAAAGCCGATACCCAAAATAAGGAGTATCAGGATCAAAAAGAGAAGAAAAGCCCAGCTGCCAAAAACCGGGGCGCCCACAGCTTCAGTTTGAACTTCGTCCATTTTCTATACCTCCCAGGTTGTTTTTAAATAGCCGCTTAAACAAAGATAAAGCCGATCCCTAAGATGAGGAGAATCAGGATCAGGAAGAGCAAAAATGCCCAGCTGCCAAAAGCGCCAACACCTTCAGTTTTAACTTCGTCCATTTTCATACCTCCTAAATATTTTTTTCTTAGCAGTTTAAAACCGCCAAAGCCGGGGTTAAAGTACAGAAAAAACTAAAATGTTTTTATTTCACGTCTACCCCATAATATGAGTCAATAAAAAAAATGGTTACTGCCAGCCGGCCATCCCCATATAGATAGAAGTTTTTTTTTAAAAAAATAAAGCCATGTCTATAATAAGAAAACATGGCTGCCGATTCTGATTACCTGCGGCATACCGTCAAGCCACCTGGACTCGGCGGTTGCCGGGTTGTAAAAATATAAGCACCCGTTGGTCGGATCCAGCCCGCTAAGGGCCATTTCCGCGGCCAGGAGCGCTTTGGCGCCTGGCGGGGAGTTGATAGATCCGTCTGCAACAGGTGAAAACTGGTCTTTTTCATAAATAACCTTTATAATTGTTTTGGGAAACCGCGGGTCCTCCATTCGGTTAAAAACCACCGCTCCGACCGCAATCTGACCTGCTAAAGATTCCCCCCTTGCCTCCGCGTGAATTAATTTTGCCAGCAGGATGAATTCTTCACGGGAAAGGGTCAGCCCCCTGGCCGGGGAACTATAATGTGATTTCAGGTGTGTATGCTCAAAGGCTTCCAGAGGAGCGACCGGTGTCGTAAAAAATACCGCGAGGCTTATTAAAAAACCCGCAATTATTTTTTTAATCCTCATATCTTTATTGTTCTCTTTAAAATTAATTTTAGTCACGCAATAATTTCAAAAAATACTATTACTTTTAATCCTGTAAATCCTGTCAATTTGTTTACTGAATAAAAAGAAATCTGGAAGGTGACCACTTTGCTGAGGGTTTCCGGCCTGAAAATGTCTATTGAAGAAGATGAAGCTGGTCTGATCGATAAACTGATCAAAAAAATCAGGGTGAAAAGAGCAGACCTGCTGGGATATAAAATATTTAAAAAATCGGTAGATGCCAGAAAGAACGGTTTGGTTTATTTTATTTACACAGTTGACTTCGCCTTAAAAAATGAGGATGCATTTTTAAAAAGAACCAGAGACAAAGATATTTCGCCTACACCTGCCCTGGAATATAAATATGTCCGGCCAGGCGCGGTCCGGCTGAAAAACAGGCCGGTTATTGTCGGCAGTGGTCCGGCGGGGCTTTTTGCCGGTATTATCATGTCAAGCATGGGATACCGTCCGCTGCTGCTGGAAAGAGGCGCGGATGTGGATGCCCGTGCCCGCGCTGTTCAGAAATTCTGGAAAAAAGGCCAGCTGGACCCGGAGTGCAATGTCCAGTTTGGCGAAGGGGGCGCCGGCACTTTTTCGGACGGCAAGTTGACCACCTTGATCCGGGACCCGCGCTGCCGCAAAGTGCTGGAAGAAATGGTCCTGGCCGGAGCCCCTGAGGAGATTCTGTACATCAACAAACCGCACGTAGGTACGGACAACCTGCGCCTTGTAGTCAAAAACCTGCGCCGGAAAATCTGCAGCCTCGGGGGAGAGGTCAGGTTCAACAGCAAAGTCTCCGATATAATTATCAATGATAATAAGGTTGCAGGCATTGTCATAAACGATACTGAGCTGCTGGACACCGGTGTCCTTTTGCTGGCGCCCGGGCACAGCGCCCGCGATACCTTTGAGCTGCTTTACGCCAGGGGTGTTAGGATGGAGCCCAAACCTTTTTCAGTCGGGGTCAGGGTCGAACACCCGCAAAAGCTAATTGATCAGGCACAGTATAAAAAATATGCCGGTCATGGAAAGCTGGGTTCAGCGGACTATAAACTGGCTTATCATGCTTCCAACGGCAGGTCCGCCTACACTTTCTGCATGTGCCCCGGCGGTGTGGTGGTGCCGGCTGCCTCGGAGGAAGGCGGTGTGGTTACCAATGGGATGAGTTTTTATGCCCGTGCCGCACAGAATGCCAACAGCGCCTTGTTGGTGGGGGTAACCCCGGCGGATTTCGGCAGTGACCACCCATTGGCAGGTGTTGACTTTCAGAGAAATTGGGAAAGAAAAGCTTTTGAACTGGGCGGTGGTGACTTTAAGGCACCGGTCCAGCTACTGGGTGATTTTCTGGCAGACAAGCCTTCAACCTGTATCGGGTCTGTGCTTCCTTCTTACCAGATAGGCGTGCGGCCTGCGGACCTGAAGGGCTGCCTGCCTGAATACGTTGTCGCGGCAATCAGAGAAGCGATTCCTCAGATGGAAGCCAAACTGCGCGGTTTTGCGCTGCCTGACGCGGTAATGACCGGAGTTGAAACCAGGTCCTCCTCACCCGTGCGGATTTTGAGGGATGTGGATTTTGAGGCCTCAGTCGGCGGCCTTTACCCGGCGGGTGAAGGGGCGGGGTATGCGGGCGGTATTATTTCTTCAGCGGTGGACGGGATCAAAGCCGCCGAAGCAATCGCGTCCAAATACACCCCATTTGAGGAGATTTAATATGTCGGAAAGCTCTCCAGTCAAAGTTGTGGTGATAGGCGGGGGCGCCGCCGGCCTGGTTGCCGCCATAGCCGCCAGGTATAAAGGCGCTGATGTGACTATTCTGGAAAAAAATCAAAGGGTAGGCAAAAAAATTCTCGCCACTGGCAACGGCAGGTGCAACCTGACCAATGTCAATCTGGACATATCCTGCTACCATGGTAAGAATCCGGATTTTGCCCGTGCCGCCCTGAGCAGGTTTGACTTTAAAAAGACTATTGATTTTTTTGAGGATCTTGGTATAGCCCACAAAGTTGAAGAAGCGGGAAAGGTTTTTCCTGTTTCCAACCAGGCTTCCAGTGTATTGGATGTCCTGCGTTACGAACTTGAAAAAACCGGGGTCAATGTTTTTTGCGAAGCAACGGTAAAGGATATCCAAAGAAGCAGGCGGGGTTTTGACATTTTGCTGGCGGACGGCAGGAAATTTAAAGCCGGCCGGGTCATCCTTGCCGCCGGCGGCAAGGCCGCGCCCAACCTTGGCTCCAACGGGAGCGGCTACGCGCTGGCACAAAACCTGGGACACAGTATTGTAGAACCTTTCCCGGCCCTGGTGCAGTTGAAGCTGGCCGCAAAATTTCTAAAGCAGGTGCAGGGAGTCAAATTTGAAGGTGAGGCGGCGATCATTTTTGATAATAAAACAGTGCAAAAGGCGGCTGGTGAAATACTGTTTACCGAGTATGGCGCATCCGGCCCTCCGATCCTGTGCCTGAGCCGCAAAGCCGGAGAATATTTACAGAGGGGCGAAGGGGTATGGCTTAAGCTGACTCTGGTTACAGAAATGGAAGCGGCTGATCTAGAGAAGTTTTTAAATGAAAGGTTTCGCCGGGGGCCGCAAAAGGAACTGGATTTCAGTTTCGTTGGTTTTATCAATAAAAAGCTCATTCCAGTGGTGCTTAAGGAAGCAGGCGTGGCGGACCTGAAAAAACCGGCCGGCCAGGTCAGCGCGGGGGAAAGGGCCAGTATTGCGCGTATCCTGCGGGACTGGCGGTTTGCGGTTAAAGGGACGACTTCCTGGCCGGCGGCCCAGGTAACCGCCGGCGGTGTGGATGTTAAGGATATATACGGGCAAACCATGGAGTCCAGGATTGTGCCCGGCCTTTATTTCGCCGGAGAGATTGTCGATATTGACGGCGACTGTGGTGGCTACAACCTGCAGTGGGCCTGGTCATCCGGCTACGTGGCCGGATCAAGCGCGGCAGCCAACAGCCCCGAATAAAAAATTGAAAGGCTGTACCTACAGACCGTCGAGAAATATAGATAAAACGCCTCCTAGTGATATTCTACCGTAACTTTTTTGCCCATTCGCTCCAGAGTTTCAGCGATGTCCCTGACAGTCTGGTGTTTTAAGGCAAAGGCCACCGGGAAATCAGGATCGTGGACAACCGGGTTGATCGCCAGTCCCACAATGAAACTAACTTCGTCAGCCCTGAGCAGCGCTTTGGTAAACCTGCTCGCACCGTCATTTGTGTTTTCCAGTTTTTCAGGGTCGTCTTTAAGGTACTGCAGGGTGTAGTAAAGAGTGACCGCTCCTTCGGTAACCAGGTCAATTCCCCTGATTTCACCGGTAGGGGGCACAAGATCGGACAGCATGTCCATACACACGTGCACATCCCTTTGCAGTACACGGCCTACCAGCTGGCTGGTAGTGCCTCCACATACAACTTTTACCCCCTCAGATCCCATCAGGTTTCTCACAACCAGCGCGTCTTCGTCCCGGTTCCGGGGCGGGCCGATTAAAGCGGTCAGTTTTCTGACCTTCCTGAGCCTGACAATCACGACGCTGGCGTCGTCACCCGGTTCTCCGCAGTAAAATTTATTGCATATCGCAGTGATTTTTTCAGCCCAACTAGTGGGATTGTATTCGCCCGGCGCGTTTGTTCTTATATAATTGCCGATTTGTTCCTCACCCCAGCCGAGGTTCCAGACACCCCCGATCCCCGCGTGAAGGACGCCATCACTTACCAGCACCAGCCAGTGGCCTTCTTTTAGCTCAAAATGGGCTTCCCTGATCACTTTGTCGCCAACCTGCCGTTCCTCCCTTTTAAGATACAGCAGGGTGTTGCCATATCCCCAGTAAGCCGGAGGGCTGTCAAACTCCACCAGATAGGCGCGCCCGTCGTCAAAAATCTGGAGTATGGAAAAGGTGCTGTAGGCAAGGTTTCTCACCTTGCAGACCGGTAAGGTTTCAATCATGGTCTCAATGACATCATCGATCTGGCCGCCCATTTTCAGCATTGTGGCGGCAGTTTTGGCGGTGATCCGGGAAAGGATGTTGGCTTTCACACCGCTGCCAAGCCCGTCGGATAAAACAATGATCAGGGAGTCGGCGGTGCGTAATACTTCTATTGTATCTCCACACAGTTCCTCGCCCTTTTTATTCAGCTGGGAATATCCTATATCGATATAGACTGACATTGTTTTATATAGTCCTTTCCCTGGTTTTTATTCTTTCATGAGCTTGATTAACTGGTTGAGTAGGGTCTTGGTTTCCGCGGTTGTTTCCCCCAATAAACCCGCTATTTCCTGGGCGACAGTCATCTGTTTTTTAATAACCTCCTGGGCGCGGTCTATAGTCTGGGATTTTACATTCAGAAGCTCGTTTTGCTGCTGCACCTCTTTGGTTATGTCTATGAATATACCAACCACCATATTTTCCAGCGGGAAAATGATCTGACGGGTGATAATTCCGTTGTCAAGCTTGCAAAGCTCCGTGATTGAGGCTTTCTTTTCCTTTAAGACCCGCCGGAATTCTTTTGGATCAATTAATTTTTCAAGCTTCTGGCCAATCAGTAATTTGCTCTGGTGCCCGAACATTTTCACTGTAGCGGGATTTATCTCGGTAATCGTCAGTTCTTCATCAGCAATGATAACCGCGTTCGGCATGGCGTTAAGAACCTGGTTGGATATGGATTCAGCCCTTTTTCTCATGTAGGGAATGCACATTTGCGGCTCGGCGTGGCCCTGGAACACAGCCACCGCCTTTTCCCGGCAGGAGCCGAAGCCGCAGGCCCCGCAGTTTAATTCGTCTTCAGGAGTATACTTGCCGCTTTGGGCCAGGATGTTCTTAATTTGTTCTTCGTCCGGCATCGGCATTTTAACTTTTCTTTTTTCAAATTTACGGACCAGGTCCTGGGATGGAAGAGTCGGCCTGGGCACCGCGTCCCGCTTTTTCTTTATATAGTGCTCGCCGCGTCTATAAAAACCAAGTAATTCATGCTTTTTAGAGTACGTATCGTATTTTGTAACTCCGCAAGGACCTCCCAGACACCCGCCGTTGCAGGCCAGCATTTCCACAAATTTAGGCCTTTGTTTTTCATCAAGATTGCAAAAATTTTTAAGGAGATCCATGCAGTTTTGCAGTCCGGTAACGGTTTGTACACAGCCGTCTATGATATTGGTACTAAGGGAAGTCGCCAGCAGCTGACCCCCTTCAGTCGGGAACAGGTTGGCTTTATCCGGGATGTAGCCGTCGTAGTCGGATGGCTGAATTTGGCTCAGATCGATTTCCTCTTGTTCTATCCATTCCCAGATTTCTTTGAACGTCAGGACATAGTCAACCGCACCCTTTACTTTATCAAGCATAATCTCACCTTTTTTGGCGATACAGGGGCCGATAAAAACCACCACGCAGCCGGGAGATTGCTGTTTTAGCAGCCTGCCGTGCGCGATCAACGGTGAAACTAAGGGCGATAAATAAGGAACAAGGTGCGGGTAGTGAAGCTCAATCAGATTGACCACAGCGGGGCAGGCGCTGGAGATTACCGGCACGGGTGTTGTAATATGGTGATGCTCAAGGGAAATCAGCTCAGCTCCCACGGCTGTCAGTTCAACAGAGAAGAATCCAAGCTCCTTTAATAAAGACGGTAATACCTGAGGGTTGGGCAGCGGTAGATGGACCGGGTAAGAAGGAGCGACACTGGCGACAACTCGAATGGATTTATTGGCCAGGAGGTTTTTTATTTCCTCCAGGCTGCTTTTGACCACCTTGGCTTTTTGCGGGCAAATTACAGTACAATGGCCGCACTGGACACATATCTCATCTATGACCTGAGCATGAGTCTGGATATTATTAGGCCCGGAATTTATACAGATTGCTTTGAGAGGACATGAACGTACACACTTGTAACAGTCACGGCATTTTGCTTCATTGGTTTTAATCAGAGGCATTGCTTATCCCCTCTCATCATGGTTTTTTAAGCTTTTGATATTAACGGTAATATTTCTATTTCAAAAAGCTCGTGAACGTCACCCGGGCAAACCCCGGTAAAGAGTTTTTCTCCAACCATGATTGTGACTCCGCCTGTGCATTTTTCATGGCAGAAACTGCCTTTTAGAATTATTTCGGCATCCAGTTTGTATTCGCTGATCAGCTTTTTAATTTCTGCAATAACAGTTTTAGAGCCGCGTAAAAAACATGAACTTCCGACACAAACCTGTACTGTAAGCATAGAACCCCCCCAACACGCTTATTTAAATCAAAATGATTATACCGTTCCTTTTGATCCTGTAAATCCTGTCAATTTGTTTAAATTGAAAAAGACATACAAGGCAACCATTCTTTTTAAGGTTTTATGATCCTGTCCGACCACAGCCCGGGGGTCCTGGCGGGAGCACTGGCAAGCGCCATTTCAGGCGGCAAGTATTGCCTGGCGTTTTGCATGGCCTTTTGCGGCTCATTGTCGTCTTCACTGAGATGAGCCAGCATCACCAGTTTGCATCCGCTGAGATCCATGGTTTGCAGAGCCTGGCCGCACTGCTCGTTGGACAGGTGACCGGTGGGGCCGAGGTTTCGCTTAATGACGTGCCATGGTTTGGCGGAGGTCTTGTACATTTCCGGATCATGGTTGGACTCGATATACAGGTAATCAAGCTGTTTGAAAGACTTAAAGCAGTTTTCCGGGACAAAACCGGTGTCAGTTATGAAGCCAAGCCTTTCCCCGTCACCAGTGATGATATACCCAACGGTTGCAACATCGTGAGATAGTCTGTAAGGAGTAACCACAATGTCCCCTAATTTTTTTTCTGAATTATAATGCAGCGCGTAAAAATCAGGTTGCTCGTAGAAAGTACAGCAGCTGTTTACTTGTTTTAAAACATTCACTGTGGAGCACACGGGAAGGTTCTTTAATTTCAGAAGATGTCTGAGACCGTAAGTATGGTCGCTGTGACAGTGGGTAACCAAAACAGCGTCGATATCGCCAAGGGACAGCCCGATCTGTTCAAGATATGGCTTCAGGTTGCGCTTCCTGATGCCGCAGTCAATTAAAATGCAGGTATTGCGGCTTTGTATAACTACACTGTTGGCGTAGCTGCAGGATGAAAGGCTGCAAAATTTCAAGAGGGTTACCCCGCAGTTTTTTATTAAAGTTAGACAAACTGACTGCTGATTCCTGCTCGTAAATTTTTTCACATGCCTTTATTTTTTCAAAAAAAAAGTCACAAGGCAGGAAAATCCCCAAATTTAAAGAATCTTAAAACGTTTAAAAATATGCTGGTTCCGAGCTTCTATGAGGAGGGAGCCTTTTTGTCTTTAGGGAAAATGCCCATGATCACCAACTTGTGGTCAAAGGTAATTGACGGGGAAAAAGGGGAATGGCTTTCCAGGGTGGTTATAGAGTCCACCAAACCTTACCAGTATGCGGTTGAAGATACTGACGCCGGCATTGCCCTGGTGGGCAGCGGAGTCCTGGTAAACATGCCGGAAGGAAGCATTGAGGTTAACGACGGCCTGATCCGGGGAATTAACGTCAAGCAGGAAAACGCCGGCGGGGCCAGGGTCGAAATGGTGCTGGCGCGTCCGGTAAAATATGACCTGAAATGTGCAGCCGGGTTTCCCTTTCGCCTGGTAGTCAACCTTGACCGCTCTGATATAATAGGTTTGTTTAACGGCAAAAAAATTGTTGTTGACCCCGGCCACGGCGGCAGGGATGCGGGCGGGAAAGGTCCGGTCAGCCTGCTGGAAAAAAACGTGGTGGTCCCTATTGCGGCCAACCTGGAAAAGCAGCTGCGCCGTGCGGGCGCCCAGGTCATGATGACCAGGAGCGGGGACGAGGACGTGTCCATTAATGACAGGATCAGTCTGGCGGTGGAAGGCTGCGCTGACGCTTACATCAGCCTGCACACCCATGTCAGCGCTGACAGCAGCGTTGACGGCGCCGCCACGCTCTACGCTGCTTCAAACAGACAGAGCGCCAGGCTGGCCGGTTACGTACAGGAAGAGATAATCAAAAAGCTCAAGGTAAGGGACAGGGGTACCGCCCGCCAGCCTTTGCTCGACGGCATAGGTGAGAATATTCCGGCAGTGGAGGTGGAGGTAGTCACCATCACTAATATTGTGGAGGAAGTATTCCTGCGCGGCCTGACCATACAAAAAAGAGCAGCTGAAGGAATTGTCAACGGGTTGATCAAATACTTCGCCTCTGAAGGGCGGAATTAAAAGGTGAGCCAAATGATTGAAGGCAGGATTCCAATCAGGACCCACATCATAACTGAAAAAGACGACATAGTTGACGTGGTAAAAAAATATACGGAAAAAGTAGCTGCGCCTGGTGACATCATCGCTGTGGCGGAAAGCGTCGTGGCCATCAGCCAGGGGCGGGCTATTCTGCCTGACGCGGTGAAGCCTGGCTTGCTGGCACATATCCTGTGCCATTTCCCCGGCAAGGAAGGCAGTCTGGCTGCGGCGCCTTCCATCCAAGTCGCCATGGGGGAAGTCGGCACGCCGCGTTTTTTGCTGGGCGTTGCGGCGGCCGGGCTCGGCAGGCTGGTCGGGCGCCGGGGGGATTTTTACCGGGTAGCCGGCAGGCAGCTGGCCCAGATAGATGATTTTGCCGGGACAATGTGGCCTTTTGACCGCCATATCGTACTCGGGCCGAAAGACCCCCAAAATGTCGTGGACAGGATTAAACAAGTTACAGGAGTTGACGCCATTATCACTGATGTCAACGATATCGGCAAAGTGGATATCCTGGCCGCTACCGGCGGGGTGGACGAGGAGGCGCTCGTCCAGTTTTTGAAAGATAACCCGCACGGCAACGATGACCAGCAGACACCGATAGTTGTGCTGGTTTCAGCCGCGAACATGCGCGAGTATATGCCGGAAGACAGGCAATGTTAGGAGATTGATATG
Organism: Pelotomaculum propionicicum; assembly: GCF_004369225.1. Classification (GTDB taxonomy): domain Bacteria; phylum Bacillota; class Desulfotomaculia; order Desulfotomaculales; family Pelotomaculaceae; genus Pelotomaculum_B; species Pelotomaculum_B propionicicum. Next base: position 57,790 of record NZ_QFFZ01000007.1, read on the forward strand.
ACTTTAGACCAAAACAAAACACCACTTTACGATGCTGTAAAGTACCATGTAAAAAGGAACGCGGTGCCCCTGCAGATACCCGGTCACAAGCACGGCCACGGGCTGGAGGAGTACAGGGAATTTGTGGGCGAAAACGTCCTGCGCATGGACTTGAACGAAACCAGGGGTATTGATATGATCTGGGACCCGGTGACGGTGATCGCCGAGGCCGAGAGACTGCTCGCGGATTCGCTGGGAGCAAAGTTCGCCTATTTTTTAATCAACGGCACAACGTCAGGTGTGCAGGCGATGATTATGAGCACCTGCAAGCCGGGTGACCAGATTATCCTGCCCAGGAATGCGCATAAGTCGATTTTCAACGGCCTCATTCTGAGCGGCGCCAATCCGGTTTATGTGCAGCCGGAAGTTGATGATTACCTTTCCATTGTAACCAGTATTAGGGTTGAAAGCCTGCGCCAGGCTATTGATAAGAACCCCGCCGCAAAAGCGGTTATGGCTATTAACCCTTCTTATTACGGTGTGGCGCCGGACCTGAGAATTATTGTCAGCACCGCGCATGAACGCTGCATACCTGTTTTAGTGGATGAAGCGCACGGCACCCACATGGGTTTCCATGCTCATTTCCCGGTCTCAGCTATGGCGGCGGGGGCTGATATGAGCGCCGCCAGCCTTCATAAAACAGGCGGCTCTATGACCCAAAGCTCCGCCCTGCTGATCGGCAATGGAAAGATTAATCCAAACTATATTAAACAGGTGCTTAACCTTACCTATACTTCCAGCCCGTCCTACATTTTGCTTTGTTCCCTGGATGTCGCCAGAAAGCAGCTGGCAACCAGGGGCACGGCCATGCTGGAGCGGGTTTTGGAACTGGCCGGTTGGGCCAGAAAAGAAATCAACCAGATAGAAGGGCTGTTTGCGCCGGATAAGAAATACTTTGAACAGTCAGGGCATTTCAGCTTTGACGACACCAAGCTGTTGGTAAACGTGCGGAAGTTGGGCCTGACCGGGTATGAAGTGGAAGAAATACTGGCCAAAGACTACAATATACTGATTGAACTTGCCGACATGTATAATATCCTGGCTATAATCAGCCTGGGTGAACAGAAAGAGTACCTGGAGGCTTTCGTAAAAGCTCTCCAAAACATAGCCGCTCACGCCGGCGGCAAGGAAATCAAGCAGATTGAAACAGTCCAGTTTTATCCGGAAGTAGTGCTGCCGCCCAGGCAGGCCTTCTTCAGTTCAAAAAAATCAGTGCCGCTGGAAGAGTGCGCCGGTGAAATTGCCGGTGAGATGGTTATGGTTTACCCGCCGGGCATACCACTGGTGAGCATGGGCGAGATCATTACCGCGGACATTATCGAGTACGTGAAGATGCTCAAGGCAGAGAAATGCACCCTGCAGGGCACTACCGATCCCATTGTCGACAATATCATGGTTCTGGATATATAGGTTTTTGTTGCGATCCCAACAATAGGATAAATATTCTAAAAGGTTTTCAGAATTAATCTGAAAGCCTTTAATTTTCCCAGGGAAAAGGAATTCATTGCTATTCATGGAAGTATTAAGCGAAATTTGGGCTGGCGGATCGACCACATCTGGGCTACTGAACCTTTCGCCGCCAGGTCGCGACGGGCCTGGATTGACACTAAACCAAGGGGGAGGTCAAACCCTCAGACCATACTTTTATCGCATCTGAGTTTGCATGGTGATTTGATTATTAGGAACTTCTTTCTTAGCTTTAAACCTGACGTAAAAGGTGGTCCCCTCCGTACCTGTTTCCAAATCTATTGTAGCGTTATGTCTGGCGGCAATACTGTAGCATACCGCCAGCCCCAGGCCGGTGCCGTTTTCTTTAGTAGTATGAAACGGCGTCCCTATCTTCTCCAGAATTTCCGGGTCTATACCATTGCCGTGATCCCTTACTGCCAAAACTACATCTTCATCATCAGCGTAAGTTTTGATTATTACAGATCCGCCTGGGGACATCGCTTCAAGCCCGTTGCGGACCAGGTTGAGGATCAGCTGGCGGATTTCCTTTTCGTCCAGCAGCAGCTTTGGTATGTTAGCCAATTCAACTTCAATACGTTTGTCTGTGACCAGGGCGTCCGCCGTGATTAAAGGCAAAATAACAGAAATAATTCTGTTTAAACTGTGTTTCTTCAGTTCAACAGGCTTGTTTTTAGCAAGAGACAGGTACTCGGAGATTATTGTATTAGCCCGGTCCAGTTCCTCAATCATAAGGTTAAAGTAATCTTTATACTTGGCGCAGTCATCTTTCTCCCCGAGCATCTGCAGCAAGCCCCGCACAGTAGTCATCGGGTTCCTGATTTCGTGGCCGATACCGGCGGCCATTTCCCCCACCAGATTTAACCTTTCCAGGCGAGCTATCTCTTTTCCCAACCGCTTTTGTTCGGTTATATCAATTCCCAAGATCAACATCAGCAATGTGCCGTCAATATCATGGAAAGGGTAAATAGTTCTAACTTTTAATATATAATCATTTATTTTATATTTGAGCAGAAATATTATTGTTAATAATACTTTAACCTTTTGGTAATAGTTTCGTAATTATCTGATTATACAATCAGGTTGAGACAATAATAACAAACCCCCTTACCCTGTCTCACTAGCCCCGCCGCATTCCGGCGGGATCTTTTTTTTATATCGTATTTACCCTTATAACCCCATTATCCCGTTGGTATAAGCGCCGGTCTCCGGAATTCCGTCAGGCCCGGTTTTTTCAAAATCAATTTCACCAGGAGTCTTTTCCAGGTGTGCAGGATTATGTGCTCTCTCGCTGCTCAGGCCGGAGATTACTGCATCCTGCGCTTCATACGGAAATATAGAATTTGACACAATTATCACCTCAACCCTATAGTCTGTACAGCTGTGTCATTTGTTATAACCGGTACGGGAATTAGGATTAGCAGACAAATGAAAAAGGCTGCCGTGGCAGCCTCAAAATATGATGGTATTATTTTTTTTATTTATCAGTAATTTTTCTGAGTTCATTCTTTAAAATTTTCCCTGTGGAGTTTTTCGGCAAAGCATCCAGCTCAACAATCTCCCTGGGCAGCTTGAACTGGGCAAGATCTTTTTTTAGGAAGGCCATAAGATCTTTTTTATTCAGCTTCATTTCTTCTTTTAGCACCACATAAGCCCGGACAACCTCTCCGCGGCTTTTATCAGGCACCCCGATTACCGCGGCTTCTTTCACCGCCGGGTAGCGGTATAACACTTCCTCGACTTCCCTGGGGTAAACATTGAGGCCGCTTACAATCACCATATCCTTTTTGCGGTCCACAATAAAATAATAGCCTTCCTCATCCTTATAGGCAAGATCCCCGGTATGAAGCCAGCCGTCTTTAAGTGCGGCAGCACTTTCTTCAGGCAGGCCATAATACCCGATCATTACATTTGGTCCGCGGGTAATTAGCTCGCCTATTTCGCCTGTTGCCTTTTCGTCGCCGTTATCATCAACTATTTTTACCTCGGAGTCCGGTATGGGAACGCCAATGGAACCCGGCTTGGTAGCACTTAAAGGATTGAAGCAAACAGCGGGTGAGGCTTCAGAAAGGCCATACCCTTCCACCACATGTTTTTTAGTCTTAGCGTGAAACTTTTTTATAATCTCCATGGGCAGAGATGCGCCGCCGCAGGTAAAGAGCCGGACTCCGGCCAGATCCTCCGGGCTCGCCAGATTGGCATAGAAATTGTACATGGCAGGGACACCGGAAACCACTGTAACATTTTGTGCCTTTATGTTGGCTATAGTATCTTTAGGTTGAAATGATTCAACTACAGTAATCGATGCTCCATGATAAAGCGCTGTAGTAACATTGCAGGTCCAGGCATAGCTGTGAAACATAGGCAATACAACCTGAAAATTGTCGTCCGGCCGGGCCTCTACCGCCGCCGAGAATGACCTGGCGTTGCTTACCAGATTGCGGTGAGAAAGTAAGGCGCCTTTAGGGCGTCCCGTTGTTCCAGATGTGTACAGGATTACACAGGGATCGGACTCTTCAATAGAAATAGCCGGAGGGCCGGGAAAAGATGTGCGGTCAATATCTTCGTTTATTTTTGGTATGAGAACCTGAACAGGTAATGGTGAACCTTCGTCATACTGACCGGCCAACTGTAGGTCCTTGTCTGAAACTACCAGTTTGACACGCGCGTCTTTCAGGATAAAGGCAATTTCCCTGGGGGTAAACATTGTGTTGAGAGGTACGACCACACCGCCCAGACTGGCGATTGCCATGTAGCTGAAAACAAACTCAGAGGAATTCTTGGCGAATAGAGCCACGTTGTCATGCTGCCTTACCCCTTGAGCGTACAGATAGCTGCGGTATTGGGCCACTTTTTGCTGCATTTCGGCGTAACTGTGCCGGGAATTTTTCTCGTACAGGGCTATTTTGTCACCTGCACCCTGGAAAATAAGTTGATGTACTAGCAAATGTCTTCCCCCTATGTGTCTCAGAAAATTCAGTTTTATTTATATTAGACATTATACCAAAAAGATCCTTTATTTATATTGGGCTATACGCAAAATAATGCCGATATTCAAAGTTTTGTGAATTTTCATTTGCCAGTTACTTAAAATAATCAAATTGATGTGTTATTATAACTACAATTGTTCAGTAATATTTGGAGAAAGCTATGAGACCAGAGGAAGAAATCCTGGGTATATTAAAGGAGTCCCTCCAGAAAAAAAATGGATCCTCACTTGTTTTATCTATCCGCAAAAAATTATTGTCTTTTGACCCGCTAATCGGGGAACATTCAATAAATGTAGCGGCATATGCGGAGCAAATTGGCTCACAGTTGGGTTTTTCAAGTGATGATCATGATCGTTTAGTCCTGGCTGCCTTATTGCACGATATAGGAAAGGTCTTTATCCCGCCTGAAATCCTGTACAAGACCTCGGTTCTCAATAATGAGGAATGGGAGGTTGTTCAACAACACCCCTATCAAGGAAGCAACCTGTTAAAACCGTTCAACAGGCTCAAAGATATAATTTTAACAATCCTGCATCACCACGAGTTTTACAATGGGAGGGGGTATCCCGGCAAAATTGCCCGTGAAGACATCCCCATTTTCTCCAGGATCATTTCCGTATCCGACGCTTATGAGGCCATGACTTCCGGCCGGCCTTTCAGGAGAGGTTTTTCGCACCGAGAAGCCGTAAACCGTCTTAAGGAAGGCAGGGGGACTCAGTTTGACCCGCGTATAGTGGCTCAATTTATTAAGAGGTTTTAGGGGTTTAGGCTCTTGCTAATAAATTAGTACTTTAGTCCTATATAAATAGGGATGTTTATCTTATATGCAAAAAGTACAAACAGGTTAAAATTTTATTATAATACTTAATTATTTTTTTTGTGGGAGGTATGGAGATGCTGCCATTCCAGATAGAGCGCCTGCAGACTAAACTGGTGCAAATGGGTTTATCACCCAGGTTGGTTGAGTCCATGCCGCCCTGGAGTCTTTTAAGAAACTACCATGATCAGTTATTGAAGAGAGAAAAATTAAAACTGCTTGAAGCTGGGAACGAATGGGAAACCTCCAATACATACAGCGGAGCAAAAGCGCCCTACCGTTTTCCTGGAAAATGGTAAAAATCGGGGACATACCTCTCCACAGAGATAGGCTCAAAGTAGAGGTGTGTCCCCTTTCCTCTGTCCTGCCCCTTTTATTTTTGCAACCTCATCTTCAAGGGGATACTTATGTTCCCGGAGTGATAACCTGGGGATTTCTACTTTTGTTGACCAGTTCGCTAAAGCAGATCCGAAGGTAAAAAGTGACATGGTTGGTCTTATGATTTAAGGGAATTATATTTTGAAATAATAACTTGACACAGGGAGGCTTTAAGATGGAACACTTAACGAACATTTCGGATGCTCTCTCCGCATTTCACTCTGATCTAAACAGGATCCAGACCGTGGCCGGCACGCTGGCCCAGGTGGAACGGCAGCATTACGATGATTTGACCAAGTACGATGATGAAAGGTTGACCAGGATTGCTGTCGCCGAGCAGAGCAGTTCGAGGCAGTTGGGGGAAATAAAGCAGCTATGCATAGCAATGGCACAAAAGATTGAAGAAATACAGCAATCAACAGCCAGAAAATAGGGGGGGCGGCAAATTGGGTTTACTGGCAAAGCTTTTGAGAGGAGTCGTTAATGAAGTCGCCGACGATACTGTCCGGACGATCTTGAGGGACCAGTACATAGAGAACCTTTTTGAACTGGTTCCTGTGATGAAAAAGGTCAACCCTATTAACCTGGCGGAAATTGGCATGAGGGCGGCTAAAGGTATACCGGTATCCCGGCCCCTGGGCAGTCATATTCACTTTTCCCCCTGGGAACAACTATTATTTAACCCTGTCCACCTTTTCCGTTTCCCTACCCCGGAGAACGTAAGTATTAATACTTCGGTGAAAATTGGCCCGCGGGCTAAAAAACCTCTGAACATATCAATCCCCGTTATGATCGCCGCCATGTCATTTGGCGGAGCTTTAAGCAAGCACGCGAAAATAGCGCTGGCCAGAGCCGCCTCTATGGCGGGAACTGCCACCAATACCGGTGAGGCCGGGCTGCTGGAAGAGGAGCGCAAGGAAGCCCAGCTTTTAGTCGGTCAGTACAACAGGGGCGGGTGGCTAAACAGCAAGGATAAATACAGCAGGCTGGACGCGATAGAGATACAACTTGGCCAGGGAGCACAGGGTTCGGCTCCACAGAGAACGACGGCAAAAAACATAGGCGAGGAGTACCGCGAAGTGTTCGGTCTGGGCAAGGGAGAGGACGCTGTAATCCACTCGCGGCTCAATGGGGTAAACACTAAGCAGGACTTTATAGAGCGTGTCAGAGAGTTAAAAGAAGAGACCGGAGTCCCTGTCGGGCTGAAAATCGGAGCCACACATCACCTGGAGAAGGAACTGCAAGTTGCCCTGGACGCTGGCTGCGATTTTGTAACTGTCGACGGGGCCGAGGGCGGTACCCACGGAGGGGCGCCTATTCTGGAGGATGATGTGGGCCTGCCGACGATCTACGCGGTCAGCCGCGCGGCCCAATTTTTAACCGGCAAGGGCGTCAAAGGAGACGTCAGCTTATTAGCCGCAGGGGGATTGGTGACGCCCGGCCAAATGCTTAAAGCTCTGGCTCTGGGTGCGGATGCGGTTTATATCGGTACGGCGGCGGTCCTGGCCATGGTAGGTGACCAGATCGGCAGGGCATTGCCTTTTGAGCCTCCTACCGACCTGGTAGTTTACACCGGAAAAATGACAGACCACCTTGACCTGCATAAGTCCGCACAAAACCTGTTCTACTTCTTAAATGCCTGTATCAGGGAAATGGAACTTGTGGCGGCCTCGCTGGGCAAGGTGTCTTTGGCGGACATCAACAAAGAGGACCTGGTCGCCCTGGACCCCTTCCTGGCCAAGGCCTTAAAAATCGATCTCGGCTTCGTGCCGCCTGAGAGCCAGGATGTTTTTTACGGTGATTTAGCAAGACTGAACCTGCCGGGGACCCAAATGCGGGAAGCTACTCATTAGGTTATAAGCGGGTTTCAACACCATGGACGACTTGGTCAACAAACTGGCGCGGATATATAATCCCGCGCTTTTTTAATTGTCGTTGTAGGCCTGCAGGATAAACGAAATCACGGTAGAATAGTTGCTTAAGGCTGGAAAAGGAAAGGAGTTTTAATATGGATTGCCATAAAGAAGCAAACAAAAAGAAATGTACCTGTACTTATGAACCATGTTCCAGAAAGGGTCTCTGCTGCGAATGTATCAGCTACCACCGGCAAAACGGCGAGGCGCCCGGCTGTTTGTTCCCGCCCGCTGTCGAAAAAACCTATGACCGCTCACTGCGGAGGCTGGCGCGCTGCTACTGATTTCACTGCTTGTTGGCTTTTTTGTTAAATTGCAACAAATATATTTTAAACGTTGTTGCAAACAGAGAGGGAAAAATAATTTGCCGTTGAATATTAAAATGCTTGAATATTCAAAGAAAGGAGGCTTGTATTATTCTACGTAGAATAATCCGGGAGGGATTTTCATGTATATGGACATTCCTATAGAAAAGATATTTACTCCGGATAACGTCAGGTTGACTTACAACCAGGGCGCCATTAGGGGGTTGGCGAATTCCATAAGCCAGGTGGGGCTGCTGCAGCCTGTTATAGTAAAGGATAACGGTGACGATACATTTACCCTCCTGGTTGGCCACAGGCGCTTTTTAGCCGCCAAACTAGCCGAAGTAAAATCAATCCGCGCTATTATTTTTGACGATCAGGAGTCAAAAATAATGCTGCAGCTTATAGAGAATATTCAGAGGGAGAATCTGAATCCTATCGAGGAGGCACTGGCCTACAAAAAAGTGCTGGAAGAGGAGGTTATTACCCTGGAAGAACTGGCTGCCAAACTGGGCAAACCACAGTCCAGTATTGCCAATGCAATCAGGCTTCTGAAGCTGCCTTACGGCATTCAAAAGATGCTGATCAGCGGGGATCTGAAGCAGGGTCACGGAAAAGTACTGCTTCAGTTGAAAGATCCTGAGCTGCAGGCGGAACTGGCCTCTAAGGCTGTTACGGAAAAGATGTCAGTAAACGCGCTCAGGGAAGCAGTTTTACTGGCGAACAAAACAGGCGCCGCGCTTGATGGGAATCAACTGGATGACCTGCTGGAAGAAATCAGGGAACTGCGCAGGTCTGCCGAAAGCAAATATCTGTCAGGCAACGAACAGATGCCGCAGGAAGTTAAATCAAAAATCAGGCATGAAATTGAAGGATTTATGAAATTATTGGAATAGCTTTAGCAAATAGCTGAGCAAGGAAATGAAACCCTGCTCATTTTTTATTGTGTCTTTTGAATTCTTGTTTTTGCGCTTTGAGGGATGCGTTTTGCCTGGAGTATACTACTTAAGGCAAAGCCGCATCCCGTTTTTCAAAGCCCTGCCAACAATAATTTCCAGGGTTGGTTTCAGTGAAACTGGCAATTCTATTTTCAAACCGATGAATTCATAATTAGAAAACAGGAAGTGATGACTGTGACAGGCAGAAAAGAATACAGTGATGAATGTGCCGGTAACAGGCATTACACTCGTTTTAACACCCTGGATGGTTTGAGAGTTTACCTGGAAAACCCGGTCAGGCCGGAGTTTGCTTTCTGTGTTTACCCGGTTTCCGGCAAACCTGAAACTTTTAATTATAATAGCCTGGGCCAAGTTGTTACCAGACTGGCAGACGGGTCATCTTTTGACAGTCTGGAGGATTTTTTATGTTACGTTTTTCAATGTGACAGGGAAGGTTATCCAAATACAGAATACGTTGATGTTGTAGTTGAATAGATTTAAAGTATGTTCAAAAAACTGTTTTGGGCCAGGTCCATGATCTTGGCCTCTTTATATCTGGAACCATCCTTATTGTACAGGACTTTGACTATTGGACGAGCCTTGTCGGATCTGTTCTGTTCTTTTACTATGCCTGTTTCACCGTTGTTCAGCTTGATTAAAGTGCCGTTGGGATAATAGGAAATATGGCTGGTAAAGGATTTGACAATGTTTTTGTCCAGTGATTTATTGACCTCTATTTCAAGACATTTAACAGCGTCACGGACTGTTAGTTTGTAAAAGGTCAAAGCAGTTGGCAACCGCGGCGATCAAGGCAAAATTGTGGATTTTGTAACCATTTGTACCATTGGGGTAGCCCTTTCCATCGACCCTTTCATGATGAGCGTAAACAACATATTTAGACAGGGGGCTGATTTCGTCCAGTTCTTTAACTGTGTTATAACCTAACATGGGGTGAGAGCAAAACTCTTTGTCTCTCTCTGTGAGAGGGTTTTTTTTCTGCAGATCTTCAGATATAAAATATTTACCTATATCATGCAGGATCGCTCCCATACCCAGCTTGTGTAATTCTAAATCATTAAAGCCCCTGACTTTTCCTATAAACATTGAAATTAGAGCAACATTTAAGGAGTGGGCAAATATCTGGTCATAGTTCATGGTCAAACTGGCAGGGTTTAAAAAGTCATCCTGATAAGCGAGTACTGCTTCGATCATGTCATCTACAGCGGAGGAAACAGGGTCCAAAGAAATTTTTTTCCCGGGTTTAGGTTTTTTAATATCGTCAAAAAACTTTTTTAAAGTACTTTTTCCCTGCGCCTTTGTTTTTTCATTAAGGATAGTCTTGATTTCGATATCCTCTGAAAACTCGTCGTGCACATAGATATCAATTATGCCGTTTTTGTAGAGGCTGTTTTTATAGGTATTTGTAAGTGCAACCCCGCTGTTCAGAAGAATTCTGCCGTCAAAGTTATATACCGGGTTGGCCAGCGTCATTTCAGAATTTATCTCTGACAGTCTTACAATCCTCAACTAAAAAACCCCTTCGTTATTTTTTACTCATAATTGAAAATCAAAAACTACTCCTGCCGTGAAGAGTAGCTGAAATTTAAAACATTTCACGGCAACCCGGCTGTCATGGCATTAGCTTTAGACCCGTGGCTTTGCGTCCCCATCTTTCGTATGGGTTTGCCTTTTCTTTTATATTATTTTACTAATAACAACTGCAAAATCAAATAGTACTATAGGCCTATTTTTAATTAGTTTGTTCTAATGCTCCTCAACCCATGAGGTAGGTATGCTTATCTGCAGTTCAAGGCAAACAAATAGTTCCATTTAGAGGCGTGCTTTAACTCATCGGTGTAAATCTCGGTGATCATATTGCGGTAGGGCAGGAATGAAAAGCCGAATAAAATCTTGCGGTACCTTTCCACAGCACTCAATTCTCCGAACAGAGCCCTTGATATGCCCTCGCAATAATTCCTCGGCTGTTCAAAAAGCGCTTCTTGTGTGGTTGGGATCTCCTGGCCTCTTATCTCCCAGTATATTTCCCGCAGCATCTTGTTGTGTTTTATCTCATCGTCCCGTATGGCTGCGATAATTTGTTTTTGATCAGGCGGGGCGATAGTCAGCATAAAGTTGTAAAAAAGCTCGTCTTCTCTTTCACCTCTTACCGACTGAACGATCAGGCTCAGCGCCTCAGGGAAAGCGTATTCGGGGACAAACATATATGTCGGGTAATACTTGTAATTAACGCTCGGATAACCAGGGTAAGGTACGCGCAGGGGATTGGTAGCCATTTTATTTAGCTCCTTTCATTATTACTTTCATAATATGGGAAAAGCTTAAAAAACTGCCACATGTCATCCTTCCTGGATGATGTGTTCAGCTATGCGTTCGGCCAAGAGGAAGTACTGGTATAACCCCTTGCTTATTCCAGTCCAGAGCCAGGCTCCGGAGTCGTTGTTGTGCAGCGGATAATCACCCGGCTGCCACCAACGCCCCCGCTCAAGTATACATACCCGCATGCCATGCTGGGCCAGCCGGCAGGCTGTTGTAGCGCCTCCGAACCCGGAACCCACCACAACCACATCATAATGAGCAGACATTGCACTACTCCCAAACAAAGTTTTTTCTAAGTACAATATATGGGTAAACCGTAGTCAAATGTGCGGATGCCTCATATTTACTGTGAGAAAGTCAGATTAATCGCAGGTCTATTAATAGGCAGGGCTTATTAATACAATCACAAATAATTATTTCACTTAGTACATTTATGGATGGTAAGATAAAAAAGAAAAAATATGGTGTGGATAAAAAAAGATTTTAAAATAATCGGTTGCTGACACTTGCTTGGCAGCCTAAGCGGGTTTGCGCGTGTTTTCTATGAGTCAGGTTGAAGAGGGAGTTTGATAATGATTTGTGAAATAATTCCTAATGTCAGGGAGGTTGATTAATTGAAAAAAATTTTAGGGATAGTAGCCTCACCAAGAAAACTGGGGAACTGTGAAATATTAACCAAGGTGATCATGGAGGCGTCTGGTCCAAACAACCAGTTGGAGATGATCAGGCTAACAGATTTAGATATTAAAGGGTGCAGGGCCTGCTATTCCTGTTTGCCCAAGGAAGCTCCCTGCGTTATTGAGGATGATCTTGATTTCCTGCTGGCCAGGATCAGGGACGCTGATGCGGTGGTAATTGCCGCCCCGTGCTATATTTTAGGGCCAAACAGCAGTATCAAAAAGCTCCAGGACAGATTTGTCTCTATCGGCAATAAATACGAACAGTTCGCCGGCAAACCCTGCGTTACAGCAACCACTTACGGCGCGCCTGATTGGGAAGGCTATACCGAACCCGCCTTAAACCTTACGGCCAGGTTTTTAAACCTGAATCTGGTTGACAGCTCGGTATTTTTCGGAGCACACCCCGCCGAAGTTATAGAAAACCCCGCTGACCTGGCAAGAGCCCAACAGCTGGGCCGGGCCCTTTTTGATCCCGGTTATAAGCGGGCGGCCAAAGCAAATGAGTGCCCGGTCTGTTGGAGCGATATCCTGAGGTATGACGGCGCAAATGTGATCTGCCCATTCTGCGGCACCAGGGGCGTGATTAAAGCTGAAGGAGAAAAAGTAAGTTTGGTTTTTTATCCCAAAAGCAACCACCGTTTTAGTGACGAGGGCAGGCGGCACCATTTTGAAGCTTACCTGAACAGCAAAAAGCAGGAGTTTCTTAACAAAAGGCAGCATTTCAAGGAACTGCAGAACCCGTACCGCAACACCGGTTATTGGGTTACCCCGGACCCAAAATAATTTTGTCAGGGTGATTTAAATGGAAAGCATTCATGTTGAAACCGCAAAAGAAACAAATATTGATGCAAAGCCGGTTTATGTTTATGATGAAAAACTTGGTTGGGTTGACGTGACATTGTTTTTGGAAAACCTTAAAAAGACAATGAACCTGTACAAAAGAACCATGAGAACAGACTTTAATTTAATACGCCTTTATTATTCCTCTTGCTGAAGACTTGAATTGAGAGGCCAATTTGAGGGGGCTGTTATTTGAAAACGACTGAAGGACTGGAAGAAAACTGCGCTCTGCCTGCTTATACGGAAGAGGTTTCAGTTAGCCCTTTTGCCAGCCTGGTAGGTATTAAAATCGACAGGTTGGCTAAAAACTACTGCCGGTTAAGCCTGCTTTTGGATGAAAAATGCTCCAATTACTATGGCGGCGTACATGGGGGAGTCCTGGCCACCCTGGCTGACAATTGCATGGGTATAGCTTTGCGCGGCGCGGGCCTTCAGCCAATAACCGTGGAACTAACAGTCAATTACCTCAGCCAGCCCAACATTGATGATGTACTGATTGCTGAAGGCTTGATCGTCCACCAGGGTAATTCCATAGTTCTGGCCGAGTGTGCTATTAAGACCCTGGATCTTAAAATTGTAGCCAGGGGCAAGGGTGTTTTCTTAAACCGTAAAATTGAAGTGAACAGCTAAGAAAAAAGCAAATAATAGTTTATTAATCAAAACTTATAAATCGCAAAATTATTAGAATATTTTTAAATTTATAGAAAAATGGTGGAATACTTGAGATTCAGCCATTTTTTTTCGCGTATGTGGGTTTAACTCAGTTATTTTGATCTTATGCTATTTTGGTTGTCTGATTGTACCAAAAAGAACTATAATTCGCTAATTTGATTGAGTGCATGAGAAGTAATAAATTGTTAAACTATCTACCAGAAAAATTCTATCGTTTCTAGCAGATTTATAGGCAAAGCCTATTAATCCAATCGCAAACACATATTTCACTTTATTGATTTACCGATGGTAAGATAAAACAAGGATTGGTCGGACTGATATCTTCTACCTCACGTAGATAAATTATGGTGGTGGTAGGTTAAGACAACAAATTTCAATTTAAAATAATGCGGCATTTCGGCGGAACACTCTATGCGACTAACTAAGCCATGAATGAATTTGTTGGCTTTTGTGAAATTCCTGGCAGGAATAGTCTAGTAAGAGAAAGTGAGATGTTGAAAACATGCTAATGACAGGGGTAAGCCAGACAACCGGCGTGGATTACAAGTACTGGTCTCCGGCAGAAGTAATGCCGCGCAGTGAGCTTAAGAAACTGCAATTAGCCAGATTGACCGAACAGGTCAATTACCTTTGGGAAAAAAGTCCTTTTTACCGTGAAAAATGGGGGCAAAATGGTTTTAATCCTGGCAAGTTAAAGACTTTGGATGATATAAGGTGTTTGCCTTTCTTGAAAAAGGAAGAGATCAGAATTAGCCAGGAAATTGACCCTCCCTACGGAATGATGCGTATGCCCGGCCGCGGGCCGTTCATCCGTATAGGCATGACTTCAGGCACTACCGGCGAACCTGTGCTTATTCCATTCACTGAAGAAGACTACTTCGGAGTTTTTTGCGAAGGCGCTGTGCGCAGTGTCTGGGCGGCCGGCATAAGAAATCATGATATTGTTCACGTTGCCTTTGGCTTTACACCCTTTATGGGGCTCGCAGCTTCTTATGACTCATGTGAGCATTTAGTGGGATCCCTGGTGATACCCGGCGGCACCTGGAGCAGTATGATGCGCCTCAGGATGATTAAAAAACTGGGTGTAACAGTTTTAATGGGGACGCCGACCTATATCCTGCATTTGGCCAAAGTCGCGCAGGATAACGGTATTGACCCAAGCACACTCGGAGTAAAAATTATCTGTACCGGCGGTGAACCTGGCGGGATGTCCATCCCTAATACCGGAATGCGCCTGGAACAGGCATGGGGTGCTAAAGCATTTGATTTTTGCGGTACCCAGGAGACAAACTATATTGCCTGGATGTGTGAGGAGGGAACAGGTCATCTAAATGAGGACCTGGTTTACTGTGAAGTGCTGGACCCCGAGACCGACGAACCGGTCAAGCCGGGTGAATCCGGAAAATTGGTGGTTACTGATTTAGTTGGGAAAACGCACCCCTGCATCAGGTTTGAAACAGGTGATATCGTAGGTGGCATAGACGAAGGTTTTTCCTGCGGGTGCGGCAGGACGCTCAGTAAATTTAAAGGATTTAAGGGGCGGGTAGGAGATATCATCAAAATCAGGGGAGTATGCGTATCCGTAGCGGGAATTGAAAATGTGCTGCGGGGAATTAAAGAGTGTTCTGATAATTACGAGTACATGGCTTTAAACAATGGAACCGGGATGGATAAGATCAAAGTGCGGATAGAGCCGCAGCAAAATGTTGACGCCGCCTTGTGGGATAATGTCCGCAAGAAGGTGGCAGAGGAACTGCAGTTGTCTTTTATGGTTAACATGGATGTGGAAGTGGTGCCTCCGGGGACACTGCCTGTGTATGAATTAAAAGCAAAACGTTTCCATGACCTCAGGTAAATTTATTATTAATTAGATAGTGAAGGTGTTCACATGGCCTGGAAGATAAGCTTGAATGAGGCGCGCTGTACAGGGTGCCGGATTTGTGAGATGATTTGTTCCTGGTCTGATGAGGGAGGGTTTGATCCATCCCGTTCTCTTATTACTGTTGAAAGCATCGATGAAAAAGATGCCCATTTTAGCATCAGATTTGACCCCGGCTGTAAGAACTGCGGCCTGTGCGCCACTTACTGCGCCAGCAAAGCATTAGTTAAAGAAAAGGAGCAGCGAGATGGCTAAATTGGTAAAAATTGATTTAACAAATAAAAAAGTGGACATAGAGGACGTGTCACACCTCCAAAGGGATTATTTGGGCGGGCTGGGTGTAAACACAAAGCTTTTGGTTGATCTTACAAGGCCGGGGGCAGACCCGCTCGGCCCCGAAAATATTCTGACTTTTGGCGCCGGCACTTTTGTCGGAACCTTGCTTCCTACCGCCGCGCGCACTGAACTTACCGGCAAGTCTCCTCTCAGCAACCGGTTTGGCACCAGTAACAGCGGGGGGCACTGGGGGGCGGCCTTGAAATTTGCCGGTTACAGCTATGTTATGTTGACTGGAAAAAGCTCCGCGCCGGTTTATATTACCATAGATAATGAACAAATAAAAATAGAAGACGCGGCGCACCTTTGGGGTATGTCCACAACTGATACTGTCGACCGGATCAGGCGGGAAAAAGGAAGAGACTTCCAAGTAGCCAGCATTGGCCCGGCTGGTGAAAAGCTTGTCCGTTTTGCCTCAGTGCAGAATAATTACCACGGGAGCTGGGGCAGGACCGGTATGGGCGCGGTAATGGGCAGTAAAAACCTGAAAGCCGTCGCGGTGCGCGGCACTGGCCAGGTCCGGGTGGCTGACCGCCGCGGCTTTGCCGGGATCATGAGGGAGGCCTTTAAAAAGGTTGTCAACCATGAGTCCTACGGGTACACTAACCGCTTTGGCAGTATGGTTGTAGCTGACCCTTACAATAAGATAGGGGCGCTGCCCGGGCACAATTTTACGCGCGGTTACTTTGACGATTGGGTGGAAACCCGCGGCAGGGGGATTTTCGAAAGTGACTATAAAGAAAAGGATCTGGCCTGCTTTTCCTGCCCCATTGCCTGTACCCACTGGACCAATGTAAAAGGCGGGAAATATAAAGGATATGAAAATAAAGGCCTGGAGGTTAGCTTTACTTTAGAATTCGGCGCCAAACTGGGCATTAAAGAGATTGCCGAAATTTTAAAATGCTCGGAAGTGTGCAATCTGTATGGTATGGATGTTATTTCCGCCTCCGGTGTAATCGCCTTCGCCATTGAAGCTAACCAGAACGGCCTGCTTGGCAAAGCGGCCCCGGAGGTACCCCTCGCATGGGGCGATTTTCCGGGTATAATCAGACTTTTGGAGAGTATCGGGCAAAGAAAAGGCATTGGAGATTTGTTGGCTGAAGGTATCAAAATAGCTTCTGCAAATATTCCCGGCAGCGCAAAATATGCAATGCACATTAAAGGGGTCGAAATTCCGGTGCGGGACCCCAGGGGGAAATGGGATGTGTGGACGCTGGGCTACCTCACCAACACAAGGTGCGGCGATCACCTGCGCACCAGGTCGCCGGCCGACAACCTGTTGGGTAAGGTGCGCAGCTATTTTGAAGAAGAGATTTCTGTTCCTGTAGAGTTAATAAACGATTTGGATATGCCCGATAACTTGAAGGAAGAAATATTTGGCGCTCCTCCTTCTAAAGTTGATATACCCAAAATGGCCGTCTATGCTGAAGACCTGATCACTATTATCAATTCAACGGGCCTTTGCATCAGGCCGCCCGTTCACAGGGGGCTGGGACCCGGCTTTTATGCGCGGGCGCTTGCGGCAGTGACCGGCTGTCCTTATACGGAACAGGAAGTAATGAAAGCTGCCTCTGACATATGGCACCTCCAACACCAGTTCAATGTGCGTGAGGGAGAAACAATAGAGGAGTATGCTTTCCCGGACCGGTTTTACGAAGAAGCGCTGCCCTTTAAGTCAGGCAGCAAACCACCCTTACCGCGTGAAATCATAACAGCGGTTTTACAAAGTTACTTTAAAGCCCGGCAGATATATGGTTTTGTGGAGAATTATTTATAATATTTTGAACTAAATCTACGGGAATTGCAATAATGAGACAATGACCATAATAATTTAATGGCAGACGCCTCCAGTGCATTATGCGGGCGCATTAACGCCTCAAATTTGAGGCGTCTTTTTCTTTCCGCATTGCAGGGGTTATTGTGAAATGCCTATATATTGCCCGTGTTTATGGAAACCACAATATTTATAGGCAGAACTAATTAATGCAATCGTAAACACATATTTCTCTTAGCGTATTTACGAGTGGTAAGATTAAACCGGTATAAAGGATGCGTAATACTGCATGCAGCAGGAGTTGCTATATTTTAAAAATATTACCGGAAGCGAGGTGAAGTTTTTCACAAGAAAAACCAGATAACCTTGAGTTGTCTTGTTTTCAGCGCAGTTCAGGAATTATGGCAAGTATTCTTAGGGAGAATTGAATTTGAAGGGAGAAGAGATGATGGCCAAAGTAATTACCCCGGATCAGGTCGGAGCGTTAGTAAAGGACGGCGCGTGTGTGGCATGGACCACAGCTGGTTTGTGCGGCTTCCCAGAAGAGTTGGCGATAGCAATTGAGAAGAGTTTTCTGGAAACCGGTCATCCCCGGGATCTATGGAACATCCACAGCTGCGGCTGCGGTGACTGGAAGACCAGAGGGATGAACCATGTGGGCCATGAAGGCATGGTCAGAAGGCACACTGCCGGACATATCGGCGAAGCCCCCATGCTGGGCAAACTGGTTCTTGAAAATAAAGTTCAGTGCCACCTGTTTCCACAGGGCGTCATTGTCCATTTGTTCCGGCAGATGGCCGGCGGCAAACCGGGCGTGCTCACAAAAGTAGGACTGGGCACCTATGCGGACCCCCGCCGGGAGGGCGGCAAAATTAATGATATCACCCCGGATGACATTGTAAAACTGGTTGAATTTGATGGGGAAGAGTATTTGTACTTTAAACCCCTCAAATTAGATGTGGCGATGATTCGCGGCACCGTATGCGACGAAGACGGCAATATGACCATGGATGAAGAGCCGTTGTTCCTGGAAGCGCTGCACCAGGCCATGGCGGCAAAAAGAAACGGCGGCATTGTGATAGCCCAGGTTAAGTACGTGGCCAAGGCCAAAACACTTAATCCCAAGGCTGTAAAAGTGCCGGGCGTTTTGGTGGACTACATCGTTGTCGCCAAGCCGGAAAATCACCTGCAGACAAGAGTCACTTTAAATGAGCCCGCGTTTGACGGGCGAATCAGAAAGCCCCTGGCGCATGTAGAACCCATGCAGCTTGACGAGCGCAAGGTTGTAGGCCGCAGGGCGGCAATGGAGCTGAGAAACGGGGCCTGCGTCAACATGGGTATCGGGATGGCTGACGCAGTTGCCGCTGTGGCTGGAGAAGAAGGCGTAAGTGATGACTTGTTAATGACCATCGAGTTGGGCGCCTTTGGCGGCGTGCCGGCCAAAGGCATGGATTTCCCGGCTGCCATCAACCCTGATTGCCTCATTGACCACGCCAATATGTTTGACTTTTATGACGGCGGCGGGCTTGACATATGCTTCCTGGGAATGGCCCAGTGCGATGTTGAGGGCAACATTAACGTCAGCAAATTTGGACCCAAGGTAGTGGGACCGGGCGGATTCGTAAATATTTCATCATCCTCCAAGAAGGCAGTTTTCTGCGGCACTTTAACCGCAGGCGGAGCTGAATATGAGGTAAAAGACGGCACCATCAAAATTCTGAAAGAGGGCAGGGTCCAGAAATTTGTCCAGGCCAATGAACATGTCACCTTCAGCGGTGTGTACGCCGCCAAAAGAGGACAAGAGGTGGTCTATGTAACTGAGCGCGCCGTGTTCAAACTGATAGACGGCAAGGTAACCCTGGTCGAAATCGCGCCGGGTATGGACGTGGAAAAAGACGTCATTGCCCATATGGGCTTCAGGCCGGAGATTTCTCCCGATTTAAAAGAAATGCCCAGGGAAATATTCGAGCCTGAGTGGGGCAAGCTCAAAGCTATGCTGGCTGCTAAAGGCTAAAACTTAACCGTTTGCGGGCAGTACATTTCAAGCCGCCGACGTGAGAAGTGAAGAATGGGGCGCGTAAGCGCCCCAGGATGTATGCCGGCGGTGGGTGAGGTGATCATAAAGGGTATAAGGGGTGTTAGGATTTATCTTAATTTCATAAAAAGAAGTATCAATAGTCGGTAATTTTTCCAAAACCTGAGAGGAGGAAAATATTTCATGACGACAGCAACTGGTTCAAAATTAAAAGTCACTGATATGTTGTTTTTAGTGATGCTCGTTTTCGCCCTTTATGTCGGGCTGGCCAAGCCCTGGGTACCAGCGCTGCCTCCGCAGGGGCACCTGGTGTTATTAGCCCTGATTATTACCATCGGGCTGTGGATATTTAAGCCGTTGAACATGCCCAACTCCGTTTCAGGGTTTTTCTTCTTGATGTTTACACTGGCTATAAAAGTTCCCGCGGCCAATGTTTTTTCCGGGTTTACCAGCAGCGCCCTGTGGACCCTGATCCCGGCGCTCTTCTTCGGCTTCGTGCTGATTAAAACCGGGCTGGGCAAAAGGATTGGCTTCCTGGTTATGAAGATGTTCAACCCGTCTTATCCTATGCTTATCCTGGCGTTTGTAATCATCGGGTTGGCTCTCTCAGCTCTTACACCTTCAATTACTGTGCGTTGCGTCATCATTGTGCCTATCGCTGTCAGTGTAATTGAGGCCTGCAACCTGGAGTTGAAGTCCAAGGGGAGCGCACTGCTGCTGTTATCCGCCTGGGCTATGGCGGTAATACCGGGATCTGGCTGGCTTACCGGCTCCCTGCACGGCCCGATTATTTTGGGTATGTTTGGGGCGGTTCCGGAATTGAAAGGCGTGCTAACCTTCGATTCTTACCTGCAAGTTATGCTTCTCCCCGCTTTAATACTGACCGTGCTGCTTATTGTAGGCGGGTATTTTGCTCTGAAGCCGAAAGATACGATAACCCTGAAGAAAGAATATTTCCAGGAAGAGTACTCAAAACTTGGCGCATGGAGCAAAGACCAAACTATCAGCGCGATAATCCTTACCATCTGCTTCTTGATGTTCTTCACCAACAAGATCCACGGTATTCCTGACGGAGCAACGGTGTTGGGAGGAATGTTCCTGCTGACAATATTCGGCGTAATTAAAGGCGCGGAATTCGGTACCGGAATCAGCTGGGATTTAATCATGTTTATTGGCGTGGCCATGAGCATTGGCGGCGTTTTTGGTGTCACCGGCGTGTCCAAGTGGCTGGTTGGCGTGTTAGTGCCGGTAATAGCGCCCTTAACGTCGAGCCCCTGGATGTTCTGTTACTCCATCATAATACTGTTCTTTATTTTGAGGTTCTTTGACGTGGCGGTATTCATCCCCACCATGACCATTCTCATACCGGTTCTCCCTGAAATATCGAACAACTACGGTGTTAACCCTATGGTCTGGGTTCCCCTCTTCATCATGGCGGCAAACTGCTTCTTCCTGACTTACACAAACATGTTCGCCATGGTAGCTGAGTCTATTGCCAAAGAAAGGTCCTGGACGACAGGGCAGAGCAGTACGTACGGCCTTGTTTACGGTGTGGCTGTTCTGATTACCCTGGCGATCGCGGTTCCATACTGGACTTCTATTGGGATGTTCAAATAAGTTAAACAATCTGCTAAAGAGGGACGGCTTTGCTGCCGCCCCTCTTTTTTGATGTGTGCGCCTGGCGCGGGAAGGAAACTATAAGGTGATAAAAAAAACAAGGCCTTTAAATGTGGCCTTGTTTGGTCGAATTCGTTTTTGGTGTTTTAGCGGACTAACTGCAAACTATTTCTGGTCAGGCTTGAGCTGATCGCGGTGACTTTAGCCCTGTCGATGGCGGCCTGGGTTTTAAGCCACTGCGGGATATATTTCAAGAACATTTTAAGTGTCGGCGGAGTGTCGGAGCTGTTGCGCGTGGCCAGGTTGATCCTTCTGTGAATGGTTGGCGTCAGCCCTATCACCCGCATGCTGGGGTCACGCTCCGCCAGTGCTACCTTAGAAGATAGCACCGTAATGCCAAGTTCCTCACGTACAAAAGCCAGCATCGTCTTAACCACAGAGCAGTTCAGCACCACATTGGGCACAAAGCCAGCGGCCTGACACGCATTATAAAAATCATGGTAGTGCCCGGAAGTCGAAGGGGTGAGAATCATCTTTTCATTTTCTAATTCTTTAATGTCTATGGATACCCTGTTTGCCAATGGATGCCGGTGGCTGGTCACGACTACCATCTTGTCGTTCACCAAAGGGTAGAAATTGAAGTTTGGATTAGGCTTGTTGATCTGGACAAAAGCAGCGTCAATTTTTTGAGCGTGCAGTAAATATAAAAGCTCTTCGCATTGTTCCTCATAAAGGCTCAGTTTTATGCCAGGGAAATTGTCCTGAAAAGAAGTCACCAGGTTTGGCAGGCTGTAACTGCCGATTACCGCGAGAGTCCCCAGTTTAAGCTCACCCTTTACAATGGACACATACTCCTGGATGCAGCGTTTTGCTTCATTTACACCCGACATTATGCGCTGGGCGTGGGTGACAAACTCTGAGCCGGCCGGGGTAAGTTGGACTGACCGGGTTGTCCTCACAAATAAACTGGTGCCTAATTCGTTCTCCAACTTGTTGATCTGCTGGGATAGTGAGGACTGAGAAATTTTAATCTCTTCTGCGGCCCGTGTGAAGTTGTTGTATTTAGCCACGGCCAATACATATTCCAGCTGATGCATCTCCATAGTATCCCTCCTAAAGTCTGTGGATTGCCAGTTAAACAGACACTAAAAAAGGAACTCTTACCACTTGCTGAAAACCTCATACATTGCGCAAAATTTTTTAAAAGTGGGTACGGTTGGTGAAAAACATCACATGTAACCTAAAAAGAAAATAACATTAACTTCTTTTGTAATATTATATACGAAATCCATTTGTTATGTAAATGCTTTTTGTATACAGAAAGCTGTTCTGATTTTCTTGCTAATAACACCTTTTTATGTCATCGACAATAAAATTCAATAACTTAAATTTATTTAATTTATTTTTTTGGTTTGTTTTATTTTACCATCTATAATAAAGGAGCTTAAATATTTTTTAACGATTGTATTTATAAGTTTTGCCTATTAATACACTTTCAGCAATTATTAATCCCAGTTTTACAAAATCCCTTCTTCTCAGTTGGAAGGCTCTTATAACTATTTTTAGGTATTTCAGGTAAAAAAGAAGCCCAGTAGTGTAAATTTCCCAAGTGCAGTACTGGTTAGCATGTCCAGTATTAACAGATATAGGCAATTATTCGCACTGAAAGTTCCCAAAGGCTGCAAAGGCAGAGACGGCCGGGCAGTCCTTTTTTTATGGCCTGACTTAAAAACCATTTTATATTAAAAAAAATAATCATATCCGCAATATTAATAGGCAGAACTAATCAATGCAATCGCGAACGTATATTTCACTTTGCTCATTTAAGGGTGGTAATATAAAACCGGGCTAAGGTTGCGGATAATACTGCACAGCAAAATCGTGTGTTAATTGTGTTAATAATATAAGCACTACATGGAATTGTAGTTAAAAAACATAAAGTGAGGTGAACTTTTATACGCAAACAGTTGTAAATTAATGTTTTAGGCTTAGTTCAGATTAGAACCTTCCCAGGATCATTTGAGATATATAAATTTGAAGGGAGAAGAGATGATGTCCAAACTTGTCACGGCAC
This sequence comes from Pelotomaculum propionicicum, assembly GCF_004369225.1. Classification (GTDB taxonomy): domain Bacteria; phylum Bacillota; class Desulfotomaculia; order Desulfotomaculales; family Pelotomaculaceae; genus Pelotomaculum_B; species Pelotomaculum_B propionicicum. The sequence goes on from NZ_QFFZ01000007.1 coordinate 80,881, forward strand.
GGCAAGCTGTGGATTTAATACAAGACGGTATGACCGTGGCGTGGACTACAGCCGGTTTGTGCGGCTTTCCCGAGGAAGTCGCGACAGCTCTCGAGAACCGTTTCCTGGAAACCGGCAGTCCCAGAAACCTGATGAATACTCACAGCTGCGGCTGCGGCGACCATAAAACCAGAGGCATGAACCACCTTGGCCATGAGGGACTGGTAAGAAAACATATTGCCGGCCATATCGGCGAGGCGCCCAGGTTAGGCCAACTGGTTATTGACAATAAAATTGAATGCCATTTGTTCCCCCAGGGGGTTATGGTCCATTTGTACCGGCAAATGGCGGGCAAGAAACCCGGCGTCCTGACCAAAGTAGGGTTGGGCACTTATGCCGACCCCCGCTTAGAGGGCGGCAAGGTTAACGAGATCACCAAAGATGACATGGTGCAGCTGATTGAGCTTGATGGGGAAGAGTACCTGTACTACAAACCTTTCACGATCGATGTGGCCGTTATCCGCGGCAGTGTCGCGGACGAAAGAGGCAACATGACCATGGATACAGAGTGTTTATTCCTGGAGGCTCTGTCATTGGCCACGGCTGCAAGAAACAACGGCGGCATGGTGATTGCCCAGGTGGAGCACGTGGTCAAGCCCTTCACGATCCATCCCAAGAGAGTAAAGGTGCCGGGTGTCCTGGTGGATTATATTGTCCAGTCCAAGCCGGAAAACCACCTGCAAACAAAAGTAACTTATTATATGCCGTCCCTGTGCGGGGCTGAAAGAGCGCCCCTGGGCAGTATCCCGCCCCTGCCTCTGGACGAGCGCAAGATTATCGGTCGCCGCGCGGCGATGGAACTGCGGCCGGGCGCTGTGGTAAACATGGGCATCGGCATGCCTGACGGGGTAGCCAGTGTGGCTGCCGAGGAAGGTGTAACCGAAATGATGACCCTCACCACTGAGTTGGGCAACTTTGGCGGGATGCCGGCAAAAGGCGGAGATTTCCCGGCCACCCACAACTCGGAAGCAACTATTGACCACCCATACATGTTTGACTTTTACGACGGCGGCGGACTGGATATTTGTTTTCTAGGCCTGGCCCAAACCGACAAAAAGGGCAACCTCAACGTCAGCAAATTTGGCCCCAAAGTGGTCGGCCCGGGCGGGTTTGTGAATATTTCCTCAACCGCCAAGAAAGTGGTTTTCTGCGGCACCTTGACTACTTCCGGCGCGGTATATGAAGTTGCCGGCGGCACGATTAAGATCGTGCGGGAAGGCAAAATTAAAAAATTCTTGGACCATGTGATGCAGGTTACCTTCAGTGGCGAGTACTCCCAGAAAAGGGGGCAAGAAGTGCTCTATGTCACCGAACGCGCTGTTTTCACGCTGGAAGAAGGTGAAATGACTCTCATCGAAATCGCGCCGGGCATGGATGTGGAGAAAGACGTTATCGCCCATATGGATTTCAAACCCAGGATCTCTCCCGATTTAAAAGAGATGCCGAAGGAAATTTTTGAACCGCAGTGGGGTAAACTCAAACAATTATTGGAAGAAAAAGCCTAATAAAACTATGTGTATTTATTAAAAGAGATAGGAAAATGCAATTTTATGGAGAGGGTGATGCCAGAAATAAAAATAGCGGTTTAAGTGTAAGTGTGCACTAGAATATTATTCAAAAAGAGGAGGAGAAAACGTGTATCTACCAGATTTCGAGTATTATGCGCCGGAAAGTATCGCGGAAACCTGCCAGCTGCTGTCACAGTTTGGCCCCCGGGCTAAAGTGATCGCCGGTGGGAGCGACATTATCGTCAAAATGAAAAAAGAAGTATTGGCTCCGGAAGTCCTTGTCTCAATTAAAAACCTGGCTGAGTTGAAGAAAATTGAATACGTACCGGGTAAAGGTGTTGTTGTTGGCGCCAGGGTTACCCATAATGATTTGTATAAGTCGAAATTATTGGCCGAAAAATATGCGTCAGTATCGAACGCGGCCGGGCAAATGGCTGATAACCAGGTGCGCAATATCGGTACGCTTGGCGGCAATATCAGTAACGCCGTACCTTCCGCCGACCTGCCGCCGATTTTTATCGCTCTTAACGCGACCGTTAAGCTTGAAGGTGTGAACGGCGAGCGTACCATGCCGCTGGAAGATCTGTTTACAGGCCCCGGCAAGACTGTCCTGGCTCAGGACGAAATCATCACCGAAGTGGTCATCCCCGACCAGAAAATGACCGGCAGCAACTACATTAAGTTCGGGCTGCGCAAGTCAGGCGCCCTGGCTGTGGTCGGTGTAGCTGTCGCTGTTGAAGTTGAAAACAATGTCATCAAGGATGCTCGTGTGGCCCTTGGGGCAGTTGCCGCCACACCTGTGCGGGCAAAGAAAACCGAAGAATTCCTGAAAGGGAAAACAGTAACTGACGAACTATTGGCAGAAGCCGGAGTAATCGCCTCCGGAGAATGCAAGCCCATCTCCGACATAAGGGCATCTGCGGAATACCGCACTGACCTGGTGCGCGTCTTTACCAAGCGGGCACTGCGTAAGGCTATCGACGAGGGACATGTATAAGAAAGGAGATGTGAAGATGTCTAACTTCATTGTTGATAAAAGTGGAATTAAGCGTTATTTAGTTTCCGTGAAAATTAACGGCAGCGAATATACCAGGGTGGTTAAAGCCAACACCCTGCTGGTGAACTTCTTGCGTGAAGACCTTGACCTTATAGGCACTAAAAAAGGCTGCGAACTGGGTGACTGCGGCTGCTGCACCGTTATGCTGGACGGCAAGCCGGTCAACTCCTGTCTGGTCCTGGCTGTTGACGTGGACGGACGTGAAGTCACAACCATCGAAGGTATCGCGAACGGAGAAGAATTGGATATCGTCCAGGAAAAATTCATTGAGCACGCGGCATATCAATGCGGTTATTGCACTTCCGGAATGATCATTTCTTCCAGGGCATTGCTTAATGAAAATCCAAGTCCAACCGAACATGAGGTGCGCGAGGCCATAGCCGGCAACCTGTGCCGTTGTACAGGTTACGTCAATATTGTCGAGGCCGTTTTAGCCGCGGCTGAGGCTGAAAAGAAATAAGGAAAGGATGAGGGTGATGAGCGTTAAAGTAAATAAAGATTTTTCTTATGTCGGGAAAAGCCTCGACAGAAACGATTCGTTTTTAAAAACAACCGGCCGTGCCCAGTACACCGCCGACCTTAAATTCCCGAACATGCTTTACGGGAAACTAATTCGCAGCACTGTGGCGCATGCGCGCATTATTAATATTGACACTTCCGAAGCGGAAAAGCTACCCGGCGTAAAAGCCATCATTACCGCCAAGGACGTTCCCTCAATGAAATGGGGTCTGAGCCCCGCCCGCTTTGACGAAAACATTTTCGCTATTGACAAAGTCTTGTATGTTGGCGACAAAATCGGCGCGGTGTGCGCGGTTGACGAAGAAACCGTTTACAAAGCACTCAAACTGATTAAAGTGGAATATGAAGAGCTGCCGGCGGTATTAACCTGGCAGGAAGCGGCAAAAGAAGGCGCGCCGCAAATCTTTGAAGAGTACCCGGGCAACGTCAATACCGAGATTCACCACAAGTTCGGCGATCCCGACGCTGCCTTAAAAGAAGCGTACTACGTCCGCACCGACCGCCTGCAGGGGCAGCGCACGTATCATGCTTTTATTGAAAACCACTGCTCGATCGGCATGTGGGATGGAGATAAAGCAACCCTGTACAGCTCCTGCCAGTCGGTCCACTACCTGCAATATCACCTGGCCCGGGTGCTGGGCATGAAGATGGGTGACCTGCGCGTGTTGAAGACCCATGTGGGCGCAGGTTTTGGAGGAAAATTAGACCCCACCGGACTGGACTTCTCCGCATTAATCCTGTCCAAAATGCTCGGCCAGCCAGTTAAAATGTTTTATGACCATGAAGAAACCTTCTTAAACGGCCATGGACGTCACGCCATAACTATGGAGCTTACCACCGGCGTAGACAAGAACGGGAAAGTTTTAGCCCATAAATTTAAAGCTATCCTGGACGGAGGCGCTTACACCGGTCTGGGTATTGCCTCAACATACTATGCAGGCTCCCTGCTGGGCGTGCTGTACCCCATTGAAAACTACCAGTTTGACGCCTACCGTTACGTAACCAACCTGCCGCCCTGCGGCGCACAGAGAGGCCACGGCCAGCCGCAGCCGCGCTATGCCTTTGAACACCACCTTGACCTTATCGGCGAGGCAATCGGGGTTGACCCGATCGACATGCGCCTTGTCAACGCCCGTAAGAACAACACCGTAACCACGGCGGGATACGAAGTGAAATCGTATCACTTAGGGAAAGCAAATGAAATGGCACGGGATGCTTCCGGCTGGAAAGAAAAGAGAGGCAAGCTTGGCCTGGGCCGGGGCATCGGCGTCGGCAACGGCGGCTTTGTTACAGGCGCCGGTTTCTGCCAGTACCGGACCGACCTGCCGCACTCAGTAGGCATGATCAAGATCTATGATGACGGGACCCGGGCGTTTGTATACTCGCAGGCCGTAGATATCGGCCAGGGCAGCGACACAGTGCTGCTGCAGATGGCTGCCGAGGCGATGGGTTACCCCTACGAAAAATGCCAGATGTATGCGGGTGACACCGACCTGACTACCCTTGACTTTGGCGCTTACGCCAGCAGGCAGACTCTGATGGCCGGCTGGGCTGTGAAGAGAGCAGGGGAAGATGTCAAGCAGAAGATTCTCGAGCAGGCGGTCGAGATGTTCAGAGAGTCAGGGAGAATTAAAGAAGGTTGGGCTTATATCGGTAATCGCGAGTTAAGGCCGGACGATTTGGACTGCAAGGAAGGCATCGTATTTGTGAAGCAAGAACCAAGTCTTACCTTAACCTTCGAAGAAGTCGCCCGCAGATACTTTGTGACGAAGGGCGTACTGATCGGTCGCGGCTGGTACCACCCCGGCAAACTGGGCGGCAATCACAAAGGTGCGGCGGTCGGCACCTCTCCGGCATACAGCAGCGCGACCCAGATTGCTGAAGTGAAAGTTGACCTGGAAACCGGTCAAATAGAATGTGTCGATACCTGGGACGTGCACGACAGCGGCACCATCATCAACCCGAAGCTGTTCCACGGCCAGGTGCACGGCGCCTTTTCCATGGGCATCGGTGAGACCATCTGGGAAGAAGTTAAATTTGACGATAAAGGGAAACTCTTAAACGGTAACTTCAGTGAATACCGTTTGCCGACAGCTTTGGACATGCCGCCGGTATTATCACTGACTGTAGAAGACAGCTGGGAGCCCAACGGTCCTTACGGCCTGAAGGAAGTTGGCGAAGGAGCCACCACCCCGACCATGGGTTGTGTCGCCAACGCTATTTACGACGCCATCGGAGTCAGCATGACCGAACTGCCGATTACCTATGAAAAGGTGTGGCGGGCTTTAAAAGAAAAGAGAGAGAAAGAACAGAAATAAGCAAAGTAATTAACAGATACTGAACCTTGTCAAAGATTATAGATATGAGAGGCGATAGTATCGTCTCTCATATCTTAATCAACCAGTAAGAGAAGGCTGTAAGCGAGGGCACTCAGGCATAAATATTTTTTGGTGGAGGTGATATTATGAAAATTGAAACTGACTGTTTCGGGATGGACCCCAAAGAAATAGAAGCCGCCAGGCGCGCATTGACTGAAAATGAGCAGGTGGCGAAGAGTAGTCTGGAAAAATATCTTTCTCAAATTAAGGAATGGGAGTACTGTTATTGCGCAAATTGCAAAACAATAAGGTTCAGTTCAGACCTGGAGGCAACAGAGGAGGGAGTCCGCTGTTCCAAATGCAAAGGTTATAATTTGGAAGCCCCTGGCTGGGTTAGATGCCCCCACCACAAAGATTCCATAGTTAAATGCCCCCGGTCGGGCAAGGGAATAGTGAAGTCAAAGTATCAATACGAATGTCATGATCATTGCTATTTCCGAACAACTTAAGATCTAAGAGTATTTTCTTATCTTTGGTGAAAAACTTTTTGAGAGGCCCTATTTTTAAAAGCAATAACAGTAGTAGACGGCCACACTCTATCTTATGCGGAAAGATATTAAGGGGTGCAAACAATGAGAATACAGACAATCAGAGTGGAAGAAGCGGTTGGCAAAGTGCTCAGCCACGATATCACCAAAGTCGTAAAGGGAGAGTCCAAGGGAGCGTCTTTTAAAAAAGGGCACATCATTAAGGTGGAAGATATTCCTGAGCTGCTGAAGTTGGGTAAAGAGAATATCTATATCTTAGACCTTGAGCAGACCGATGTACACGAGGATGTCGCCGGTGTGCGGCTGGGAACGGCCATAGCGGGCGAAGGCACTACATGGACCGGTCCCAAGGAGAGCCGCGTGAATCTTTACGCCGGGTATGAAGGCCTGCTGAAAGTTAATATCCCGGCTCTGGAAGCGATTAACGATCTGCCCGATGTAATCTTATCCACCCTGCCCAATAATACGGTTGTGAAAAAAGGCGACCTGCTGGCCGGGACCAAGGTCATTCCGCTGGTAGTGCCGGAACAGACGGTATTATCCGCTGAAAACATCTGCCGCCAGGCCGGCTGGGTAGTCAAAGTGCTTCCGTTTCAAAGTCAAAAAGTCGGTGTTGTAATAACCGGCAGCGAGGTATATAAGAATCGTATCCGTGACGGTTTCGGCCCGGTAATCAAGGAAAAAGCGGAAGCATATGGTTCTTCGTTGCTGGGAGTGGATTTCGCGCCTGACGACATGGAAGTAATTGCCGCCAAGATTAATAAAATGGCTGAACACGGAGCGGACATAATAATTGTAACGGGCGGCATGTCGGTTGATCCCGATGATGTTACACCCAAAGCCATCCGCCTGACGGGGGCCAAAGTGGAAAAATACGGCGCCCCGGCGCTGCCCGGAGCAATGTTCATGCTGGCCTACCTGGGGGATATTCCTGTCATGGGTGTGCCGGCCTGCGGGATGTTTTTCAAAATAACCATTGTTGACCTGTTGCTGCCAAGATTGCTGGCAGGTGAAAGGGTATTCAGGCGGGACATCGTGGCTCTGGCCCACGGCGGTCTGTGCAAGGCTTGTCCCGAGTGCAGGTATCCCAACTGTACCTTCGGCAAAGGTTCAAATTAGTTGTCTGTAGTTGTATTTATCTTTATAATAAGATAAAATATGATGGTCTCCGGAGGAACATTTAACATGGAAGATAACCTGCAGCAGGGAAAAACAATCGTAACCGTAATAGCACAGGAAAACCTGAGCGAGGGACTGCCCGGCTCCAAAATAGTAATCACAGCCGGCGGCGCCTCTAAAAAAGGCAGCCTGCAGCTGAACTGGCTCGAAGACGCCGCGGCAGAACTAGTCAAGGCCAGCCAGTCCGATGGGATGTTCAAGACCGCAGAACTGGTCAACCCCGCCCGGCCGGAGCAGCGCGCCACAGTGATGATCGACCCCTATCTGGCGCAGCCCGAACTGATTATCCTGGGCGGGGGGCATATCGCCCTGCCTTTGGCTAATATCGGGCAGTTGCTTGGCTACCAGGTTACCGTGGTGGACGACCGGCCTGATTTCGTTTCTGCCGAGCGTTTTTCAGGTGTCTACAAAAGTATCTGCTGCAGTTTTGATGATATAGAAAATATTCTAAGCCTCGGACCCGCGAGCAGTGTGGTGATTGTAACCAGAGGCCATATGCACGACCTTGACTGCTTGAGCAAAGTAATCAAATACCCCGTGGCTTACCTCGGCATGATCGGCAGCAGGCGCAAGATCAAAATGATCAGGCAGCAACTGCTCGACGACGGGATAGATATAGAAAAGATAGAAAAAGTTCGTATGCCCATAGGCCTTGATATCGGCGCTCAGACTCCCGCCGAAATAGCAGTGTGCATCGCTGCCGAAATGATCAAAGACCGACGCGGCGGAGGAGCCGGTTCACTTGCCGCGGGCCGCACACAGAAAGTGGACCACCCCAACGACTGCGAGCTGCCCTCCGTGGCAGATAAAGAATCACTGTACAGAGCCATAATCGCAGCCAAGGAAGGGACACCGGCAGCGCTGGCCACTATCGTTAAAACAAAAGGATCCACCCCGCGTAAAGCCGGCGCCCGCATGCTCATATACAGGGACGGCCGCATTCTGGGCACCATTGGCGGCGGCTGCGGCGAGTCAGAGGTGCGCCTGCAGGCTTTGGGCGTCATCGACGAGCAAAAAGCCCGCTTGCACAAAGTATCACTGACCGCCGACATAGCAGCGGCTGAAGGCATGGCCTGCGGCGGGACGATGGAAGTTTTCATTGAACCGGCAACCATGTTTGCAGAGGCCTTTAATGGTGGTGAAAAATAATGAGTCAACTTAGTACTATGGTTATTATAAAAGGAGCAGGCGACTTGGCCACAGGTGTAGCCTACCGGCTATACAAGTGCGGACTGGATGTTATTATGACTGAAATAAGCAGCCCGCTGGTGGTTAGAAGAAAAGTGGCTTTTGCCGAGGCGGTTTACGAGGGTACGGTGACAGTCGACGGCGTTAAAGCCAGTCTGGCTCAAACAATAGATAAGGCTCTAGAAATGTTTGATGACAGGATCATACCTGTTCTTGTAGACCCGGAAGCTGAAGTTGTGAAAACTCTTTACCCGCAGGTAGTGGTAGATGCCAGGATGGCCAAGCGCAACCTGGGAACGACTATAGATGAAGCGCCCCTGGTAATCGGTCTGGGACCGGGCTTTGTGGCCGGACTGGATGTCCACGCGGTTATTGAAACCTGCAGGGGGCACCGTTTGGGCCGTGTTATTTACAGAGGCGGCGCGATTGACGATACCGGCAAACCAGGTGCTGTGAACGGTTTTACTGTGGAACGACTTTTAAGGGCTCCGGTAGAAGGAGTGGTAAAACCTTGCCGTGTCATCGGGGATCTGGTGGAAAAAGGTGATATAGTGGCCTTTGTCGAGGATATTGAGGTAAAGGCCGAAATACCGGGTGTAATAAGAGGAATGATTAAAGACGGCGTCAGGGTGTCACAGGGGACTAAAATTGGCGATATCGACCCAAGAAAAGACACTGAATGTGATACCATCTCCGACAAAGCCCTGTCTGTCGGCGGCGGTGTTTTAGAAGCTGTGTTCAGCTTTCTGACATCACAAATATGAGTTGTCAAGGACCACCAACTATGAGAATTATTGATGCCCTGTGCCTGAAGGAACGTGAAATCATATCTATTGTAGGCGGGGGAGGCAAGACTTCCCTGATGTTCCGGCTGGCCAAGGAAATATCTGTTCAATATAATGTTATCATTACCACTACCACAAAAATCTTCATGCCTTCGCCTGAAGAATTTCCTCTGGTGCTTTTAGGAGAGGGAGAAGCGGCGGAACATAACCTGGCCTGCTATCTCCGTTCGGGCTTGAAGCCGGTGGTAGGGTCCGGTCTGTTGAGCAACAATAAGTTAAAAGGGATTACCCCCGAGCAGGTCAGTTTGCTTCAGTATTACGCGAACTATACTTTAGTTGAAGCGGACGGCTCCAAAGGTTGTTCCCTTAAGGGGCATCTTAATTATGAACCTGTTATTCCCGGAGAAACCACTTTGCTTGTGGTTGTGGTGGGAGCCGATATCATCGGAAAAACTCTGGACAGCAGACATGTGCACCGTCCTGAGATCGTTGCCAGGCGGACCGGCCGGACGATTGGTTCTAAAATTGACGCGGAACTGGTAGCTGAACTAATTACCCACCCGGAAGAACTGCTGCGCGACACACCTCCGGGCGCCAGAATAGTTGTGTTTATTAACAAGGCGGACTGCCTGGCAGACATCACTGAGGTTAACCATCTAGTAAGATTGCTCCTTGGCCAGAAAATAGAAAAGGTAATACTTGGGTCAGCTCAGGGCAGAATCCCTATTCACAATATATTTAAATTCTGCGGCGACACAAGAGCCTTAGGCAATAATTATAAAACTACAGCTATTTCATAATTATAAATTACCTTCTTTTTATGAAGTTTTGTTGTAGGACTTTTGTGCCGCTGCAGCGGAGTAGGTGGATAAAATGATCTCAGCAATCATTTTGGCCGCAGGTATGTCTGTCAGAATGGGCAGCCCCAAACAGCTGCTTAAATTGGGAGACAAGCCGTTGATCCGCATAGTAACGGAAAATGTGCTGGCCTCATCAGTAGATGAGATCCTGGTTGTGACAGGTTATAAGGAAAACCAGGTAAGCGCCGTCATTAAAGACTTGCCCGTTAAAACTGTGATCAATCCCTGTTACGAACAGGGACAGGGCACATCCCTGGCAGCGGGGGTCAAGAATTTGCCTGTTGACACTGAAGCTTTCCTGGTCTTTATGGTTGACCAGCCCTTTATCACCAGCTTGCTGATCAACAAGGTGATTGAGGAATTTAAAAAGAGGCGCTGTCTGGCTCTGCGACCGGTTTGCAACGGGCAGCCAGGCCACCCGGTAATATTCAGCTATGATTTAAGCGCTCAACTGCAGCAGTTGGCAGGGGATGAAGGGGCGCGGCCTGTCCTGAAAAAGCTTGGGAGCAGGGTGGAGTATTTCACCGTGCAGGACCAGGCGGCAATTTTTGATATAGACACACCCGAAATCTATGAAAGTTTAAAAAGTTTAAATAAGCTTACCCTCAACTAAATACTCTACCTCTCTTTTTCCTTTGACATGGACAACAACAAAAAGCTATCCATGTCAAGGGGCTCTTTTTTGTTAGGCAGTAATTTAGTTGATAATTATTATAGAAATAAATTATTAAAATTCTTATCTAAATATGTGTTTGTCCAGTGAAGCTGTTCTGCCTGCCACCTAAGCAGGCTGACTAAAATTTAAAACAACCGGGGTTTCCCAGACCCTGGTTAATATAGAAAAGAGAAATGACCGCTGGCCGGTCTTTTCTCTTATCAGCGTCACAATGGAAAAGTAATAGTATTCATGGTACTTTCATAATAAACAGAAATTTTTAGCCAGGAAGATGTTAACATTATTACTGTATCTTAACACTGCCTCCTGCTATAATTTTCTTTGTCATTTTAGCGTACCAGTCCCAGTGCAATATTAAGTGATAGGATGCCAATATAGTAAGCCCTATACCGCTCCATATGTGACTGTCTTTCATAAACCTGCGCAGGGTGGTTCTTCTTGGGATGAGTGTCCACAGTAAGAAACCACTGATCCCACTTGCCGCCAGTAAGCCAATTAAAATGGAGTCGACAAAAAAATATTTCTTATTCATATTTTAAAATTCTCTCCATTAAATATCGGCTTTATTCAGTTCATTAGAGTTTGATAAATGTTTAATTCTTAGAATATGGCTTTAGTGTTGATTGCACGCAGCAATCTGACCGGCCATATTTTTTTAATTTAAAAGCAATATTATTGACATTAGTTCATAAAGAGAGATATAATAATTTTGAAACGATGACCATAATAAACCGGTCACTAAGAATTACTCTGGAGGGGGTGAGACCTTGAAAGTGGCTGTCACATCCATGGGGCAGAACATGGAAAGCAAAGTAGATCCAAGGTTTGGCCGTGCTAATTGGTTTATACTATTTAACACGGAAACAGCTGAATACGAGGTTGTGAGCAACGAGCAGAATCTTAACGCCGGCCAGGGCGCGGGCATACAGTCCGCGGAAATTATCAGCCGGAACGGAGTGGAAGCTTTAATTACCGGAAACTGTGGGCCTAAAGCTTTTAAGGCCTTAGGCGCGGCAGGTATTCAGGTGTATTGCGGCGCCGAAGGCACAGTGGCGGAAGCCCTGGAAAGTTTCAAAAGCGGCAAGCTGGAAAAAGCATCAGGAGCCAATGTTGAAGCTCATTGGGCCTAAACAAGGCTAATTTAAAAGGAGGTATAAGGAGATGCCCAGAGGGGATGGAACCGGTCCGGCTGGTAAGGGTCCGGGCGTAGGCAAGAAAAGAGGACCTTGTGGCGCCGGTCAAGGCCGTGGACAAGGGCAAGGTCAGGGGCAAGGCCGTCAGTGTCAAGGACAAAACTGGGGACAAGGTCAGGGTCCCGGTAAGAAAGTTGGCAAGCCGTAAATCGAACAATCTGGTGATGCTGCGCCATTGAACAAAATTAAAGGAGGGGTTCCATCATGCCAGGTTTTAACGGAACGGGTCCCCAGGGCTCAGGTCCTATGACAGGCCGGGGGCGCGGCTACTGCATGAGTTATATTGACTCTAATACCAATGCTTGCCCGGGTTTCTCCCGGAGAAACACTGGCCGGGGTTGGCGAAACTGGTATCATGCCACGGGACTGACCCGCTGGCAAAGGCGGGCGCCAGGTGCGGCAGTGAACGGAGCTGTTTTCGCGCCTCCGCTGAGCGGCGAGCAAGAGTTGTCCTTCCTCAAGGAGCAGGCTGGTTACCTGGAAAACGCCCTTGAGCAGGCCAACAGGCGGATTAAAGAACTTGAGGGTAAAGGCTGAGAACATACCCTTTCAGGGGGTTGTATTATGTCACCTAAATTGACTATAGCTGTTGCCAGCGGGAAGGGAGGGACGGGAAAAACCACCGTCTCTGCGAGCCTCTCCTGCGCGGCGGCAGACGCCGGCTATAAAGTGGCCTATCTGGACTGCGATGTTGAGGAGCCCAATGGGCATCTTTTTTTGAAACCTGAAATCGACTGCCGCCACCTTGTCGGCATACCGGTTCCGGTAGTGGATCAGAAGAAGTGTGTTGCCTGCGGCGCCTGTGGGCAAATCTGCCAGTACAGCGCCATCGTCTGTATCAATAAAAACATCCTCACTTTTGATAAAATGTGCCACGGATGCGGGGGATGCGCACTGGTGTGCCCCGCGGGGGCCATTACTGAAAAAAGCAGGAGTATTGGTTCAATTGAAGGAGGAAGCGCGGGCAGAATATCTTTTTACCATGGAAATCTTTTTGTGGGTGAGGCTTTCAGCCCACCGTTGATCAGGGCGGTGCGCTCGACGGGATGCAATGGTTTGAATATTGTCGACGCGCCGCCCGGCACTTCCTGCCCGGTAATCTCTGCGATTAAAGGTGCGGATTATGTGCTTCTGGTTACCGAACCCACCCCCTTCGGAATTAACGACCTGGATATTGCCGCCGGTATGGTAAAAGAGCTCGGCATTCCTCACGCGGTGGTTGTTAACAGGCACGACCCCGATAATACCCTTGCCCGTGATTTCTGCAGGGATAGGGGAATTAAGATCCTGGCTGAGATTCCTGATGACCGCAGGATTGCCGAAGCTTATTCAAGAGGTGCACTGCCGTACTCCGCTGTACCGGGTTACCGGGAGCTTTTTAAAGAACTTTTAATTTCTGCTGTGAAGGAGGCGAAATGGTGAAAGAAATAACCGTCATCAGCGGCAAAGGCGGCACCGGTAAGACAAGCCTGGCGGCTTCCCTGGTTTCCCTGGCGGAAAATACGGCGGTAGCTGACTGTGATGTGGACGCGGCCGACCTGCACCTTGTCCTCAACCCTCGGGTTGAACAAGTAAATGATTTCAGTGGCGGGAAAAGCTCTGCGATTATACCTGATAAGTGTACCGGCTGTGGTAAATGCCATGAGCTCTGCCGCTTTGGCGCGGTAGTAAAAAATACAGACCAAAAAACAGTTTTCACCATTGACCCTATAGCCTGTGAGGGGTGTGGCGTATGCAGCTATTTTTGCCCGGAAAAAGCGATTGAGTTTAAGCAGGCGGTTAACGGCCAGTGGTTCATTTCCAGTACCCGCTACGGGCCTATGGTCCATGCCAAACTTGGTATTGCTCAAGAAAATTCAGGAAAACTTGTTTCTTTGGTACGCAGCCAGGTTAAAATAATCGCTGAGGAAAAAGGCCTGCCCTATATAATTGTTGACGGTCCGCCGGGTATAGGCTGTCCGGTCATTGCCTCAGTAACGGGCACAGACTGTGTGCTAATCGTAACTGAGCCAACCTTATCCGGCCAACATGACCTGGAAAGGGTAGTCGAACTAATTAATTTTTTTAAAATTCCCGCCTATCTTTGCATAAATAAGTTCGATATAAACCCTGAGATGAGTGACATAATAGAGAAAAAAGCCATGGCGGCCGGAGTTAAGGTTGTAGGCAGGGTGCACTACGACCGGAACGTGACCGGGGCACAGGTCAAAAAGCTCCCGGTGGTAGAAATGCCTAATACCCCCGCGGCAGCAGATGTCAGGACTATGTGGAGCAACCTGCTGCAGGAAATAACTGCTGCCACAAAAGTGAGTTAGGGTAAATGTTTAGTTTTTGGCAATTAATAAGACATACTGTTACTGCATTTTATAACAAGCGGAAGGAGACACAGTAAATGCAACAGGATTCAAACTGCGGTTGTGGTACCAAGGGTGCTTGTGAGGGGGAAAACACCGTAAATAGTGAAGAGTCCATGCACGCTCCCGAGAAACTGGCCATTAATAATTTTAGCAGCGCTAAAAACGTTATTGCCGTTATGAGCGGGAAAGGCGGTGTCGGCAAATCATCTGTAACATCCCTGCTGGCGTGCGGCTTCAGAAGAAAAGGTTATGAAGTTGGAGTACTGGATGCGGATATTACCGGTCCCAGCCTGCCAAAGTTGTTTGGGGTAAAGGGACCAATAGAAGGCACACCCTTTGGGATGCACCCTCTGGAAAGTTCTACCGGCATCAAAGTCATGTCCATAAATTTACTCATGGAACAAGAAGATGAACCTGTTATCTGGCGCGGTCCTTTGCTGGGTAAAGTAGTCGGTCAATTTTGGACAGATGTTGTTTGGACCGATCTGGACTACCTTTTTGTGGATCTACCTCCCGGGACGGGTGACGTGCCCCTCTCGGTGATGCAGTCCCTTCCCTTAAACGGGTTTATTGTAGTGACCTCGCCACAGGAACTTGCGACAATGATCGTGAAAAAAGCGATAAAAATGGCCCAGATTATGAATATACCAATACTTGGTTTAATTGAAAATATGAGTGGTGTAATTTGCCCGAAATGTGGAGAAGAATTCAAGTTGTTTGGTCCGGGCCATGGTGAAGAAGTATCCAAATCTTTCAACATCAAGTTCCTCGGCAAGCTGCCTGTTGATCCAAACCTTTCCAAACTCTGCGACCAGGGTAAAATTGAAGAATATGAAAGCAGCCTTTTTACCGATTTTATTCCCGGTCAACTTGAAGCAAAGGGGGGCGACGTTTAAATCACAACAAGAAGTACAAGATAATATTGACTGTTCTTTAGCCAGCCGGTATTATTCTTGTAAACGTATTCAAAAACCAAGTTTGACAGGAGTGTTAAAAAATGCCCAGGCCGCCAAAATGCAGGAGAGTGGAACAGCTTCCGGGGTTTACTTACTTTAAACCTTCAGGCATCCCCATGTCGGAACTATCCGAGATTATGCTTTCGGTGGAAGAACTTGAGGCCATTCGCTTAAGGGACCTGCTAGGCTTGGATCATGAAGTATCGGCTGAGAAGATGTCTGTTTCCAGGCCCACTTTTCACAGAATACTGGCGTCAGCCAGGCAGAAAATAGCGCAGGCTCTGGTAAACGGAGCCGCTCTGAGAGTAACCGGGGGCAACTTTAAGCTGATCCAGTATAACCTGAAATGCCTGGCCTGTGGACACCAGTGGGAGGGAACCATCTGCCGCAGGCTGACTGTGTGCCCTCTCTGTTACGGAAAAGACTGGCAAAAAATCGATTTAAAATAATTCTTGGAGGTAGAAAACACAATGAAAATTGCCATGCCGCACCTGGAAGGAAAAGTAAACCCGCACTTTGGGACCAGCCGGGAATTTGTTGTCGTAGAAACGGAAGACGGCCAAATAAAAGGCAAGAAGATTATTCCCAATGAAGTAATGCACAACCATGGCGGTCTGGCCATGATGCTGAAAGCCGAAGGGGCCGAAGTGGTAATTACCGGCGGTATCGGCAGGCCTATGGCCGACGCTCTGCAAAGGGCTGGTTTTGAAGTAATCACGGGGGCGTCGGGAGATGTGGATAAGGTCGCCGGGGCTTATCTCAGCGGCAACCTTGTTGCTGGCGGGGTTAGCTGCGACTGTGGCGGACACCACGGCCATTGACATTAATAAACGCTTCAGTTTGTAACAGATAAGCGTGACTTGATACGTCGCGCTTATTTTTTTTAAATGTTTCATTCCGATATAAGGAGCCTGGATTTATAGGAGTTCCATCCAGCACGCGGGTTACGCTGTACTCAGTGTTTCTTAATCTGATCATAACAGCGGGCAAAGGTGTTCTTGCCTTTCTTTCAGGCAGTACGGCCCTTTTTGTTGAAACTATTCACAGCATATCTGACGGTGGAATAATAACAATTTTGACGGAGATACTTCCTTGAAAATAGAATTTTAAGGGGATGAGATATTGCCGAAACAAGATACGGGGAAGGACTCCGGGGATGACTGCGGGAGAATTATCGACGGCCTGGCTTTTAGGGCGCAGGAGGCGCTGCATAGATTTTTGGAACTTGGCCAGGAGGACGTGGACAGGATCGTCAAGGCCATGGCCCTGGCCGGGCTCGACAGGCACATGGAGTTGGCCAGGATGGCTGTGGAAGAAACGGGCCGGGGAGTTTACGAAGATAAAATTGTAAAAAACATTTTTGCTACGGAGTATGTCTACCACAGCATCAAGTACAGTAAGACCGTTGGTGTCATAAAAGTTGACGGGGAAGCTGAATACGAAGAAGTGGCGGAGCCGGTCGGGGTAATAGCGGGAATTACGCCGGTGACCAACCCTACTTCGACCACCATGTTTAAGTCCCTGATCTCCATGAAAACCAGAAACCCCATTATCTTCAGTTTCCACCCGGGGGCTCAGCGGTGCAGCGCGGCGGCGGCCAAAACGATGCTGGACGCGGCGGTGGACGCGGGGGCGCCCGAAAACTGCATCAGCTGGATTGAACAGCCTTCAATAGAAGCAACCAAAATGTTGATGGCTAACCCGGGCGTCTCTCTTATACTGGCTACCGGCGGGGCGGGCATGGTTCAGTCAGCCTACAGCAGCGGCAAGCCAGCCCTGGGCGTGGGGCCGGGCAACGTCCCCTGTTATATTGAAAAGTCAGCCAACCTGCAAAGGGCGGTTACGGACTTGATCCTCAGCAAGACCTTTGACAACGGAATGATCTGCGCCTCAGAGCAGGGCTTAATTGTGGACAGGGATGTGGCCGGGGAAATAGAATCCCTTTTAGTTGAGAACGGCTGTTACTTCCTGAATAAAACTGAAGCGGAATTGCTGGAGCGTTTCGCTTCCTGTAAGGAGAGCTGCTCCCTGAACCCGGAGGTGGTGGGCAGGCCGGCTGGTGTGATTGCCAGGATGGCCGGCTTTACGGTGCCGGACGGGACCAAAATACTCATAGCCAGGCAGGACGGAGTGGGCCCGGACCACCCGCTTTCAAGGGAAAAGCTGAGCCCGATTTTAGCCTATTACCTGGCGGAGAACGCACAGGAAGGAATCAAACTATGCGAACAGATGGTTGAGTACGGGGGAATGGGCCACTCGGCGGTGATCCACACAGCTGATGAAAAGCTGGTCGACGAGTTTGCCCGCAGGGTCATGGCCGGGCGGATTATCGTAAACGCCCCTTCCACTCATGGCGCCATCGGTGATATATATAACACCAATATGCCTTCGCTCACCCTGGGCTGCGGTTCCTACGGGAGAAACGCCACCACGGCTAATGTCAGCGCTGTTAACCTGCTCAACATCAAGAGGGTAGCCAGAAGGCAGGTCAATATGCAGTGGTTCAGGGTGCCGGAAAGGATCTATTTTGAAAGAGGTTCCATCCAATATCTTGCCAAGATGCCTGGGATAGAAAAAGTCCTGGTTGTAACCGACAAATCAATGGTTGAACTGGGCTACCTGGACAAAATTAAATACCACCTGGTCAAGAGGGAAAACAGGCCGGTCATAGAAGTGTTCAGCGAAGTTGAACCCGACCCGTCCCTGGCCCTGGTCACCAAAGGCCTCAAACTGATGAACTCTTTTCAGCCTGACACCATTATTGCCTTGGGCGGCGGGTCGGCCATAGACGCTGCCAAGGGGATGTGGCTTTTTTATGAACACCCTGAAGTTGAATTTGAGTTTTTAAGGCTTAAGTTTCTGGATATTCGCAAGCGCACTTATAAATTCCCCAAACTGGGCCGCCGGGCAAGGCTGGTGGCCATTCCCACCACCAGCGGTAGCGGCTCCGAGGTAACGGCTTTCGCGGTCATCACCGATAAAGGGAAAGACATTAAATATCCACTGGCGGATTACGAACTGACACCGGACGTGGCTATTATAGACCCGGATTTTGTTGATACACTGCCCAGCGGCCTGGCGGCCGACACCGGCATGGACGTGCTGGCGCACGGCATAGAGGCTTATGTTTCAGTGATGGCTTCGGACTACACTGACGCCCTTTGTTTGAAAGCGATCGAGCTGGTTTTTAAATATTTGCCGCTTTCCTGGCGTGAAAAGGACCCGGTGGCGCGCGAGAAGATGCATAATGCTTCCACCATAGCCGGGATGGCTTTTACCAACGCTTTTCTGGGCATCAACCACGCCCTGGCCCACAAGGTGGGGGGAGAGTTCGGCGTCACGCACGGGCGGGCCAACGCCATTCTGCTGCCTTACGTTATTGAGTACAACGCCGGCCTGCCCAGCAAGTTCGTTTCCTTCCCGAAGTATGAGCACTATATAGCACCGGAAAAATACAGGCAGATAGCCGCCCATCTGGGCCTGCCCGCCTTATCGAAGGAAGAGGGTGTACACAGCCTGATCGAAGCGGTGTCTGAATTGAGCCGCTCTCTCGGCATACCGGCCACGTTTGCCGAATTGGGCATAGACCGGAAAGATTTCATGTCAAAAATCCCGCAACTGGCAGAAAAGGCGTTTGAGGACCAGACCACAACCACCAACCCGCGGCTGCCTTTAATCAGCGAGCTGGCGGATATCCTCCGTAAAGCCTATAATGGCGCACAGGTTGACGCCGGAGATGAAGTCAGGATGGAAGATGAAACCTTGTATTCAACAACGGGAATTCAACCTGGTGCAAGTCCTGCTGACAGCACGTTGCAGTAGTAGCTCTGGACTGCCTACAAATGTAGGGTGCGACTTTAGTCGCACAAATGTTACCATGGTCTCAAAACGTTCGGCACGAACGCGCCTTGTTCGATTAAAACCGAACCTACAGATTTTCACCGTTGCTGTTGCCGCAACAGAAGCATGTTTTATCTGTCGGCAATCTAAATAACACAAAGTCCATGGTGTTTGAAATGACCTCCTGAGAATAGGGGGCATTTTTATTGCTCTATGGTTTCTTAGCCGGGACATTTCTATAAAAAAGCACCTATTATATGGCAAGGGAATAATATGATATACAATTTTGGTTGGATTTACATAGCAACGGGTACTCGAAAGGAGTTAATTCAAATGTTATCTAATGAAGATTTTGTAAGGCAATCGCTTGACTTAAACCTGTTCTTTTTAAGAATTATGAAGGAGCATTCCTTCTTCATCGAAGGAGGTTTTACTCCCGCCAATCCCGACCTGGCCAAGCAGGCGGATGCTTTTAAACAGCAATTCGAGGCTTTGCTAAAAGAGGCGGTATCCCTGGCGCAAAGATGTGTCGGCCCGGACGTGCTGACTTCAGGTGAAATAGTCACCAATTTTACACTGAACGCTGAAAAAGCGACCCAATTTTTCACCAGTATTCCGATAGACACCAGTATTACAGTGGCTGAGCTTGCTCTGACCAAAGGGGCGCAAACTTTAAATCTGCAAACGCTGGTACAGCAGGTGGCTGATTTGAATCAGAAAGCCATAGCAACCACGCAGTCCTTGATCAGTTTTAAGACTCTGGTGCTGGACAGTGTCCTGGCCTGCAGGCTGTTCACCTTTAACTACCCGCTCTTAATTGACCACATCCGCAGGGAAGCCATATTATTTACGGAATTGCTCACCAGGCTGCAAAACAGAGTTGCAGTGGATATAGCAACATTCGCTGTTGAACAGGAGTCTTTCTGGAACAGGATCATGGCGGAACATGCGAAGTTTATCAGGGGGCTTTTGGACCCTACCGAGGAGGCTTTATTCCAGACAGCCAACAATTTTGGCAGGGAGTTTGACATGCTGGCCGCGGAGGCCATGGCCGCGCACAACCAAATCAACCTGCTGCCGCTGGTTACCCGGGAAAGCCTGCGAGAGACCGTGGGGATAAGAGAATTCAAACGGCGGGGCACGGAGGGTATCCTGGCTTGCAAAATCAAGTCCATTATATTGCCGCTTTTGGCTGACCATGTCTTAAGGGAAGCGAATCATTACCTTCGCTTATTGAGAATCTTCAGTATGGTCACATAAAAGGGAGTTTTGAATTGCAGTCTGTGGGTTCGAACTCTTTGCCGGGTGTTTTCTAATTCAGCAGATAAATCAGTTGATAACTATTTTATTTCTAATTATCATAATAAAAAAGTACATTATTACCTAACTGAAAGATTTATTCTTTGTGGAGATGAGGAATTTGCCTAATAAACCTGTTGTTGATGCTGATAGTTCAATTGCTGACGGAAAAGAAAGAATTAAAATCAATATAGTAAGTACTATGAAGTCATATTTCAAAAAGATGCGTTGCAGTGAAAAATGCTGCCAGCCAGAAATAAAATGGGAGGAAGTTTGCCTCTCATCTATTGGCAGTTTTCTTGGTATAGGACCTATTGCCTTAGTTAGTATCCATTACAATGTACCACTGTTAATTCCTTCTTTTGGGGCTTCAGTTGCCTTGCTCTATGCAACCTGTCATATGCCCATGGCACAACCGCGCAACGTTCTGGGAGGTCATGTGCTTTCTGCACTATCTGGTGTAATTACTTTTAAATTGTTCGGCAGCGACTGGTGGGCGGTAACCCTGGCGGTTGCCTTTGCTATAACATTAATGCTGGTTACAAGAACATTGCATCCACCTGGCGGCGCTACGGCCTTTGTTGCGGTTTTTAATGGCCAAGGTTTCAATTTTATCTTTTTGCCTGTGGCTTTAGGAGCAACTGTACTTATTCTGGAGGCTCTTATATTTAACAATTTAGTATCTACACGCAAATATCCCCAATACTGGTTGTAAGAAAGTTTCTTTATAAAGACATGAATCAGGACATGACGTTGGACGAGATGGGACAGAACCAATAAACAGGCTTCGATCAAGGCAATTTCCCTGAAATTTTTCTTCCATGGCCAGGCGCTCTTCTTAACTGCTTAACCTCCGCCGGCCGCAAGGCGGTGCTGCCGGTGTTTGAACAGAACAACGGGCTATTGTGGTATCCGGTTCAATGCGAGGGGATGGAGGCTTCGCCAATAACATGGGTAAGCTCCCATTCAGATAAAAAGGATACTATTGTAAATAGAGCAACATACAACCATATGTTTTTTCTGTTGAAATAATAAGGTATACAACAGCAAGACAAGAAGACAGCAATTTGGGAAATAATGCCGGATATTTTTTTGGAGATTTTTCTGGTGTTTACTGCCGGAATTATATTGATTAGTATTAATTATTAATGCAATCGCAAACATATATTTCAAATTCTTCATTTAACAATATAAGATAAAATTAAAGCAGGAATAGTGAAAAAAATATCTTGCTAAGTGAGAATACTTTTGTTGAAGGTAAGCCGTTATTCTTTTGACCGCACTTTATAAATTTGAGAGTATTTAATATCCCCTTTTAAATCTCCTTATAAGCTTGTTTGCAGCAGCGATGGCTTTAATTTCGGAGGTGGTTAACATGCAAAGTCTGGATATCTATTGGAATCCAATTTTGGAAACCATGCCTGTGGAAAAGTTGAGGGAACTGCAGCTGGTAAAGTTTAAAAGGATATTTAAATGGGCATACGATAGATCCAGACTTTACCGGAAGCTTTATGACGCGGTCGGATTAACCCCCGAAGATGTTAGAACGTGGGACGATATCAGGAAAGTTCCGATGATTGAAAAAGAGAATTACCGGGAGGCCCAGTATAAGGAGCCGTGGCCTTACGGTGATTCTCTTTGCGTGCCTTTAGAAGAGGTCACAGTTTACCATCAAACCAGCGGCACCACCGGGCAACCGATATTTCAGCCTGATACATGGCAGGACTGGGAGTGGTGGGCCGAAACTTGGTGTCAATTCTTGTGGGCGATGGGTTTCAGGAATACAGACAGGGTTTTTCTTCCATTCGGTTACAATGTATTTGTTGCCTTCTGGGCCGGCCACTATGCTGCCGAAAAAATCGGTTGTGAGGTTGTCTCAGGGGCTTTACTTAACACCGAAGAAAGAGTACTGAAGATGAAGGAACTCAAGGCCACCGCTTTCATGGCTACACCTACTTATGTTCTTGGTATGGCGGACGCTTGCCGGAAACTGGGCATGGATCCGAGAGATTTGGGGATCAAGAAAATCCTGTGCGCGGGTGAACCGGGTGCAAGCGTTCCCACCACCAAGAAAAGGATGGAAGAAGCCTGGGGCTGTAATGTATACGACCATGTCGGCGCGACTGAAATGGGTGCGTGGGGATACGAGTGTAATTATAAGCCGGGTGGTTTGCATGTTAACGAGGGATTTTTCCTGGTGGAACTCTTGGATTTG
Source organism: Pelotomaculum propionicicum (assembly GCF_004369225.1). Taxonomy (GTDB): domain Bacteria; phylum Bacillota; class Desulfotomaculia; order Desulfotomaculales; family Pelotomaculaceae; genus Pelotomaculum_B; species Pelotomaculum_B propionicicum. The sequence continues at coordinate 103,418 of NZ_QFFZ01000007.1, forward strand.
GAAACCGGGGAACCAATTGAAGAACCTAATAAACTAGGGAAGATCGTTCTTACCTCTTTTGACCGGATGGCCCAGCCATGCATCCGCTACGACAGTAAAGACGTGGCTATGTGGAGTGAAAACAGCTGTGCCTGCGGCCGCACACACCGCGTATTTAAAGGCGGGGTTCAAGGCCGTACTGACCATATTACAAAAGTTAAAGGCGTACTGTTTAGTCCTGTATCGGTGGAAGAGGCTGTGCGCAGTATGCATCAGCTAGGTAACGAATATGAATTAATTGTTAAAAAAGATGGGGAAATAGACAAGATCATCCTAAAATATGAATTGGCACCCGGTTGTGAGGGCCAGGAAAAAGAAGTGGAGGCCGATTTGGCCAAAATATTGAGAATAAAGACCAACCTGAACTTTATCTTCGAAAGTCACCCTTATGGTTCCCTGCCCAGGTATCAAGTAAAAGCCAAGCGTTTTCAAGATCTCAGGAAGTAATCATAAAAAGGTGGCGATACATTTTGATGGAGAAAACCAAAATTCGCGAAATGGCTGATGTTATTGCTAAAATTAAACAGGAAGCGGAAAGTTTAAAAGAATTGGGCTGCAGCTGTGGCATTAAATGTGTTGAAATGAACGTTGTTAGAATGTCCGCAATGATAAAAATGCTGGAACTTGACATAACTGATGCCGCTGATATATTGGGGGCCTGACCTGCGCCGGCAATGCCCTTATTGATACAAGCAATTTTATATTATTTTATTTGGCGGATTCCTGGCGGTATAATCAATATCAGAGATCCGTCAAATGCTTATGTGGGCTAAATATATTTGACCTGCATAGTTATTGCAAACCGAATGGCGAAGGCATCGCAACGGCTTCTAGTGAAGGTTATGCCAATGGAAGAGTTAAATGTGTTATCCGCATTTGCTGGTCCGGCTGTACCATAAACCAGGGCGGGGAAAAGAAAAAGCAGCAATTAATCGATATGCTGGAATCTTTTAGCGAGAATATGGATGACCTTAAACTGCATTTTGAGATGGCTTACATGTACCTGGATATAGAGGAAATCGACAAAGTGTGGTCTTTGTTTATACCAATCCCAAATACTTCTCGAAGAATTTAAGCAGCTTTTCAATAATTCCCTGCTTCTTGACCGCCCGGGCACCGCCAAAGCGCGACACGGGCGGCATAATTTTATCAATGGCTGTGCCTGTTGTTTTCAACATACCGTCTCGAAAGGCGTTATCAATGAAACGCCGCGTTTCTTCAGGCTTTAACCTTTCTTCTTCTATAATGGCTGTAATATCCGCTTCTTTACGTTCATGCAAGAATTTGCGCCAATCCTCATCCACCTTGGTCGATGTGTTGACCTGTTCTATGAAACGCTCGATAAGCTCTTTCTTGCTGCGAAGCTCAATGCTAGAATTAATAGCCTTATCGATGGTTGTAAGAATAGTTTTATCCTTGCAGTTGGATTCTTGATATTTGGCCACAAGCATAAGGATGTAGTCAATGTTTACCTCTATCTGCCGGATCAGTTCAATCTCAAAAACAATGTCATCATTAATGGTTTCTTTGTCACCGTCAGCGCCTTTTCGGAATTCCTGGTACAGGTCGATATAGATGCTCTGATAGTCCTGAAAATCCCTTTCCGACAAAATTTCATTGCCTGCGAAGTCGTCGAAGGAAGTAAGGATATTCCTCAGCCTTAAAATTGCTCCATACAGCCGGATAAAGCCCTTTTGGGCTTCTTCGCCGATAATAGGCTGTCCAAGCGGATACTGCGTGGTAAGGTCGGCAATCAGTTCTTCATAGCCCGGCTTGTGCTCGCCTTTTTCATCATATCCGTTATAGTATTCGTTGTAGGTTTTGAGCAGTACAATACCGCCTGCGTCCTTGTTGCCGAAAAGAGCAATGGCCTTGTCCGTTGCCTCCTTCAAGTCGCGGAAGCAGACGATATTGCCAAAAGTCTTGACGCTGTTTAAAATGCGGTTTGTCCGCGAAAATGCCTGAATCAGCCCATGCTGCTTCAGGTTTTTGTCCACCCAGAGCGTGTTGAGGGTGGTCGCGTCAAAGCCGGTCAGGAACATATTGACCACAATCAGCAGATCAATCTCCCGGTTTTTCATGCGTAGGGAAAGGTCTTTGTAATAGTTTTGAAACTTGTCGGAAGACGTGTCGTAATTCGTATTGAATGTTGCATTGTAATCCCTGATCGCCGCGTCAAGAAAATCGCGGGAGCTCTGGTCAAGGTTGTCCATATTGAAGTCCTCGTCCGGCAGCAGCCCGTCCGGTTCATCCTCGTTTGCGCTAAAGCTGAAGATGGTTGCTATGGTGAGGTTGCGGTTCTTTTCCGCAATCTGCTTTTTAAACTCGTTATAATATCTTATCTCCATCGGAATCGATGCGGCGGCGAATATGGAATTAAATCCCGCCACGCGCCTGGTTTCACGCTTTTCAATGATTTTCTTTGGATTCTGCTTGTCGGCTTCTTCCCATTTGGCGGAAAATGTATAGAAACTGCTGCGCTTTGTTTTTTGATCGAAGTGATCTAGAACATAGGCAACAATTTCGCTGATCCGCTGTGGGTCTGCCAAGGCTTTTTCGCGGTCTATGGCATAAACCTTTTTGTCGTCTATGTAGTCCGGCATCTTGATGGTATTGATGAAGTCTATCCTGAAAGGCAATACATTTCCGTCATTGATGGCGTCCACAATGGTGTAGGTGTGCAGTTTTTCGCCAAAAGCCTGCTCGGTCGTCCGCAGCAGAGGGTTGCCGCCTGAACCGGCATTCGCGGCGAAGATCGGCGTTCCCGTAAAGCCGAAGATATGGTAGTTCTTAAAGCTCTTCGTGATGGCCTGGTGCATATCGCCAAACTGGGAACGGTGGCACTCGTCGAAAATCAACACGACGTGTTTTTTGTAGATGTCGTGCTGTTTGTTTTTGCGGATAAACATATCCAGTTTTTGAATCGTGGTGACGATGATTTTGTATTCGTGGGGATTGCCTTTTTCATTTCTGTCTTCCAGCTGCTGCTGAAGAACCCTTGTAGACGTGTTCCCGTTTGCGGCGCCCTTTTCAAAGCGGTCGTATTCCTTCATCGTCTGGTAGTCCAGGTCTTTGCGGTCGACGACGAACAATACCTTGTCCACATAGGGCAGGGCGCAAGCCAATTGTGCTGTTTTGAAGCTGGTCAGGGTTTTCCCGGAGCCGGTGGTGTGCCAGATATATCCGCCCGCTGCCGTCGTCCCCATTTTCTTGTAGTTAGTCGATATGGCAATGCGGGACAATATGCGTTCCGTCGCCGCGATTTGATACGGACGCATGACAAGCAGCAGCTCTTCGGATGTAAACACGCAATATTTGGTCAGTATATTCAAGAGGGTGTGCTTGGCGAAAAAAGTCCTGGTAAAGTCCACCAGGTCAGGGATGATTTTGTTGTTCGCATCCGCCCAAAAGCTGGTAAACTCAAAGCTGTTGCTCGTTTTCTTGCTCCTTCGGCGTTCGCTGCCGCTTTGCTCTTTAATATGCGCGCTGCGCGTGGTGTTGCTGTAATACTTCGTGTGGGTACCGTTGGAGATCACAAAAATCTGCACATATTCAAACAAACCCATTGATGCCCAAAAGCTGTCGCGCTGGTAGCGGTTGATCTGATTGAACGCTTCCCGGATGGCGACGCCGCGCCGTTTCAGTTCCACATGAACCAGGGGCAGCCCGTTCACAAGAATCGTCACGTCATACCGCGTTTCGTGAGTGCCGCCCGATTCCTCGTACTGGTTGATGACCTGCAGTCGGTTGTTGTGGATGTTCTTTTTGTCCAAAAGGTAGATGTTCTTGGTCGTGCCGCCTGCCTTGCCGTCAGGCAGGTCATCCCGGCGCAGTATCTGTATATGGTCATCCTGGATTTTCCGGGTCTTTTCTACAATCCCCTCATTGGCGTCGGCGATGCATTCAGTGAAAAACCTGTCCCATTCACCGTCCGTGAAGGTGAAGTCATTGAGCAGTTCAAGCTGCCTGCGCAAGTTTGCGGCCAGTGCGGCTTCGTTGTGGATTGCCAGGTATTCATACCCCTGCGAGGTCAGCAGGCGGATAAACTCGCATTCAAGCTCCGCCTCGCTCTGGTATTTTTCCGAGCGGACGCTGTATTCAGCGGCATATTCGGCAACAACCGTCGCTTCGTCGGTGCTGGCAACGATATTGTATGTACTCATGCCGTCACCTCCTTCCCGCCTTCCTGCCTGCCGGCAGGCAGGGCCCGCCTGCCCGCCTGCCGGACGGGCAGGTCGGACGGACGGGCCGGACAGGCAGGGCCCGCCTGCCGGCAGGCAGGGAAGGTTAATAGCTTATCCCGGTAATATTCATACTGCTTGCGCCTTGCCTCGATTTCGGCGGGCAGGCCGCTGGTCAGGTCGTTGCACAGGGCGTCGAAGCGGTCGAGGATAGCAACGATGCGTTCCTGTTCTTCGAGGGGAGGAAGGGGGATTGGGTAGCTTTTGATAATACCTGAATTTAAGTCGGAACGTGCTCCTTGTCCGAGTGCTTTCAGTTTTTCGTACTGACTGCTAACCCAATGAAAAACATAGCGATAGTGTGCTTTATGAGGGTTGATCTCCAAACAGCAACAGTGTTGATTGGTGGTCAATGGAATCTTATTAATAGCAGACCTTCCCGCAGTCGCTCCTGAAATTGCAATAATAACACAATTTTTCGGTATCCATTTGGCTGCTGAATTCTTTAACGCCGCTGGAGTGATTCGCATTTCGGTATCATAAATGTCCCCAAAACGCACTTCTTGTGTGCGAAGCCAAGGAATATCACCGCCATAATAGTCGGCGTGATTTGCCAGTGGCGTACCACCGGAATAGGTCTTTATTGAAATCTCTCCCAACGTAACAATCGGCACATCGTCGCCAAATGTCAGCAGATGGTTACGATAATACTCATATTGCTTTTTCCGCGCTGTAAGCTCCGCTGTAAGCTCCGCTGTAAGCTCCGCTGTAAGCTCCGTGAAATTGTCCAGTATCCGGACAATTTCACGCTGAACTGGAAGAGGCGGGAGAGGGATGCGAACCTGCTCAAGTTTTTGCGGAGAAACCTCAATGACCTTCGTACCATTCGCTATTTTCTTCTTTTGAGTAAAAAAAGCCTCTGTCTGAAAATAGTACGAAAGATATTTTGCATCTTGATCATGCTTGAAGATTGCAGAATGACCTCCGGTGACGATTTCTTCGTCGCCCAGCCAGGCAACACACTTGCATACATCCTCAATATTTTCACTTGTTATAGCAATTATCAGATCACCTGTATTCACTTTTTTCAGTTGCTTGGCTAGATCCGGCGATACAAATGACTTCGTTTCATATGCAAAAGCCCCATAATAGGTGTAAATCTGACCGTAATGGATGCACCCAATCCCGGACTCAGTAAAATCCTTCTTCTGCAACCCATTGCCTCGAATCATCGTGCCAAATTCCCCCAATGCCTTATACTCCACCCCATCAGGGCAAAGCTCGGCTATTAACTGTTCCAATCTGCTCATTGTATATCACCAACCAGTTTATTTTTCAACCATTCCCTACCAGTTCCTGATTTGAAATATTTCTCCCTTGCCGCAGCATCTTCTTTCTTGTCATATTCTTCAAAATAAACCAGTCCAATTGGTTTGTGCTGTTTTGTATATTTTGCTCCGGCTCCAGTTAAATGCTGATAATATCTGCGCTCTAAATCATCTGTAAAGCCTTTGTATAGACTACCGTTATTGCAAAGAATAATATAGACATACCATTTGCCATTTTCCCCCTGCGGAATATTTTGAATAATGTTCATTTTCCCCACCCCTGCCTGTCCGCCTGTCGTACGGACGGGCCGGCAGGCAGGTCTATTTCCGCGATGATCTTGGCAATTTCATCCCGCAGAACCTGTTCCCGCGCCACGATTTCCTCTATCTCGGCATTAAGAGCAACAATATCTATCTTTTCCCGCGTGTCCTCCTGCTCCACATAGGTGGAAACAGAAAGGTTATAATCCTGTTCTGCGATTTTGCTGTTTGGCACAAGCCTTGAAAAGTGCGCTATATCCTTTCTGCTCGTAAAAGCGTTAAGAATGGCGTCAATGTTCTTCTGCGTCAGCTTGTTGTTGTTGGTGACCTTCACACATTCCTTGGAAGCATCGATGAACAGGGTGCTGTTCTCGGCTTTGGATTTTTTGAGCACCATAATGCAGGTGGCAATGCTCGTGCCGTAAAACAGGTTGTCCGGCAGCTGGATCACACAGTCGATGTAGTTGTTGTCGATCAGGTACTTGCGTATCTTCTGTTCCGCGCCGCCGCGGTACATCACGCCGGGAAAGCATACGATCGCCGCCGTTCCGCTGGTGGCCAGCCAGGAAAGGCTGTGCATGATAAAGGCAAGGTCGGCCTTGGATTTAGGAGCGAGCACCCCTGCGGGCGAAAAGCGCGGGTCGTTGATCAGAATCGGGTCGCTGTCGCCTTTCCACTTGATGGAATAAGGCGGATTGGAAACAATGGCCTCAAAGGGCTCGTCGTCCCAATGCTGCGGATCGGTCAAGGTATCGCCAAGGGCAATATCAAACTTGTCATAATCTATATCGTGCAGGAACATATTGATACGGCACAGGTTGTAGGTGGTGATGTTGATTTCCTGGCCGAAGAAACCCAGACGCACATTTTCTTTGCCGAGGATCTTGGCAAACTTTAAGAGCAGCGAGCCGGAGCCGCAGGCAGGGTCATAGACCTTGTTAACCCCGGTTTTTCCCACAAGGGTAAGGTGGGTGAGCAGTTCGGAAACCTCCTGCGGCGTATAATACTCGCCGCCGCTCTTTCCGGCATTGGAAGCGTACATGCCCATCAGGAACTCATAAGCGTCGCCGAACGCGTCGATTGTATTATCCTTGTAATCTCCCAGTTTCATTTCAGCGACGGCATTCAATAACTTGGCCAGCTTTTCATTGCGCTTTGCCACTGTGCAGCCCAGCTTGTTGCTGTTGACGTCAATATCGTCAAACAGGCCTTTGAAATTATCCTCGCTGTCCGTTCCTTGTGCTGATGCCTCAATATTGCTGAATACGCGTTCAAGGGTTTCATTTAAGTTTTCATCGTCTTTGGCGCGGGCACGGACATTCTCAAAAAGCTCGCCGGGCAGAATAAAGAAGCCTTTTGTCTTGACCAAATCCTCGCGCGCCTGTTCAGCCTCGCTGTCGGAAAGCCTGGCATAGTCAAACTCAGTATTGCCGGCTTCCCATTCCCCGGCATTAATATAGGCGGTAATATTTTCCGATATGTAGCGGTAAAACAGCATACCGAGGACATATTGCTTAAAGTCCCAGCCATCAACGCTGCCTCTGAGGTCATTGGCGATATTCCAGATCGTGCGGTGCAACTCCGCTCGTTCCTGTTCTTTCCTGTTGTCCATTTTTAATCTCCTCGCCCATAGTATTTTGAGCGCGAATGCTACTTCGCGCGTTCCAGTTCAGAAATAATCTCAGCCGATACGCCATTCTTAGTGCAATAATCCAGCATCCGCATTCTTGCTAATCGGCTTGGCATGGTGTGACTGTTCTCCCAGCGGTTAAGCGTGGAAAAGCTGACATTCAGATCGCGGGCAAGCTGTTCTTGCGTGAGATTCAGTTCTGTCCGAATCTTTTTAAGTATTTCATCAAGCGCCATTCGCACGCCACCTCCATATTATGGATATTATAGCATATGCTATAGCGGCAAACAATGCGGTTTTACTGCATCCCATAATGAATATTGCTTTTCATAACACCACAGAAAAGACTTGCTATCTGTTGCGCCTCAAGGAATTAAAACTGGGGATAATTTTTCTTGCCTTTATCAAAAACCAGAGGCCAGAGGTACATACAGAAACATAAATAATTACAACCAGTATTTATTAAATGATAAAAATCTTGAATTAAAAGTTGGATGAATACCCAACTAATTCGTTCCAACAAATTATTTCATAGACTGGAGCGAATGGGCAGTGGATAGAATGAAGAGTCATGGGGCAGCGCCACTTGTGCCTTTGACGGTCTTTACAGTAGCCGTGGTAAGCCATGATATGACCGGAAGGACATACAGGAACGCCATCTTCATTAAAGGTAAGATCACCGTTACGAGAAAGATTGCCGGAGGTTCGTTTGTTTAAGTCGATAACAGCGCTCATGTCAAAATGGTGCAAAAGCTCATAAATAGCATAAGCATCATGGGCTGAAACACCTTAAAAACCCGCTAAATAGCGGGTTTTTGGACAAATTATGGTGTCGGAGGCGGGACTTGAACCCGCACGGTCTCCCATACGCCCCTCATGGTGGCGTTACTTCGTGGTGGGTTTTTTAAGTAATTCTTTGTGTTTTATCCTGTCTATAACACCTATAAGGATATTCTATCCTACCCAAGGAAATATATTTATAAATTTCCATGGTCTATTGTTGGAAAAACAAGTTTGATCATAAAATCTTATATTTATAACTAATAAATGTTATCGATAACGTATATTATATTTCAGATTTTGTGTGTGGTAATCTATAGTAGATATATCTATTTTGGCTAAAAGACTAACCAGATTACTTCTAATGCATTTTTCAAAATAAAAAGATGCTATTTTTCGGCTCTTCGCTAGATCGCGTTGGTTCACTGAAAAAACAGCCATCAAAGACATACGCTGGGCAAGTTAAAGTTAAAAAGGAGAAAGTGAGTTGCAATAATTAATTCAAGCCATGGCCCCTGCTATAATTGACCTGATTAAGCAACAATTTTTGCCCGAAAATTAAAAAGGAGTGTTATAAATATGAAAATACTTGCAATCAACGGAAGTCACCGCAAGGGGAAAAATACAGCAACTCTTCTTAATACAGTTTTAGACGAAGCTGCTGCGCTGGGTGCTTCTACTGAGTTATTGGAACTGTCTGACTTAAATATTAAATTTTGTGCTGCCTGCAACAAATGTCTAAATAAAACCCAATGTTCTATTACTGATGATATGGCTATTGTAGAAAAAAAGTTATTGGCGGCGGATGGTATCTTGCTGGGCTCTCCAGTATATTGGGTCAACGTTACTACTTTAATGAAAAATTTTATGGATCGTAGCCGTTATTTGCATTTATACAAGAATGTACTTGATGGTAAGGTAGGCGCAGCCTTAACCACTGCCGGATTGCTTTATGGCGGACAAGAAACCACATTAAAAATTATGGAATGTTTCTTGCAGTTTCATGGACTGCACGTAGTGGATTCCCGCGACCCGAATGAAGCGATTATGGCCCCTCTTGTGGCAGGTTCACTCATGGAAGGCTTCAAGGATGGCAAGGTAATCTGGCGGCGCAATGCTGTCGATGATGAATTACTCGCTACGTCCTGCAAACAGTTGGCGCGAAATATGGTAAAGCTAATCCGCCAATTGAATAAGTAATGCATTAAAATTCCCAAGTTTCATATTGTTAAATCCTCGTATCAAAAAACTTAGTTTACACTGGTTTTTGCTTTTCCCATACACTTTGTTATTTGACGCTTAGTGCGCCAGTTCGGTGCTTGATATTCATTCAAAATAAAGCCCTTACCAACACAAAATATTACCTTGCTTGTTGATAAGATAGTTATTATGGAAACAGACGAAAGTATAACCGGCCGGAGCTGGATATTGAGATTGTCTGGAATGCGCCGTTTATGAATATCAAAATTACAGGGAGGCTGTGTGATAAATACAGCCTCCCATGCATTTTTATTAGTTGGATTTAGAGGAGATGAAGTCGTTAGCCTCCTATGCCGGTTTATCCCGGTACTTTCGAACCGTCCCCTGTCGGAGTCCCCTTGTCGCGCTTGAAGGGCGCCTACTCTAAATACATGTAGGCCACGTTACCGAAGTGGGGAATGGGTTGATTTTCTCCGGTAAGGACCCATAGCACGGGGTAGTGGGGCGGGTCCTTGGGTAAGGTTGCGTCTCCGTCGGTCAGTAAGACCATCAACGACGGGCTGATGCCGCGTTTTTCGATTTCCTGAAACAAGGGCCGGAAGTTTGTCCCGCCGCCGCCTTTAAACTGCATCGGGATATTGTCCGGGTCAAGCTCCTGGAAGAGTTGGACAGCCGTGTCACAGTGGGCGATATAGCCCTTGAACTCCGGGTAGGAGTAGACAATATTGACCATTTCCGAGATGAACTGCTTGTAGAAACGCCAGACCGAACCGGAAGTATCAATGGCCACAACGACCTCTTCCAGCCCTTCGCTGCCGAACTCCGGCAGGAATACATAGTCGAAACGCCGGTCGGGCGGGATGAAGGTGTAGTCCGACCGGGTCGGCTGGACAAAGGAAGCCAGAGCCTGCTTCCAGTCCAGTTTGGGGTACAGGATATTTTCGATTATCTGTATCATACCGGCGGGCAGGTGGCCTCTTTGCCGGGCGTCCTGGGCCGCCTGGGCGGCGCGCATCTTCCAGGTCGAAGCCTCCGCGCTGGAGTCGGTGGACTCGTCCTGTCCGCTCTTGCTCTTACCCCACCTGGAATGGTCGTCCAGGAGTTTGCCGTCAGGCTTTTTATCCTGCTGGTGTTTATCCGGGCAGCTTTGCCCTGACGGGGAGGCATTGCCCGCCTCGCCCTGGGATTTAGGCGGCAGTTCCTGGAGCAGGATATTGTAGACGGCATCTGCCGTCATGCCTTTAAAACGGTCGGATATGAAAACGCCGGGCGGAAGCTGGAGCCCCTGTTCTTTAACGATTTGATTTACGACATAATCGCAGGCCATGTCCCAGAGATCCTTGTCCCGGGTACCCCGCCGCCAGATGTGCTGGAGAACCGCGTGCATTACTTCGTGGACCAGGGCGCCCATCAACCGGGCGATACCGCCGGTATTGACCAGGCCCTGTACAAAATCATCGTGGTAAATCAGCTCAAAACCCTCGGTCCTCATGGTCGGAGTGGACGGGTCCTCCCTGGGCTGCAGGAAGAGGGCCAGGGAGCCGAAGAAGGGATACTTCATGAGCATCCGGGCCCTGGCCTTGCCGATCAAATAATGAGAATCCGGCACTGGCGCACCTCCCAATTACTAATCTGCTCCCACCAGGACATCCGTGTTCCTGGTCAGCCAGTCGCGGAATTCAGGCAGCATAACCAGTTCAGTCCGGAGGTTGGCTTTCACGGCGTCATTGATCGCCAGTACCTGGTACTCGACCATCAACATGGAGATAAAGGCAAAGAAGTTGCTCAAACGGGCCGTGGTTTTATTATTGGACAGGCTGCTGACCAGGGCCGCGATACAGGCGTAAATCATATCGGGGGAATCCGGGACTGTTGTCGTCCTGCCGTCCAGGATCTCGTCCGCGTCGGGTATCTGCTCCAACATCCGGCAGAAGGCGGTAAATTCAGTGGCGGGGCCTTCGCCGACCGCCCCGCAGATAGCCGGGAAAGCCCTGTCCACCTGACCGTAGGAGGGGAGGATCTTGTGGACGAACTCCCAGCTGCGCGGGCTGGGGAAAGCTTTGATTTCAGCGGCCTGGTTGGGAAACCGGTAAAGCAGTTCAGGCCTGAAGTTCAAAAAGCTGATCACTCTATGGTCAATCCTGTTGGGGAGCGCCCAGCGCTTCCAATCCTCCAGCGAGCAGGTAACTTCAAAGTGGATCATCCTGTTGGCCAGCGCCGCGGGCATCTGGTTGCTGACGCCTTTATCCTGGGCCCGGTTGCCCGCCGCCACCTGGCGCCATCCTTCCGGCAGGAGGTATTCACCGACACGCCGGTCCAGGATCAACTGGTAGGCGGCAGCCTGCACAGCCCGTGGGGCGGAGGTAATCTCGTCATAAAGTATGATACCTTCCGCGCCGTCGCGCCCGACATGGGGCAGGAAGGAAAGCAGATAGGCTTTGAATACAATGGGGCCAACCGCATGACCAGGAAAAACCTGGACGGAGGGAAGTATTTTACTTGCCTGATAGTGTTTTACCTAAATATGTTTAATATCTCATAAGTAAAATGATGTAATAAAATAAAAAAACGTGGGTTTTAATCCCACATTTTTGATGTTTTGGTGTCGGAGGGCTGACATTATTTTATCCGCATACCGATAGATAGGTAATTTAACAAAGCCCGTTCTTCTTCTGTTAGCAAGCCGCAAATGGAAGAAGGGCGGGCTAGTCTTTGTAGATCTCCCCTTGCAAAAGAATAAAGCAACATATATACTTTAAATAAAATATGTATATACAGGTGAAGGTGAAAAAATGGAGACTAAATTGACGCCCATTAGATTTCCTGCCGAACTCTTAGACGAAATTGACAAGTATATAGAAGATGGCAATAGAAGTAAGTTTATCATTGACGCTGCCCGGAAAGAACTCTACCGGCTAAAACAAAGGAAAGCTATCTACAATGCGGCTGGTATTTTTGTCGAGAAGGATTATCCTGAACTAAAAACATCTGAAGACACTTCGAACTGGGTAAGAAAAATAAGAGAGGAATCTGAAGCCAGGAGGAGAGATCTCTTTGACGAAAAGTAACGGTTTTCTTTTGGATACAACGATTCTGATAGATTTATTCCGGGGCCGCCAGGAGGCCATAGTTTTTCTGGACAAATTATCACAGGAAGGTTCTCTTTTTGTTTGCGCCATAGTGGTGTCAGAAATATTTTCAGGCGTCCGCCCCGCGGAACTGCCAAAGGTTGAAGAGTTTTTTGAAGCAATGGGTTACATTCAAATAGATTACAAGACTGCAAAAAGAGCCGGCTTGTACAAGCGGGATTTTCAGAGAAAGGGAATAAACCTCAGCGTCTCAGACACACTTATTGCCGCAGCTGCTGTGGATCATGCTCTTACCCTGGTTACGAAAAACGTTGGATATTTTCCAATGGAAGAGTTAAATGTCATTGAACACTAAAAATACAGGACTTTTTAGACGAGGACGGGTTCTACCGGCGCTGACAGGCGGAAAGACCGGAGAGTATTTGTAGGAGCCGAAGGGATCGAGTTTGTAACATTTAATATTGGGAGTGGAATTACATGGACGACTATATTCAAAGGCTTGAAGAAAAAGGGCGGAAGTACCTGGAAGGAGGCGATTACGGGAAAGCGGTCAAGACTTTTAACAAGGCGCTCGCCATCCGGGAAAACCATGTTATCCGCAACAACCTTGCAATGGCTCACTACCTGGCGGGAGATTACGATACATGCCTGCGATCACTCCAGTTAAACCTGGCAGACGGCGCCATCCCCAACCCCTATGCCCACAGCCTGGCCTGCCTGGCCCTGGTCAAAACCGGACAGCTCAGGGCTGCCAGGACGCAGCTGGAAAAAGCCATTAAGGAAATGGATGAAGGAACTCGGGCACTGGCCCGTTCCGGTAAGCCTCTCGCTCCTTGGAACGAGTATGCGGTTATTGTTCTGCGTGCCGCCGGCGCGCTGCAAGACCATAGACTGGTCTACGAACTATATAACAAGTGGCGCGACCGGCAAAGTAACTGGGAGAGCGCGTATTTTGGCGGAGTGGCTGCGTTCAACCTGAAAAAGTACCGGCAGGCGGCTAGCTGCTGGGCTTCCATAGCCAATGTCTGGCGGCCGTTTATGACTATGCAGCGTGTCGCCGTGCTGGCGGACAGAGGGAACATACCGCATTTCACCCTTGAATATGTCCATTTCGACCAGGACAAAATTATGAAAATGGCCGAAGGTGCGTTAGACGATCCGGTCAAAATGCGGCAAATGATCAGCGACAGCACGGTCAGACTCTTCTACCTGACCATTATTCTTGAAGAAGAAATGGATATAAAACTGAGAAAATTATTCTTGTCATACATAATCCGGTACGGAGGGGAGTGGGGCTGCCGGCTGGGCAAGGACTGGCTGCTGTCGCCGGCCATAAACGACGAATTAAAGATTACAGCTGCTATGGCTCTTGTCGAAAACGGAGTTTTGCAGCCTGGTGAACCCGTGCAGATGTATATTGACAACCAGCAGCGGGAGGTATACCTGCGGGAGTATATCTTTAGCCCCGAAACAGAGGCTAAAATGGCCCGGGTTTACGAAAAGGCCATGAACCTTGCCAGGGGTGGCAAGGTTAAGGAGGCCGCCCGCCTGCTGGAAGTTCCCTTGCTTGAAGAAGGAAACGCCTATCCCCCGGCCATGATTTTGCTGGTCCGGCTGTACCATAACCAGGGCGAGGAAAAGAAAAAGCAGCAATTAATCGATATGCTGGAATCTTTTAGCGAGAATATGGATGACCTTAAACTGCATTTTGAGATGGCTTACATGTACCTGGATATAGAGGAAATCGACAAAGCTGTGAAGCACGTTGCTGCAATAGAATCAAAACGCCCGCCGGCGGAGAACAAAGAATTTGAAAAGATGCTGTCTGAGCTGTTGATGAAAATCTATATGGAGAACGAGATCAATGTATACAGTGATTTCATGATCCAGGAGTACCGCCGGCAAGTCGAGGACAAGCGCCTGGCTATATCCCCCAGCTTGACCCAGGGCATGAAAAACATGCCGGCCAACTGGCTGAGCGCCGCTTGTCAATCCTACTCGCTGGCGCCGGAACGCCTGCGTAACGACCGGGAGCGGCAGATCACCGCTTTGTTGCAGGAAGAAGAAAACCTCCAAAAAATTATCCAGGGCATGGAACCAACGGGCCAGGAACTTCTCCGCTACCTGCTCCAGCGCGAGGGATGGAGCCGCATCAACACGCTAACCCGTAAATTTGGGTCAATGGATGATGACGGTTTCTACTGGGAGGACGAGCCACCCGTGTCAACACTTGGTCAGCTCTGGCTCCGCTGCCTGATTTTTATCGGGCGGGCGAAAATCAACGGACGCAATACGAAGATAGCCGCCGTCCCAAATGAGCTGCGCCCGGTGCTTTGCCGGCTGTTGAGCTAAGACAGGGGCTGAGCTTGCCTTCCATCAATAGACAGGGAATAGCTAGCTACCTCTATTATGGTTATGGCCAAAAATAAAAATATTTCATAGAAGGCGCGATTACTCTTAGCCGGGGACAGCGGCGCGGGACTAAAAACTAGTTGGTTAAAAGGAAAGTGAAAATGGCAATCAATAAAAAATACGGTATTAACCCACGCTTAATCAGTCTGATTACCGGAAAGGATCTGTCCGAAATTCCTGACAGCCCGACTGCTTCCATGCTGCCTGGTCATTATGGAAGAATTGTCGCCAGGAAAATGGACAAGTTTTCGCGGGAATTTCCTAAAAATGTTCATAGTCTTACCTGTACCAGTTGTAACCATAAAGGCAATTATGACCTGGGCTTGGTAGTAATAGATAATAAAAAGCTCAAGAATTTGAGCCAGGATAAATCTATAGACGGAGAAATCGAATCCCCAAGTATAATGGATTGTATCCAGGCCACCGGGTATTTTCGCTGCCGCCAGTGCAACGCGGCGGGTTACTGGAAGTTTTCCGCCAAGACTGAAATGGCTTTTTACATCGGCAGTATTTCTGCCGCTATATTTGATAATAAAGATGCAAGCAAGCAGTTGTTTACTTACGGAGTTCTTAACCTGGCTGACGGTAGCCGGCATCGCTGGGCGACGGATGCAGAGGAACATTATTTGAATAAACTGGCCGGGCAACCTGAAGATTCTTTTACCTGGAACCGGCTGGCAAATTCTTACCTGAAGGGCGGGCGGCCAGACCTGGCAGCTGTGGCTTTCGAACAGTCTTTGAAAATCGATCCTGCCCAGATGGAATCTCTTTATTCCCTTGGCAAGATACTTCATGAGGCGGGTGAAGACGAGGCGGCTGCAAGGTATCTGCGCCAGGTGCTGATTAATGCCAAGCGGTATGGACGGATGAAAGCGGAAGATATGCGCGACATGTTAACGAGTACAATGGAGTATCTTCTTATAATATATGACGATTTTGAAAAATTCCTGTCTGCTCTGCCGAAGGCGCAGGATATGCTATTGCCTGGCGAGACCCTGAGCGATTCATGTGCAATTGGGTTTATGGATCTTACTATATACCCTGATGATTACAAAAGTTTCTATCCGTTGGCCGAAATGTATATGGGAAAACGTCGTGACGAGTTGGCTGACAGAACGTTTTGCAAGAGTATATCTAAAGCCGACAAAAACCTCCTCTTTCCAGAAGGGAGAAGAGAGAAAAAATCTGGTAAAAAGAAGAAGAAAAAAGGAAAGAAGTAACAGATGCGCAATAATTATTAGTTCACAAAACCCTCCTGCGCAAGAACCGGGGCAGTGAGTTATCCGCTTGCTTGGACCGGAAATCCAAGAATGGACAAAGGGCTTATTGGGGAGAGTCATTTGAGGCGCAAATTGTTATATTGGCTATATTTCTGCAACCTTTTTGTGTCCTGTCATAATTTGTGCATCCATAAAACCTGCTTTCATCGTTTTTGTTCTTCTTCACTATCATGTAGCCATCGGCGCATTTAGGGCATTTATATATGTCATGTGGCGCCACCCGATCATTTGTCATAAAATCACATATCTCCGGCTCATTGGTACACATGTAAAGCGGAATGCCATAGTTTTTATTATTTTCATATTTAAGTGGAGATCCGCAAATAGGGCATTTCAAGGTATACCTTTCGACTATTTCCATATTTATATTTGCATCGTGCGGGATATCGAAATCCTGTATAAGCTCAATTACAAAGCGGGACGGCCTTTTTCGCGGCGCTATCATATATACTCTATTTTTTGTGCGTGTCATAGCAACATAAAAAAGCCGCCTTTCCTCCGCATATGGCACAGTATTATCCGTATATGTAACCAGTTTCATTATCGGATCGTCTTCAAGCTGTGACGGAAACCCGAACTTTGCCTCCATCATATTAACAAGTATTACATTGTCAAATCCGAGTCCCTTCGAACTATGGGCAGTTAAAAAAGTTA
Source organism: Pelotomaculum propionicicum (assembly GCF_004369225.1). GTDB lineage: Bacteria > Bacillota > Desulfotomaculia > Desulfotomaculales > Pelotomaculaceae > Pelotomaculum_B > Pelotomaculum_B propionicicum. The sequence goes on from NZ_QFFZ01000007.1 coordinate 120,272, forward strand.
TATTCGTATACGGGTATTTTAAACACCTTATTCTAGTCTTCTTTATCTCTTCGAACTTCCCGGAACGGACGAGATAATCCAGGTCATAATTATATCTGCCGATCATCAGTATTGATGTTTTACGCCCATATTCAGCTACAATTTTCCCTACAACTTCTTCGATTTTTGACGCCCAATTTTTATAATAATTTGAGGTATCTTCAAAACACTCGACAATAACCGGGTTTTCTAGCCGTTTTGGGGATATAAGACGTTTTTTAATCTGTGACGGGTTTTTTTGAACGAAGCTGCCGGCAATGTCAATAAGCTCCTGTGAATTCCTATAAGTATGTGTAATCTGCATTTCCTTTCCATTGCCCATAAGCTCTAAAAACTTTTGAAAAAGCGTGATATCAGATCCGGCAAAAGCGTAAATTGACTGCCAGTCATCACCTACAGCAACAACTTTAGCCCCTGTTACATCGACAAGCGATTTGGTAAGGTTGAATCTTTGACGGGCGATGTCTTGAAACTCATCAATAATAATATATTTATATGACGGCTTATAATTGGACTGGCTTATTTCATACAAAATTTTTTCAGCATCGTTGATCATGTCAGAAAAATCAATCTGGTTGTTTCTTCTTAATTCATCTTGGTAGTACCTGTAGACCTCTTCCGCTATGTCTAAAAAAAGGAGGCTCCTCACATTATCAGTTTTATTTCTAAGCACTTTAAAGCCGGCCTCATCATAACCACAGGTTTTATACTTTTCTATAAATTCAATCATGAACATAATAAGTTTAAAAACATATTTGTCTTTGCCTGTTTCCGTCAGTTTTCTATAGACCTCTTCATTATCGCGGGGCTTCAAGATAAAGCCGTTTTTATTCAGTTCCTCTTCTAGATGTTCTATAAGGGAACGGTTATCATTATACTGGCACCAGGTCTCAATAAGCGCTGTTCCTTTTAACTTATGCAATTTTCTTTTGTCAATAATATGACGTATATACTTTTCCAACTGAGACTTATTGTAAATATCGCTTTGGAAATTTTCAGTGATACCAAAATGCTCCAAATAGCACTCATTTTCACCCTGCTTTATAAAGAAGTCTGGTGTATACATCTTATTTGCACCGGGCACCGGGTATTCATACGGTCTTTCATACTCATAATCAATACTGTTTAGATATAAAAAATTAGCTATCTGCACCTCCTGGACGGACCTCAAAAATTCGCCGGTGATAGTTCTCGTCTTTTTTGTTCTCTTATTCGCAATCGTTTTTATATAATCACCAAGCCTGCTTTTAATTGTTTCATAGTCGAGACTTGCTTTGTAAGTGCAGTAATCATTCAGCGAATTAAATTTAAAAATGTCTTCCGGTATATCAAAATAAAAGCCTAAAAATTTAACAAGATTTGAAAGTAACCGTTTATTGTTAAAAACTCTCTTCTCAAGATAATCAATAATAATGCTATAAGCCTTATAGTTTACATTAGGCGGCACATCGCTGGATTTACGAAGTATTTCATAGCCGAATGAGTGAAAAGTGCATATTTTTACGGGGATATTGAGTTTGCAATTAATCCGCTCTTTAAGTTCATCAATAGCCTTATTTGTATATGAGATTACAATAATATCCTTTGGCGTTACACTTTGCTTTTCAACCAAATATTTAACCTTGGCCGCCATTGTGGTTGTTTTCCCGGCGCCGGCTCCCGCTATCAGCAGACAATAATCTTCATCGGTCAAAACAGCCTTGCGCTGTTCATCGTCTAATCTGACATTAGCGTCAACCGACTTTAAAATATTATCAAAGTATTCTTTGTATTCTATTAGTTTTTGCTCTATAAACTTTTCATTAAATCTATCAACTTTTTCATAGAAGTCCTCCATCGCTGAGACGAATCGGTTGCTTTGCTCAGCATTAAAGCCTATGGAAACAGACATATTTGCAATATATTGTTTTACCATAGGGTCTTTAAGCACACCTACATAATAAGCATAATTTTTATAAAACCTTTTCGCGGTGGAGGACGGTATGTATCTTTGCGTGTTAAAAATTTCATTATAATCTTTGTCAAAAGAAATCAGCATATTACGCAGGGTTTTATAATCTTCAGCAGGATCATTATTTTGTTTCTCTACCGGGATGATCTTGCCTTGATTGCTCATTTGTGTGAAATATGCCCTGGGCAAACCGCAGTGCGGGCAACACTCGGCCTTATCGGATATTTGCTTTTTGCATTCAGGGCAATATATCAAAGCCATAACCCGCGCGCACTTCCTTTAAGATCGTTCATGATATTAGGCGCTTAAGGCGCCGTAAACGACAACATGTTGTCTAAAGCTCGTTGCCGTGTTATACAGCGATACCGAGCGTTACAAAAGTTTTGCAGAGTTCTTTCTGAAGATTTTCGTAATGAGTATCAAGAGCACATATTTTTTTGGGTTTTGGACCCCGCCGGAATTTTCCCATAGAAGCAATGACCGGTTTAAAAAC
>NZ_QFFZ01000070.1 GCF_004369225.1 Pelotomaculum propionicicum
GGTGACAACATCCAGATTGACATCGCGCTGATCACCCCGATCGCCATAGAAGAGGGCCTGCGCTTTGCCATTCGCGAAGGCGGCCGCACTGTGGGCGCCGGTGTTGTGACAGGAGTTAAAGAATAAATTCCTAAATGATCATAATTAAAATCGTTGCAGAGAAGGAATCGTTGGATTCCTTCTCTTTGTTCCGCCTGCTTATAACAAGTGGTGGTATAAAAAGGTAATCATATTGTTAAAATAAAATTAGTATCTTCAACCGATCAGACGTCCAGTTAATAGTGCTGAGTATTCCCTGACAAGGAAAAAGGCTGTGATCCCGGCAGGGGAAATTGGTTCCTCCAGATGTAACCAGCAGTAAGGGGAAACTATTGACATCACTTTTTAATTGTGTTAAATTTGTAAGGTAAATTTTCAAAAAGCGGTACGTAATTTTTTTTTGGCTTTAGGGGAGGTGGCGCTGGTGAGAGTGGGTGTTACTTTGGCGTGTACTGAGTGCAAAAGAAGAAACTACACCACTGAAAAAAACAAGAAGAATGATGCCAACAGGATCGAAATGAAAAAGTACTGCAGATTTTGCCACACGCACACTTTACACAAGGAAACCAGATAACGTTAAGTCATCCTCTTTGTCAGGAAAGGGGCGACCTTCGACAGCGGAAGGTAGACTCATCACCTTCAGGTGAAATTCCCCCAGTTTATAAATGCCTCCGATGGAATGCCCCAATTAACAGCCGCATCTACGCTGGATGATTAACACGCCGGATGTTCTCTTGCTGCGCACATTATAGAAAAAATTAAGGATGTGGCGTTTTATGGTTCTTACTAAAAAGCAAGATAATGGCAACAAAAAGAAAGAACATGGCAAAAGGGAAACCAGGCCAAAGTCCAACGAGGCCAGGAGTTTTGTTGCTTCCGACAAAAAAGCCGCGGCACATAAAAATACTGGGTTGAAGCCGGAAAAAAAAGAATTTGCCAAGAAAGAACTTGCCTTAATTAAGGACAAAAAAGATATAATCAAGAAAGAACCCACCAAGAAAGAACCGCCTGTAAAAAAAGAAAAAGTCAACTATATAGAACTGGTTCAAAAGTTTGTTAAAGGGACTCTGAACGAACTGAAAAAAGTTCACTGGCCCACACGGAGAGAAATAATTATTTATACTGCGGTTGTCTTAGTGGCGGTAGCGTTTGTGGGAGCCTTGATCTGGCTGTTCGACTCGGTTTTAAGTCTTATCCTGAGGCAAATCATACAAAGATAATTTCCTGAGGGGGTGAGGGACCTGTCTTGCAGGAGAGGGTCCCTTGTAATTTATGGAAAAGAACTGGTATGTTGTACATACCTATTCCGGTTACGAAAATAAGGTTAAAGCCAACCTTGAAAAACGTATTGAGTCTATGAACATGGAAGAGAAAATCTTCCGTATTCTGGTCCCGATGGAGGACGAGGTTGAGGTTAAAGACGGCAAGAAGAAGATATCGAAGCGCAAAGTTTTTCCAGGCTACGTCCTGGTGGAAATGTTTATGACCGACGACTCATGGTATGTTGTGCGGAACACACCAGGGGTGACTGGCTTTGTCGGGTCGGGTTCCAAACCCATTCCGCTGAATGAAGCGGAAGCGAGGCAGATTATCAGGCAGATGGGTGTCGAAGAGCCGAGGGCGCGCATTGATTTTTCAACCGGTGAAAATGTCCGGGTTACAGCAGGACCCTTTGAGAACTTTATTGGGCAAATCGATGAAATAAACATTGAAAAAGGTAAAGTTAGAGTGATTATTTCCATGTTCGGCAGGGAAACCCCGATCGATTTGGAATTTACCCAGGTTGAAAAGATTTCCTGACCTGGATTCTATATAAAAGACCCAAAAAGACTAACATGTTTTCTGATGATCTTACTAAATTAATTTTCAGGGTTTGAGATTAAGATGTTGCTATGGCTTTAAAGGAACGCACCTTAAGTCCAATGTCTCACGTCCCACGTCTCACGACCCAAAAAGGAGGTGTGAGTGCGAATGGCAAAGAGAGTATCTGCAATAGTAAAATTACAGGTCCCCGCGGGCAAAGCTACGCCGGCCCCGCCTGTAGGTCCGGCGTTGGGCCAGCATGGGGTTAATATCATGGCCTTTGTGAAGGAGTACAATGAACGTACTGCTGCGCAGGCAGGCCTCATTATTCCGGTTGAGATTACAGTCTATGAGGACCGTTCCTTTACCTTTGTGACCAAGACGCCGCCGGCAGCTGTACTGCTTAAAAAGGCGGCCGGCCTGGAAAAGGCTTCTGGAGAGCCGAAAGCGAAAAAAGTTGCGAAAATTCCCCGCTCCAAAGTGCGGGAAATAGCCGAATTGAAAATGCCGGATTTAAACGCGGCCAGTGTTGAAGCAGCGATGCTTATGGTTGAAGGCACAGCCCGCAGCATGGGGATTGAGATCGTAGAAGGATAACCAGTGGGAGGAAACTTATTCCGCTAATACCACAAGGAGGTTTTAGTTATGCCCAAACACGGCAAAAAATTTACAGACGCGTCCAAGCAAATTGAACGCGGTACTTTTTACGAGCCGGCGGAGGCTTTTGAACTGGTTAAAAAAACAGCTACAGCCAAATTTGATGAGACTATTGAAGTGGCCATACGCCTGGGAGTAGACCCCCGCCACGCGGACCAGCAGGTGCGCGGCGCCGTGGTGCTGCCCAACGGTACCGGCAAGACACGTACAGTCCTTGTATTTGCCAAGGGTGACAAGGAAAAAGAAGCCCTTGACGCCGGGGCTGATTACGCCGGAGCAGAAGATATGGTAGCCAAGATTCAGCAGGAAGGCTGGCTGGCGTTTGACGTAGCCATAGCCACCCCCGATATGATGGGTACGGTTGGTAAACTGGGTCGCATTTTAGGCCCCCGCGGCCTGATGCCAAACCCTAAAACCGGTACGGTTACTTTTGATGTGGCTAAAGCAGTAAAGGAAGTAAAAGCGGGTAAAATAGAATACCGGGTAGATAAAGCGGGCAATATCCACGCTCCTATCGGAAAGGTGTCTTTTGAGACCGAAAAACTGGTTGAAAACCTGCGCACGCTGGTGGACGCCCTGGTCCGGGCGAAGCCGGCCGCGGCCAAGGGGCAGTACATGAAGGGGATTTCACTTAGCTCAACCATGGGGCCGGGTGTCAAGGTAAATACTCAGAAAGTGACATCTTAAATTGGTTGTGGGAAATAAGACGTGAGACGTGGGAATGAATGATTGGCTGTTGAGTCAAAAACTTCAAATACCATGTCAACGACTTTTAACCTTCTATTAAAATTAAATTTTGCTGTAGACAGCTGGTGCTTTGCATAATGGCGCGTAGCCGCCGCCAGCCGAGGCCTGATATTCCTTGTGTTGAAAACACCAAGGCCTCTGTGCATGTCTGCAGAGGCCTTTATAGTCGTTGGTGGTGAGTGGTTAGTCGTTAGGGTTTGACCAACCACTAACCACCCACCACCAACCACCCAGAGGGGAGGTGTTTAAAGAAGAATGCCTATCAGTAAAGCAGAAAAGGAAGTTATTATTCAGGAATTAAAAGAGAAATTTGAAAGTTCGCAGGCAGCTGTACTTACTGATTACCGCGGTTTGAACGTGGCCGAGGCCACCAAACTGCGCCGGCGGCTGCGTGAAGCGGGCTGTCAGTTTAGAGTGGCCAAGAACACCCTGGCTAACATCGCCGCCAAACAAACTGGTCTGGAAGGGCTGGGGGCTTACCTTGAAGGACAGGTGGCCATAGCTTTTGGCACTGATCCGGTGATGCCTGCCAAAATATTGACCGAGTTTATTCGTGAAACCAAAAAGATGGAAATAAAAGCGGGCATATTGGAAGGCAGGGTCATAGACGCCAAGGGAGTCAGGGACCTGGCTGATTTGCCCCCCAGGGAAGTGCTTCTGGCCAAGGTACTGGGCGGCATGCAGTCTCCGCTTTACGGATTCGCAAGCGTACTGCAGGGCACTTTGCGCAGTTTTGTTTACGCTCTGGATGCGGTCCGCAAGATGCGGGCGGGAGAAGCATAGGAAGCCATAGGCCATAGGACGTATGACGTAGGTATGCATGAAGGTCTAATGGGTCAAAGTTCTGGAAGTAAGGCAGATATTGCCTACGGCATACGGCTTACGACCTACGGCTAAATTTGTGAGTGAGAATCTATTTGCAACAACGAATCCGGTAAAATAGCAGGTAGCTTAACAAGAAATCTATTTTAAATTTTTAGGAGGTTAGATAAAAAATGTCCAAAGTTCAAGAGATACTTGAAGCTGTAAAAGGGATGACCGTTCTGGAGCTGTCTGAACTGGTCAAAGCGTTTGAAGAAGAATTCGGCGTGAGCGCTGCCGCTCCTGTGGCTGTCGCTGCCGCCCCCGGCGCTGCCGCTGCCGCCCCGGCTGAAGTTGAAGAGCAGACTGAATTTGATGTTATTCTTTCCGCTGTAGGCGAAAAGAAGGTTAACGTGATTAAGGTCGTCAGGGAAATTACCGCCCTTGGCCTGAAAGAAGCGAAGGACCTGGTTGACAGCGCTCCCAAGCCGGTAAAAGAGAAAGTTTCCAAAGAAGAGGCCGAAGCTATAAAAGCCAAGCTGACTGAAGTGGGAGCAACTGTCGATATTAAATAAGGCACTGCTTAAAATGAAGCTTTATGATCTAAAAAGGGCTGCGGCCCTTTTTTGGTTTGTGCAACCAACGTCTGACCACTAACGACCTGGACCCCAAATTGAGGTGCGACTTCATTCGGCTAAGGTCAGGGAACACACCTTCTGTTCTGCATAATACTCTAAAGGCTGCTCACCTGAAGTAGTTAAAATATTTGGAACTTCTCGCTTTCTGTGTGAAGGAATGCTCCCGTTGGAGTGTTCGGATAAATCCGAACCTGCCAGTGAGCACATTGTTTAGAATATATGACTTTATCTTCCTAAAAATACCTTGACAGAATAAATTTAATATGCTAACATCTTAGAATGTCCTTGTTTTTCTATTCTTATTTTTTTGATCATTGCCCGTGGCATATAATGTATTTAAATACTATTTACAGGCAATAATATTTTAGATAGTCATTAATACTCCAAAAAGCGAGGTGTTGTAAAAAAAAGCAAAGCCTTGCTTTTCCCTTGTTTATCCTTAAAGAAAATAATAAGCCTAAGAGGTTGTTTTATATAAAATTTAACCACAAGTAATTGTCAATTTGCATTGAAGTCGTCTTTCTTTATTTTATGACGGGGGTGTGATGCGCTAGATGGCATGTCCTGAAAAGGTGGAGTCCGGGGTACGCTATAGTTTTGCCAAGTTGAAAGAAGTACTGGAACTGCCCAATCTTATTGAGGTCCAGCGCAATTCTTACGATTGGTTTTTAAGAGAAGGTCTGCGGGAAGTTTTTCAAGACATCTCGCCAATTCAGGACTTCACCGGCAACCTTGTTTTGGAGTTCCTTGATTACACCCTGGGGGATACCAAATACTCAGTTGAAGAGTGCAAGGAGAGGGACTTCACTTTCGCCGCGCCTTTAAGGGTAAAGGTGCGTCTGATCAACAAAGAAACCGGAGAGGTCAAAGAGCAGGAAGTATTTATGGGCGATTTCCCCTTGATGACCGAAAAGGGCACCTTTATTATTAACGGTGCTGAGAGGGTAATTGTCAGCCAGCTTGTACGCTCACCGGGCGTTTATTTTGCCGAAACAATCGACCCCAGCGGCAAGAAGCTTTATGCCGCCACCATTATTCCCAACCGGGGCGCCTGGCTTGAGTTTGAGACAGACGTCAACGACCATATTTTTGTCCGGATTGACCGCACCAGGAAGATTCCTGCCACAGTTCTGGTCAGAGCTTTAGGATGCGGAACCAACGCGATGATCCTCGATCTTTTTAATGAAGATAAAAATATACAGGAAACCCTCAGCCGGGACAACACCGACAGTGAGGAAGAAGCTCTGGTAGAAATTTATAAACGGCTGAGACCAGGAGAGCCGCCTACAGTGGATAGTGCCCGCTCTCTTCTGGAAGCCCTGTTTTTCGATCCCAAGCGCTACGACCTGGCCAACGTCGGCCGCTATAAAATCCAGAAAAAACTCAAGCACGGCATACTCTACCGCTACGGTGAAAACACCAGCGGTGAAATGGTCATGGACCCTTATCTGAAAAAAGATGTGCCTGTAGAGCGGGAATTCATCAGGGAACTGACCAGGGAAGATATATTTGAAACTATACAATATCTGCTCAAGCTGATGAATGGCGAGGGGCAGGTGGATGATATCGACCACCTGGGCAACCGCAGGCTGCGCTCCGTCGGAGAACTTCTGCAAAACCAGTTCCGGATTGGGCTTTCCAGGATGGAGAGAGTAGTCCGGGAAAGAATGACCATCCAGGATGTCGATGTGATCACCCCTCAAGTCTTGATCAATATCCGGCCGGTAGTGGCCGCCATCAAGGAGTTCTTTGGTTCCAGCCAGCTGTCCCAGTTTATGGACCAGACCAACCCGCTGGCCGAACTCACTCATAAAAGGCGCCTTTCGGCACTCGGGCCGGGCGGCCTGTCCCGGGAGAGGGCCGGGTTTGAAGTGCGGGACGTTCACCACTCCCACTACGGCAGGATGTGTCCCATTGAGACTCCTGAAGGTCCCAACATTGGACTGATCGGGTCGCTGAGCACTTATGCCAGGATCAACGAGTTTGGTTTTATTGAGACTCCCTACCGTAGGGTGGACAAAATAAATAAACGTGTGACTGAAGAGATTGTATACCTGACCGCGGACGAGGAAGAGGATTTTGTTATCGCCCAGGCCAACGCGCCTTTAGATGAGGAAGGCCGCTTTTTAGAGGGGCGTGTTAACGCCCGCTCCCCGGAAATTGTGGTTGTACCCGCCGAGCGTGTGGATTATATGGACGTGTCCCCCAAGCAGGTGTTTAGTATAGCTACAGCACTGATCCCTTTTCTGGAGCATAATGACGCCAACAGGGCACTAATGGGGGCCAACATGCAGCGGCAGGCTGTCCCTCTGCTCAAGGCCCAGGCTCCCCTGGTGGGGACCGGCATTGAATACAAGGCGGCGCGTGATTCCGGCGTGGTTGTGCTGGCCAGGAACGCGGGGACTGTTGAAAAAGTTACAGCCAACGAAATTGAAATCAAAACCAGTGAAGGAAGCAAAGAGCGCCGGAAGCTTTTAAAGTTTACCCGCTCCAACCAGGGTACCTGTATCAACCAGAAACCTGTGGTAAGAAAGGGTGATCACGTTGAGGCAGGTCAGATTATCGCCGACGGCCCTTCCACGGACAAGGGGGAGCTTGCTCTGGGGCGCAATATCCTGGTTGCGTTTATGCCCTGGGAAGGCTACAACTACGAGGATGCTATCCTGATCAGCGAGAAAGCCGTTAAGGAAGACTTTTTTACTTCCATTCACATAGAGGAATATGAGTGCGATGCCCGGGATACCAAGCTTGGCCCGGAGGAGATAACCAGAGATATTCCCAACGTGGGTGAAGAAATTTTAAAAGACCTGGACGACCGGGGGATTATCCGGGTAGGCGCCGAGGTCAGGCCTGGCGATATCCTAGTTGGCAAGGTAACTCCCAAGGGAGAGACTGAACTCACTGCCGAAGAGCGCCTGCTCAGGGCTATATTCGGTGAAAAAGCCCGGGAAGTGCGGGATACCTCGCTGCGGGTGCCCCACGGAGAGTCAGGCAAGATTGTAGATGTTAAGGTTTTTTCCCGGGACGCGGGTGACGAACTGCCTCCAGGGGTAAACCAGCTGGTGCGGGTGTACATAGCTCAGAAGAGGAAGATATCCGAAGGAGATAAAATGGCGGGACGCCACGGCAATAAGGGCGTTATAGCCAGGATTCTGCCCGAAGAGGATATGCCCTTTTTGCCTGACGGCACCCCTATTGAGATTGTACTGAACCCCCTGGGTGTTCCTTCCCGGATGAACCTCGGACAGGTCCTGGAATCCCACCTGGGATGGGCGGCCAAAGCCCTGGGCTATTGTGTTTCCACCCCGGTTTTCAACGGCGCGCTGGAAAGCGATATATTAAACACATTAAAAGAAGCGGGACTCCCGGAAAGCGGCAAGATGACATTGTATGACGGCCGTACGGGAGAGCCCTTTGACAACCCTATAACGGTCGGCTATGTGTACATGCTTAAGCTGGCCCACCTGGTGGACGATAAAATTCACGCCCGCTCCACCGGGCCGTATTCCCTGGTGACTCAGCAGCCCCTCGGCGGTAAGGCCCAGTTTGGCGGCCAGCGCTTCGGGGAAATGGAAGTATGGGCGCTTGAGGCCTACGGCGCCGCATATACCTTGCAGGAGATACTCACTGTAAAATCGGACGATGTTGTGGGCCGGGTAAAAACATACGAGGCCATTGTAAAAGGTGAAAACGTGCCGGAGCCTGGTGTTCCCGAATCTTTTAAAGTGCTGATTAAAGAGCTGCAGAGCCTGGGACTGGATGTGAAGGTCCTTTCTGAAGACGACCGGGAAATTGAGATTAAGGAAGTCGAGGAGGATATTACCGAGACAGCCAAAGAACTGGGCATCGACATTCAGGAAGAAGAGCTGCCGGTTTTAGAAGAAGAGGAATACGACGTTGATGTCGAGGATGAGGATGAGCTGAACGAAGAATTCCTTGACGAAGATTTTGAGTTGGACGATGAGGAATGAGACGTGAGATGTGGGAAGTGAGACGTGAGACTGAAGGGATGGCCTCGGTGGTCAAAGACGTTGATGGTTCTCCCGGAAGCGCACGTGACACGACTTTAAATGTCCCACGTTACACTTGGCTTAGGCTTTTAAAATTGGTTAACTTAGTTTATAAGGATATAAGTACAGGGAAGATCAAATGGTGGGCAGTGAAGAATACAAAGCATTTCTAATCAGCTTATTAGAAATACCCATATGACCCACTACTCACGACCCACGACCCACGACTAAAAAGGGAGGCGTTCTTTTGCTGGACTTAAATAATTTTGACCGGATCCGTATTGGTTTGGCTCCCCCTGAGCAAATTCGCGCCTGGTCCAGTGGTGAAGTTAAGAAACCGGAAACCATCAACTACCGCACCCTGAAACCTGAAAGGGACGGGTTGTTCTGTGAGCGCATATTCGGACCTACCCGCGACTGGGAGTGCCACTGCGGCAAATACAAGCGTGTGCGCTACAAGGGTGTCATCTGCGACAGGTGCGGCGTTGAGGTTACCCGCTCCAAGGTCCGCCGGGAAAGGCTCGGCCACATTGAACTGGCCGCTCCCGTCTCTCATATCTGGTATTTTAAAGGCATCCCCAGCCGGATGGGGCTGCTTTTGGACATGTCTCCCAGAGCGCTGGAAAAGGTGCTGTATTTTGTTTCCTATATAGTGACCGATCCCGGTGATACCGGCATGATTAAAAAGCAGCTTTTGAGCGAAACAGAATACAGGGAACACCGTGAAAGATATAACAGCGCTTTCAAGGCCAGCATGGGAGCGGAGGCTGTTAAGAAGTTACTGGAAGAAATCGACCTGGAAGAATTGAACAGGGAACTGCGCCAGGAACTGAGGGAAGTTACCGGCCAGCGCAGGATCAGAGCCATCCGCCGCCTGGAAGTGGTGGAAGCCTTCCGCAAGTCCGGTAACAGGCCTGAATGCATGGTGCTCGATGTGATTCCGGTAATCCCTCCCGAACTGCGCCCGATGGTGCAGCTTGACGGCGGGCGCTTTGCCACTTCGGATTTAAATGACCTTTACCGCAGGGTGATCAACCGCAACAACCGCCTGAAAAGGCTGCTGGACCTGGGCGCTCCGGACATTATCGTCCGCAACGAAAAAAGAATGCTCCAGGAAGCGGTGGACGCGCTGATAGACAACGGGCGCCGGGGCCGTCCGGTGACCGGGCCGGGCAACCGCCCGCTGAAATCGCTTTCCGATATGCTGAAAGGTAAGCAGGGCCGCTTCCGCCAGAATCTTCTTGGTAAAAGGGTTGACTATTCGGGGCGTTCAGTAATTGTGGTGGGCCCCGACCTGCACATTCACCAGTGCGGCCTGCCCAAAGAAATGGCCCTGGAACTATTCAAACCTTTTGTCATGAAGCGCCTGGTTAATGACGGCTTCGCCCACAATATCAAAAGCGCCAAGCGGATGGTCGAACGGGTACGCCCGGAAGTGTGGGATGTCCTGGAAGAAGTAATCGGCGAACACCCGGTCCTTTTAAACCGCGCGCCTACCCTGCACCGGTTGGGTATCCAGGCTTTTGAGCCGGTCCTGGTGAGCGGCAAGGCGATCCAGATCCACCCCATGGTTTGTACCGCTTACAACGCCGACTTTGACGGTGACCAGATGGCGGTGCACGTCCCGCTTTCCGCCGAGGCGCAGGCTGAGGCCAGGCTTTTAATGATGTCGTCAAATAACATCTTAAACCCCAAAGACGGCCGTCCGGTGGCTATTCCCACCCAGGACATGGTTTTAGGGTGCTACTACCTGACCATGCAGAGAGATGACGAGCCGGGCGAGGGTAAATGTTTTAAAGATCCGGAAGAAGCGGAGATGGCTTATAACAATAAAGTTATCAGCCTGCACGCAAAAATAAAGGTGCGTATACCTGAAATAGGTCTTACTGAAACTACTGTAGGCAGGATTATATTTAATGAAGTAATTCCTGTGGAATTGAAAAACTTGGAATGGAACGGTTTTTTCAACCAGGTTGCGGATAAGAAGGCGCTGAGCTCGATTGTTGACAAGTGTTACCGGAAACTCGGATTTTCCGCCACCACCGCGCTGCTGGACGGTGTGAAGAAATTAGGCTTTACCTACGCTACCAGGGCCGGAGTTACCATCGGCATTCAGGATATCACCATTCCCAAGGAGAAGAAGGGACTGCTGAAAGAGGCCGAGGCCCAGGTTGAAAAGGTGGAACTGCAGTTCCGCCGGGGCTTAATCACCGAGGAAGAGCGCTACCAGACGGTGATTGGAATTTGGAATGATGCCACCAGGATGGTGACAGAAGCGTTAATTGAGGACCTGGACAGGTTTAACCCGGTTTACATGATGGCCAACTCGGGCGCCCGCGGTAACATCCAGCAGATCCGCCAATTGGCCGGTATGCGCGGCCTGATGGCGGACCCGTCCGGCCGGATTATCGACCTGCCGATCAAGGCTAACTTCCGGGAAGGCCTGACTGTGCTGGAGTACTTCATCTCGACGCACGGCGCCAGAAAGGGTCTGGCCGACACCGCCCTGAGGACGGCCGACTCCGGTTACCTTACCCGCAGGCTGGTGGACGTGGCCCAGGACGTAATCGTCCGGGAGGTTGACTGCGGCACCACCCAGGGTATAGAAGTAAGTGAAATTAAAGACGGCACTGAAGTTATAGAAAAAGTAGAAGACCGTATTATTGGAAGAGTAGCCCTGGAGGATATCGTGCATCCTGAAACGGGCGAAACACTGGTTTGCGCCGACAAGGAAATAACGGAAGAAGATGCCGAGCGGATCACAGCCGCGGGAATTGAAAGGATAAAAATCCGCTCGGTGCTGACCTGCCGGACCCGTTATGGAGTCTGCATCAAGTGCTACGGACGCAACCTGGCCACAGGCCGCAAGGTTGATATCGGTGAGGCGGTTGGCATTATTGCCGCGCAGAGTATTGGTGAGCCAGGCACACAGCTTACCATGCGTACTTTCCACACCGGCGGTGTGGCCGGGGACGATATTACCCAGGGTCTGCCGCGGGTAGAAGAACTGTTTGAGGCGAGAAGGCCTAAAGGACAGGCGATTGTAGCCGACGCCGACGGCAGTGTTGAGGTGCGTGAGGTCAAGGGGCGCCGGGAGATTGAAGCCACCTCCAGTGACGGTGAAAAAACTGTTTACCAGGTGCCTTACGGCGCCCGCCTTAAGGTGAAAGACGGAGACACTATTTACGCCGGTGACGAATTAACCGAGGGCTCGGTCAATCCCCATGACCTGCTTAAGATTAAAGGGGTCCAGGGGGTACAGGTGTACCTCTTGCAGGAAGTGCAGAGAGTTTACCGCCTGCAGGGTGTTGATATCAACGATAAGCATATTGAAGTGATGATCCGCCAGATGCTGCGGCGGGTCAAAATTGAGGAGCCGGGTGATACCGACCTGCTGCCGGGCGGGCTGATTGATATCTTTGAGTTTGAGGATGAGAATAACAGAATAACGGAGCTGGAAGGTGAACAGGCTACAGCCAAAGCGCTTTTGATGGGGATTACCAAAGCTTCGCTGGCGACTGATTCCTTCCTTTCCGCGGCCTCCTTCCAGGAAACTACCAGGGTATTGACTGACGCGGCTATTAAAGGCAAGCTTGACCCGCTGCTTGGCTTGAAGGAAAACGTGATTATAGGCAAACTTGTCCCGGCCGGTACGGGAATGTCACGCTACCGCAATATAACTATAAGCGCCGACGAGGAAGATCTTCTTGATGATGAGATAATTGAAAGTGAAATGGCAAGCAGAGCTGACGCATGAATCTAAAGATTTATAACTGACAAGGTTTATAAGAGTTGGGGAGAAAAAGTTTTTCGCAAAATAGCACTGGACACCACAAAATAAATATGAGACAATAGTGTGGGAAATTTTAAAAAGGAGCCACACTATGACGATACATGAAGATTGGCCTGAGGAAGTTCTCTTGAACGGACGCATTTTTACAAGGGAAGAACTGGAACACATTAAGGAAGTGATCCGGTTGTTTCCCCGATTGAGTCAAAAGGAATTGGCGCATACGCTATGTGAAACCCTGTCGTGGTATGGACCAAACGGGAAACCAAAGCTGGAATCTTGCCGCGAGTTACTGCGAAAGCTGGAGGCGAAGGAATGGATTCGCCTTCCGGAAAAAAGAAAGGCGACTTCTTCAGGGAAAGAAACAGTCATCATCGGAACTGCTACCGAACCAGAAGAGGAACTAAGAGGGAGTGTGTCGGCGTATGCTCCCATCCAACTAGAGCCGGTACGGGTTCAAAAAGAGATTCGTCTGTGGAATGAATATGTCGAACGTTATCATATGCTCGGATACA
>NZ_QFFZ01000071.1 GCF_004369225.1 Pelotomaculum propionicicum
TACTTGATTTTATTGGCTTCGGTACCCGTAATTTAAGGGAACCGGTTCCCAAACTACCATCCATCATCCATATAGTTCCTTAACTGGAATTATGGCTGTTCGGTGGTCCTAAATCTATTATACGAGGGGAATGTGGTATGAAGGGGTATTGGAAAAGTGTGTTGTCTTTGATGTTGGTGGTTGTTTTTCTTGGACTGGCTTGTGCCGCTTATGCGGCGCCGGCAGGTCTGAAAGCGCCGCCGGAACCAGGTAAGGCGTATCAGGAAGCGGGTATTGAATCTTTGCAGTATCTACAGGACTGGGGGTGTGATTTAACTTCTGGCGGGGGAGGGTATATCAATATAAGCGGTTTTACCCGGGCCTATCAGGACGTGGACTACATCATGGTGAGGCTGTACCTGCAGCGCTGGAACGGCAGCAGTTGGGTGGATTTGGCAAGCTGGCCTTTTGAAAACTATAATACTTCCTACGCAAGCGGGGTAAAAGGCTTACAGGTAGCGGGAGGTTATTACTATAGGACAAGGGCGGAGCACAGCTTGACCCATGATGGTTTTACTGAACCTGCCACACCTGCAAGATCTTATTCCACTTCAACTTATATTGAATGAACTAATAACGGGGCATAATAGCCCCGTTATTAGTTCATGGATTCAATTATTTTCACAGCTTCTTCTTGTGGTATCTTTCCTTCCAGTCCGTATACAACACCCCGTTTCATCCAGGTGATCCTTATGCTTTTATTTTTGAACGCTATGATTTTGCCATCACTGTCCCCAATTTTAATATTCTGTACAACTGCGTCTTCCATATCGTATCCATATCCCTGGACGTAACTGTCAGGCGTATTCATTTCAGTTATCTGAAAATAATCGGAATCATTGCCGTTATATCTCAATGTGACTTTTGCCGTGTCCTTTACCATCCCTTGGAATTTAACCTGTTCAAGTTTAAATCCCTGAGCCACATATTGAGGGACTACGAATGGAAAAGGGGAAGCCGACTTAGCTTCTTCAAGGGACATAATCTTTTCCTGTTGTATTAAAACTTCTTTGAAATCTTCCGGTGGAGGAGATACTCCGTTGAGTTCATCATTTTTGTATTCGGTTGCGACATTAACCTGCGTGCCGCTTAAAAGTGTTTCCACTGTACGGGTTATTTTTTCACCTATCGCTCTGGCTTTTACAGGAAAAGACATGGAAAAAGCTATGGTTAAAAGTATGATGACACCAACAGCTGCTATAAACTTCCAGGTTAAAAAAATTTTCCATTTGTTCATATTTGACTTGCGTTGTAAAGATCGTTGTTCTTTTAGCTTTTTCTCAAACCTGGCCCACGACTCTTCCAGCGGCGGCGGGGTAGCTGACCCCACCATTTCGCGCACCGCTTCTTTTATAAGTCTTTCCATTTCGATATCAGCATGTTGCTTCAAAGCAATTTCACCTCTTTCGGTTCTGTAACTCAACTGTACTATGGCGGTTAAGACGTTCTTCCGGATCCATTATTCTTTTGAGTTCTTCTCTGGCCCGAGCCAAGCGGGATTTAACTGTCCCTGCCGGTATACCGGTTTCAGTGCTGATTTCATTAACTGACATATCTTTATAGTATTTTAAATAGAAAACACGCTTATGCTCTGGTTGGAGAATTCTAATATGTTGTTGAATTATTTGTTTTTTCTCTTTCTCTAATAAAACAGTTTCCGGGGAAATCAACTGGTTGTCCGAGTAAATATCCCTTGCTTCGGCAAAGAGTGTCGTTACGGAACGATGGCGGATAATATCCCTGGCTTTATTGGCGGCTGTGCGGCACAGCCAGGCTTCCAGTTTAGAAGGATCTTTAATTTGTACAATTTTATCCATGAGCTTTAAAAAAGCCTCGTGAACAACGTCTTCGGCCAGGCCGGCATCATTGGTGATAAAAAATGCTGCTTGATATACTTGTTTATAAAACAATTCGTAAACAAGCCTGAAGGCCCGGCTATCGCCACTATTCAGTTTCTTAACAATTATTTCCCCCTTCAAATGAAAAAACCTCCCAATAATATTAACAGGGCAGGGAAGGCCGCTTTGATATATACGGCAGCCTGGCGATCATAACCTCCCTGGCTTTAGACCCACGGCTTTGCGTCCCCGTCTTTCGTTCGGGTTTGCCTTTCTTGTTAATGCTAAATTCTGCAATAATAAGACATTTCCTTCTAACCTGGATTAAATTTACATAGAAATATATTCCCTGAAGATAGCTCCCTTTTGAATGACTGCAAATAAAATACATCCAATCTTGTAACAAAGAGTTATATTGTGGTACTGTTATGTGGTACTGTTATATAGAGGTAAATCTGCAACAACAAATAAACTCGAAACACTTTGAGAGTACTTAGGTAGTAATTTTTTTAACTTGAAACAAGCATGAGAAAAGAAAAACGATTGCTGATAACTAAAACCTTGCTGTTTTTAATAATCGCCATGTTATTGCTGTTTTGTTTGTTTGAGTGGCGGCGCCTTAATCTAAGCCGGCCTCGTATAGACCTAAGCAGGTTGGTTGAACCACGCTGTGCTGTCGAGAAAGTCGTACTGACGAGCGACAAGGATGGTGACGGCATCTACGACCTGGACGACATTGTCGAGGGGGCGCGTAAGGACCTACAGGCGAGGCCCACATATAAGGACGCCTACTACGCCGGGGGATACCCGCCTGATAATGAGGGTGTCTGCACGGATGTGATCTGGCGGGCGCTGCAAAACGCAGGGTATGATTTAAAAGGGATGATGGACCAGGATATCAAGGAAAATCCGGATGATTATCCACGGGTGGGTGGTAACCCCGAACCGAATATTGACTTTCGCCGGGTACCGAACCAGGAGGCGTTTTTTAAAAAATACGCCGACAGGCTTACTACCGAGATTAAACCTTGGGAGGCGGAGAATCTAAAGCAGTGGCAGGGCGGCGACATAGTTGTATTCGGCCCGCCCTATGACCACGTCGGAGTAGTTTCGGACAAGAGGCGGGCGGACGGGGTTCCCCTTCTGATCCACAACGCCGGTCCCTGTACCAGAGAAGACAATGGGCTTCTCACCTGGCCATCCCCGTTGAAATATCATTTTCGTTTCCCCAAAACTTACAATTAAAAATCCCACAGGTTCTGAACCTGTGGGATGTCGCATTTTAAACCAGGATTCTGTTGTCAATTTCGGCTAACGTTCCACACCCCGTGAGGATCATGGACTGTGTCAGCTCTGCCGTCATCATTGACAGGATAAATTTTACCCCTTCAGCCCCTCCGCCAAAAGCGCCGGTAATTAAAGGCCGTCCGACTAGAACGGCATAGGCGCCCAGGGCGAGGAGTTTCAATGCGTCCGTACCGGAACGCACGCCACCGTCTGCCAGGACTGTTATATTTTTGCCGACAGCCTTAACTATACCGGGTAAGACTTCTGCCGCGCCCGGGGTGTGATCCAGAATGCGCCCGCCGTGGTTTGATACAACTATGGCCGAGGCTCCAATTTCAACAGCGGCTTCTGCCTCATCCACAGTCATAATTCCCTTTAAAATAAAAGGCAGGCGCGTTGATTTAATGATTTCCTTCAGTTCTTCCCTGGATTTTGGCCCCACCGGCTGGCCTTTGAGGGTCATGGTAACCAGTCCGGCGCCGTCTATATCTATGCCTACCGCTGGCGCGCCTGCGTTCTCAGCTTGTTGAATCTTCTCAATAATAGCTTCCTGTGAACGGGGCTTGATGATTGGAATGCCCCAGCCGCTTTCAGCTGTAATCGCATCTACTCCTGATTCATACAAACCGGGAACCGCTCCGTCGCCGGAAAAGCCCAGAGACCCGGCCTGTCTGCTGCCGGAGATGATCATGCCGATGAATTCCCTTTCTGTAAGCGCTCCACCCATATTATACGGTGTTCCTGTTATGGGCGCGGCCAGGATAGGGGGTTGAAGTTTAAGCCCGAAAAGAGTCAGGCTGGTATCAGGGTCTTTGGCTTCGTGGATGGTTCTCATATTCAGGCGGTAGCGGGCCAACGCTTCCAGGTTGGCCATGAAGGCCGACCCCGAACCAACACCGCCCATTCCGGGTACTTCACCGGCGCAGGCCCGCCCGTTACAGAATGTGCAGATACGGCAGTATCCCTTTAAGTTTTCCTTCGCCTTTTCTTTTATCTGCAAAAAATCCATTAGAAGCAATCCCTGTATTAATATACCATAGGTGTGCGGTCAAAAAAACAGGAAAGAAAGCATGGGTTATTCTTGTTTTTTCGGGTTGAGAATGGAGTGTAACTTACAAACCTACAGCCAGCATCTGTTTAAGAAAGTAGGAATTATTTCATAATTGGACAAGGATATTATGGCATTGATGCCGAATTTAACTATCTATGCCATAATGAGGTGAGTAGAATTGGATTAAAGCGTTTTAAGAATCTATATAAAAGATAGTTTGGCGAGGCTGACGCTGTGTAAGCAGCGGCCTTTTCACTTCTTATGGGTTTAATAGTATATCCTGGCTGTTATAGTAAAAAATATTTGTAGCAGCTAAAATAAGGACGTGTTTTTTTGACTGCGGAAGAGTGGATTCAGTACGGAGCAATGGTTGTTGCCATAACAGCGCTTATCCTAAAGTGGAAAGGAATGAAGAAATTCGTTGCGGTTGGCCTGTTTGCCAGCTTTTATGCCAATCTCTGGTGCTTTATTGCCGCGCATTACCACCTGTGGAATTATCATGCCAACGTTATTGTGCCGGCGGTAACAGATTTCTCTTTGTCTGCTAATTTTGTAGTAGTTCCAATAATAGCTATGTTTTGGGTCAGATATTGTCCGCTCAGGTTTAAAGAGATGATTCTGTGGGCCTTTTTATGCACAACTGTTTTAACCGGCGGCGAGGTTATAATTGAAAGATTTACGGAGGTGTTGAAATACCACAGCGGTTATGACTGGTACTACTCATACGTTTTGTGGTTCTTTAGCTGGTTCATATGGTATGGTTTTCATCTGTGGCTGAATGATTGGCGCAGGGATTTAGACAGCTTTTTTAAGTAAAACCTATAACCCGTCGGTGATCATAGGAGTCGTACCCATGGTTTTCAACTGATCATTTACATAGTAAGTTGACTTGCCAATATATAAGTGAAATATTTATCTGCAGGTAGAGACTCCAACCAGTGTAACAAATAACCGTTTTCCAGTACAGTATGTGTGAAAGGTATCAGGTGAATTGCATTTGAAATCTGGAGGGGTGTCTTCGTGCGGCTTAAGATGACACAATTGGTGGTTTTGCTGGTACTGGTTTTAATTGCCGTCGGGTGTGCGGGACGGACGGAAAAAAGCAAGAATATCGAAAACCGGGAGCAAAACGGCCTGCCGTCAATAGTGGAAAAATCGCCCGGTGTGCCTGAAATCGGCGGTTTGGCTCCCGGCGATATGCCGCTTTGTTGCAGCCCGGACTTGAAGACCGTTTACGTTATGAACTATGCGGACCCCGAGCCAGAGTTTGGGGTTATTATCGGTGATTATACTATACCCGTAGACCTCTACCGCCTGGACAACGGTCAAAGGACAAAAGTTGCCTCCGGCATTCCTTTCATTACCCTGGCCCGCTGGTCCCCCGACGGCAAATACCTGGGGATAGCGGGAGGTCGTCAACTGCATGTTCTTAATTTCGAAGACAACAGCCTTGACTCGGTAAATAATTTGGTAAACATTCCTTCGGCAGTGTTTTTCGGCTGGTCGCCCGACAGCAAGACGGTTTACGTCGAGAACAAAAATGTTGTGAACGGCGCCGTGTTTAACGTGGAAAGCCACGAGGGGCTGCCCTCATACAGGATAAAAGAACGTTTCCCCTTTTTCAAGGCAAAGCTGTCCGACAACCTGTTCCTTGGAACAGTTATGAGTGATCTTTCAACGTCCGAAACGGTTATTATGGATGGGGAGGGGCACGCGCAAAAAAGCGTGGGCCGGGGAAAATTCCGTGACTTGGCCGGAAACAGCATCTTGCAGGTGGGCAAAGGCGACTTCGGCCTCGCCTTTTATGCCGATGTGAATGCCCCTGAAGGCGTGCTTCTGACAGATAAATTCATATACCAGTGCCAATTTCTTCCCCAGGGCGGCATTATCTATACCACTCCAGGGGAGACAGGCGCAAAATTGAGCTATGACCTGACCGTAGTCACACAAAAAGAACAAAAGACAGTCAAGGTTTCCGGCCCGTACTTTAATGTCTGGCCGGACGGCAGGTTCGTGGATGTCTGCGGCTGCCGGGCGGAAAGACTGGACCTGCCGGAGTTAGCCGTTGTACATCAACAAGACCGCCATCTCTACGAAGAAGAGAAGGACAAAATCATTGCTTGCGCGAGGGGTGCGATATCCGCTTATATCGAGTATTATCACCGTTTTAGTAACCTGGATGATCAGGCGCTGAAGCAAGAGTTGAGCCGGTACTATGCGGACACCCGGGAACCGGTGGAGCAGGTCGCATTAACCGATATATATGAGGAACTCAGGAACAGGCCATCGGCGCCCTACCTGCGGGCCGACGAACGCCATCTCACCGGGCAAATAAAATTTATGGAAATTCACGATAATGACAGGGCCACATTGGTGGCAGGCTTTTTATCCACCTGGCAAATGTTTGTCCCTTCCGGTGACAACGATCGCGGTGTCCTTCCCAACCCATCGGCAGTCAGCGGCTCATCTTTTGAGACCGCCTACGAAATGATCAAACTGGACGGAAGCTGGTACGTAACAGGCCTGAGCACTTTTCCCCGTTCCCGGGAGAGGCAAGAGATCGCTGAACTGGTGGATGATTTTATCGCTTACTCACAAAGTAACGGACCCGCCCCTGTCCAGGACGAACAGAGCCGGCAATTCTACGAACAGATCAGGGGGAAGGAGGTTAGAGCGGGGCAAATTCAATTCTGGAACATGAGCGATCCCTACCGGTCTCCCAATGCCGAACAGTCTAATTTCGCCCTTGTTTACCTGTACGCCGGTGAGGCCAGATACAAGTTGGTTTTCAGCCGTGAACAGGATTGGCGAATTGAAAGTATCCATGATTCCAGCCATCCGGGATTGTTTTAATAAGGACATGTATACCCCAAAACGTCCTTCCCGGTCAGTAACTTAAAGCAATTTCTCATAATTGCGTTTTCCATATAGAATACGCCGGATTTCCACGATGCCATCGCTGTCGTATACGACATAGAAAACAAGATAGTTATCGACTACACGGTTCTGGTATTGATGAATACAACCAGAGCAATTTTGTCGCGCATTGGTGGTATGCGCTCCCGCACATAGCACTTTTTTTAATGTGTGTATTAACGCTTTATAGTTATTTCTCACAGAAATAACGGGATGTAAAGGAGGAATACGTATAAAGATGATGGATAAAACTTTCTATGTGCAGATCAAAAAGAAGAAGCTGCTGACCAATCTAAAACTTAATAATATATACCCCAAACAGCGCCTAATTAGTGAATTCCATAGCATTATTGAAGAGTTAGAAAAGCAACCGGATGATGTTTTCCTTATTGATTTTATTTCTTCACCTTCTTTTTGTCTAACTATAACTTCATTTAAAGGAATAGAAAAATGATCAAAATCCGTATATTAGCGCCCTTTCTATTACTTGTATGCTTTACGTTCTTATGGACGGCCGCACCTTGGTTCCGCTACGGTTTGTTGGTGAATATTTAGGGGCCGATATTCAATGGGACGGCGAGAAGAGGGTAATAACCATCGAAACAGAAACTTAAAATCAAAATGATTGAAAGAATCTTGTCTCCATTAGATTCGGTTTTTAAGGAGTTAATAGTTTTGGAGATTAAAAAGCCCGTAGAAACCCTGCGGTTTTTCCACGCTTTTTTTACTTTATGGCAAGTCCAAATCAATTCAGAACCGGCCGTCCGGATGATCCATTACCGGGCGCTTAGGGCACTGAGGACCGATTACTCAAGTAATGAAGAGCGGGGTGAAAGAATTGCCCGGGGGTGACAAAAAAACGATAAAGAGATGGGGAAAGTTACTCCACTCAGTGGATACCGCAACAACGGTGAAAACCGGGCGGAGCCGGAGCTTGCGTCCGGCGGGGGCTCCCTGGGTACACTTTTGGCCCATATGCGGCGGGTGCGCCAGGCAATACCGGTCAACGAGCGGCTCAGGGAAGAGTTAAGGGCGCGGTTGACCGGAATGCAGGCTGAGATCGGGGAAAACCAAAGCCGGGCTGCTTCGGCAGCAGCCGGGGAGGGCGGGGCGGTATCCCCTTTCACCGGAGGCGGCCGGAGCCGGCGGCCGCACTATTTATGGCTGTTCCCGGCAGCGCTGCTGTTAGTGGCCGTTTACTGGATCTGGTGGTCGGCGGCAGCGCCTAAAACGCTGGAGGCGGGCCCTGCCAGGGAAATAGGCCGCTTTTGGCTGGAGGATAATCCGCTGAATTTTGCCTGCGGACCCGACGGGCGGGGTTTTTTGGCCGCAAGGGGCGGTTCCTTGCATTTGCTGGACCAGTACGGTAATCAAACCGGCACGGTCAAGCCCCCCAAGGAGCAGTCCTACGCTTCGCCCGCCCTGTCCGGAACCGGTGATAAGTTGGCGCTGGTGCGGCGTTACGACGCGGGGGGCGAGGAGATTATCACAACTGTTATGCCCTCAGTTCCGCTGGAACCCGGCGTCGCGCAACTGGTGGAAACGGCTTTGGCCAAGGCCGAAGTGCTGCTGAAGGTGGAACAGGGGAAAAGCCTGTCCGGCCTCGCCTGGTCGCCCGACGGACAAATCCTGGCCTGCTCCCTTGGTGTATCCGGGGGGAACAATGAAATCTACCTGCTGGCAAAGGGCAGGGAACCGGTGTCCCTGGGTGCGGGAAGACATCCCGCCTGGGCCCCGGACGGCTCCCTGCTGGTGGTCGAACGGATTGACGATTCCGGACAGCCGGAACTCTGGCTGACCGGTCCGGACGGCGGCGAAGTACGCCTCACGGAAGGGGAGCGGCCGGCGTGGAGTTCCCGGGGATATCTGGCCTTTATCAGGGTTAAAACAACCGAGCGGGTGCTTACCTACAGCCCGGACGGCTCACCCCTGTTTACAGCGCGGCAGCGCCAGGGGGAGATCAGGTTCGTCAACCCGGGGCGCAAGGGCGACCTTCTCCTCAAACAGCCGGATGGACGTATGCTTTTGGGCGACCGGCTGCTGCTGGCTCCGGATACCAGGCCCGGGGGAGAGGAGCTAAACTGGTTGCGCAGGCTGGAGTCGGAAGGTGTACGGGAACCACGGGCGCTTTTGCTGGAGCCGTTAAGCAATTTTCAGGACATAAACTTCAGCCCGGACGGCAAAACCCTGCTGGTTGCCCGCCGGGACGGAGGGACGGTGGCGCTGGTGCAGGTGGGTTTGTATGAAAGGTTGACCAGGTGGGGTGATCGTTGATGAGGAAAAGAATTGTATTATACAGCAATATTTTATTGTGCGCTCTGATGGCTATAGCTGTTGTCGCCGCGGCTTTTCCTTCTTCCGCCGCGGCCGCGGTGGAAATGAAAGTGCGGCCCGGGCTGGGCGGCCTGTACAAGACGGAACAACCCCTGGAGCTGTTGATAACCTTGCGGAATTCCGGCCCGGAGTTCAAGGAAAGTTTGTCGTCAACTTTAGCGGTGTTCAATACGGCTCCTTGCGACAGGTTTACGCTTACGGGCTGCGGCAGGGAATGGGGAGCATTGAAGGCAGCCTTTACCTTGAAGGGAAGAGCTTAAAGGGAGACCTGGTCAACCAAACCGGCCTGGACCTGCGGGACAGCAGGCTGGTCCTGGGCGGCCGGGTGATCCGGATCGGCCGGATTCCCGCCGGGGGTACGGTGCACATTGAGGAAAAGCTAGAGGGATTGAATATTCCGCCCGGACCGGAAATGCTTTTGGCAGAGCTGGGAGGCAGGGGAAACCAGCCGCGGCCGGGAGATCCCTTTTTCCGGGAACGGCAGATATTGTCTGAAAATGTATACGGAGAACTCGGGTGGCCGGCAGGCATCCAGTTTATCGGATGGCACGACGGACCGCCGGGGGTTTTTGAGGTGGCGGGAAAGCCCGGCCAAAGGGAAGACTGCGGCCTGGTGCTGGTTAAACAGGCAATTAAGATGGATATAGCCGCCGGCAGGTTCCACCTCCCGGCAGGGTTTATTACGCCGCGCCGCGGAGATCTTAAATATACAGCTCTAACCGGCGTCGAGTCAAAAGTAATCTATGACGGTCATGTCAACCTGGTTTACAATATCGACGACGCTGGCATACGGAGCAATTTCAAGATTGAAGCTCTCGATATTCAGTATATACAGGGGCAGTTCGCCTCCCCGGTGGAAATATACAACTGCCAGCAGGATAAGTGGGAGCAGCTTCCGGACGGTGGGAGAAGAATTACGGCGGACGAACTGTCCCGGTACCTGAATGACAATAAAGTCCGGCTCAAGGTGGCGGGGGAATCTCCAGCCCCTTATCCGGTTTGGCCGGGTTTGGCGGTGGAAGGAGTGGTGTCCTGATGATCAGATTTAATGGAGTAAGCAAGCACTTCGGGGCCGTCAGGGCTCTTGACGTTTTTAGCCTCGAGGTGCGCGAAGGCCTGGTTTACGGACTGATCGGGCCGAACGGCGCCGGTAAAACCACGGCCATGAGCATCCTGTCCACCCTCCTGCTGCCCGATGCGGGCACAGTCACGGTGGACGGCCTGGACGTGGTCAGGGAAGCGGGGGAAGTGCGGGGCAGGATCGGGTATATGCCCGACTTCTTCGGAGTGTACGACGGCCTGCGGGCTGCCGAGTACCTGGAGTTCTTCGCCGCCGCCTACCACATTCCCCCGGCAGAGCGGCAGCGCCTGGCAAAGATGCTGCTTGAGCTGGTCAACCTGCCGGATAAGGCCGACGTTTATGTCGACTCCCTTTCCAGGGGGATGAAACAAAGGCTGGCTCTGGCGCGCTGCCTGGTCCACGACCCCAGGGTGCTGATCCTGGACGAGCCGGCTTCTGGCCTTGACCCCAGGGCCAGGGCCGAGATGAAGGAAATCATCAGGCACTTAAAGCATTTGAGCAAAACTGTTTTAATCAGCTCCCACATCCTGCCGGAGCTCGCGGAGATTTGCGACGAGGTGGCCATTATGGACGCAGGAAGGCTCGCCGCCTGCGGGACGGTGGCGGAGATAACCGCAGTATCCCGCGGCGCCAGGCAGATGAAGGTGGAAGTACTGGACAGGGCGGAGGAACTGGCGGGCTTCCTGGCTTCCCGTTCCGGTATCGCAGAGCCTTTAGTAGACGGCCCGGCGGTAAAGTTCTTTTTGAACGGGGAGCGGGCTGAACAGGCGGCGCTGCTGCAGGAAATCATCTACGCAGGCTGGCCTGTGGCTGAGTTCGGTGAAGTCAGGCGCAACCTGGAAGAGGCCTTTATGGCTGTAACCGGCGAGGGAGGCGAAAACATTGAGGGAAATTAACCCGGTTTTGCTGAAAGAACTGCGCCAGCGGTTCCGCACTCCAAAAACGTCGTGGCTGCTGGCCCTTTACCTGCTGGTCATCGGCGCCTTCGTCCTGGGATTCATGTATTTGAACTGGCGCCATTCTCCTGGCATCTTTCAACCTTCCCGCAGCCGGGAACTTTTCATGATGCTGAGCGTTACCCAACTGGTCTTGCTGGCCTTCGTCACACCCGGGCTGACCGCCGGTGTCATCAGCGGGGAGCGGGAGCGTCAGACGCTTAACATCCTGCTTACCACCCGGCTCACCGCCCGGCAGATCGTTTGGAGCAAGCTGGTTTCCTCCAGCGCCTTTGTGGTGCTGCTGGTGGTGGCCACCCTGCCGCTATACAGCATAGTGTTCTTGTACGGCGGCGTCGCCCCGGGGCAGGTATTGGGGGTATTCGGTTCCCACCTGGTGACCATGTTCCTCTTTGGTTCCATCGGTGTGGCCTGCTCCTCTTTTTTCAAAAGGACGGGCGTAAGCACCGTCACGGCCTACGGCCTGGCCTTTGCCCTGTCGGCAGGCACCGGCTTCCTGGCGGTATTCTTGTATCAAATGGATCGTTTCCAGCACCAGGAAGCCTGGAACCCGGCGGCCTGGTCCTCGGGCTTTATTGCAGGTGCCGTGGAATTTTTGCAAAATATCAACCCGGTATTTGTATTGATGAAAATATTGGGGCAGGGCGGGATTGATACGGGTGTAAGCCTGGGCCTGCCTTACTGGGGAATTTATACTGTGTTTTACTTGGCCTTAGGCGTCCTGCTCCTGTATTGGAGCGCCCGCCTGCTTTCCCCGCGGAAAAGAGGGTAAGATGTCACACAACTGGCGCTACGTGCGTATTGCGGTCTACGATGTGCCTAAAGTCCAACGGGGTTGGGTATCCCGGGAGTACCTGGCTGCCACGGAAGAAGCTGTTCCTCTGGAAGGCAAACTCCCCGTCGGAACAAGGATCTATTACGGGCCAAATGCCGAAATCGTCCCTGGGTTTCCCACGGAAGTTGACCTCCACTATCAAAAAGTTCACATTGTTGAAGAAAAAGGGGAAATGGCTTACGTTTCTGGCCCCGGTGGGTGGAACGCCTGGGTTTACAAAAAAGATATCGTCTTTGACCCGTTTTAGACACTAGCGTGACTTTACCAGCCAAAACAAGTAATGCCTTATGGTACTTAGATTAATGGCAATAAAACGTATAGACTAATACATAATATCTTCTAAAGCATGTATTGACATAGCTCTTAGAATAGTGTA
>NZ_QFFZ01000072.1 GCF_004369225.1 Pelotomaculum propionicicum
GAAGTCTTTTCATATTTGCCGATAATTCTGGGCTCGAATTCACCATTTCGATCCCGGGGGATTTCAATTTCTGATTTGCCAAACTTGGTTTGGATAGTTTTTTTGTTGTAGCCGTTACGGCTATTACATTTGTTTTGGGATGAATTCATTTGCACCCTCAATTTCACCGATATGGTTATTTTTTGCATTATTGAATACTATTGGGCATCACAGTCTATTTCTGACTCCTTAAGGTTTTCCATAGTCAATTTCTATAGATTTTGTTATACTTAAATAGTAAATTCATATGAAGAAGGTTAGAAAATGAATCTTTATCAACTTTATTATTTTAGAACCCTGTCTAAGCTGGAGCATTATACAAAAGCAGCAGCACAACTTTCCATGACTCAGCCAAGCCTGAGCCATGCAATTTCATCTTTAGAAAGCGAACTGGGTGTACTTTTATTTGAAAAACAAGGGCGTAATGTGGTGCTTACAAAGTACGGAAAATTATTCCTGCCTTATGTTGAAAATGCTATAAATGAGCTGGAAGCAGGGATTAAAAAAATTAAAGAAATGACAGGTGATAACACCGGTGTGATCAGTATTGCATTCATTTACACGCTCAGCTCGCACTTTATCCCTAATTTAATCGCATCATTCAAAAAAGATGAAAAGAATAGAAACATTAAATTTTTATTACAGGAAGGCGTTACTACCACAGAAGAATGTACAGCTGCACTGATTAGAGGGTTAAAGGATGAAAAATTCGACCTGGTTTTTGTTTCCCTGATACCTGAAGATCCCAGCATAGAATTTATTCCTGTCTGCGAGCAAAAATTAGTGGCACTGATACCGAATGATTGCCCTCTTGCCAGCCATGTAACTATTGATTTAAAAGATACGGAACCTTATTCGCTGATACACTACACCCACAAAACCGGATTGAAACAAGAGATTAACCGGCTGTTTGAAAAGGTAAATATAGTTCCCAAGGTTTACTGCGAAGTGGAAGATGAAATTTCTATGGCTGGATTGGTTGCCGTTAACATGGGTATCGCCATAGTTCCGGACAGCCCTACTTTCCATAATTTTAATATTAAAATTCTTCCAATAAGCAATCCTAACTATACAAGAGTGATTTACCTGGGTTATATGAAAAACCGGTTTCTTGCCCCACCTGTTCAGCGCTTTAAAAATTTCATCACCAATAATGCCAGAGATTTAATGTAAGACAAACAACAACCTGCCTGGTTGTAGATAAGTATTATAAAGTCACGGGAACCCCATTTATGATAAATGGGGTTCCCCCTATATTTTAACGCAAACATTTTTTAAAAGGATGTCCTTTGACATGGATATGTTTAGTTGCCCGAATAAGTATATCTTTTTTGATTATTTTTTGAATTATCCATGTCAAAGGTGTAAAGAGAGGTAGAGTATATTTAGCAGGGGTAAGTTTAAACATTCTTATTTGGCAACTCTTTTTTAAAAAAACAACCTGACCTCTGTTCTAAACACAACTGTTTCTTTCACTTTGTATTATAATGTATCTTCTCATATGAGTCTAATGCTTATATTTTGACATTTTCCTACTTATTATAGAAAATAACTATAGATTATCTATGTGATAAACTATATTTCTCCTTTAAAACATTTAACTGCCCCTTCGGCTTCCAATCTGTTGACATCTTCCTCGGAGTAACCATATTTCAACATATACTTCCGGGTATCGTAACCGATTGGCCTGGACTTTCTAAGTTCAGGGTCACCGACACTCTTCAATCTAATTGGACTGGTAGGAATAACCCGATCGCCGAAATCATTATAGTGCAGTGGTCTCAGAATGTCGTTGGCGTAGGCTTCTTCATCAGCAAGAACATCATCAACAGTGAAGCACTTCTGGTATGGGATTTCATGCTCCCTGAAGATTACTTCCCACTCGGCAAACGTTTTTTTAGCAAATGCTTCCTCAAGGAGTTTTACAACATATCCATTTCTGTTATATTCGTTGATTACTTCCAGGGTATCATAATCCTTGTTGCCTACAAGGTAACCGAGACCAAACGCGGTCATCATCTCTTCAAAGTATTTGTTGTAGTTCCCGTTGCAGATCAGGAACCAAATATCGTCTTTGGATTTATAGCAGTTGTTAAACGGGCATGGAACCTCTTTTCTTGATCTTGGATACTCGGCTCCGGACTGGCGTGAAACCATGGCGATTTGCATTGCCCACACCGCGCAGTGATAGAGGTTAACCACAACCTTGTCACCACGGCCTGTTTTCAGCTTTCTGACTAAGGCTGCCAGAACACCGGCGGTCAAAGCTACCGCCGCGTTCCAGTCGCCGAAAGCGGCCGGTACGTTAACGGGGGATTCACCCTTCTGGGGGAAGCTCATCAATATGCCACCGCGGGCGGAGTAAGCGGTCGCGTCATATCCTTTTGAATCTTTTTCCGGACCTCTTTCGCCGTAACCCCTCATATGACCGTAAACAATATGCGGGAATTTTGCACTGATGGTATCATAATCAAGGCCTAACTTAATTAATGCTTTGTCCCTAAAGCTTGTTATCAAAATGTCCGCGTCTGCTATCATCTTGTAAACAAATTCCAGGCCAGCCGGGTTTTTAAGGTTGACGCTAATCCAGTTCTTGTTCATACTGCTCATATCAAAGGCCGGGTCTTCAATATCGTTGCGTTTCATACCGAAGCCCGGTCCCTGGGTACGCTGCTCATCACCGGTAAACGGCTCAATCTTAATAATTTCCGCGCCCATTTCACCAAGAATTCTGGGGCAGGCCGGCGCAGCCACATAGGAAGTTAATTCCACTACTTTGATTCCTTCTAAACCCATCATTTTTATGTTATCCCCTTTCGTGTGCTAATTTTATCTTCAGCAAGAAAACGGTGTCAACTTGTTGAAAGTAATTTTCAAATTTTAATTTTGGAACTCTGGTAAATTCTCGGCCCACAAAGCAAGACATGTACCAGTTTGTGCCTTCGTTAAAAATATTTCTTATACTTTCAAAGAAAATGTTCATGGGAGTGGTTTACATTAGTATATTGAAGTGCGGCTCACGGGGATATTTAGGTTTTTAGGTATCTCCTAAGTATCCCCGTTACACGCTTCAATTTTTTTTACGCTCAATCCCGCAAGCAGAGTTGCAAATGTAATTCTATGCATTCATTTCAACGGGCTAACTTGAAAACTTTATATTTTTGTTTTGGCCGGCGAGTTGTTTCATATTTACCTGATCCTGGTCGGGAATCGGGTCTAAGTCGGTAAGCAGGAACACGTAACTTAAAATACCGATAAATAATACGATCCCGGCGACTATAAAAGCCATTGCAAATGAGCCAGTCGCCCCAACGATAAAACCGGTAATAATCGGCGCTAAAATGCCCATACCGCTGTTCCCGAAAGTAAGCAACCCCATCATAGTGCCTGTGGTTCCCTTGGGAGCAATGAATGTGGGTATTTGAAAGGCAATTCCTGAAGTAACGACCAGACCTCCGAGCGCAATGGATATATAAGTTACAGCGACATTCGGATTAGTTGTAAAGGCCGCGCCGATAACTGCCAGCCCCAGCATCATACCGACAACAAGCATAACTTTGCGAACTAACATTGGATTATATCCCTTGGTGACCAAGCGGTCAACCAGCCAACCCGAAATTGTGAGTTCTGTAAGAAAGCCGACAAACCAGGGTATTGACGCGTACCATCCCGTCTTAATCAATGACATGTGCATTTGTGTAGCCAGGTAATTAGGGAGCCAGGTTAAGAACAGGTACCATGCGTAACCGTAAGCGCCGTAGCCGATGATTACGCCCCAGACTTTACGCTGTTTTAACAAATAGCCAACGTTAGAAATAAAACTGCCTGAGGCCTGTCCTTCAGCCTGGGCGCCGCCCTCTACAATATAGTCATACTCCTCTTTTGACAATTTCTTGTCTTCTTTCGGATCCCGGTATATAGCCCAGAACATGACCGTATATAACAAACTGAGCAGCGCAGTTACATAAAAACCGCCGCGCCAGCCCCACTGCGCAACCACCAGACTGACAAAGGCAACACCAATGGCATTGGCCAGCTTGGACTCCGAGTCAAACAGGGCAATGGCACGGGCGCGTTCATGTTTTGGAAACCAGTAACCTGTCGCCTTGGCGTTGGCCGGAAAGCATGGCGCCTCAGAAGCTCCCAGCAAGAGGCGGGACAACAGAATTAGTCCAAAACCGCTGACTACCGCAGTCATATAGGTGGCAATGGTCCAGATGGCGGTGGCGACGCGTATCACCCACTTGACCCCGATCTTGTCCAGCATGGCGCCGACGGGAAATTGAAGAAGCGCGTAGGTCCAGATAAAAGAAGAAAAGAGAATGCCCATCTGTGCGGGAGACAGATTAAACTCTTTCGACATTAAAGTACCCGCTACAGATAAGTTAGTCCTGTCAAAGTAGTTAACGATAACCCCAAAAGCAAGTAGAAACACTATTACCCAACGTCTTTTCCCCGTAGTTTTTAACATGCTTCTTAATTAGCTCCTTTCTCTACAACTTACAAGTAATTGTCCATAAAGAGCTTTATTTAATTTTTCTTCTTAACCCTTGCCTTGTTATAAAAGTGTCTACTTGAAAACATTTTGGGGTGTTGGACTCCCTGTTTCACCACAAAAAAATACACTCCATCCTTGTGTGGCGAGAAACGGTAGCCGGACCCTATGATCACACATAAAGAAGTGTAAAAATTTGCATATTCAGCAGGTCATATTACCAACACCCCTATTGTAACACACTTTGTTTTTTGATAGATTATAAACAACTGGTAAAATGGCTTTGAGCGGGCCATTAAAGTAAAAACCAGGCTTAGGGAAAAATCATTCCGCAGGAACGATTTTTCCCTATTTTTTCAGTTGATGCTTTAACTTGCTTTAATCTTCTTGAATTCCTCAATAAGCACGGGTATAACTTCAAACAAATCTCCCACTACGCCAAAATCAGCAACATCAAATATCGGCGCTTCAGGATCTTTATTTATGGCTACGATTATCTTTGAGGAGGACATTCCGGCTAAATGCTGTACAGCGCCTGATATGCCGCAGGCAAAATAAATCTTGGGTCCCACTGTTTTTCCCGTTTGCCCCACCTGCCTCAGAGGTGAGATCCAACCGGCGTCAACCGCTGCTCTGGATGCCCCTACGGCGCCGCCCAACACATCAGCCAGCTCTTTGATGATGGCGAAGTTCTCAGGCTTGCCCAGTCCCCTTCCTCCGGATACGACTATTTCCGCTTCTTCAAGTTTTACCCCGGCTTCTTCCGCGGACTTGATAAAATCAACCAGCTTTGTTCTGATTTCCTCCGCGGGTGTCCTGATTTCTTCTCTTATAATACTGGCTGTTTTGCTGTCATCCGGCTGCGCCTTTTTAAACACACCCGGTCTTACAGTTCCTACCTGCGGCCTTGTTTGGGAACACACTATAGTCGCCATAATACTCCCGCCAAAAGCAGGTCTTGTCCATTCAATATCGCCGGTCTCCGCGTTAACTGCCAGGTCAGTGCAGTCTGCCGTACAGCCTGTCTTCAACCTGCATGATATTCTCGGCGCTAAATCCCTGCCCTGAATAGTGCCTCCGAATAATATCGCCGCGGGTTTATACTTTTCTGACAACTTCACCATGGCATTGGTATATCCGTCTGTGTTATAGTCTTTGTATTCTTCACCTTCAACCAGAATAACTTCATCAGCGCCATACGCGGTTACTGTTTTGGCTGCCGCATCCAGATCTTTGCCGATAATAACCGCAACCAGTTTCTCATTATTTGCTCCTGCCAGAACCCTGCCCTGGTTTAAAAGTTCCAGGCCAACATTCCTTACTTCGCCGCGGGCGGTTTCGATAAACACCCATACATTCTTGTAGTCCTTCAGATCCACACTAACCATCCCCCTTAAACAAGCTTAGCTTCGACTAATTTTTGAACTAATTTAAGTGCTGATTCTCCTGCTGTTTCTTCTTTAATCCTTAAGCCGGACCCTCTTTTAGGAGGCGCGAATGTCTTCAATACCCTGGTAGGTGAGCCGTTCAGACCTGTTTTGGCCGTATCGATATCCGGCAAATCCGCTGCGCTTAACACTTCTATCTTGGCTTTGTTGGCCATCATTTTACTTTTAATAGTGGCGTATCTTGGCTCGTTAATTGATTTAACCACGGTACATACCACCGGCAGCTTGGCTTCAATAACCTCATACCCGTCATCATGCTCTTTATTGACTACAATGATGTCTCCTTTAATCTCTATCTTGGCGGCATAAGTTACCTGGGCAAGTCCAAGGTGCTCCGCTATTTCGGGCCCCACATGTCCTGTATCGCCGTCTATGGCCTGCTTGCCGCACAAAATAAGGTCGAAGTTTCCAAGCTTTTTAATAGCTGCCGCCAGGATACTGCTTGTCGCCAGGGTATCTGAACCGGCAAATGCGCTGTCCGTTATTAAAACAGCCCTGTCCGCTCCAACTGAGATGCATTCCTTTAAAGCGTCTTTAGCTTGTTCAGGTCCCATGCTCAGTACAGTCACACTGCCGCCCTGCGCTTCTTTAAGCTGTACCGCCGCTTCAAGAGCGTTTTTGTCATACGGGCTGACAATGCTCGGCACACCTTTCCTAATGAGGGTATTTGTGGCTGGATCCATTTTTTTGATCTCTTCAGTGTCTGGTACTTGTTTAATGCAAACTAGCATGTCCATATAAATAACCTCCTCTTCGGGAATTTTAACAAAGATATCAATGACTCTTTAACTAACATTAGCAACTGGTTTAGTATTAACAGCTTTTTTGTGTTCAATCTGCTTAACCGTGATAAAGAACAACAAAAGCGCGCCGGCCACGGCTACTAAAGCGCCAAAGTACATGGCATACTCATATTTGCCGAAGTGGTCGATAATCATACCGGTGACAAGCGGCGCCAGGATACCCGCGCAGGTGCCGCAAAAGCCGTACAAACCAACAATTTTGCCGGCATGCTTCGGAGAAAAGACCATCGGCATCGAGAAATATCCCGCCTGGGTAATGGATAAGAACCCTTCAGATATTGAGATCAGGGCTAGAGCAGCAACGCCGCTGTTGGCGCCGGTACCAAGTATTAAAAAGATCCCGGCTGCGACCATGCCGATAAATGGAAACATCTTGCGGCCAGTATTGTGTCCGAATCTCTTGGCGGCCCAGTCGGCTAAATACCCGCCAAGCGGATAAGCGAAACATGCGACGATATACGGGACCATGGTGTAGTAACCGCTCTTGACCAGGGTAAAGCCGCGGCCATTGGCAAAGTAAGTAGGCAGCCAGGTCAGGAACAAGAAAAAGAGATAGTTGCTGGCAAAGTAAGACAGCGAAGCGCCCCATACCGACCATTTTGAAAAAACATCCGCTGTAGTCACAGCCGCGGCGTCACTGGAGATTTCCTTCTGCCCCTGGTCACCTCTGATGTACTGTATTTCTTCCTGGCTTACTCTGGGGTGCAGTTCCGGCTTATTCCGGCCAAGCAGCCACCATAGTATGCACCAAACCGGCCCGACAAAAGCAAACACGTAGAATGTAGTCTGCCAGTTAAAATTAGATATGAACAGGACACCAAGGGGCATAGTGAGAGCAATACCCAGCGGGGTGCCGATCATAACTATTCCTTGCGCGGTAGCTATCTCTTTTTTAGGCATCCACTGCGCCAGCAGCGCGGCGTTGGAAGGCAGTGTAGCAGCCTGGCCCAGGCCCACCAGCACACGCACGAAGATCATTAAACCTATGGTAACGCCTATGACAGGAGTCAGTATTGTAAATAACGAGTAAAACAAAATCCCCGCCACCACAACCCTGCCGGCGCCAAACCGGTCAGCAAACCAACCAGCCGGGAACATGGTAATCGCATAGCCGATGAAAAACGCTGTCGAAACCAAACCAAACTGGGTAGCGTTCCAGCCGTATGTTTTCATCAATACAGGGCCGGATATTGATATAGCGGATCTGCAAAGATACATGGTCATATAACTTAGCAACATTAAGAAAACGATCGTCCACCTTTTGTTTGTCATTGACTGATCCCCCATTTTTATATTTTCTACTACTCAATGGCCATGTCCGGGGTAACATTGTTACACCGACTGAATACTTAATTTTAAAGTTCTAACCAGACAACTTATTATTGAATATCTACTCTTCTTTGGTCTCACCTTATTAACTTATAATTGATGTGCCAACTCTCACCGCTACACCTTGGCGGAATGGCACACACACATTGCTGATTTTCCACCCCCTGATGTCATTTTCTGATGATTCAGTTAAATCACGCCGGCTTCCTTCAGGGCAGTCATTTTTTCATCTGATAAATGTAGAAGTCCTCGGTAAATCTCATCATTATGCTGCCCTAGAAGGGCTATACTCCTCCAACGACTCCCTGTTTAGAGAAAGCCTCGATCTCTTCTTTGCTGAAGCCGATTTTCTCTAGAATTTCACCGGTATGCTGCCCCAAAACCGGCGGAGGCGTCGCTTCTTGGAGAGGTGTGTCAATGCCGGACATCCTGTAAGGCAACTTTGTTTGCAGTATCCTGCCGGTTATTGGATACTCCACATATTCCATTATTCCGGTTTTTGATGCCAGGATGTCTTCTATGGCATCCCCCATACTCTTGACCGGTGTGATACAAATGTCCTTGTCCTTAAGCCATTCCAACCATTCAGCATGGGTTTTGCCGGCAACCAGGCTTTCCATCCTGTTCCAGGCTTCTTCATCCTCCTGGCGGCGGTAAAATTGTTTGGGGATAAGATCTTCCATGCCGGTGTTTTCACAGAATATCTTCCAAAACTTATCTTCAACCATACCAAAGGCCAGGAGTCCTTTGTCCTTTGTTTCATAAATGTTGTAGCAAAGCGCCGGGTACTCAATGGTAGCCGCGGAAATACTGTTTCCCTGGAAATGGTACCTGCTCGTCAACAGGCTGAGCCACCAGACCAGTGAATCAAACATCGGAATATCCACTGACTGGCCTTCGCCGGTTATTTCGCGGTGGTATAAAGCAATGGCTATACCCTGGGAAGCAGCCATGCCTGTTGCCACGTCAGCTAAGTGCAGAGGGGACAGCTTGCCGCCGTTCAGTGACAAGTAACCGCTCAGGGCCTGTAAATTTACGTCATGAATAGCCTGCAGGCTCCTGGGGTCGTCCTGTCCAAAAGCCGATAAAGAACAATAAATGATCCTGGGATTAATTTTTTTGATTTCGGCGTAATCAATACCAAGCCGTTTAGTTACTCCGGGGCGAAAGTTTTCGACTATTACATCCGACTCCTGGGCTAACTTGTGAAATATCCGCTTCCCGTCCGCACTCTTGAGGTTAATGGTTATGCTTTTTTTGTTGCGGCACAAGGCTGAAAAATAGTAACTGACACCGTTTATTTTTGGCTCATCACCCCTGCAAAAATCGCCCTTGCCCATATCCTCAACCTTAATTACTTCAGCTCCGAGATCCGCAAATACTTGTGTCGTGTAACCCCCTGGCAAATACCTGGTTAAGTCGAGAACTTTAATGCCTGAAAAAGATTTTGCGCCCACTCTTTAAACCTCCAATCCGCAAAGTGCTGTTAATCCGCTTCTGCTGGGTGTTTGAACTTGGCCCCCGCTTTAAGGGGCCAAGTTCAACTAAATTCAAATTAAGAGATTACGGTTCAAGGATTATGCGCAGGCCCTGGCTTTGGTCGAGCAATTTCATAGCATCTTCCCATTCGCTCAGAGGCATGGTATGGGTTCCGATTGGTTCCACATCTAAACCACCGTCGATCATCTTAGCGGCCTGCAGCCAGTTTTTGAGTTCATAGGCCCTGTTTCCGATAAGACTTATTTCACTCATGGCAAGTTTGGTCATCATAATCTCGCTTGGCTTGGCCGGCAAGCCGGTAACCCCGATTCTGCCGCGCTTGGCCACCATTTGCATAGCCTGCGGCACTACGGAAAAATGACCGGCGGCGTCAAACGCCACATCCGCACCCCGGCCATTGGTAATGTCTTTGATGATACTCACAGGGTCTTGTTCACTAACATTGATAACTTCATATGCCCCAAGGGTTTTAGCCATCTGCAACCTGTCCTTGTCCGGCGCCGCGCCGGCCACGATTACCTTGCCGACCCCCATGTTTTTAAGCACCAGAAGCATTAAAAGTCCAATTGCTCCAGGGCCGATAACAACAGCAGTCTGACCGAATTCAGGCTTAACTCTTTCAACAGCGTGAACCGCCACACAAAGTGGCTCCATCAACGCGCCGGACTTGAAGCTTACACTATCCGGCAGTTTAATTATGTTCTGGCTCCTGACAGCCACATACTGGGCAAACCCTCCATCATAATCTGTCCCTAAAAATGGCCGGTCGTCACACACATTGATAATGCCCTCAGCACAATAACTGCACCTGCCGCAATACAGGATCGGGTTTACAGTGACACGTTCCCCGGTTTTAATTCCCTTGACCTGGTTCCCTACCTGGGCCACCACTCCGGCGAATTCGTGGCCGAAGATGCGGGGAAAGTCAATCTTATAAGAATTGGCGATTGCTTCGTTCCAGTGCCATAAAGAGTGGTCGGTGCCGCAAATACCGCTGGCCTTGATTTGAACCAGAACTTCATCCGGTTTAATTTCCGGAATCGGGACTTGACCAAATTTCATACTGTACGGTTTAGCTTCATATTTATAGACAGCATCCATCATAATTAAACTCAGCCTCCGCTTTCTTGTTTATTATTTCACATGTTTAGAAACCGAAATCCACCTTGTATTAACTTGTAATAAATTGCTTTAAGCAATTTTTCTTTCACTGGCAGTCTGCCGGCCCTGATTATTGACAGGACCAACCGCCATCCAGTATTAAGGTGTGGCCTGTAGTGTATGATGATTGAGGGATGCAGAAATAAAGAATAGCTGCAGCCATCTCTTCCTGGGTTCCCATTTTCTTTAATGGAGTGCGGTCAAGCACAGACTGAAGTCTTTCTTTATCTGCCAGTAAGCCGGCTACCATATCAGTCATAACGTACCCTGGCGCGATGGCATTGACGTTAATATTGAAAGGAGCGAGGTCGATGGCAAGAGCTTTGGTCATTGACATGATAGCTCCTTTGGATGTGCAGTAAGGAACAATCTCCGGCAAGGCGTTAATGCCTCTTTGGGAGGTTACATTCACTATTCTGCCGCCGCCATTGCGGGCCATAACCCTTGCCACTGCCTGGGTAACAAAAAATGCCGCCGTCATGTTTAACGCAAAGAGTTTTTCCCAATCTTCCCTGGTGACATTGAGGGTGCTTGTCCTTGGCAGCGCCATGCCGGAATTGTTTACAAGTATGTCAATTTTACCAAAAGCTTCACATGTCGCCGATACCAAGTTATCTATATCTTCCTGCACGGTAACATCGGTGCGTACAGCAAGGCCTACACCACCGTTAGCCTTGATTTCTTCGCAAACTTCCAAGAGCTTTTCTTTCCTGCGGGCGGCAACTACTACTTTTGCACCCGCCGCAGCTAAAGTTAAAGCTGTGGTGCGTCCAATTCCGGAACCCCCACCGGTAATTATTGCTACCTGGTCTTTCAACGGTAAACCACCAAACCAATTTCCAGTCGCTTCTTTCCCCACTTCTTTCACCCTTTCACATGCATTTTTTCACAAAGTTACTGACTGTAACTCTTGTACCTCTAAAATAGTCTTGTTTGGCAGC
This sequence comes from Pelotomaculum propionicicum, assembly GCF_004369225.1. Lineage (GTDB taxonomy): Bacteria > Bacillota > Desulfotomaculia > Desulfotomaculales > Pelotomaculaceae > Pelotomaculum_B > Pelotomaculum_B propionicicum. The sequence goes on from NZ_QFFZ01000072.1 coordinate 11,717, forward strand.
AAATTTGTTTTGACTTAAATTGCCACCACTTATACGAGTTACTCACCCCCTCACGTGTGATATTTATTTATTTCATCCCCTTTCTGTCCCAAGATTACTAAACAACAGCCTTTTGTTCTAATAAAACTTATTCCGACAATTTCGGTAGTCAGTAGTCAGTATATCCTGCATTCCTATTTAGTCTTAAGCCGTAAGGCGTATGCCATAGGTGCATCCTGCATTCCTAACAGGTTTTTAACCCAAAAGAATTACTTCCACACTTACGACCTACGTCTTACGACCTACAACATTGTTTTTCCCACGTCCCACGGCCCACGTCTCACTTCCCACTTAGGTACGCGTGGATAGACTTGGCGGCGGTCCTTCCCGCACCCATGGCCAGGATCACCGTGGCGGCGCCTGTCACCACGTCGCCTCCCGCGTACACGCCGGGCTTGGAGGTGGCGCCTGTTTCCAGGCTGGCGACGATGTTGCCCTTCCTGCTCAGCTCCAGGCCTTTGGTGGTCCTGGGCACCAGCGGGTTCG
>NZ_QFFZ01000073.1 GCF_004369225.1 Pelotomaculum propionicicum
TTACCCTCGAATACCTCTTTTAAAGAATGGCTATCATTGGCGGCGGCCCCTGGTTTCATATTGTCTTTTCATGGGTTTGCTTAGTTTCTTTCCATTTTTCAAAGATACTTGGACTTAAGAGCCTAATTAATCTCTTTCTCCATCCAGACCACATCAAAGTTCTTCTCTTTTTTTCTTCCTATATGCAAAAACCTGCCGCATTCAACAAAGCCATTCTTCTTATGAAATTGCAGACTCTGGTCGTTGAGTGACGATATATTTGCCAAAAGGTATTTTATACCCATTTTGACTCCTTCTTTCTCAAGCAGTTCCAAAGCCTCTTTCCCAATGCCTTTGCCTGTCTCATCCTGATCCAAAAAATAACTGACTTCCGCAGTTTCCCTGAACACCGGCATGGAGTTATAAGCTCTTAGAAAACAAAACCCAATCACTTTCCCGGTGTCATTATTTTTTATTACATACGCCGGGTACCCCCTGGCCATCTCCAGAAACTTGCCATAAAACTCGTATGGCAGCTTATGCTCAGGGTAAGCGGCAAAACTGTTTTCCACATAATAATTGAAGATATCCATTACTTCCCTGCCGTGTTTTTCTGCCATCGGTTCATGCTTTATCTTCACAACTCATCCTCCCCCCCATTACATCACAATATATTGAAAAAGTCCGTAACGGCTGTAAAAGGCTATGATTTTTTCATTGCCGGACGTAATAATTATTTTTTTCGCTTTTACAGACTTAGCATCCATCCAAAATAAAGCCTTTTTCATAAATTTGTCTCCAATGCCCAACCTTTGGTATCTATCTTCAACGTAAATTGCATCGATTTCCGCCTCATTATCCTTCGTAATTGAGCTAATACAAAAACCTATAAGTTGATCCTGCGTTAAATTCCTGGCCAAATCTATTCTAACGGCGCCTGATTCAGCTTTATTAAGAATATCTTTTTTTCTAGTTTGAAAATCATGTTGTGATAATCTGTTAGTAAAATCCTCTGAATTTAGCTGGAGATGCTCAATAAGTTTCTCCCATAAAGGGCCTATTATATCAATATCCTTTTCATTAACCTCAACAAATTCAACTTCACTCAACAAATTTATTCCTCCTAATAGTTTTCTTTTCCTAATCTATTATATGTGATCAATTCATACAGCTTGTAAAGAGACGGGTCAGACGCCGTATGCCATTTTTAATCTGGTCCGGGGTGGAGTTGGAAAAATTCAGACGCATTGTATTCAGTCCCTCCCGGTCCGGGTAAAAAGGCGCGCCTGGCACGTAGGCCACTTTTTCTTCTATTGCCCTTTCCAAAAGCTGTATGGTGTCAAAGTGATCAGGCATGGTCACCCACAAAAACATACCCCCGTCCGGCTTGGTCCAGAAAATGCCGTCCGGGAAGTTCTTCTGCATCTCCTCCAGCATGATATCCCGGCGCCTGCCGTATTCCTTGCGGATAGCCAGGACATGGCCGGACACGTCGGAGTTCTCCAGATAGCTCTGTACCGCCCGCTGCACCAGTGTGCCCGTGTGCAGGTCGGTACCCTGCTTGGCCAGGACAAGTTTGCGGATTAATTCGCGGCTGGCCGCAATCCAGCCCAGGCGCAGCCCGGGCGCTATAGTCTTGGAAAAAGTGCTAAGGTAAATTACCTGGCCGGCAATGTCAAAAGATTTGACAGGAGGTAGTGTTTCACCACAGTACCTGAGCTCGCCGTAAGGATCATCCTCAATTAGGGGCGTCTCGAATTTCCCCAATAAATCAGCAACCGCCCGGCGTCTTTCAAGGCTCATGGTTACACCGGTCGGGTTTTTAAAAGTGGGGGTCAGGTAAATCAGCTTGGGATGTTGTCTCTTTATGGCCAATTCCATGGCTTCGACATCGATACCCTGGTTATCCGCGGGCACCGCCACAAATCCAGCCTGGTAACTGCGAAAGGTTTGAATCGCACCCAGGTAACTTGGTTTTTCCACCAAAACTACATCTCCTGGATTGATAAAGAGCTTTGCCAGCAGGTCCAGCGCCTGCTGGGAGCCATTAGTGACCAGAATATTATCAGGTCCCGCCTCCACCCCTTTTTCTCGCATCCTGGCAGCTATGTACTCACGCAGAGGCGGGTATCCTTCCGTAGTGCTGTATTGCAGGACAGATGGGTCGCCGCTCTCCAGGACATGACAAAAAGCCTCCCTGATCTCTTTAAGGGGAAACATCTCCGGGGCTGGCAGCCCGCCGGCAAAAGAAATCACTTCGGGACGTTCAGTAACTTTCAATATCTCACGTATTACCGAGCTTTCCATCTGGCTGACCCGCTCGGCATAATTATAACTCATCCTTATACCTCCTCTGATTGGATTGGTTAAGGATTAGTATATTAACCTTTTTACCGGTTAACAACAGCCAATTGGTTGATTTATTATACCATCCAATAATAAATATATAATTAAATTTTAATGAAACATCTATCGATTTCTACGTCTAGTTTTTATATTTTAAAATACATTTATAGACAATCTTTGATATACTTAAATATAAGGAAATACGTAATCTTAAAAATGGCTTCTCGGAGCGAAATTAATATGAAAAATATCTTTTTCTATCAGACAGATCTTGGGGAAATTGGCATCGCCGCCAACGGAAACGCTGTTACGAACCTGTATCTTAAAAAAGAAAACATTCCACGGGATACTGTGGTTCAAGAAACAGAGCTAATAAAAGAGGCAGCCAGGCAGTTGCAGGATTATCTGGCGGGGAAGCTGAGAGATTTTAACCTGCCGCTTGCCCCCGCCGGCACAGAGTTTATGCGGCGTGTTTGGGAAAGCCTGCGCGCCATCCCGTATGGCCAGACACGGAGTTACCAGGAAGTAGCGCAGAGTGTGGGCAATAAGAAAGCGTCAAGGGCGGTCGGCCTTGCCAACAACCGCAACCCGATCCCGATATTTATCCCCTGCCACCGGGTAATCGGTGCCAACGGAAAGCTGGTAGGCTACGGCGGAGGTTTGGAAATCAAGGCTTACCTCCTGGATTTGGAGAAACCTTCCTAAAAACATAATGAGATACCCTATTAACCGTTTTCAAAAAAGTGTTCAGTCCAACTTGAAACCAGAAATTTAATCTGTTTTTATAAGCTGTGCGGACGTACAGCTTATTAATTTTTGGAGGTATTATGCAAGATCACACCCAAACCAGCCGGCAAGCCGCAGGATTAAAGCACTCTGTCTCCATCTGGACCAGAAATTTTACCCTGCTGTGTTTGGCTAATTTAACTTTATTTATTAGTCTGCAGATGCTCCTGCCCACCCTGCCGTTGTACCTGCTGGAGATCGGCGGCAGCCAGAGGGACGTCGGTTATGTGATGGGCGTCTATACCACCGGCGCCATGGCCATGCGCCCCTTCGCCGGCTGGCTGGTTGACCGTTATGGCCGCAGAAAGATCGTAGTCCTTGGCCTGGTAATGCTGCTGGCCGTCGCAGCTTTCTACAGGCTGGCAGCAGGTGTTTCTTTAATAATATTTTTACGCTGCCTGCATGGCATGGCCTTCGGCATAGTAGGCACAGCCATGGGCACCATGGTAGTGGACAGTTTACCCACCAGCCGTTTAGGTGAGGGGATGGGATACTTTGGGCTGACATCTTCCCTGTCAATGGCCTTAGCGCCCTTACTTGGTTTTTGGCTGGTGGGTAAATCCGGTTATCCTGTATTGTTTTTGGCGGTATTCTTGCTGAGCCTGCTGACCTTTTGCTGCAGTTTGCCGGTCCGGGACACCAATGTACCTGTAATTGCTCCCGGCGGTTCCGCCGCGGGAATCTGGGCCAGCCTGCTGGAAAAAACAGCCCTGCCCGCGTCCTGGGTGATGTTCTTTCTGGCTGCTGTTTATGGTTCAGTACTTTCATTTATATCTTTGTACGCAACCGAGCGAGGTATTGCCAATATCGGCTTGTTTTTTACGGCTATTGCCCTGACCATGCTGGTTTCCCGGCCTGTATCCGGCCGCTGGACGGACAGGGGAGGCAGTAATATGATCCTGTTAATCGGGCACCTGACTATCCTTATTGCTATGATCTCCCTCAGCCTGTCACGGACCAGCACCGGCTTCCTCCTGGCCGGCGCTGTCCTGGGCCTCGGTTTTGGCGCCTGCATTCCAACTTTACAGGCTTTGTCCGTGCGCCACACGCCGGAACACAGGCGGGGCGCCGCAACCGGCACTTTCTTTATCGCCTTTGACCTGGGCATTGGTTTGGGCACGATTCTCTGGGGCTACGTGGCGGAAGCAACCGGTTATCAGGTCATGTATTTGACCACGCTGCTCCCCCTGGCTCTGGCCGGGGCCATCTACTACAGGTCCAGGGACTCTAAAAAACATACTTGATGACCATCAGCAAGTCCTCAATATTATTATCCTGTGCCGATAATTCATACTGCGCATCCAACACAATGCTGAACGGCGGGTCCGCAGCAACAGCTTAGCAATTGGTTCAATTTGATTTTGAACTGCCCTTATCATATTAACCTTTAACCCCCGTTAATTATTAGCATTTGAATTTAGCCAATGAGTATTTGGTTTGCTCGTATTCTATAAGCTCTTATTCCGAGTCCAACGGCAACATATAGAATTGAAGTAATGATTCCATTGATTGGAGAAACAAGAATTTCTTTTCCGGTTGCGATGCTGATATAATGTGATATAACTAAAAGATTTACGAGTGAATCCTCTACCATATGCATTAAAATACATGGCCAAACTGACTTTGTTACCCTAAACAGCTCAGTAAACATCACCGCCCAAGATAACAAAGTTATAAAAGCAACAACGGCATATACAGCTCGGCTGACAGGCATTACCGCTTGTATATCTGCCTCAGGTAAAAAGACCAGGTAATATGGAATATGCCATGCTGCCCAAACACAGCCAACGATGAGATATATCTTCCAGTCATTAAGATTTAATTTGACGAGTTGTGAAGTTAAATATTGCAAGAGTTTTTTTAAATTATTGAAAAATCTTTAAGGACAAGTATGGCAATCGGGCAATCCTTATCCGCCGCGGAAATGCTGAAGGAGTCGATCCTGAGCGGCGCGCGGGAAGATGGTGAAGTAGCGGTGGTGTCAGGGGATGGGGTTCTTGACAACATCCTGGGAAGCAAAAAGAACGTCCCCCTGCTTCACCCCTATTTTCACAACTCTTCTGCTGACAAATTCGAACAAATAGGGCCAAGGCTTGGTTAAAGTTATTTCCTAATATTGGTATAATCACATCACCTGCAACTAGTTTAAAGCAAATCTTCTTCAGAAATAGTGGTTACGCTTCAACCTTATCAGAATAATGGTTATATCGGGCCCCAATTTTCTTATATTGCCTTCTTCCTATTTTTTTACAATGAAAGTCTCTGGTCATATATTCCGTAATATTTGCTGCTTCCAACAACCTAGAAGCTCGTCCATCATTTGAGTATAGATAATTACATATTTTGGCCCAAATACGTTGTATTTCAAGAAATTCTTTGTAATGCTTTTGGACGTTACTGTGATATTTCTCTAATTCAATTGCTATATTCATAAATTCCTTCCTATTAAAGTAATTACATAATTTAGGCAATGTTTCACCTAGCTGTTGCCTCATCTGTTCGATTTTATCTTCGTAGACATTTCGTTGTGTTATATATAGCAGAAGTGGTTTGTATCGAATCCAGCCAATACAAGCATTGTAGAAGCGGGTTATAATTTGCTCTGAATCTGCTTTAACGTATCGAAGGTTGATAGGCAATACTCCATCAAGCAAATGATTATAGGTAGAAAATCCGTCATGGAATGTATAACACGGTACCCGGATCACCTTGTGTTCGCTCAGACAGGTGCTTAAAAAAGTGTCTTCACCACGTGCACCGGGCGGATTATAGAATGGCTTTACTCTAGGGGGATCAGTCAGGTTAATACAAAGGTTCCCTCCGGAAATAAATTTACAATGATTGACTTCCTTAACCTCCTTTGTCACATCGCTAGTAAGCACCTGCGTATCGGCATAAGTAATACTGCCATTATTCATTATCATTCGTATTGAATCCCAATTAATGATATCGTTGCTTATAGCTTCTATAAATGTAGCAAAATCATTCTCAGTCAGAACACTGTTAAATTCCACATAAGGAATGGGGGATACATACCCACAATGGTAGCCATGAGTGATATCAGCCTGTCTGATATAGCGCAAGTGAGTTTTTATAACATGCTGACCACTCCATACAACGTTCGGGCGTGTCCTGGTTACTGCTAGTGGATATTCGTCATCATCCAAGAATATAAGATAATCTAGGTTGTTTTTTATCGCAGTATACAGAATAGAATTACGCTGAGCTGCATATCCACTTCCAAAAATCCAAGTTTCTTTTTTATTGATAACATTCTTCCGCACAAGATGCTGGACTTCCGCCTTCATCTCATCTTTACCGATAAAATAGACATTATCTATCAGATCAAGCACTTCTTTTTTTATTTCTTTATAATCTTCTGGTTTAGTATTTGAATACTTCAAATCATAAGCAACTAGAAGGTTTAGACCGATATCTTTTCTTTCAGCTAAACCACATTCCCGCCAGTTGTAAACATAAGTTTTTAAAACCTTTCGGAAACTCTTACGTCCTGTCGCAAAACCTATTCCTAATTGAATGTTTTTGTTCAACACTGTCAACCTCCCCAACCACTATTAAAAACATTCAAAAAAGAGTAAGAATCACTGAACGTCTTATGTGAATATTTAGAACAAACCGCTATAAATCCACCCTTTTTCTAAATTTACTTGCATATTTTCTCATATCTCTGCTGATTCGAAGAAGTCTTCTCTATAGCCTGAATATTTCCACCAGTTTTATTTATTTGATTTAAAAATAACGTTCCAAGAAGCAGCCTGTCTTTTAATGGGATTCTATTCCAGACATAACCCTTAAATAGATCTCTGACCAGAAATATCTCGTTTTCTTGAAGGTTATCAATTTCTTTTATAGCTTCTTCCAATAATTCATTAACATCAACCATGACAAACACCCTCTTATCATCATTATTAACATTGTTGTTATCAACATTATACTACTATTCCGCATATTGTCAATCATACAAAAAGACCGCCAATCAAGGAGTTTTGCTCCTCAACTGGCGGTTGCCATGTTCCCCTAATTCTCAATTTCAACCTCTACCCCTGACTTAAATTCAACCGTCAGCCTGTTTGTTTTCATCCTTGGTATAGCCTAAAAACCGGTTTTCCTTTGGGATGCCTTCCGTTTTGGTATTCTCATTTCATTCCTCCCGCAAAATGGCATGAAAAAAGCACCTCTAACGAAGTGCCTTGATAAAATGAATTTTTTCTCTAAACTCTTTGTATTCAGTTTCTTGCTATTTGACTAACTTTGTTAAATCCATCCTTGCATATATTACCCGATGTATTTCAACAACTTTCTCCTGCTCTCGAACAGTATAGAAAACCGCATAGTTTTTTACCGGCAACATTCGATACTCTTCCTCCAAAGCCCTCAACGGACGGTAAATCTTATGAGCGTATGGAAACTCACTTAACAGGGAAATCGAATGATCAAATGCATCCAACAAATCCATCGCGGCCTTTGGCGCATTCAACTGGTCGGATATATACAAAATAATGTCTGTTATATCCTGTTTGGCTACCGGAAGGTAAACAATCTCATACATTCTTGCCATCTGCCTTTTTCTGCATGGCCTGCCGTATGCTGTCAAATACTTCCTTATGGGAAGACCGTTGATTGGTTTGTTTTGCTTGCAACTCCGCCTCTTTCAGCTTGAAATATATCTCACTCTCGAATTGAAGCTTTTCATAGGCTTGAAAACTCATGACAACCATATCGCCATACCCATTTTTTGTTAAAAAAACGGGCTCAGAAGTTTCATGAACAATCTTTGAAATATCTGCGAATTTATTCCTCAAGTCGGATACCGGTCTAATCTGCGGCATAAAATAACACCTCCCTGATAAGCTTAGCATAATATTATCATAATTATGCTAACTTTTCAAGGTTCCTAGATTATTAAGATTCCCCGCTCATCATAGACAGAAGCACCAGTACTCCCTTGATTTCTAAGCGCCCTAAGGTTTTCAAGAATAATAAGGCTTGCCTCATTGAAATCACAGGCAGGGAACTTAAGCGTTATCATTCCCTCGGCGGTCAGCCCGGCAATGTTTAAAGCATCAATCACCGGCCTGATGTCTTTTACTTGGTCAAATTCAATTTCAGGTGAATACAACACGCTGTCCTTATCCACCAGCCAGCTGCCAGCTAGCCTCTCATCCCCAGCTTCATAGGCAAAGCTCGGTGCGCCGGCATACTTTACTGTACCTCCCACTGCCTCTGCAATCACAGCTGCGATGACCTTGCGCTCTTGTCCGGTTGAGCAGCTCGTCTACCTCGGCGGCATCAAAACCGGTCAAGGATACGTCAAAGGCTCCGGCATCAAGATCAGCCATCACTTCCGCCAGCTTGTTCTCATCCCATTGCCCTTGGATTTTGTTAAGGGCAATATTTAAGGCCTTCTCCCTCTGCTCGTCTAAATTAACCACAACACAGTCAATTTCCGTATACCCCGTAAATGACGGTTCAAGGGAACATATCGACTTGAATCATTTCATGGTTAAGCCTTTATCGATTGCTTCCTGTATGATCTTATGACAGCAACCCCCCAGCGGATTGTTTTCTATGCAATTAGAGTTTTTCATAGCCCCAGTTATAGCATTCACTTCTTTTACTATCTTCGCGTCATGCCTAATTACAGCTTCTATCACTTGTTCTTCGGTAACTTTGCTGCAATAGCATGCATACTTAGGATTTGCATCTTTTTTAAACCAGACAGGAACACTAACTTGGTTTTTTAAGAATTTAATCCTATTATCCACATTATAGTAGACAACATTACAGTTCTCATTCATGCAAATTCTATATTTATCTCCCTCGACTGCCTTGCGGTTATCATCAGTCACCAAATGCTCAACAGTAATTTTACCTACAGCTTCACCCTGGTTATTGCAGACCGGGCAATTCCCCCTGGTTTGTTCTGGATTTTGCGAGCTGCAAGTGCATGTACTGATATTTTTTATCATTAAATCGGGCTCCCTTCACTGTTTGACTTTCTTGATTTTCAAACAAGTCTTAAGCAGATTGTTTCTGAAGTTAATATCAAAGTCACGATAATGCTGACTTTCTCCCCACTGGCGCATGGCTTCATGTTCCGGATGATTAGGATCATTCCAGGCTTCAAGAAATTCCTCATAGCCGCCAAGTCCGCCTACATCTTCCGGCGGGCAAGCACCCTCGCCGGCAAGAATTTGTGGATGCCAAATTCATAATCGTCTATTACTTTTTCGAGCACTATCCTATGACGCCAATAATCTCCAAAATCATAGGTATATTCAAAACTCTTGTACTTCTCCAGGTATTTGTCAATTTTGATTGTCTGAGGCTGTCTGACAGTTGTTTCAATTATCCTGGCAATAATGCCATGAGGATCTTCTTTTTTGGATGGTTTCTTGTTTTTATATTTGGCGGAGTAGAATTTAAATTCTTCATATGATTCTTCATCATTAGTAATTCGAAGCTTCTCTTGCGGAAATTTAAATTCGTAAAGATGATAATCCCGCCAGTCCATATAAAACTGAATCGTATCATGAAGACGTTTGAAAGTAATATCCGCCGGAATAACTACCCTTCTCCATATTTGCTGTTCATACCATTTGTATAAACCGTCATCTGCCAACTGCCGCCATCATCGGCTGGTAGATCGGATTCAGATGGTTTTAATTCAAGCAGATCAAAATCCTCAAATATTGCGGCTGCGGAGTTATTTTTTAGCTTATATTCATATGTAACACTGACTGGCATCAAATGGTTGCTACCGAAGTCAAATTGATCGCTGTATTTCATATTCCTCTGAAAAGTAGTGCGAATTACACCTTTTGCCGAAATAAACGTCTTGCAAACTCCAAAGTCTTCAGCAGGCGATAATGCCCCTGAAAAATATTTTATTTCTAAGGCCGTAGCTGTTACTGGCTCCATAAAAGCAATTGTTTCTAATGGCTTAATTTCGTGATCTATAAACATTTTATATAATCCGTTAACGAGGCTCCAGGTAGTTTGCGCTGCTTTTGTAGCATATTTGCCCATATTGCATTGCCTTGAGCTTCGGTTATCAGGCCGCCATGTAAGGCTTCAACCAAAATGTCCGCCGTTGTAATCTGCTGCAGTCCATACTTTTTAACATACGGAACAATATCACGAAGATTATTGCTTGCTAATATGCCCTTATTTTGTTTGGCTAAAACAATAGCAGCAGCTTCCCCACGGCCAATGACCCTAAAACCTTGCTCTGGATTTGAAGTCAATGTTATGTACAGTATATATTCTTCAGTTCCGACCATTATTTGTCCTATGCTGGCATGTCCTGAATCAACAAGCATATCGGTTCTCTGTTTCAAATGGGGAACGAATGGTTTTGACAATTCATCATAAACCTGCTTGGGAACAATGATTTTTCCGCCGTAAAGCTTGACCAGTATGTTTTCATTCTCTATCCATAAGAACGCAGAAAGGCAGTCAGTATCAATAAACAGCTTATCAGTCATATCTTTCTACCTCTGTTGCGTCAAGACCGTAGACAATATCCGGCCGGAAGGCATCCATCAGCAATTCTTCATACTTGCCGTCAGAAATAATATCTTTTTCTCTAAGTTCCTCTGCCAGCTTGATATAATTGCCAATTGTCATATACCGTTTATTATCCGGCAAGGGCAGATAAAGGGATGCATCATAGCCAAGTTTAAGCACAGATTTAATCACATTAGATTTCATTGTGTCCGCAAACCCTTTACTGATATAGCCCTCATTAATCAGGCGAAAAAGTGTTGCTTGCCTGCTCATTTGAAAATACTGTTCAATTTTTACCACATCTTCTGCTGATAATGTCAACGGACGCTTTTTTAATGTTTCTGTTACAAAAGACTTTAAGGCATCATATGGTGCTAAAAAATATGATGCAAAAGCATCCGCTTCTTTTTCCGAATCAGGCTTGTCTGCCTCAATGTTTTGTTCACAAATAGTGCTTACGAACCCGTCCTGAATAAATAAATGGTAAAGTTCATGTGCTGCAGAATAACGCTGACGGCCATATGAAAGAGTGGAATTGATAGCAACAATCATATCGTTATCAATTTTTATACACATACCGCTGATACGTTCCGAGAATGGATAAAATACTAACGTCAAATTATCCATTCTCCCCATTAAAGCAAAAACATCAAGGGAAGACATCATATCCTCCCCAAATCGTTTTCTTAACATTATGGCATCGGAATTTAATTCGATTTTTTCTTTCACGATTGTGCCACTCCTAATAGTTGTTTCATCTGCCTCAAATTCAGTGCTATTTTGTTAATATCGGAAATGGCAGTGAGGTCATCTTTGTTGATTGAGGTAGCTCTAAAAGCAAATTGCAGATGCTGAATATCCTCATTCATATCTGATAGCTCGCTGAGAGTACAACCGAATAAGCAACATAGCTTCTCTAATGCATCAACGCTTAATTGTCTCTCCCCTTTTTCGCATTTTGAAATAAAGCTCTGATCTACATCTAAAAAAGCTGCTAATTGAGCTTGATTTAAGCCACTATTCTCACGTAAAGATTTCAACTTTGCGCCTATAGCATTTAGGCTTAACATTCTTATCACTCCCTTTGATATATATTATATGCCCTCCTTGTCATAAAATAAACAGTTTGCTCAAAATAATTTATGACATAAAGTAAATAGAGGCCACGGCTTGGTTAAAATTATTTTTTAATATTGGATTTCAATCTCAACACCGTTGTTTTGCAACTAAATAACTAGAAAACATTTCTTTAAGCCCGATATTACGGGCTATTTTAATGTCAATATTTTTGGATTTTAGTGTTGTATATTGTTGTGTATTGTAGTATAATACCTATATA
>NZ_QFFZ01000074.1 GCF_004369225.1 Pelotomaculum propionicicum
TCATTTCCTTTCCTCCTGTACGCCTGTTAATTTCCAGTTACAGTGTACAGGATTGGTTTGATCGGGTGGTCAACTTTTTGGTGATCAATGGGTTAAAATTGGTACACTTTTAGTTTAGCAAATACATATAGTGTGAAATATCTCTGTTATCTCGTCTTGAAAGTCAATAATAAACCGATATGCTTACTGTTATATACAATTAAACCAGACTTAGCCTTTTTATTAAGCTCATCTTTTAATTCCAGTGACCCGTTAAACAAATTTTAAACACCCCGGAATGATAACGTTACGCTAATAAACTTAACGTATATGTCAATTGGTTTATTAACGACGTTAACTATACACAACGTAATGTTACATTACATAACTAAATAATAATCCCACTGCAACGTTGAAGTCAACCCCATTTACTCACTTCCTGTATGCAAAAAAACAAACGTGCCTTTTGTTCTCCATTCCCGAATTAACATAAATTGGAGAAAAGGCACGCTCATTAGAAAACTGCCTTCGCGGCAGTCTTCAATTCATTAATTCAAAAAACGTGTCGTCAGTTTGCTTGAATATCATTAATAAATGTAGGGGTTCGCAGGCTCCTGGTCAGTTTTATTAAAAGCGCCAACCAGTATTACAGGAATGCTGGAACCGTTATATTGCCCTACTTTGATGGTCCCTCTTATGGTAAGCCAGTCGCCTTCTTTGAAATCCCCTGTATTGTCATATTCACATAAAAAACCGGCAAAGGAGGCATCGGCGGAGCAGCAAGTGATGACATAACGCCCTAGAGCAAACTGGCCTGGCTGCATGCCAGTCTCTTTATAAACAAATCCCAGCATGGAAATTTCCTTGCCCGCGTACAACTCAGGAAACAGATAGGTTTCCTTATTTACTATAGTGAAATTATCTTCTGTTACTCTGATTATCTCGGACTTCCTGATCTCATCGATTTTCTCCTGTATTGGGTTTCTTTGCCGGTTATTAAATTCACTGTTATCATCCTGCGGTATTGAGTCGCGGTCTGACGCTTTTGGCGAAATTGCTTGCGCAGTGCCCTGCCGCGCGCCAAGGTTTGCGTCCCTTTTGGAGGCCATACTGGCGTCGAGTGGACTGTTTGGAAAAAGAAACGCCAATAATAGAGTTGCAACAAAAGGCAAGTAGGCAAGTTTTATGATTCTATGACGGTTATGAGTGTATGCGGCGGGAGCGGGCTGTAAGGAGTTTCCGGCCTGCGCCAGAAACATAATCAGCATGATCACCGCCGCCGCCATGGTTAGTTTTGTAAAGCGGGGGTTTATGTAAAACCCAATGCCGCCGCTCAATACCAGCCATAACAGAAAAGTGCTGAAGCCCAGCAGGATTAGAGCCTTGAACATAGATTCCCTGTTTATTTGCACCCGTCTTTTCAAAAGGGATCAACCCCTGCCGTCACAGTATTAACAATATAGGCGCCATAAATAACCAACAAACCCACAATAACAGTCAGCAAAACAACAAAGCGCAGCTTGAATACCTTAAGCATCAGCAGGAAGTTTTTCACGTCGATCATGGGCCCGAATACCATGAAAGCCAGCATCGAACCGGCAGTAAAATGGCTCGAGAAAGATGCGGCGATGAAAGCGTCCGCTGATGAACATACTGAAATACCAAAGGCGAAAGCCATCATCGCCGCGATTGAAGACCAGAGGCCCTGCCCTATGTCCAGCAAAACATATCGCGATAACGTTGTTTGGACAAATGCAGCCAGGCAGGCACCCCAAATAAGATACTTGCCCATTTCAAAGAACTCGTCACAGGCGTTGCTGAGAGTGTTGACCAGTCTGCCTGAAAGATTGTGGCTTAAGTTCTTATGGCTGTGTGAACAGCCGCAGTCACAGCTGCTATACGGCATAGTCCCTCTCAGTTCGCCGCTGTCAAAAAAATGACTGACGAGCAGCCCAGTTGTGAACGCAACTACGAAAGCCAGTCCCAGCCGGCAGCAGACCATTTTGAGATTGGCGCTAAACGCAACAGCTGTGGATGAAGCGACTACAGGGTTGATAATAGGAGCCGCCAGCATAAAAGTGACAGCGCTGTACAGCGGCACTCCTTTACTGACCAGCCTGCGGGCCACAGGGACAATACCGCACTCGCACACGGGGAAGATCATCCCCATCAGGCAGGCAAGCAATATTTTTGAATATTTGCTTCCGGGTAAAAATCTTTTTATCTGCTCTTCAGACACAAAATTCTGCAGCAGTGCCGAGACAAACACTCCGATAAGAATGAACGGGATAGCCTCAATAATTATGCTCAAAAAAATTGTCTTGAAATTTAGAAATCCTGACCACGTCAAACTTGTATTGCTGATACTGACCATGTTAAAATGTATCATTTCGCTTAAAAACCCTGACATATGCCAGGCAATATAAGCAAAAAACAACAGGAAGCATAGAGAAAACAAAACCTTTTTTACGTTAACTATCAATATGTGCAAATTAATTCAACGCCTCTTCCAGAGTTTTTAAATTAGCTTCCATAATTTTTATATAAGCGTCCGGCTCCATAGGTCCGGTCACTACGGGATCTAGAATGTATAATTTGGCGCCCGTCTCGTTGGCAATGGTTTCGGCGGCCTTCGCCGGATACTGGGGCTCGGCGAAGAGAGCTTTGATTTTCGCTTGACGCACTGTTTCGATAGTCTCGGCAAGTTCCGCGGCGCTTGGCTCAGATCCCGGCTCCCTTTCAATCACAGCGGCGATATTGAGTTTGAACTCCTGGGCAAAATAGGGGAACGCCTCATGAAAAGTAATGATGTCCTTATTTTTAACACCATCCAGCGATTGGTGCATCCTGGCCTGAAGATCTTCTAGTTTGGCTGCGTAAGCAGTAGTGTTGGCGCTGTACTGCGCGGCATGGTCCGGGTCAAGCGCGGCCAGCTGCAGCCCGATGTTTTTCACCTGTTGAATGTCGTTGGATATGCTAACCCAGACGTGCGGGTTGTCACCTTCTTCGCCTTCACCTGTTATGAGCGGTATGCCTTTGCTCGCTTCAACAATTTTCAGGTTAGGCAGTTGACTAACCACCTTGTCCATAAACGCCTCCATCCCGGCGCCGTTGACTATAAAAACCTGGGCCTCACTGAGTGTTTTCAAGTCCTCGGGAACTAACTGGTAGTCGTGCAGACACCCTGTTGTCTGCTCAGTCATATTGACAACTTTTACACCCGGCACGTCTTTGGCGACATTTATGGCCGATATGTATAACGGGTAGAACGATGTAACGATAGTGAATGATTTACCGTCCTCTTTTTTCTCCGGTGCTACGGAAGATTGTCCACCGCATGCTGATAGAAGAACAGCATTACTAAGCAATAGAGCAACTATAAAAAAGAAAGATACTGGTTTACGCATTTTCCTGGCTCCTTTCTTTGCAACACCAAACAGTTTTAAAAGCACTATTTATCTTTTTTTTAGGCATTATCAATTATTGCTCTTTCCCTGCAGGTCGAACAGTAACCAAAAAGTTCGAATGTGTGCTCCCTTATTTCAAAATTCTTCTCTGCCGCAAAATTGTTCTCACTAAGTAATTTTAACGGACAGAAATTTATGGGCTCCGCGGAGCCACACGTCAAACAAATCATATGGTGTTGGTGATCACCTCCCGGATTTAATTCATATCTGCTTTTCACGTCATGAAAGTTTACCCTGTTGATAATTTTCAAATTTTGAAGAACCGCCAGATTGCGGTAAACCGTATCCAGGCTTATGTTTTGATACTTTTCCTTCACTTTCATATAAACTTCTTCCGCACTCAAAGGAAGCTTACGGCTACTATCAAGGAAAGCGTTTACGATCTCCTGCCTTTGCGGAGTTATTTTATAACCATTTTTACGCATTTCATGCAGCCGCTTTCTTATGTTTTCGTCCATTGCCTGGCCTCCTAAATAATATATATTCTTATTTACTAGTTATTATTACTTATACCAGAACAACTTTTTTTTGACAAGTCCAAAATGGGCAATTATCACCAGCTTCTTACAAAGAATGTATTCTTTTAAGAATGGTAATAGAAGCTGAAAAGCATATGCCATCTAAGTCATGAAAGAAGAAAAACCCCGGAAAGGGTTTATAGAAAAATACTATTTGTAAAATCTACTAATGATAAACTTCATGGCATATAATTTAAAAATATCGATGAAGCAAGCAGGTTGGTAATAATGAACAAAGAGTTTCATACCTTTCGGGAGTATATGAAAAAAGACGAGGATCTTTTAACCGCCTCCATGGAAGACTACCTGGAAATGATTTACCGCTTATCCAGAGAAACCGGGTATACCAGAATTAACGACCTTTCTGCCGCTCTTAATGTACAGCCCCCTTCCGCGACCAGGATGGTACAAAAACTTGCTGAGATAGGAACTCTGGATTATGAAAAATACGGTGTCATAGTATTGAGCCCAAAAGGTAAAAAGTTGGGCGAATACTTGCTCGTACGGCACCAAATGGTCGAAGATTTCCTTAAAATGCTTGGTATTACAGAAGATATCCTGATGGAAACTGAAAAAATAGAACATACAATCAGCACGCAAACTTTAAAGTGCCTGGCTGACTTTGTTGATTTTTTTAAACACAGGCCAGAAGTCTTAAGCGATTTTGTAACATTCAGGAAAACAAGAGGGAAAACCGGTTGAGCCGGTCCTCCTTTTTTAAACCCAGCCCGCCTGCCTTGCCGCCAGGGCTATGACAAAGCAAACGGCACAGGCGACACCCAGGGGAATAAACGCGGCAAAAGCAGTCCACTTGACGGAGCCGGACTCACGCCAAATAGTCCAGAGAGTTGTGCCGCAGGGGTAGTGGAGCAGGGAAAAAAGCATCACACATAAAACAGTCAGCCAGGTCCAGCCATGCTCTACTACAAATAACTGATGCAAAGCCTCGATGCTATCCAGTTCAACCATTGAACCTGTTGCCAGATAGCTCATGATCAATATCGGTAAGACTATTTCATTTGCCGGAAGCCCTAAGATAAAAGCCATTAAAATGTAGCCGTCCATGCCCAAAAGCCGTCCAAACGGGTTCAGCCAATTGGCGCAGTGCGCCAGCACGCTTAACTCCCCCACATTAATATTGGCCAGCAGCCAGGTAACCGCCCCTGCCGGTGCAGCAACGCACACCGCGCGGCCAAGAACAAAGAGCGTACGGTCAAAAATTGAGCGGATGATGACCCTGCCCACCTGAGGCTTGCGGTACGGAGGCAGTTCCAGGGTAAACGACGACGGAATTCCTTTCAGGAGTGTCGCGGAAAGAACCCGTGACACGGCCAGAGTGATTACTATGCCTAGCAGGACGATGCCCATAACGATAAAGGTCGCTCCGAAGGAACCGGCCGCTCCCAGGACCAGCAAACCGGCGAGCGCTATCAAGGTGGGAAAGCGCCCGTTACAGGGCACAAAGTTGTTGGTCAGCATAGCGATTAAACGTTCCCGCGGCGACTCGATGATCCTGCAGGCTATAACACCTGCGGCATTGCACCCGAAACCCATGCTCATAGTAAGGGATTGCTTGCCGTGCGCTCCAGCTTTTTTAAACAAATAATCCAGATTGAAGGCCACCCTCGGCAAATATCCCATATCCTCAAGCAGAGTAAAACAGGGAAAGAAAATGGCCATTGGAGGCAGCATAACAGACACAACCCAGGCCAGGCAGCGGTATATTCCTTCCACAAAGAACCCTTTTACCCAGGAAGGCGCGCCCAGCCATACACACAGGTCCGCAAGACGGTCCTGGCCCCAGAACAGTACGGTCGCCAGGACTGCGGAGGGATAATTGGCGCCGGTTACAGTAATCCAGAAAACTAACGCCAGCAGCAGGATCATGGATGGGATGCCGAATGTCCTGGATGTGAGGACGTCATCAAGTTTTTTATCCCAGTCCACCTTGTGTTTACCTTTTTGGCTTACCACTTTCCGGGTAATTCTTTCCGCGTCGCTGTATATGGCGCTGACGATACTATCATTAAACTTCAAAGAGACTTCGGGGCTTATTCTTTCAATTTCCTTTAAAATATCCCTCAGCTCACTGGTTGAAGAAGGTTGGCTCATGCCAGGGCAGTACCTCCCGTCTTTATATGAAGAGGAACTTTTTCTGTCATCCATTTTTGAATGGCGCTTATAACCGCTTGGTCTTTATCTAAAAACCGGAGGGCGAGCCAGCGGCTGTTAAACTCTTCCCCCACCAGCTTTCTGATTTGAGGTTCTATTTTAGTCAATGCGTCCTCTATTCTTTTTGCATATTTAACAGTATAGGGAACAGTTATAGTGCTTCCGGTCGAAACACCTGCTATTGCCGAGAGCAGTTTGTCAAGACCGAACCCCTCCCTGGCCGCAGTGGATACGACAGGCACACCCAACTCCGCTGCCAGGGAATCCGCATCTATTTCAATTCCTTTTCTTTTGGCCTCGTCAACCAGATTAACACAGACGACCACTTTGGAAGTGATTTCAAGCACCTGCAGAGCCAGGTTAAGATTTCTTTCCAGGCAGGTGGCGTCCACTACCACTACCGTGGCGTCCGGTTTACTAAAGCACAGGTAATCCCCGGCCACCTGTTCTTCTACTGAATTTGCCAATAAAGAATAGGTTCCCGGCAGGTCTACCAGATTAAAGACCATTCCCCTGTAAATATAGCTGCCTTCGGCCCGAAGCACGGTTTTGCCCGGCCAGTTGCCGGTATGCTGGTTTAAGCCGGTTAAAGTGTTGAATATAGTACTCTTTCCTGTATTGGGGTTGCCGGTAAGAGCTATTGTGTAACTGGTTTTTTGATAGTTGACTTTTTGAGCGTTTTCAGCATTTGCATTTATTCCAAAAAACCGGTGAATCAAGCCCATTAAACTAATCTCCTTTATATTTAACCAATACCCGACAGCCCTCTTCTCTCCGCAGGGCTATAACAGCTCCACGAATTTTAAAGGCCTTGGGATCTTTAAACGGACTATATCTTAAAGCTTCCACCTCTGTTCCGGGCACAAGACCAAGATCCATCATCCTCCGCCTGGTCATACCCGCCGCGTTAAGAGACGTGACTACTGCCGATCTGCCAACAGGCAGGTTATATAAATAAACCATTCCGTGTGATTGAAGTATTTCTTTGTTGTTTTCCACAATTGCAACACCCTTTTCTCCTAATTGCATTCATCTAATAATGTTATCTTCAACTAACAAAAATTAAAAAATAAAAAACTACTAAAGCTCACCTCCTATATTTAAGCCTGGATGAATCTTCCGAACCAGAGACTTAAGTTTAATAATAATCTTTCTTGAAGCTAACTTTATTCCAATAGCAAAGGTAGTACATTTTACGCAAAGACTCTTTTCTTTGCTACATTACAAATATTTTTTTTATCTAAGAAAGTTTTACGATTTATACTTACAGCTAAAAATTTTTAACCCGGAGCCCAAAGGCCCCGGGTTTAAAATAAGTTTTATTAAAATCCTCATACCTGCCTTTCTTCAAAAGCTTTCAGCAATTCTTTAACCGCCAGGGTGGCGGACAGTTTGCCGTCCACAATCGCCTGCTCGATTCGCGGCTTCAAACAAACCACTGCCGGATGGTTGAAAAAGCTAATCAGCAAGTGTTCCTGGACCATGGAATAAACCCAGTCCAGGATCTGGGAGCGGCGGCGGGCAGAAAATACGCCCGACTCTGTCGTCTTGTTTCTGAACTCTTCGATGGCAGACCAGATTCCGGCGATTCCTTCACCGGTTATGGAAGAGCAGGTATAGGCCATGGTCCTCCATTCTTCCGTCGCAGGCTGGAGGTAGTGCAGGATCCTGGCATAGTCGGCCTTGGCGGCAAGCCGGACTGTCCCGGCATCCCGTCGTGCCCGCCCTCCACCCCTTCCAGCACGTAGGTGGTGAAAGCGCCGCCGGCTTGTTCGGGAACCCATTCCGGCCGCTGCTTTTCTTCGCCCATAGTATCAGCTTACTTCCTGCAGGCGGCGATTGATTTCCTCTATAACCTTTTGAGCGGCTACCGGGATGACGGTGCCCGGCCCGAATATGGCGGCGGCCCCGTGGGCTTTCAGGAACTCATAATCCTGCGCTGGAATAACGCCACCCGCTACAACCAGGAT
Source organism: Pelotomaculum propionicicum (assembly GCF_004369225.1). Lineage (GTDB taxonomy): Bacteria > Bacillota > Desulfotomaculia > Desulfotomaculales > Pelotomaculaceae > Pelotomaculum_B > Pelotomaculum_B propionicicum. Next base: position 8,107 of record NZ_QFFZ01000074.1, read on the forward strand.
ATCCTCCCGGCCAAGCTTCTTCAATTCCTCTACAAGCTGCGGCAGGAGGGTCTTGTGACCGGCGGCCAGGGAACTCATGCCGACAACATGCACATCGTTTTCCACCGCCTGCCTGGCCGTTTCTTCCGGGGTCTGGAAAAGCGGACCGATGTCCACGTCAAAGCCCAGGTCGGCGAAGGCGGTGGCGATAACCTTGGCGCCGCGGTCGTGGCCGTCCTGCCCCATCTTGGCGATCATGATCCTGGGACGGCGGCCCTCGTTCTTCTCAAATTCGTCCGTCATCTTTCTGACGACGGCCACTTCGTGCTCCTCGCCAAACTCGGAACTGTACACGCCGGAGATGGAGCGGATGACGGCCTTGTGACGTCCGGTCACCTTCTCGATGGCGTAGGAAATCTCGCCCAGGCTAGCCCTGGCCCTGGCCGCCTCGATAGCCAGGGCGAGGAGGTTGCCTTCACCTGTTTCCGTAGCGCGGGTAATGGCGTTCAGCGCAGCCTCCACCCTGGCCTCGTCGCGCCCGGCGCGCAATTGCTCCAGCCGTTTTAACTGGGCCTGACGCACGGCGGTATTGTCGACCTCCAGCGTTTCCAGCGGGTCCTCCTTGGCCAGGCGGAACTTGTTTACACCGATGATGGCCTCCTTGCCCGAGTCCGGAACAGGATAAGACGCCGCAGGCCGCTGTAAAAAATACAGCCCGCGGTTCGGCAATCACCCCCTTTAAGAAGCAGACGCATTCAGTGATCATTTTTAACAGGTTTCTAAAAAATAAAATAATCTCAAGATAAATCTATTATTTGTCCGTCTTTTAACGGACTTGTTTCAAAAAGGCTACCCATCCATCCCCGAACAGGTAGAATTTAAAAGGAAGAAGGAGATAATATGAAAAACCCGGCTTCCTCCGCTAAGAAGCCGGGTTTATCAAAGGTAAAAACCTCTAGAATAAACACACTAACAGCCCTGGCCTTTCTACGGAAGGCGGTACTCAAACCGACCAGGCAGGTCTCCTGACTTGTGGCTCACAGCATATCTCCCGCCTTCCCGGGCATTTTTCAACCCAGTGGCATTTTGGGAGACGCTCCCCACTTACAGTGGCCAGACCGTCCGGGATTTGCACCCGGTTCCCTTTTCACCCCCGGCACAGCCGGGGAGACCTGGACAGTTTATTCAGTTACACAAAATTAAACATTATTTGGCCGGAATGTCAATTATATTTAATAAAAATAATATTATACATCCTAAACGCAAATGGGTATTCCGGAAAATATAATCGGGTTAACTCCAATGCTTTTAGCATAATCCTCTCCCATCAGAAAAGCGTTCAGCGGCTTTGATATCAATAAAGCAAGCAATAAAAACGGTATGCTAAGGAACGCCAACAGCTTTACCTGCTCCTATGTAAAGCCCGCAAAGCTTCCCATCGCCCAGACCACAAAGCCCTTCACTTTTTCGTTGTCCCCAAAAGTTACCAGGAGTCCGGTGGCAGCCGAACATAAATACCCGATCATCAGCCCTATAACAAGCAAGGTCACTATATTACGAACAAAATAGGCAAACACCAGGACGATTGCCGTAACAATCAGGGCGCCCAGGAATGCGCCAATAAAAAGGTAATAAATTGGCAGGCTGGAAATACCAAGCTTAAAACCGCCAAGTACCAATAGGGCCATAACAAGCATTGAGCCAGCGGAAATTCCAAGAACATACGAATCCGCAATGGGATTTCGGAAGAAGATCTGCAGCAGGAGTCCGGCAACCGCCAATGCGGCGCCTCCCATGACCGCCGCCAAGGATCTCGGCAGCCGCATCGTCCAGACAATGGTGGAATTTATGGAATCATCCCGAATGTTTTTTATAATTATATCAGCAACCTCGGGCAGGCTGATTTTAACGGATCCCATGGCAATGTTCAGCAAAAAAACAAGCACAAGCCCAGCCAGCAACAAACTAAAAATTATTAAATTCCTGTTTTGAAAGCATCGTTTTGGCTGCCTGGCAGCCTTCTGTACCGGCGAAATCAACACGCTCACATTTCCCTCCAACATGCATAACAGCAATCTGTAATATTCTAATTCATGGGAAGCTTAACCAGCTTAGTAAACTCATGCCCTTCAAACGCTTCCGGATGAAAAACCGCCGCAATATCCTCTACGAAAATATCGGTGCATGGGCGACCTGCCACCAGTCCGGCGCATAAGCCCATACATTGCCGTTTTGTACAGCTTTTATGTTGGCGAACAGGGGATTCTCCTGTATAATCTCTTCAATAGAAGGATTTCTCATGTAATTGGTAGTGGACGAAAAGATCAGCACATCGGCATTTTTCGCATCCGCATAAAAATCCTCCATGCTGACCTGAGTATCGTACCCTTTGCCCATGTTTTTGAAGACATAATCTCCTCCGCACATGGTTATCCACTTGCCGACGTAGGAATCCGGGTTTTCCACGTATACCTTTCCTCCCCAGGAAAGCCCCCAGGCAACCTCCGGCTTTTCCAGGCCCGCCACCTTCGCGGTAACATCGTTTATGCGTTTTACCGCGTCGTTGAACATTTTTTCGGCTTCCAGTTCTTTATTATAAAAAGCAGCTGTAAATTTTATCCATTCCATCCGGCCCAAAAAATCAGGCTCCATATATTCGTTGTTTATCGCATAATGAACTCCTATTTCATCAAGCTTTCTCATAATGTACTGCTGGCCGTACGCTCCGGTATACGCAAAGACCATGTCGGGGTTTAAGGCTTTGATAAGCTCGTAGTCCGGCGCTTCCATTTTGTCACCGCCCAAATATTTGATTGTCCCGCAGTTCATGGCATTCTTCACTTCCGGAATATACCAGTATTGTTCTGATGCGGTTACTCCTCTAAGGCTGTCCAAAAGATTGAGTTCGGCTAGTTCCCCGACATATGTGGCTGAGCACGCCACAACGTTTTTTAAAGGAATACTTATTTTCTTATCCGCCAGATAGCCTTCCGGAGCGGTCTTTCCCTGCGGCGCCAGAAGAAGCCTGAAGTTTTCACCGTCCGTAACCAGCTTGCAGCCGTTATCGAGATACTTAATTTGGAAGCCCCCGGCAAAATATACGGGCAGTGTTTCCATCTTGATGCTTAACTTTGATGTTTCGTTATCGTAAAAAGTCTGCATTCCGAATACATCCCGGACAAAATCCGCGGGCACATAGACAGAGCCGTTTTTCTCAGCAGCCGCAGCGCTGAGTTCGCATACTTCGCCGTTTACATATACTGTGGAACTTCCTTCCTTCAGTAAGTAAACGTTATTACCTCTTAAGAGGGTCATGTCTGTATTCACTCCATCTCCTGACACATTGGCGCCAAGAGCCCGCGCTATCACATTTACAGGAAGCATGACGGCGCTTCCGTCAATGTACGGTTGAATATCAGTAAAACTTACCGGTTCACCGTTGATATCCACCTTTATTGCTGAAGCGTCAACTGTATTTCCTGATTCAGCGGTGTTAACGGGCATGGTAATATTTTCCGGCAAGCTGTTCATTTCGTTTTGGGCATTATCTTCATTCCCGGAATTCTTCTGGGCCCATATTACCCCTGTAATCATCACCAGGGCTAATATCACACCCGCCGTGATTGCAAAACGTTTTTTCATCGAATACCTCCGCTCGTATAATAGATTTAGGACCACCGAACAGTCATAATTCCAGTTAAGGAACTATATGGATGATGGATGGTAGTTTGGGAACCGGTTCCCTTAAATTACGGGTACCGAAGCCAATAAAATCAAGTACCAGATTCCACAGCAAGTACGGTAACGGTACCG
>NZ_QFFZ01000075.1 GCF_004369225.1 Pelotomaculum propionicicum
ACTCATCATTTTAACAGATTAACAGAAGGGTGTTGCTCTTTGCTTAAGCATTGAATCCCACCCGCATAGCGGGCGGTTTTTTGTTCTCCTGGCTAAAACCATGCCAGGAGAACTTACTAAAGTATAAAATAAAAACCGGCGCCTGGGCGGCTACCGGCGAAAAAAACTCATGATGATGGTCAGCAATATACTTAAAATTATACAGGTGGCCAGGGGGAAGTAGAAACTAAAATTGCCCTTCTGGAAAAAGATATCTCCCGGCAGGCGGCCCAGTCCGAACAGTTTGCCGCCCAAAACCATTATTCCGCCCAATAGGACGAGGACACCACCGATAAGCAAAAATAATTTCCCTATAGTGTCCATAAGCTCACTCCTTTTTGCCCGGACGCAGGTACCGTTCCTTTTCACTGTAGATACACCCGCAGTACTGCTGGCGGTACATGCCCATTTTCTTTGAGAGCACGGTGGCCTCTTTATAACCCGGCCTGAAATCCTCATAATGAAAAGGAACACCATATTTATCTGCAGAGGCCTGGCCTATTTCCCGGATTAATTCATGCTTCTGGTAAGGGCTGACCAAAAGAGTGGTGCTGAACCGGTCGAACCCGCCTCTTTTAGCCACCCGGGCGGTCTGGTCCAAGCGCGTGGCGTAGCAGATCAGGCAGCGGCGTGATTCCCTGTGCGCCACGCTCTGCAGGAACTCTTCCAGGCGGTAGTCCTCGTCAAAGATCATCTTCAGGTCGATTTCACCCGCGTATTTTTCCAAGGTCTCCCGCCGCCGCGCAAACTCGGTATAGGGGTGAATGTTGGGGTTGAAAAAATAGCCATAAACATCCATCCCTTTCTCTCTTAAAAAATCCACCGGATAAATCGAACACGGGCCGCAGCAGGTATGCAGCAAGATTTTCATATATGTCTCTCCTTGCTTCCTTACCACAGATTGACTTGTTTTGGGGTGGGCTTGCTCTCCAAACCGAGGTGTTTGTAAGCTAACTGGGTGGCAACCCGGCCCCGGGGCGTCCGCGCCAGCATGCCGAGCTGGATCAGGTAGGGCTCGTAAACATCCTCCAGCGTGTCGGCCTCTTCACTGGTGGCCGCGGCCAGGGTATCCAGACCTACGGGGCCACCTTCAAATTTCTTGATAATGGTTAAAAGAAGGTTCCTGTCGGAGTTGTCGAGACCCAGAGGGTCAACTTCAAAAAACCGGAGGGCCTCGGCGGCTACCTCCAGTGTGATAACACCACCGGCCCTTACCTGGGCATAATCCCTCACCCTTTTCAGCAGCCGGTTGGCTACCCTGGGGGTGCCTCTGGAGCGGCCGGCTATTTCCAGTGACCCCTCCCTGGTTATCTCCACTCCCAAAATGCCCGCTGTCCTGGTGATTACCTGCACCAGCTCTTCAGGCCGGTAATACTCCAGCCTGCTGATGACACCAAAGCGATCCCGCAGGGGCGAAGTAAGCAGCCCGGCGCGGGTAGTCGCCCCCACCAGTGTGAAGCGGGGCAGGTCAAGCCTCAGCGAACGGGCGCCGGGGCCCTTGCCGATGACAATATCAAGAGCGTAGTCCTCCATGGCTGGATAAAGGACCTCTTCAACGGTCCTGCTCAAGCGGTGGACCTCGTCAATAAACAAGACATCCCCCCTGGCCAGGTTGGTTAGTATCGCCGCGAGATCGCCGGGGCGCTCAATGGCCGGGCCGGAGGTAGTCCTGATGCTGACGCCCATTTCGCAGGCGATAATGTTGGCCAGGGTGGTTTTACCCAGACCGGGCGGCCCGAACAGCAGGACATGGTCAAGCACCTCGCCCCGCTCGCGTGCGGCCTGAATGAAAATAGATATAGTCTCCTTGACCTTTTCCTGCCCTATGTACTCCTCCAGCCGGCGGGGGCGGAGGCTAAAATCGGTCTCTAAATCTTCCGCGCGGGCAGAGGCCGAGATAAGGCGGTCATCCATTATTATGCACCTCAAAAGCTTTTAACTTTCAATATGTTTTTTAATTACTTTTTCATCAGTAAGCGCAGGGCGCTTCTAACCAGCTCTTCGACCGTCTGATTTTCATTTGCGCCAGCCAGGGCTTCCCTGACCGTCCTGCGGGCTTCCGCAGCCGAATATCCCAGCGCTTCCAACGCCCCGGCGGCGTCCATCTCCCGCCCGGCGGAGAAACCACCGGCCTCAGGTATGCCTGCTATATCCGACACCTTGTCTTTTAATTCAAGGATAATCCTTCCTGCCGTCTTTTTGCCTATACCGGGCACTTTGGTCAACGATACCAGGTCCTCACCCGCGATGACCCGGCTGAGGTCAGCGGGGTTGAAGATGGACAGTATGGCCAGCGCCCCTTTAGGGCCGACACCCGCGACATTAAGCAGCTTGATGAAAAAATCCAGTTCGCTGATGTTCTGAAAACCATATAGGTAAAAACCATCTTCCCTGACCACAAAATGAGTGTGCAGCATCAGTTCGCTGCCGGGCGCCGGCAGTTTATACTGCAGTGATAAAGGCACCTGAACTTTATAACCTAGGCCGCCTGCCTCCAGAACAACAAATCCAGCCTGAGCGGCAGCCAATCTTCCTTTTATATAAGCGATCATTTCAGCTTCCTCACCCATGAGTTTAAATGCCCGTGACAGATAGCCACGGCAAGAGCATCGGCCACATCGTCCGGCGCGGGCACGGCAGGCAGGGCTAAAATCGTCTTAACCATGAACTGCACCTGTGTTTTTTCAGCCCGGCCGAACCCCGCCACTGATTGTTTCACCTGCAGGGGTGTATATTCAAACACCGGCAGACCGGAACTAGCCGCCGCCAGCATGGCAACACCCCTGGCGTGGCCGACAGCAAGCGCGGTCTTTGCATTCTTATTAAAAAACAGCTCTTCCACGGCAAATTGCTCCGGATTATGCCGGCTGATTATATCAACAAGTTCCCTGTAAAGAAAGTGGAGCCGCCCGGACAACGGCGTGTCGGGGGAAGTACGGATACAGCCGCAATCAACCAGTGTAAACCGGCTTCCGTTATATTTGACCAGGCCGAACCCGGTTATGGCTGTCCCGGGGTCCACACCCATTATAAGCAAAAGCTGCCACCCCCTTCAACTGGGATTAATTCTACGAAAACAAGAGGGGATCCTTTATTTTTAAGCTCCTGCTTTTATACTGCCACAAACTCCTGCGGTAAAAAATATTTTATTTACATATAAACATAATTTTCGACATATTATTCGAAGGAATTTTGTCGGGATTTGTAAAATATGGCGTTATAATTGTAAAAATGAAGATAAACAGGAGAAAAAATATGTCTCTCAGAAAGAAGACTTTATTCATGACAGGGGGGTTAATACTATTACTGGTTTTATGTCTATCTGTAATATCCAGTATTATTTTAACCAACAATTTTAGGGAAGCGGAGGAACGGGTAGCCCGCAGGAACGCTGAAAGAATGCTAAATATCATTAATGATGATATCTCTGTTTTATACGGGATAGCTAACAACTGGGCTGCCTGGGACGACACCTATGATTTTGTTTTAGACGGCAACGATACTTATGCTAAGTCCAATCTTACCGATGAAAACTTTACTGAATTAAAACTAAACCTGATCATCATTACAGATAACTCCGGGCAAGTGATCTTTGGCAAAGGTTATGACCTGCGAAGCAATACTGGGACACCTGTCCCGGACAGCCTGCGGGGACATCTTACTGCCGGTGACCTGTTGCTGGGAAATACAACGCCTGACGGCAGTGTCAAGGGATTCTTTGTTGCAGCTGAAGGTCCCCTGCTGATAGCGGCGTACCCAATAGTGAAAACTGATTACAGCGGTCCCTCCAGAGGCATGTTAATCATGGGACGCTTTTTAAATTCTAAAGAAATTGAGCATCTTTCCAGCAAACTTAATTTGGCAATTGAAATCCGGACACTGGACAACAAACAGCTACCGACGGATTTTCAGGCAGCGGTTTCCTCCCTCTCAAAAGAAAAATACTATGTACATACACTAAATGCCGGGGCTATGGCATCGTACACCATAATAAATGATATATACGGGCAGCCGGGTGTTGTTGCCAGGGTGGAAACACCCAGGGATTTTTCAATTCTTGTCCGGTCCGGCATAATATATTTCGCATTTTCCTTCCTGCTGGTAGGCTTGATATTTTGCGCAATAAACCTCCTGCTGCTTGAAAAAACAGTCCTGTCACGCCTGATCAATTTGATCAGCGCTATTAAAAAAGTAGGGATTGCCAATGATTTTTCACTGCGTGTGCCGGTCAGCGGGAAAGATGAACTGGCCAATCTTGCCGTGGAGATTAATGAGACATTGTCTTCACTGGAACGGTATCACCTGATGCTGCAGCTGACTGAAGAAAAAAATAGAAATGACCTGGAAAAACTGGTAAATGACCGCACTAAAGAACTCCAGTCCGCCAATATACAGCTTCAGGCAGAAAGAAAAAGATTTTATTACCTGCTGGAAAACCTGCCGGCCTTCGTCTGTCTGATCGCGCCGGACCATTCCATCGTATTTGCCAACCGTTACTTCCGTGAACGCTTTGGTGACCCGGAGGGGAAAAATTGCTACCAGCTCTTTTACCACCGTGAAGCACCCTGTAAAAATTGCCTGCCGTTTAAAGCCATAGAGAAAAATAAGCCAGGCGAGTGGGAATGGTCCAGCATTGACGGCAAGACTTACCAGATATACTATTACCCCTTCTACGACGTGGACGGTTCTCTGCTGGCCCTTGAACTGGGTATCGATATTACTCTGAGCAAGCAGTTGGAGAAAGAGTTAGCACGTTTGGACAAACTGAACCTGGTGGGTGAAATGGCAGCTGGTATCGGCCATGAAATCAGGAACCCTATGACCACGGTGCGCGGTTTTCTGCAGCTGCTTGGTGAGAAGCAGGAATGTGTCAAATACCAGGAGCACTTTGCACTTATGATCGAAGAACTGGACAGGGCTAATGCTATTATTACCGAATTCCTGACCCTGGCCAGAGACAAGTCGGTCGCTTTGAAACCGCAAAATCTTAATAAGGTGATAAATGCGATCTACCCTTTAATCAGCGCTGATGCCACAGTTGGTGAAAAAAACGTTACCGTTGAACAGCACAGCATTCCGGATATACTTATTGATGAAAAAGAAATCCGCCAGTTGATTTTAAACCTTGTCCGCAACGGGCTGGAAGCGATGAGCGCCGGCGGCAATCTTACCATCGGGACTTTGGCCGACGGTGATGAAGTAATACTGACCGTGGCTGATCAGGGCAAGGGAATCAAGCCTGAATTCCTCAAAAAGATCGGCACTCCTTTTTTCACCACCAAAGATAACGGAACGGGTTTGGGGCTGGCCATCTGCTACAGTATCGCGGCCCGGCACAACGCTGCTATTGATGTGAAGACCGGGCCGTCCGGAACGACCTTCTATGTCAGGTTTAAGGTAAACTTTGTTCATCAAGATTATCCAGAGCCGCATTAAGGGCATCGTCAGTGCTGAACTCCAACTCCCTGCGCAGCATTTCTGTTGCTGAGTGTGATTGCTTATTAATGTCCATCACCTGTTCCAGCATAATCCTGTATGCCGGGCTCAATGCTTCTACCGGGATGTTCTCCACTCTTAAAACTTTTCCGTTAAAACCCACAGGCCCTTCATAAACAGCCACCAGCCCTTGATACAGGCCGATGTGCCGGAACTGCCGGTGCAGCGGGCAAAACTCAGCTGACTTCATGGTCAGGGTTAAGAACCCGGGATTGGCAAAATTGACAACCCATCCCTCCGAAGCAGGGAATTTTTCGGCCAGTGCCTTCCTGTCCAGGCCCAGCAATTCCGCGGGAACTTTTTCTTCCGATAATTTCTCCAAATCACCGCACAGGTACTCTTTATCTTTGATCAGCACCGTTTCCTCACCCACTCTGGGGTTAAAAAAATTGGGCGCCGCGTGGTAAACATCGGCTGGCTTGCTTTGCGGCATAATTATTTGCCTGCTCCCCCAGATATAACCCGCGGCAACAGAGATGGCAAAAACCAGTACTGCCAAACAGAATATAATCCTGGTTTGTCTGGCCACAGCATAAACCCCCGCATACCTTTGTTAACAGTATTATTTCCAGATATTAGCTCCCTCATTCAATAAAAAAACCACCCGGCAAAGGGTGGTCCTGGGGACATAAATCGTCCTCAGAGGCATGCTCCAAATAGAGATGTGTCCCCATTCCTCCTATTCTTCTATTTCAAAATTAGCGTAGACGTTTTGCACGTCGTCGTGTTCTTCCAGCGCGTCAATCAGGCGCATCATCTGCTCGGCCTTCTCCCCCTCAAGTTTAACCGTGGTCTGCGGGATCATGGTTACTTCCGCCGTGGCTGCTTTTACACCTGCTCCTTCAACGGCTGCCTTTACTGTCGGCAGGTCGGCAGGTTCACAGGTTATTTCAAAGCAGTCTTCATCAGCGTTAAAATCTTCGGCGCCCGCGTCAATAGCCGCGAGCATCAGATCATCCTCATTTGTTTCGCCGCTTTTATCTACTACGATCATACCCTTTTCTTTAAACATCCAGGCCACACAGCCGGTTTCACCCAGACTTCCGCCGTTCCTGGAAAAAAGATACCTTATTTCACCGGCGGTACGGTTCCGGTTGTCGGTCATTATGTCAAGCATCACCGCAACACCGCCCGGCCCGTATCCCTCATATGAAATCTCCTCATAATTCGCAGCGCCGGTTTCACCTGTCCCTTTTTGGATGGCCCGGTTTATATTATCGTTGGGGATGTTGGCTTCTTTAGCTCTCATCACCGCTGTTTTCAAACGCGCGTTGTTATCCGGGTCACCGCCGCCCTTGCGCGCGGCCATGATAATCTCCTTGGCTAAACGAGTAAAAATCTTACCTCGCTGGGCATCGACTTTTGCCTTTTTGCGCTTGATCGTCGACCATTTCGAGTGACCAGACATATTATCCTCCTCCTGCCAGCATATCCTCTGCAATACTCCATAGGCTTATCAATTATCTTATCATATAGCTGATTTTGTCGCAAACATATGGTTATCTGTAATAGCCATTACTTATATATACTGGCTTTTTAAGCTAATTTTTTTGGTATTCCCAGGAGGAAAATGCAGTATTGTGTAGAACAGTATGAATAGTGATTTTACCTGACCAAACTCAAACTCGAACGAAAACTAGGTAAAAAAATAAATCACTTGTTTTAAAGGAGGCGAAAATGAGAGTAAAAAGGAATTTAACCGTTGCCTTACTATTAGGTTTGCTGTTTGTTACCGCTCTGGTCGTGCTGCCCCTGACCTGCCCCTCTTTTGCTGACTATTCATACACTGTCATTGACGGAGACTGCCTCTCCATAATCGCAGAAAAACTTGGCATCAGCGTAGATGCGCTTAAATCTGCAAACAACCTGGATTCTGACGATCTGCAGATCGGGCAGCAGCTGGTTATACCCGGCGGAGCTTCGTATGGCTATACAAACACTGGTTCGTCTTATTCTGATGACTCATACAGCTACAATGTTGTTGAAGGAGACTGCCTCTCGGTGGTTGCTGAAAAACTTGGCACCAGTGTGGACTCAATCAGATCAGCAAACAACCTGGACTCTGACGACCTGCAGATTGGACAGCAGCTGGTCATACCCGGCAGTGAGTCATATTACAGCTATGCTGACACCGGCTCATCCTCCGCTGATTCCACTGATGATTCAGAGTACAGCTACACAGTGGCTGAGGGAGACTGCCTTTCCGTGATTGCCGAAAAGTTCGGCACAACTTCGGACTCAATCAGATCAGCAAACAATCTGGTTACAGATGACCTGCAGATCGGGCAGACGCTGATTGTGGCAGGTAATTTTTCACCTGAGCAGCCTGTCAACAGGGGAAATACTGAAAGGACGGCAACAAAAGGAAGCGGCTATGGCAAGCTGGTTGACTGGTCACAAATCAACAGCATGTTTCCTATTGGCAGCAACGCAACCCTGCAGGACTTTGAAACCGGACGCTCCTTTAAAATACACCACCTGTTTGGAGAAAACCACGCCGACTGTGAGCCGCTGACAGCATATGACACCAGCGTCATGAAGCAATGCTTCGGGGGCGATTGGAGCTGGGAGCGCAGAGCCGCCATTCTTTGGCTGGACGGGGAGCCAATCGCCTGCTCCATGGCAGGCATGCCGCACGGTACCAGCCAGGATATTTACGGCAACGACTTTGACGGGATGTTCGACCTGCATTTCCTGAACAGCCGCACACACGGCACCAACAGTGTCGACCCGGAGCATCAGGCCATGGTCCGCAGGGCGGCCGGATTGTAGACAAGGTTATTAACCCCTTCCATTTTGAGAATTGTGGAAGGGGTTTTTGTTTTTTAAAAAAACCTTACGGAAGAAACCGTAAGGTTTGAAATTTGTTGAACTTCATTTTAAATCTGGTCTTATTTCTCAAGACCCAATTTATCCAGCAGCACATACAGCTTTTTGGTCCTGTTGTCCATAACCGTGACACTATTCGTATGTTCCTCCGATCACGGTACCTCCGTTGCCACCGGATACCAAGATGCCAGGATTCAGATACAAAGCGGGATGGACGATACCAGCCGTTCTGCAAGAGGCAGAGATTAGTCCGGAACCGTCAGGCAACACCGACCAGGTCAAACCAGCACCGCCGGAACTATTGGTGCGCGTCCACCAACAATCATTCCGATAATAATTAATAGTGCTTTTATATGTGTTAAATTCGCTGTAGCTGATCAAGCCAATCCCGCAATCGACGCTGCTTGACGACTCGTTTGTTTCATTGCCGGTGGGCCAGCTATGGGATTGGATCAAGGGGCGGTCCGTTGAGGGCAAACTGTTGTAAAAAGTATTATTGAGATAGTATCCAATGTTTGCACTACTGGAAGGATTAAATGTGCCGCTACCGTTCGAATCAAACACCTGCTCGCTGCCATAAGAATCCCGCATAAACAGGTACCCGGTAGCGGGGTTCAGGACTATCCACCTGTAACCGGCAAACCACACAGTATTACCCGTACTAAGGCTGGATAACGGTACGGGCGTTGTACTTGCCGATGCCGTCCCGGAGACGCCCGGGATACCGGCTACAATCAACATAAGGGAAAACACCAAACACACTAACCGCTTTAATTTACTTTTCATTTACTATCCCTCCTCCGTCAAGAGTTCCTGAGTCAAGCCCCACCTCATCCCGAAATGCCGCACGGACCATCCAGCCAGCGCAAAAAATTCGGCTGATGCAATTACCTCCAATTGGTTAAGACGTACGCCTTAGAAGATACCATGCATTTCGCTTATCCCCGTTATGGCCTTTACATATATGGCGGCAAACGCACTAATCTTCACCCCTTCGACTCGTTAGTCATTTGACCACTGGCAATTCTTATACACTTTTAATCCCGCAGCATAAACAGAATATTGTCCAGGGTAAGCCTGACAGGAAAAACATTGGGCTTTTCTTTTCCTGCCTGCTCCCAATATATTGATTTTTCCTCAAACCTTACTTCCTTGAAATGCTTGAGGTCATTCAGGCTAAAGAAAGGTATGGTTGTTTTCAGCTTTTTCATATCAAAAATAATTTTGTTTCCATGCTCAAGTTCTATTAAAAGAGTGTAATCGTCAAGCGATAAAAAAGCAACTAATAGTTAGTTGCACTTTCAAGGTTTTTTAGTATAATGAAAATATACTAACGGTAATTGCAAAGTATAAAGAAAGAGTAAAAATTATGAGCAAACGGGATAAGTTGCTGGAAAGACTGTTAGATAAACCTTCCGATTTCACGTATAGTGAAGCCAGAACTTTATTGGGTCAGTTAGGTTACAAGGAAGATACCCGGGGACGTACATCCGGTGCTAGGGTAGCGTTTGTACACGAGCAAACAAAGCATGTGATAAGACTGCACAAACCGCACCCTGGCAATATTCTAAAGATGTATCAATTAGACGAGCTGACGGAAGCATTGAAGAATCAGGGGGTAATTTGACCATGAAGGACGTCATGTTTTACAAAGATTTTATTGGTTCAATCCATTACAGCACAGAGGATGAAATATTCTTTGGGAAAATAGAAGGCATTGATGATTTGGTTAGTTTTGAAGGCAGTAGTGTTGAAGAGTTGAAGGCTTCCTTCCATGAAGCCGTTGAAGATTATCTTGAATTGTGCAAGCTAAACCAGAAAGAGCCACAAAAGGCGTACAAAGGAAACTTTAATATCAGAATTTCACCGGAATTGCACAAGCAAGCTGTAAGAGAGGCTACAGTAAAAGGGATTTCCTTAAATCAATTTGTTGAAAGCGCAATTAAGGAAAAGGTATCAGCTTCAAAAAATAACTAAACATCGGCAGCTACCCGTTTTAGCGCATATGACCCAAAGGGTTGCAGCATAGGTAACGCAGCAGGGAAAACAGCATTGTGCGGGAGTGTAAATAATTCCGTGTAAATGGAAATTTCATCTTTAATTTGGTTAAGCTATAAATGGCTCTTTTCCGCCAGGAGGATAGGGCATATTCCGTTTTTTGATGTATTCCGATTATTTATCAAACCATGCTGGGAACGCAAGACAACTCATTACGCCCCCAGCGATTTATCGGGATATTGTTTTAGCCCAATCCAAGTAGACG
>NZ_QFFZ01000076.1 GCF_004369225.1 Pelotomaculum propionicicum
AGGGTCCTGCCAAGTAATCAGTGCACATGGCTTGAACGAAGTTTAAGCCAGCGTCATTTAGGCGCTGGCTTGTAATAAGCCCTTATAGGGCTCTTTCAAGCCACCCCATTCTGGGGTGGTCTTGACTGTTTGCTCCGGTATGGGCGATGTCAGGCGGTGAAAGTCCGGCGTAGGGTCTTGGTAGGAGGGCTTCTTCTTTCGGGGGTGCCTTTTAACACAGGCTATCATTAATAAAATTTATGTGCCGGACCATAAGGTACAACTGAATTATTTGTGAATTTCAGGAGTAAATCAGGAAGAGTTTAGATTATGAGAACTTTACTCCAAATTAAATAGAGCATTAAAGTTTTGATCAACAATTATTTCTGCTAATGGTTTGTATAATAAATGAAAATTTCCTTTCTGTGTTATGTAATGCTAAACTACAGTCATAAACAAGTCTTTTAATTAGTTTTCTAACTTATATCAATAAATTCGCTATAATTGCCGCCGCCGCGGTTTTTATTAATAGCATTCCAAAACTTTGAGGACGGATGTGATGGATTATGAGTTCGGATAAAACTGGGGCTGTACTGGTAGTTGGCGCCGGTATTGCTGGTATCCAGGCGTCACTTGATTTAGCCGAATCGGGCTATTATGTGTATCTTGTGGAGAAGTCCCCGGCTATTGGCGGCACGATGCCTATGCTGGACAAAACTTTTCCCACCAATGACTGCTCAATGTGTATTGTTTCGCCAAAACTGGTGGAATGCGGGCGGCATCTTAACATCAAGACCCTTACCTGTTCCGAAGTTATAGACCTGAAGGGAGAGCCGGGAAAATATAAGGCTACGATCAGGAAACAGGCGCGTTACATTGATCTTGACAAGTGCACCGGCTGCGGTGAATGCGCCCAGGTCTGCCCGGTTGAATGTTCAAACAGCTTTGATGAGGGGCTGAGCAAGCGCAAAGCTATTTATAAACTGTATCCACAGGCTATGCCCTCAGGTTTTGCAATTGAGAAGACTGCCGCGCCCCCGTGCCGTGCCGCCTGCCCAGCGGGTGTTAATGCCCAGGGTTATGTTCAGCTGCTGAAGAAAGGCAAGCTGACAGAAGGCTGGCAGTTAATTTACAGGGACAATCCGCTGCCGGCAATTTGCGGGCGGGTATGTACCCACCCATGCGAGTCTAAATGCCATCGCGGCAGTTTTGACGAGCCTGTGGCTATCCGCCAGTTAAAGCGGCTGGTCACTGATGTGGTTTACAAGGATGTGGCAAGCCTGCCATTGCCTGTCCCAGCACAGCGCAAAGAAGAACGGGTGGCTGTAATAGGGTCGGGACCTGCCGGCCTTTCAGCCGCCTACCAGCTGGCGAAGCGCGGATATCCGGTAACGGTTTTTGAGGCCAGGGACAAGCTTGGCGGCATGCTCCGCTATGGTATACCATCGTACCGGCTGCCAAGAGAGTGGCTGGATCTTGAAATAGGTTTATTGGAGAAACTGGGGGTTGAGTTTAAAACAAACACTCCTCTGGGACCGGAGTTCACCCTGGCCGATATACAGGCGCAGGGTTACCGGGCGGTATTCGTTGGAGTAGGCGCCTGGAAGGGCACCTCTCTTAATCTGCCCGGCGAAGATATGGAAGATGTAATAGTGGGCGTGAACTTTCTAATTCGGGTTAACAGCGGAGAAAATGTGAAGGTTGGCGCAAAAGTAGCTGTGGTAGGCGGCGGCAACACGGCGATGGACGCGGCCAGAGTCGCGCTGCGGCAGGGGGCCAAAGAAGTCACCATTGTCTACCGGCGGACCGAAGCTGAAATCACCGCCGCGCCGGAAGAAATAGAAGAAGCAAAAGAAGAAGGGATCAACTTCTTAATGCTGACCTCTCCCAAGGCATTTCATAGTGAGGGCGGCAAGCTCAAGGCGCTTGAATGCCTGCGCAATGAATTGGGCGAACCGGATGAAAGCGGCCGGCGCCGGCCGGTCTCAATACCCGGCTCAGAGTTTTTGCTGGAGGTGGATACTTGCATCGTAGCCGTAGGCCAGGCGCCGGATACATCATTTTCTGCCGTTACGGGGCTGGCAACGGGACGTGGCGGTAAGATTGCCGCCGACAAGGACACCCTGGCCACTTCACTGCCGGGTGTATTCGCCGGTGGAGACGCCGTTACCGGGCCAGCTACAGTTATCGACGCGATTGCCGCTGGTAAGAAAACAGCAGAATCTATTGACCGCTACCTGCAGGGGCTCGATTTGAAAGAAGGACGCCTGGAAGATCAGGAAGATGTGGCCCAGCAGCCAGAGCCGCCCGCCAATGCCGGGCAGTGCAGGGTAGATCTGACCTATGCCGAACCTGCAGCCCGCAAGGTTTCCTATGAAGAAGTCGCTAATGGATACAGCCTGGAAGAGGGGCAGCTTGAAGCGGAGCGCTGCCTCAACTGCGGAGTTTGTTCAGAATGCCTGGAATGCGTCAAAGTTTGCCAGGCCGGTGCTATTTTACATGATATGAAAGAAGAGATTGTTGAGATTGATGTGGGCGCGGTTATCTTAAGCCCCGGTTTTGATAAATATGATGCTTCCGACCTGGATTACTACGGCTATGGGCGATTGCCGAACGTAATGACCAGCTTAGAATTTGAGCGTGTTTTAAGTGCTTCCGGTCCTTTCGGGGGGCACCTGGTAAGGTCTTCAGACGGCAAAGAACCTAAAAAAATTGCCTGGATCCAGTGTGTGGGATCCCGGAACCTGAGGGAGGAAAACGGTTACTGTTCCGGTGTTTGCTGCATGTACGCGATAAAAGAAGCGGTTGTGGCCAAGGAGCATAGCCCGCAGGGTTTGGATACGGCTATCTTTTTCATGGATATGAGAACACACGGCAAGGGCTTTGAAAAATATTACGACCGGGCTAAAGAGCAGGGTGTAAGGTTTATCAGGTCTCGTATCTTTGAGGTGGTAGAGAAGGAAGGCGGCAGCGGCGACCTGCTGATCCGCTATGCCGGAGAAGACGGTACCATCTTTAATGAGTCATTTGATATGGTTGTTCTCTCGGTAGGGCTGAAGCCGAAAGCTGAAGCGGTGGAATTAGCGGGTAGATTAAACCTTGAACTGAACAGATATAATTTTTGTGAGACAAGCAAGCTTTCCGGTGTCGGCACATCAAGAGAGGGAATATTTGTGGCCGGAGCTTTCAGCGCTCCCCGGGACATTCCTGAAACTGTCATGCAGGCCAGCGCGGCCTCGGGTGAGTCGGCCGCTTTATTAGCTGACGCGTGTAATACCCTGGTCAAATCCAAAGAATTTCCTCCGGAGCGAAATGTATACAATGAAATCCCAAGGGTCGGCGTTTTTATCTGTCACTGCGGCATCAATATCGGCAGCGTGGTAAATGTGCCGGAGGTTGTTGAATATGCCCGGACTCTGCCAGGTGTGGCTTATGCGGTAGATAACATGTATACCTGCTCACAGGATACCCAGAACAAGATGAAGGAACTTATTAAAGAATACAATCTCAACAGGATTGTTGTCGCTTCCTGCAGTCCCCGCACGCACGAGCCGTTATTCCAGGAGACCTTGCGGGATGCGGGTTTAAACCAGCACTTATTTGAAATGGCCAATATCCGCGACCAGTGTTCCTGGGTCCATAAGAGCGAGCCGGCCAAAGCGACAGAAAAAGCAAAAGACTTGGTCAGGATGTCTGTTGCGAAAGCATTGCTCCTGGAACCGGTTAAACAAATAAGCATGCCTATGAACCATGGCGCGTTGGTAATAGGCGGTGGTGTGGCAGGTATGACCAACGCGTTAAACCTGGCAGACCGTGGTTATCATGTGCATCTGGTGGAGAAATCCGCCAGGTTGGGCGGGATGGCCAACCAGATCAAGAACGGTTTAAATGGTGAAGATATCAATGAATTCCTGACCGGTATAATAACAAAAGTTAAAAACCATGCCAATATTACAGTGCATACAGAATGTAATATCGCTGATGTCAGGGGCTACGTAGGTAATTTTGAAACGACTCTTTCCAACAATGAGGAAATTAAGCACGGTGTCGCTATTATTGCCATTGGCGGGCAGGCATACAAGCCGACTGAGTACCTGTACGGCCAGCATCCCAATGTTTATACCCAATTAGAAATTGAAGAAGCAATTGCCTCCGGTAAGTTGGAGAAGGCCCGGAATATTGTTCTGATCAATTGTGTCGGGTCGCGTGAACCTGAGCGCCCGTATTGCAGCCGTGTTTGCTGCACCAAAAACATCAAGCTGGCACTAAAAATAAAGGAAAAGAATCCTTCAGCCAATATCTTCGTTCTTTACCGGGATATCAGGACCTACGCCTTCTATGAGGACTATTACCGCGAAGCCAGATCCAAGGGAATTATTTTTGTACGCTACAGTATTGGCAATAAGCCAGTGGTTGTATCATCTGATGAAGGCCTAAAAGTTACAGTTACAGATCATGTGCTGGGTGTTCCCATCGAAATCAACGCTGACGCTATTGGGCTGGCTGCTGCTATTGCAACCCCGGAAGACAATGCCGTCCTGTCCCAGTTGTTTAAAGTGCCTCTGGACCAGGAGGGATTCTTCCTGGAAGCCCACCTGAAGCTCCGGCCGGTTGACTTTAGTACCGACGGCGTATTCATGTGCGGTCTGGCCCAAGGACCCAAGTCAATTGAAGAAAGCATAACCCAGGCTAAAGCCGCCGCCGGCAGGGCGGGTACATTGCTGAGCAAAGAATTTGTGGAAGCTCAGGGTAAAACAGCTTATGTCAATAAAAAGAAATGCGCCATGTGCGGCGCCTGCGAGTCGCTGTGTCCGTCCAAAGCCATTGCTGTCGATCTGACAGAAAAGGCTGCTGTAGTTAATGAAGCTCTGTGCAAAGGTTGCGGTGTCTGCGCCTCCTCTTGCCGGTGCGGCGCCCTGGAAGTTAAAGGAGTTACCAATCAGCAAATCACAGACATGCTCTGTGCGCTCAGTTAAAGGGGGGAAGAAAATGGAGGCTAAGGGATGGGAACCGAAAATAGCTGCTTTCCTGTGCAACTGGTGCAGTTATGCCGGCGCTGATCTGGCAGGGATCGGAAGGATACAGTACCCGCCTAATATCCGGGTTATACGGGTACCCTGCTCGGGTCGCATCAATCCGCTTTTTATCTTTTCAGCTTTGAGAAACGGCATTGACGGTATTCTGACATCCGGGTGACACCCCGGCGACTGCCACTATGTTAGTGGCAATCTGGCGGCGCGAAGGAAATTTGCGCTTTTGAAAAACCTAATTAACTATATCGGCATCGAAGAGGACCGGGTTAATTTTGCCTGGATATCCGCTTCGGAAGGCGGCAGGTTTGCGGAACTGGTCAATGAGCTTACGGAAAAGGTCAAGAAGCTTGGACCTAATAAGAATATAGTGAATAAACACTGTGAGGTGTAGCAGATGGAGAACCTAGCCAGATTAGTGCAAGATGCTGCCAGGAAATTACTGGAGGAAAAGAAGGTCGACCTGGTTATTGGTTTTGAAAAAGGCAGCCTCCCTCTACGCAGCACACCTTGCTTTGTCAGGAAAGCGGAAGATGCCGGCAAGTTAACCTGGAACAGCAGTTGTGAAAACAACCTGGCAAATTACCTGCGCAAAAAAACTGAAAAGGTCGGGGTCATTGCCAAAGGCTGTGATGCCCGTTCTATAGTGGCTTTGATCAAAGAAAACCAGATTAACCTCGACAACCTGTATATTATCGGCGTGCCATGCGGCGGCATGATTGACAGGAAGAAGATTGAGACTATATTAAACGGACGGGAATTACTTGCCTCGGAAGAAAAAGACGGTTGGCTTATTCTTAAAGGAAACGGTTTTGAACAGGCAGTGCGGAAAGAAGATGTGCTGCACGGTTCTTGTGCCACCTGCAGGACAGGCAACCCGGTGCTTTCTGATGAACTGCTGGGCGAAAAAGTGCCGGAAAAGGAAGATGATTATTCCGATGTGGCGGCATTTGAAGCCAAAACTGTTGCTGAGCGGGCTGCCTATTTCGCTGAGCAAATGAGCAAGTGCATTCGCTGCTATGCGTGCCGGAACGCTTGCCCGATGTGCTATTGCGAGGAATGTTTCGTAGACTGCACTGCACCCCAGTGGATAGGCAAGAGCGCCTCAAGTTCAGGAGACAACCTGATATTTCAGGCCATGCGCGCTTTCCATACAGCCGGCCGTTGCGTGGACTGTGGATCCTGTGACAGGGCTTGCCCCATGGGCATTGACGTGCGCAACCTTAACAGGAAACTGGCCAGGGACGTCAAGGAAATATTCGGCGCGGAGGCCGGCATGAACCTGGAAGACAAACCGGCGCTTAATGAGTTTAAGTTTGATGACCCCCAGACCTTTCTGGTGAAAGAGTGAGGTGAAGAGGATGTTAATCAGCAAAAATGATTTGCCTGTTTTACTGGATAGAATACTGGGTGAATATGAAGTATACGCTCCGGTGAAAGAACACGGTAAGGTTGAATTTAAGAAGATTAGTTCAGGTACGCAGGTTTGCTTGCAATACAGCAATTCGCAAAAACCGCCGAAAGGAATCCTTTTCCCTCAATCAGAAAAAATGTTTTGCTATGAAACAGTCCAGGACGGGGTCAGGGTGGATGAGATTTGTGACTGTTCTAAAAAGGTTATTTGGGGAATAAGGCCCTGCGATGCAAAGAGCTTCACCATACTGGACGATGCGTTTAAAAACGAGCAGTACCGGGACCCTTACTACTATAAACGCCGGGAAAACACTGTTATAGTGGGCTTCGGCTGCAACCGGCCCGGCGCAACCTGTTTCTGTACTTCGGTAAACAGCGGTCCCTTTGATACCGCTGGTTCTGACGTGTTTCTCACCGAACTGGAAGATAAGTACTATGTGGAGGGAATAACCGAAAAGGGCAAGGAGTTCATCGCCAGGTATCAGTTGCCGGATGGTTCCCCTGATACTTCCAGAATAAAAGAATCTGCGGTTGTGGCAAGCAAGGTTAACCTGGATGGTTTGAAAGAAAAGCTGGATGTAAATTTTTATGATGAGATCTGGGACAGCCTGTGGGAAAAATGTATTGGCTGCGCTGCCTGCACCTACCTTTGCCCCACCTGTCACTGCTTCGACATCGTGGAAGAGGCCGAGGGTGGTAAGGGCTGCAGGGTGAGAAACTGGGACGCCTGCATGTTCCCTTTGTTCACCTTGCACGGTTCAGGCCACAATCCCCGCCCCTCAGGCAAGGAAAGAGTGCGTCAGAGAATCATGCATAAGTTTAAGTACTTTCAGGACAAGTTTCAACAGACAGCCTGTGTGGGCTGCGGCAGGTGCATAAAGAATTGCCCCGTGAACCTGGATATCCGGATACTGTTGGACGCGATTCAGCAGCGGGAAAGCGGAGAGGGGTGTTAACTTATGGGAAATCCATATTTGCCTATGCCGATGAGACTGGAAAAGAACTTTATTGAAACTGAAGACAAGAATATCCGCACCTTTACGCTTTCCTTCATAAACAAGGAAGATGAGCAAAACTTTAAATATCTGCCAGGCCAGTTCGCTGAAGTTTTTGCTTTCGGTAAAGGTGAATCGCCTTTCGGTATCGCTTCTTCACCTACTGAGCCTGGGATTCTCAAATTCTCTGTGATGAAGGTTGGCAAAGTCACTACCGCCCTGCACCAGACACCGGAAGGAGCGGTTATCGGTGTGCGGGGCCCGTTGGGAAACAGCTACCCGATGGAAGAATTAAAGGGTAAGAACCTTGTGGTTATTGGCGGCGGTTTTGCTTTTACCACCCTGCGTTCCACGATCACTTATATTCTTGATCCGAAAAACAGGGGTGATTACGGCAACCTGACCGTGATTTACGGCGCCAGGAACTCAGGCCTGCTGCTTTATAAAGAAGAGTTGGCCCAGTGGGAGAAGCGCAGTGATATCACCATGGTAGCCACTGTGGACCGCGGCGATGAGAATTGGAAAGGCAAGGTAGGGTTTGTTCCCGCCATGACCAAGGAGACGGCTCCCAGTGCCGAAAACACTTATGCAGTTGTTTGCGGCCCCCCGATCATGATTAAGTTCACCCTGCCTGTACTGGAGGAATTGGGCTTTCCGCCGGAAAGGATCATCATGGCCCTGGAAAACCGCATGAAATGCGGGATCGGTATGTGTGGACGCTGCAATGTGGGCAATAAATTTGTCTGCAAGGACGGCCCGGTATTTACTCTGGCCCAGCTAAAGACCATGCCCAACGAGTACTAGAAACTTGAGAGGAGGGAGCTAATCCATGACGGAAGCAATTTTGGCTGCAAACCTCAACCCCGGATTCAGGGCTGAAGTACAAGGCCTGATCGGAAATTTTGATTTTGGCAACTGCCTGGCCTGCGGTATGTGCACAGCGGGTTGCCCGTATTCTGACCTGATCCCCGGTCACGACCCGCGTAAATTTCTGCGCAAGCTTATCCTGGGCATGCGGGAGGAAGCGTTAAACGATCCGTATGTCTGGCTGTGCAATATGTGTGAGCGTTGCACAGTTGAGTGCCCGATGCAGGTCAACATCGCTAACATAGTCAGGGCCGTGCGCGGCAATTTCTATGACAGATCGGTGATACCGGGTTTTTTACAGAAGGTTGTGCAGGAACAACTTGATACCGGTAACCAGATGTCCGTATCCCAGGAGGATTATATTGAAACCCTGGAATGGATTGAAGAAGAGCTTCAAGAAGAACTGGAGGACCCCAACTATAAAATTCCGCTGGACAAGGAAGACACCGATTTCATGTTCGCGTTCAACGCCAGGGAAATCAAGTATTATCCCGCCGATTTGCAGGCCATCCTGAAAGTGTTCTATGCCGCCGGCTTCAATTACACTATCAGTTCCAAAAAATGGGACGCTACCAACCTGGCGCTGTTCACCGGCATTGATGAAGACTTCTATAATATCCAGCGGCCTCTTTTTGAAGAAGTGGTGCGTCTGCGCGCTAAGGAACTGATTGTCACCGAATGCGGCCACGCTTTCCGTTCCTGCCGTCTGGCCTACAGGAAATTTTGGCAGGGGAAGACTTTCCCTATCAGACACATATTGCAGCTGTTAAATGAAGCCCTGAACGACGGGCGCTTGCAGGTAAAAAGCAAGGTGACTGAGCCGGTGACCTACCATGACCCGTGCAACGCCGTCCGCAAAGAAGGTGTGTTTGAAGAAGGGCGGAACGTTTTGAAATCTTTCTGTGCAGACTTCCGGGATATGAATCCTAACAAAAAGTTCAATTACTGCTGCGGCGGCGGCGGCGGCTTAATCGCTATGCCGGAGTTTACGGATATCCGCGTCAGGATTAAGGGGCAACGGAAAGCTGATCAGGTCAGGGCCACCGGCGCCAAGGTCGTCGCGGTCCCCTGCCACAACTGTATGGACCAGTTCAATGACATCACCAAGAAATTTGAACTGGGCACCAAGAATAAGCACGTGTGTACAATAATACAGGACCATGTGGTCTTGCCCGAAAAAAAGGACTGACACAGAAATAGTTGGTTAAATGTTCGCACAAAACTAAAATTCTGCTTATTAGGTTTGACATGAAATAATACAAGATAAGAAAAGAAATGCTTCTATTAAGGGCGACTTTAAAGTCGCCCATTAGTCTATCTACAATAATTATAACTAATGATTAATATAAACAATGAGAATTTTTCTTGATAGTTATAAGATGATAAACTGTAAATGTAGGTATGTATATTAATTATGTTCAAAACTAAACTCTTGCCACCCATTATTAACCTAAGTGCGGATAATATTACTAAAAGCATTAACAATTTTATAATTATTTGAGATATTTACATTTAAACGAAAAGAAGTGATGTTATGTACAAGATTCTGAGAAAAGAAGTCCTGGCCCCCACCCTGAACCTGTTTGAAATACAGGCGCCGCTGGTGGCCAAAAAAGCCAGGGCAGGGCAGTTTGTAATCCTGCGCCTGGACGAGTCAGGCGAGCGGATTCCCCT
>NZ_QFFZ01000077.1 GCF_004369225.1 Pelotomaculum propionicicum
GACGCCTGTATCCGAGCATATGATAACGTTCGACATATTCATTCCACAGACGAATCTCTTTTTGAACCCGTACCGGCTCTAGTTGGATGGGAGCATACGCCGACACACTCCCTCTTAGTTCCTCTTCCGGTTCAGTAGCAGTTCCGATGATGACTGTTTCTTTCCCTGAAGAAGTCGCCTTTCTTTTTTCCGGAAGGCGAATCCATTCCTTTGCCTCCAGCTTTCGCAGTAACTCGCGGCAAGATTCCAGCTTTGGTTTCCCGTTTGGTCCATACCACGACAGGGTTTCACATAGCGTATGCGCCAATTCCTTTTGACTCAATCGGGGAAACAACCGGATCACTTCCTTAATGTGTTCCAGTTCTTCCCTTGTAAAAATGCGTCCGTTCAAGAGAACTTCCTCAGGCCAATCTTCATGTATCGTCATAGTGTGGCTCCTTTTTAAAATTTCCCACACTATTGTCTCATATTTATTTTGTGGTGTCCAGTGCTATTTTGCGAAAAACTTTTTCTCCCCAACTCTTATAAACCTTGTCAGTTATAAATCTTTAGATTCATGCGTCAGCTCTGTTTAGCAAGCGTCAGCCGGGTAAAACAGCTCCTCCAGCAGGTTTTTCACTTTAAAGGCATTTCTTTCAAGGGCATTTATTTCCTCAGAATGACTGTCTAAAAAATTTTCACCATAATCCCTTACAATCACGAACTTCCTCACCAGGTATTCCCTTCCTGAGTCCAAATATTCATAGTCAAAGAATGCCGGGGCGGTATATACGGGGAGATGAAGATATATATTCTCACCCAGAAAAGTCACCTGATAGGCGCCAGGCCCGTAATTTGCCAATGCCAGGATACGGGCAGGCTCCTGGGGGCAAACCCTGTGGTTGAAGCGGGAGACGGCGGTGGAAGCCCCAACCGCAACCACTACAACAGAGATTAAAAGCACGATTTTATATTTAGTCCAGTTCATCATAACACTCCAATATATTTACTAATATTATTGAAAAAAAACCGGGCGGCTTATACGCAAAATCTGGAAAAAACCTTGTTTTGCGCAGCTGCCGCCCGGTTTGCAAGTATGAATTAACCAGACTCCCGGCTAAAATTTCAGTTTTTCTGTTCTTCCCCATTAATCATGCCCGCCACCACATCGGCCAGCAGGCGCGCCGAGCGGACCGCCTCTTCAGTAGAGTTCTTTGATGTGCCCACTTCCAGCAGGACCGCGTGCGGGTGGAGAAACTGGTTGTACAGCCCATCCTTGACCCGGACACCCAGGGAAAGGCCCGGGTACTTTTCATTCAGCCTGCCGGACAATTCACTGGCAAAAGCGTAGTTCTGCCGCCAGGCGGGAAATGACCGGCGGGCATCGGACCCAACTATGAACAGGATGGGAGCCACATTCTCGCCGTTGATGCTGACAACGCTCTGCTCCCTTGTTTTGCCTGAATCACGGTGAATATCAAAGACCGCCCAGGCGTTCGGATTGTCAGCCAGCAGTTGGCGCGCCGTCTTTTCCGACTCAAGGTAAGAGCTGTTGTAGCTCAGGTCGTGGACCCGGTCCGACCTGGCAACTTTAATGTTATAGTTTTTTTCCAGTGTTTCCTGGAAGGCCGCCGCCACTGTGACCACCCCGCCGCGCCTGCCGTCCAGCCTTTCAACTCCGTCGGTGAGGCTGTAAGTTTCCCCGGTATGGGTATTGTAAATACCAACCAGGCGTTCCGACGGCGGGACCGCTGTGGTTCCGGCAGGGGCGGCATAGCTGGAACCGCTTGCCGGCATCGCGTCTGGCCAGTCAACCGCCGTCAGCAGCGGTATTTGAGACTGCAGAACCGCGGCCGGGCTGAGCAGGTTTACCCTGCCCGCTGTCCCGGTTAGATATAAAAGAGCCTGCGCCAGTGACGGGCTGTCACTGTCTCCTTCAAAACTGCTCCAGCGCAATATGGGAATAGCGGATTTCAGCGCTTTTTCCGGTTCCATCCGGCAGGCTGTCAAAATCTTGGAGTAAATGTCCCTGAGTACGTTTGGCAGTGAAGGGCGCGCCAGAAAAGCAGGCGCTGTTTTGATAACCAGAAAAACAGTGAGGACGATTAGGCCCAAGGCTATGCCAAACCGGCGGGGACAGACTTTTCCGCGGCGGCCATAGCGGCTGATGGGAGCGGAGTACATAAAACCCCCCCTTCCAGGCTCGTTCATTAATCTTATGCCTGGGCGGAGGGGTTTATGAGGGTTACTGTCAGCGCAAAACAGTCGGTACAAAAGCATCAATTAGTCCAATAACAAAAGCAGATATCAAAGCGCCGACAATGCTGACACTGAGCAAATTGGGAATGATAAACTGAGCCAGGTAAATCACTACCGCCGCCGTTATGAACCCGACCAGGCCCCTGCTCTGCGGCGAAACGCGATCACCCAGCAGCGCCTCAGCGATATAACCCAGCACCGCTATAACAACCGCGGCTATTAAGGCCCCGACAAACCCCCCGCTCACTACGAAGCCTGGTGAGAGCCAACTGACTACAATCAATACAAGCGCCGAAACAACGAATCTGATAATCAGTCCAAGCCACTGCATCTGACAACTCGCCTCCTTCCTCCTAAAATTTAAAAATAGCTTTTACCAAAAAAAGAAAGGATATACGCCGGCACTTGCATTTTTTTTCTGCACATGGTAAAATTGTTGCCGTTGGGAGGTGAGAACACATGCCGAATATCAAATCCGCAGCCAAACGGGTCGAGATTACCCGCTTGCGGACCATAAGAAACGCCAGGATCAAATCGGCTCTAAAGACTTCCATCAGAAAATTTGAAGAGGCCATGAAGGCGGCCGACAGGGAAGACGCCGGTACAAAACTCCGCAAAGCGGTAGTGGCTATCGACAAGGCCGTTACGAAAGGCATTTTACATAAAAATGCAGCTTCCCGTAAAAAATCGCGCCTGACCAAGAGATTCAACAAGCTGACAGGGTAAAAAATTAAACTGATAAAGCCGCAGCTGGCACAGAGCTGTGGCTTTTTGTATGATGTTTAGGTACCAACCCTTGATGTCTAGCTAAAGTATTTCTTGGGCAGTAGGACGTGCTCCAGCAGCATGCACAGCAGCATGCCGGCAATGAAGCCGTTCCCCAGGATGTACTGGGCGAACACGGGGATGCCCCCGAAAGAGCCGCCCGGCAGGTTCATTACACCGGTCCCGAAAAGGATGGGCAGGCCCACCACAAAATAGTCCCTGGCGTTAAACTCCAACCTGGTGTAATCTTTCAGCCCGAAACCCAGCATCTGGCAGAAGGAGGCCAGCAGCACCGAATAGCCCACCGGTTCGGGAATGGAGGCCAGGAAAGCGCCGACCTGCGGCAGGAGGCCCAGTATAATCAGGGCAATGGCAAATATGATAAAAGGCAGCCTGGCGGCGACCCTGGTAAGGCTGACCATACCGGCGCCGGCTGAATACGGCACAAAGCCCACTGTCGCCCCCAGCCCGGCCAGCACGTCCGCCATGCCGGTGAAGATCACACCTCTGTTATATGATTTTTGGGGCAGCTCAATTTTCAGCACCCGCTCCATGGCCAGGATGCTGGCGACCAGGTTGGAAAGTACCAGCAGGCCGGTCAGGACTGAAACAAACACTATGCCGGGATCAAAGGTCGGCGTGCCCCAGGCAAATATCTTCGGAAACGCGACAACAGCGTCCTGGGTTATGAATTCTCCGGAGGGGACCCCGGCCAGCACAGCTATAACCCACCCCGCCGCGATGCCTATGAGGATGGCAATGCTCTTAAAGAAGCCCCGGGCCTTAAGGTTGATAACCACGACCATGGCTACCACGATCAAAGAAACAATAGCTGATTTTAAATCTATACTCCCCCCGCTGGAACCAATCCCGAACATGCCCTTGACAAAGGCGCCGCTCAGTTGCAGGCCCAGCAGTACCAGCACGGAGCCTGTAACAGCAGGTGTAAAAAGTTTCAGCGTCTTGCCGATTAGGCCGGTAGCTCCTACTAAAACCAGAATAAGCCCGGCTGCCATCACGCCAAACTCCAGATCGGTGCGCAGCAGGCTCAGAGGCTTGCCCAGCCCCGGGGCCATGGCCGCCAGGGTTATGAAAATGCCCCACCACATGCCGGACGGACCTTCTATAATCGGCAGGCGGTGGCCGAAGCACACCTGCAGCAGCGAGGCCAGTGCCTGAAAAAAGAAGGTGCGCTGGGCCAGGCCGGCAATGCCGGCCTGGTCGAGGCCCAAAGCGCTGCCGACCACTATCGGCAGCACAGCGGAGTTGGCCAGGGTAAAGCCCAGCCACTGCACAGCATAGGCCAGGGTCCGGTTTAAGGGCGGCCGGTCTTCCAGGTTATACAAAAGGTCACTGTCTTCGCTCAAAATCTCATCACTCAATCGTCATTATATGTAATTAAAAGCTATAATCACAACCTTGTTTCATTATATATAATTCCCGGCTATGTTAAAAGGGAGAAAAATTCGCTATAAAATTGTATGAAAATTGAAATTATTGGAATCGTGAAGGTATTTCCCTGTCTAAATAGAAAAAATAGATGAGCCGACCCAGGCAATTATAACCAATCTATAAATCTGATGAACAGGTGATTATTTAGTGGGATATCTACATTGTCAAGTATTGATTATTGGGGGAGGCACCGCCGGTCTTGCATGTATTTTCTTGATAAGAACGTTTTGCCGCATTTATACTGGAACTATTTTATTAAAGGAAAACTTTAAGGAACGGGGACACTCCTCTATAATAGGTATTCCTTTTAGGATGAGCAATGTCCCCGATTATAATCAAGATCCGGCGCAGAGTTTCAGCAGAAATATCTCCAGCGCCGGGTAAAATTCCTGCCTGCCGGTTTTCACCGACTCGTCCAGCTCCAGCAGCAACTGGAAGGCTTCCAGCAGGCTTTCCCGGCTGAAATTCCTGCACTGGACTGATGTTTTCCGGGCCACGTAAGGGTGTATTTTGAGCCTGGCCGGGATTTGCCCGGCGGGACAGCCGCGGCCTAACAAATCCTTTACCTGCAGCAGAAGGCGGAACTGCCTGATGATCATAGCCAGGAGCCTGAAGGGAGGCTCTTTGGCCGCCAGTAATTCCCTTATAGCCGCAAGGGCTTCCCCTGCTTTCTTATTGCCCACCGCGTCCACCACAGCAAAAATACTTTCCTCCAGCCCGGGCGGGCAGACCTTGCGCACCTCAGCGGGTGTGATAACTTCCTGACCGGCCGTGAAATTAACCAGCTTTTCCATTTCCGCGGCAAGTTTTTGCAGTGAAGGCCCCACCGTGTCCAGCAAAGTCTCCGCCGCACCGGGGGCGAACTTCCTGCCTGCCGCCCTGGCCCTTTGCGCCAGCCAGCGGCTGAGGTCGCTGCGGTTGAGGCAGGTGAACTCAACTGCCCGGCCGTTCTTTTGCACGGCTTTAAACAGCCTTTTTCTTTTATCCACCGGATCGCCGGTGGTAAAAATCAGGCAGGTCGCACCGGCAGGGTTATCAAAATATTCCAGCAGGGCGGTTTCTTTCACCGGCCCTGCTGTTTCCTCTCCGTCCTCAATTTCTTCTTTTCCAGCTTTTTTGGCGGATTTAAAAAAGGACGGGTTTTTAACCACAACCAGCCTCTTCGCCGCAAAAAAAGGCAAAGTTTCCGCCCTGGCCACAATATCTTCAGGGCCGGCGTCTTCTCCGTCAATCAGATCGAAGTTCAGATCCTGGTCGCGGCCGGGGAAAAAATATTCTTTAAAACGGGCTACCGCCTGCTCGCGCAGGTAAGTTTCCTCACCGTAAAAAAGGTAGACCGGGGCAATTACACCCCGCTTGAGACTGTTTAAAAGTTCAATATAATAATCCATTTTTGACAGCGCCTCATCATTCGCCCAACTTTGCTTTGACCGCCGCCACCTTGCCGGCCGCGGTCAACTCCCGGTCCCGGCGGTCATCTATACGGATAGTGGTGACCACCCTGCCGATGCCCTTTAAGAAAGGCTGCTCGTGCATCAGGCGGACCACTTCAAACACGCGGCCCAGTTCCCCTTCAATAATGGTGGACATGGGAGTAAGCTGGTAGGTGATCCCTTCCGCTTCCCGCAAGACCCGGACACAGCCCGCGACATACTCGCTCAGGCTGGCGCCGCCGGTCCCGATGGGCACCACAGTAATATCTACAACAGCCAAAACTATCACCCCGGAAATTTTTCTTAATTATATAAAATTCCAGGTTAACTATAAAGGGGATAACGCCCCTTGCCGCTTTTAATTATTGCTTTCCTGTACCTGTCCGTCACCGCCCCTGTTGATTGTCCTCACTTTAGCCAGGGCGTTGACATAAGCTTTGGCGCTTGCTTCGATCACGTCGGCGCTGATGCCTCTGCCCACTACCAGGCCGTTTTCTCCGTACCTTACCTTCACTGTGGCGTCGCCGAGTGACTCCCGGCCCTGGCTGACTGACTGCAGGGAGTAGTCCTCCAGATAAACCTGTTCTCCCACCAGCCGCTCCACCGCCTTAAAGACAGCGTCCACAGGGCCGTTGCCGCAGGCGGCGTCAGTAGCCGTTTCACCTTCCAGGTCCAGGGTAACGGTAGCCGTGGCCCTTGAGACACCGGTAGTAGTGACAGATATGTTTTTAACACTGATGGCGCCGCTGTCGACCTTTATCTTTTCCATCAGCAGGTGCAGGTCCCGGTCAAATATTTCACTTTTATGGCGGGCCAGGTCTAAAAACCTGAGATAAATCTCCTCCAGGTTTTCCCCTTCCATCAGATAGCCCAGTTCTTCCAGCGCCTTTTTCAGGGCCGGTTTTGTACATTCCGCGCTCAACACAGTCCTGTTGCCGTACGCGCCGACCACGGCAGGTTTGATCATCTCATAAGCGGCTTGCCCCTTTAATGATTCTTCCAGGCTTACTTCCGGCACATTGATGAATGCGTTGGCGCCGACAATAGCTTTATGGACAGCAACCGGCACCCCGGTTATTTTTGACACCATCCTGCTGGTAGCTGATATTTTCCTGGTGTCCACCTTAAGTTCAACACTGTATGCGGCCCGCCTGGTATAAACCGCCATGACCGCCTCCTCCAGGGATGTGTTGCCGGCCCGCTCCCCAATCCCGTTGACAGTCGCCTCCAACTGGCCGGCGCCGGCCTTGACCGCCGCCAGGGTGTTGGCGGTGGCCATGCCCAGGTCGTTGTGGCAGTGGATGCTTAAAATTACCTTCTCTATACCCTTTACCTCATTCATAAGCCGGGTGACCAGATCGCCGCATTCCCAGGGGGCTGCGTAACCGGACGTATCCGGGATATTGACCACAGTAGCCCCGGCGGCAATTACTTTTTCGAGGACTTCCACCAAAAAGGATGGGTCGCTGCAGAAGGCGTCCTCCGCGTAGAATTCCACGTCACTCACATATTTCTTGGCATGCTTTACTGCCGAAACCGCCCTTTCCATAACCTGCGCGGGAAAAAGTTTTAATTTCCCTGCCATATAAGCGGGCGATACGGCAATCCCGGTATGGATCCTGGGCTGTTCAGCCCCGTGCAGCGCGGCGGCGCAGCAGTCGATCTCGCGCTCAACCGCCCTGGTGAAGCCGCAAATGACCGCCCCTCTAATTTCCCCGGCAATTGCCCGCACCGCGTCCCGGTCGCCCGCCGAGCAGGACGGGTAACCAGCTTCGATAATGTCCACGCCCAACTTCACCAGTTGTCTTGCTATCTCCAGTTTTTCATCAAGGTTCAGGGTTATCCCCAGGGATTTTGCGCCATCTCTGAGGGTGGTGTCCATTACATATAACCTGCGCAATCTTAATTTCCCCTTTCATTATTTTAAAACGTTTATGCCATGCAGGGTTTATAAGGCCGCTAAGGTCCGGGTCCATCAAACCACCCCCTCTGCAAAAAATATTAAAACCCTTCGTCCTCACTTGAGACGAAGGGTTAACTCCGCGTTACCACTCAACTTAACAGCCGCAAGGCTGTTCCCTTAAAAGGATACGGGACTGGATCCGATATCCCCTTCCTTTTAACGGCGGAAGCTCCGTCCGGGCCTACTCTCCGGCTAAGATTTCGGTCGGCTACTCCAGGGAGAGTTCAGCGCCCCGCCGCGTGTACCGCCTCGCACCAACCGGCGGCTCTCTGAAACCGGCAAAAGAAGCTTACTATTCCCTCTCATCGTCATTTTAAAAATATTAGTTGCATCTTAACAGTATTCAGCGGCGTTGTCAATACGCATGGTATTAATTTCAGCCCGGCGGACATTATATTTTTGAGGTGATCAGAATGGACAGGTGGCCCTGCTTTGACTGCAGGCACTACGACACATTTGACAGGTACGAAGATGACGATATGTGGTGTAAATTGGGACACGCCGTCACCCACATGACCTGCGACTTCAGGGAGCCATTTACTATTCATCCCTGCGGCGAGTAAGAAGAAGTTTACATCACCCACGTCCTGACTTATAATTTGTATTAGCAGGTTTGCACTTTTATTTTTCAGGGGTGTGGGTCAGATGGATTTATTTGCTGTCATTGCAGAAGGCAAGATCCGCGAAGCCATAGAGAACGGCGAGTTTGACGATCTCCCCAATAAAGGCAAACCCCTGGACCTGGATAACATGGCCCATATCCCTGAAGAACTCAGGGCCGGCTATACCATTCTCAAAAACGCCGGCGTGCTGCCTGAGGAACTTGAGCTTAAAAAAGAAATCGTTTCCCTGCAGAAGTTAATTGACAGCTGCCACGAGGAAAATGAAAGAAACTCGATGCAGAAGAAACTGACCTATAAATTATTAAAATTTGATATGATGATGGAAAACAGGAGGCTCAACCACGCGCTTGGTTCCTACAAGTATAAGATTTACAGGAAGCTCGGCATCTATTGATTTCTTTTGAAAACAAAGATACGGCCAATTGTTTTTGCCGTATCTTTGTTTTTAGTTGTTCCCAAACAGGGTGTGTGGTATTTTGCTTATCTTAAAATCGCTATGGCGCGGTCAGCCAGAGTGATCAGGCCCTGCAGGTTAACGTTAATCAGTCGCTGGTGCGAGATGATTTGCTGCATGGCACACTTAACACTTTTTTCATCTTACTCTCTCCTCCTTTTTTTACCCTGCCGGGTTGTTATTAATAATTTAGATCCCAAGTATGGAAAGAATAAGAATAAAATGTGGAAAAAATATGGAATTTACAGCAGAATTAAAAATAAAAGTTTTGCTGATGAATTAACTAATATGGCCCGTTTTCGCAACCGCTTGGTGCATCTCTACTGGGAAGTGGATACCCCCAGAGTCTACTATATTATCCAAACTAAATTAAGTAATTTTGAGAAGTTTAAACATTGTGTCTTAGAGTTTCTTACAAAGAGCCAAATGAAATAGCTATTAAAAAGAGCTGCCAGACAGCTCTTTTTTAATTGATCTAAATAATTTTAAAATCTTTCAGTCCCCTCGTATAATAGATTTAGGACCACCGAACAGCCATAATTCCAGTTAAGGAACCATATGGATGATGGATGGTAGTTTGGGAACCGGTTCCCTTAAATTACGGGTACCGAAGCCAATAAAATCAAGTACCAGATTCCACAGCAAGTACGGTAACGGTACCGGTCATGCGCGCGAATACTGTA
>NZ_QFFZ01000078.1 GCF_004369225.1 Pelotomaculum propionicicum
TCCTCCTTTGTAATCGCGGTACTGGTCAAAAAGCTTTTGCATTGCAGCTTCCTTGGTTTGGTCAGCTTGTTCGCCGCATGTACAGGATGCCAATTACTACTCCCCCTCTCTTTCGTCCCTCTATTTGATTTTTGTGCCGCCGCTCACCTTAGCCATCTTGACCCCCCAGATGTTCTTCTTCTTGGTGGGCCCGATGCGCAGGGAACCGGCTGCTTCTACCTTGTCTCCAGGTTTGATATCCTCGCGGGGCGCCCAAAACATGAATACGCCGATCTCTCCGCTGTCGTCTCTGATGCGGAAATTGGGACGGTTCAGCCATCTCAGCGACATGGCCTCTATGGTGCCGCGTATGCGCACGGGTTCTCCCGCGCCCAGTGAAGCCAGTTCTTTGATCTTACGATACTTGTAACTCGCAAAGTCAACCTTGTCCATCTGCCGCCTGTTCATCTCGGTCATTACCAGGGGCACGGCGAGAAGCACCAGCAGCATGGGCAGGGCTGTCAGTAAAAATTGTGAGTTCCGGCCGAGCGCGAAGCTGAATATCACAAAGACTGTGGCTATCCCTAAACTGACGTATGCAGGTATGGACATCCGCACCGCGAGGATACCTCCTTGGAGTTATTAATGAACTTGTGCTTCGTTATTTGGTCAACCGGTTACTTGCCTACTGAAGCTCCTGACTGGTAGCCGGGCCTGTGCTCTTCGGGAAACTCGTTCCTGTAGCACAGGAAGTATACGACGCCGATAAACACCATGCCGCCGATGATGTTGCCTATGGTCGCCGGGATGATGTTCCACAGCCACACGTCGCCCCAGGTCAGCCCGCCGAATTTATGCAGCAGGGGGCTCCAGTATGTCACTGTCCCGTCTGCTGCCGTTGATGCCACTTTGTCCGCGATTTTGGGGAAGCTCTGGTATACCATCAGGCCCGCGGGCAGGAAATACATGTTGGCCACGCAGTGCTCAAACCCGATCGAAACGAAGGCCATGATCGGGAACCAGATGCCGAAGAACTTGCCGATGAATTCCTTGGCTGTTATGCCAAGCAGGATGGCCAGGTTAACCAGGAAGTTACAGCCGATGCCGTTGGCCAGGCACGACCACCAGCCTATATCACCCATGGACTTGTACGGCAGTGTCTTGGCCACCGCTATAGTCACGGCGTTCAGAGCAAAGGCGTTGGGTTCCGCCGTGGTAAAATTGCCCTGGGTAAAGGGCCCTAATACCATCAGGTACGCCCAGGCCATGGAACCGATAAAGTTGCCTATATAAACAAATACCCAGTTCTTGATCACGCTGCCCACGCCGGTCTTGCCCATCATTACCGCCAGGGGCCCCAACATCGCGTCACCGGTGAACAGTTCCATACCGGTGAGCACGGTCGCAATCAGTCCTACCGGGAACACGGCGCCCCCGATTAGTTTGCCGAAGCCCGCTCCCAGAAACTTGGCCACTTCTGTGCCGCAGACGGTGCACAGCGCGGCGCCGACCGCAATGTATACTCCTGACATGAAACCGCGCAGCAAAAGCTGCCCAACCGGCAGTCCCATCTTATATTTGCCGGCGTTTCCGGCTAAACATACTGTCATTACTGGAGGATTGGCCATATTTGTAAAACCCCCTCTTACTAAATAAATTTAAAATTGCTCTCCTAATACTCTCCTCATATGAGCTATAAATGAATCTGTATTACTGGCTGCTTGACAGCCATTATCCAAACCCTGCCCTTATCACCCCCTCTTCTCTCTCTGTAAAGTCTAAAGCTCCCGCTATCACCCCCTCGGCTTCTTAAACTTGTCAGGTGAAAACCTTAAATTTCACCAAAACCAGAAAGTGGTACCACATGACAATTAATACATAATTTACTAGAAGAGCTAAAAAAATGCCAGCATCCCCATAAGCCGAAAATTTTTTTATATCCAGCAAAATCTTATTATTTAAAACAGTGAATTTATTGCCACTTAAAACTTAACTTCAAAAAGGTTAGTCGTCACATATATGTATAATTATGGTATTTTAGCTTAAAATAAGCCGTCATGCCTCCCTTTGCCGAAAAAATTTTTATAGAGCAAAACTTTCCGCCATTTCGTATCTTCTTCTATTTTAATATCCTTATAAAACAAAAGGAGGAAAAAGCATCAGGTACTTTTTCCTCCTTTCCACAATGGGAGGCGCAACAGTTTCCTACTGCACCCTAAAGGCCTGCAAACCGTGCACTAAAAACATGTTTAGGTTAATCAGAGCTCGGAGAACCTATATTGTTTTATATACAGTTAAAATAATAAAAAAAGGGTATGTATAACCTGAAAAACAGACTATACCCACCCCAGTAAAGTCAATGTCCTTGCAACCTGGCAATCATAGCCTCTTTTAACTGGCCTTAGACCCATAGCTTTGCGCCACCGGCTTTCGAACGGTTTTGCCCAACACGCTGTCAATATTAAACTATAATGAAATAATATGAAATATTATGACATATTTGCCAAATGTTATAATATTTTCAAAAAAGTATTGGGCATATAAATTCATTACAAAATATAATTAGTGTATTCTGTATTACTAATTAAATTCCTGCTAAAGTCAAAATTTTTTTAAGATTGCTGAATAATAAATTCTCATATTATTATAAAAAAAATTTTATTAAGCAGATAAAATAAACTCTCTAATTCCGGCCCCGGAAAAATCCTTACTGGTTACCTTGTCTCACCCGATTTCTTTCATCAACTCCCTTTTAAGCTTCTGGTAACCGGATGTAAAATGGACCTGGTTCTGCGCTTCGCGATGGTCGAACCCGTAAGCTCTTCTGCTTACAGCCAGGACCGGCGGGGCCTGGATTCTTTTGGCCACACCCATGCCGCAGTAAAGCTTCCACCATTTTTCCAGGTCCTCTATAAAAGCGGCGGGACTGCTGAACAGCTGCGCCGCCAGCCCCGGACGGCAGCCAATCTGCTCTTCTAAAACCCCCTGGGTGTACCAGGTCAGTATGTCTTCAGGCGTGGCCCTGTTCCAGTGCTCCATAAAGGCGCGGAAAAGGTAGTCGTGGTAGGGGTAAACAATTGGGTCGCCCTTACCCTGATCGACATCCTGTTCAGGAGAAAGCTCAGCGCTCGGAACCAGGTCGATAATCTTACGGGGAATCACTTCCCTGCCGTATATATGTTCATTAAGATACAGAGCAAGCTCATAAACCTGGTGCTTCCATAAATCAGCCAGAGCCGCCAGAAAACCGGCCAGGTCGCCGTACAGAGTGGTGTACCCCACAGTCATTTCGCTTTTGTTGGCATTACAGGTAAAGCCGCCGCCAAAAGCTGCCGCCACACCGGCCAGGATCCTGGCTGAACGGTCACGGGCCTGAATGTTTTCCGAGACGAAGGACGATACATTAAGGTTGAACTCACTATTGTTATTGGGGTTGACAACCGGTGTCCGGCCAATTTGTTTTACAGTATACTCAAACACCTCCTGGATCGGCATGACAGTATACCAGCAGCCAAGATTTTGGGCCAGCCCGGCGGCCAGGTCCCTGGTTGTCCGGGAGTTGAAAACACTGGGCATGTTAACCAGGAGCACATTTTCCGGTTCAAGAACAGTACTGTAAAGACAGGCGCTTACCGCGGAATCTATACCGCCGGAAATCCCGATTACAACTTTTTTCATCCCTATTGCCGATAAAAATTTGCTTGCACCGTAATGAAGAGCCTTATATATACTGGCTATGTCACGGTCATCCGGCACTGTGACACACGGCCGCTTTTTCGCACTGGCGGATAGATCAAGTTCAACTATTTTAAGCCCGGCAGAGAAAGGGTGGCAGTAGTCGGTTATCTCACCATCAGCGTCGTAGACTGTACTGTAGCCGTCGAAAGTATAAACTGTTTTCCCGTTATTCTGGATCCCCACATTATTTACATAGAGCAGAGGGACACCGGCAGCAGCCACCTGTTTTGAAAATACCCGGTTTCGTTTATTGTTCTTTCCCAGGGTAAAAGGTGAAGCTGATATGTTTATAAACAGATCGACCGGGCCGTTGCGGTGAATTGTCTCAATGGGTTTGACATTATATTCTTCACTCCAGCCGTCCTCGCAAAGGATACAGCCAAGTTTAAGACACCGTCCCGAGATCTCCACTGCAACCGGCTGCAGAAGTTCCTCCACCGCCATGTCCATCTCCTGCGCCAGCTTGCGCAGGCTGTAAAAATGCCTGGTGTCGTCAAACTCGCGGTAATTTGGGTGCAGCGTTTTTATCCTGAACGGATATGGATATTTTTCGCCGCCCACCAGCCTGCCGTTTTGCGCGACAAAGAAAGCGTTATACTTGCGCACCCTGCCGTCATCGCCTGTCTTGTTCCAGTCAACTCCCACATTGCCGAAGAGGACGCATATACCACGGGAGGCCGCAACAACGCTTTTGCCGTATTCCTCGCAGTCCCGCAGGAAAGCCCGCTGCTCCCAGGTGTCTCCCAGCAAATACCCTGGGATTGCCATTTCGGGGAAAATAACAATTTCAGCTTTTTGGGCACGGGCCTCCTCGATCATGTCCAGTATGGTCCGGCTGTTTAAATCAGGCCTGCCGGGTATAACTTCCATTTGTCCCAGTGCTGTTCTCAGCAATACTAACACCTCACCAACTAGATGTCCCTATAAATCAAGAGATTATACAACTTTTTAAATATTAGCACGGAATCATGGTTTTGTTAACACTTCCAGTGGGCGCAAAAGACAGGCTCTTTCGAAAAAGACGCAGAAAAGCCCTTGGTTCGGGCTTTTGCTGGAAATCTGAAAGGTAAGGCTGATTATTAAATTATAGATACTTTATAAGTTCGCAGCCAGGCGTCCACCTGGATCAGAAAGGCCAGAAACTGGGGGCCTCGCATCAGCTGGCCGAACCAGGGCCGGTCAAAAAGCGACCCGTCTGATTCAGCCAGTCTGCGCACTTCGCCGGCGTTTATCAGGGGCAGCAAAGGAGAATTCACATCATCAAGAAGATCCAGGACCATCTCACGAACGGCCGCTAAATACTCGGGATTGTGTGTCTTGGGGTAGGGGCTTTTAGTTCTCCGCAGCACATCACCCGGCAGCATACCGCCCAGCGCCCGGCGTAAAATACCTTTGGCCATGCCGTCACAGTTCTTTATAGCCCACGGGATATTCCAGACATATTCAACCAGGCGGTGGTCACAGAAGGGCACACGCACCTCCAGGCCGACGCCCATGCTCATCCGGTCTTTACGGTCAAGCAGCGTCTGCATGAACCGGGTAATATTAAGATATAATATTTCCCGCATTCTCGCCTCAAAAGGCTCCTCACCCGGCAGCCGCGGAACTTCCGCCAGGGCCTCCTGGTAGCGCTGTTCCACATATTTTTCCGGTTGGAGCAAGGAAACCAATTCAGGAGAGAAAAATTTGAACCGCTCGCGCAGCAGGCGCACCCAGGGGAAAGATTTGGCCCGCAGGGCAGCCCTATCGTGGAACCAGGGATAGCCGCCAAACACTTCATCCGCTGACTCCCCCGACAGAGCGACCGTATGCTCTTTTTTTATTTCTCTGCATAAGAGATACAGGGAGGAGTCAATGTCAGCCATACCGGGCAAATCGTTAGCCCGCGCAGCCGGCAGGAGGGCGTCGGCCAGTTCATAATTATCAATTTCAACCACATGATGGCTGGTGCCGAGATAATCGGCCACGCGCCCGCTCCAATCAGCGTCGGAGTTGGGCTGGAATAAATCCGGGCGAAAGTGGCGCTCATTGCCTGCATAGTCTATAGAATAAGAGTGCAGCAAACCTGTATTTTCCCGCTTGAAAGCCGCTGCCGCAATCGCTGTGATAGCGCTTGAATCAAGGCCGCCTGATAAAAATGCGCATACCGGGACATCGGCGACAAGCTGACGCTCAACGGCATCCTCGAAAAGCTCCCGGACCCGGGCTGCTGTGACATCCAGGTCATCAATGTGGGGGCGGCTGACCAGAGACCAGTACCTGCTTAGGCGGCTGCCGTTTTTGCCATAGATCAGACAGCAGCCAGGCCTTAATTCGAAAACACCCCGGTAAACACCATGGCCGGGTGTGCGGGACGGCCCCATAACAAATATTTCAGCCAGTCCCTCAGCGTCAACCACCGGGTGCACCGCGGGATGCGCCAGCAGCGCCTTTAGTTCTGACCCGAATACTAATACTCCTCCCTGCCGGGTATAGAACAGGGGTTTCACGCCGAGTCTGTCGCGTGCCATAAACAGGCATTGTTCAGCTTCATCCCATATGGCAAAGGCGTAAATCCCGTTAAAACGCTCTACGCAGGCTGCCCCCCACTGGATATAAGCCATGAGAAGAACCTCCGTGTCAGAATTGCGGGTGAGGAAAGTGTTGCCCAGCCCTTCCAATTCATGTCTCAATTCCAGTGTATTATACAGTTCACCATTATAAGTGACAGTATAGACTTTGTCCCCCCGGCGGCGGGTCATGGGCTGACTTCCCCCGGCGGGGTCGACTACCACCAGCCGGCGGTGTCCAATTGCCGCATGCTTTGACAGCCATATCCCTGACGCGTCTGGCCCCCGCCTGGAAAGGGCGCCGAGCATGGCCTCCAGGATATCCCCCTGACCGGTAAGGTCAGCCTCCCAGTCAACCCAGCCAGTTATACCGCACATTTAATCCTGCCTCCTTTAATAAAAAAATAGCCCGAAAGAAGCGGCGCCGCATCTTCCGGGACTTCATTGTCCCATATATCGTACCTAATATATCTTTATGCCGCCTCTTTAAAAAAGAAGCCTGGACATTAACAAAAGAAATAAAAAGCCACCCCTTTTCAAAGGATGGCAAATAACTTTTTGACAGACTATAATCGGTAATTTATCTAAAAAAGGCTAACCTATAGAACAAGCGATTTTTATTATCTCATCCACAGTTAGCTCACCGCTTACAGAGAAGATCCACTCGCCGCGCTGCCAGCGTAAAACTGTAAAGACTCCTGAACCGTTACCGCTTGCGTCTTGCTTGTTTTCTTCGAGTACAGCCCTGGCGCCGTTGATACTTACCAGGGCCCCCCCCGCGGCCTGCTGGTCGTAATTAAACCCTGACGCCGTCGCCCTGCCCTGGCTTATGATGACATACGAGCTGCCGGACCGGTAAGTTTGGTAGGCCACTCCTGAACGCCATGAAACATCTACAAGCCTCATGCCCGATGGCAGGTAGGTTGGCTTTAACGGTTCAAAGCCCGCATCACCGGCAGCTGAGTCATAAATTTCTCCGCTTACAGCCTTCACGCCGCCGCCGGCGGCCGGGGGTGCGGTTGTTACAGACATAGGCCTCTTTTCCAGCTGTGCCCGGGCATCTTCAGAAGCGCCTGGCTGCGAGGCCGCGGCCGGAGGCGGCGGCTGCACGGCTGAAGGTTTTTCCGGTTCCGCCGCCGGCTTTGTTGATGACTGCAACCCGGCATCTTTTTTCTGGCTGGCGCCGCCGGCC
Source organism: Pelotomaculum propionicicum (assembly GCF_004369225.1). Taxonomy (GTDB): domain Bacteria; phylum Bacillota; class Desulfotomaculia; order Desulfotomaculales; family Pelotomaculaceae; genus Pelotomaculum_B; species Pelotomaculum_B propionicicum. The sequence continues at coordinate 7,459 of NZ_QFFZ01000078.1, forward strand.
TGCAGATCCTGTCTTTCAGTGGTTGGAGCAGCCTTTTCATCAGCAATAGGGACACTATTATCCATATCACTGGGACCGGATCCAGCTGTCAGTGGTACTGCCGGCGAATCTGAGATCGCCACCTTTGGCTGGTTTGGAGGGCTGTAAAGATTGTAATAACCAAACAGGCCCGCAGTAAGCACAACAAGCAGCAAAGCTGCGGCGACAGCGGGAGTTCTGACCAGTGCAGGCAGGAAGCCCGTCCGGCGCCGCGGCCTTTTTTCCATAGCAAGCGCCATTTCTATCCTCTCATTAAGGCTCTTAGGCACCTCAATACCAGCCACCATTTCATGTATAACTTTTTTCAGGGCAGCATCAGCTTTCTCCAGCCTGCTGAACTCACACCGGCAGTCCTCGCATTCTGACAGGTGGCCTCTGACTTTCTGCTCCTCAACCCCGGAGAGGGTCTTATTAAAGAAGTCATTCAGCATTAATTTGATGCCGTCACAGTGCATGATTCCAGCCTCTTTCCAACTGTTCTAATTAAAGCGGGTTTGCTGACAGGCGCTCTTTGACCATGTTGCGGGCGGAGTTCAATCTTGACTTGACGGTGCCGGCAGGTATGCCTAATATATCGGCCACTTTCTGCACCCCGAAGTCCATACCGTAATAGAGAGTCAGCACCAGCCGGTACTCCGGCTTCAGGCCTAAAATAACCTCTTTGAGGTCAATCCGGCTTTCTATTTCGTCCATATCCCCGTTCCTTATTGATAAATTTAAAGACAACTTATTAAAAGCGGCATTTTCCCGGTTGAGCTTCCGGAGCCTGTCATAACAACGGTTGACAACAATCCTGTATAGCCATGTCTTAAAAGACGATTCCATCCGAAAAGACTTTATGCTACGGTAACAGGTTAAAAATGCCTCCTGAACCACATCTTCCACCTCTTCGCGGTCGCGCAGAACCATGAACGCGGTACGGTACGCGTCCGTGGAGTATTTTTGCACCAGTTTGGCAAATGCTTCATTGTCCCCTGACTGGGACATTCTGATCAGACTTACATCAGACAAGGTTAACTCACCCTGCATTTCTTTTATCTCCACTGAAGGCCTTCTATAAGCATTAGACTGAATATATGCTTATAGGGTTCATTATACCAGCATTACTTCGCCATTGACATGGTAATTGCCTGGTGTCATAATAAAACTGGCAATATATTCCTGGGGAGAGTGTCGGGAACACAGCGCGGTCCGGGACCCGCTACACGGTTCGAGTCCGTGTCTTCCCTAAAACAAAGGAAGCCCTGGCTTTTAGCTGGGGCTCTCCGTTTTAATCAGGCCTCTTATTGAAAGTTTTTTTGTGCATACTGGAATAAAATTTACGAAATGATTATGACATGTCCTAAAATATACGAATATTTAGAATATTTTCTATTGTCAAATAATATGCTTTTCAAGTATTATATAAGTAAGATCATGGTTGAAAGAAGGGTCAATCATGTATGATGTATGCGATTATGAATTTATGTACGGAAATAGAATGGCCACGGTGTTTAAATTCCGCGAGGGAATGAAAATTATTGGCTTCATATACGGCAGCAATTTTGAGCTGAGAGTCTTAACCATCGGCAACAACCCCCGGAGGAAGGGCTTTGGCCGAAAGGCTCTTGAGTTTCTGCGGCCCAGGTTTAATAAAATAAATGTGACTGAAATCTGTGAAGCAGCCCTGCCTTTTTTGTATTTGCTAAACTAAAAGTGTACCAATTTTAACCCATTGATCACCAAAAAGTTGACCACCCGATCAAACCAATCCTGTACACTGTAACTGGAAATTAACAGGCGTACAGGAGGAAAGGAAATGAT
>NZ_QFFZ01000079.1 GCF_004369225.1 Pelotomaculum propionicicum
ACATTTTTTCACATGACTGGAATGCGATGCGGGGGTATCATTACCTCATGCATATCGCCCGTATGTTAAATGAAATGGCGCTTCATTCGCTTTACCTGACGGAACATGTCAAAACAGTCGGGGTTCAGTCTTTCATCAAGAAGTTTTATGAAGCTATGACCTATAGTGAGTTGGATACAGGGCGGCTTCGCCGGCTGACCGAATCTCCCGGTCAATTGCGACTAGTGCACGAAGAAAATTGGAAAGCAAGCCGTCTGGCGGCATAGCGAATTGAACTGATACAGACAGCTTAGGCAGCGGTTGCGCGGCGCTACTCGTCTTTCCGTTGAAGATGTCCGGCATGCTAAAACGAGCAGAAACGGTTTAGTTAAGGATGTGTTGATACGGATAAACCGGTGATTTTTGGAATAACCGAATAGGCAATAGTTGCGAAAACGTCAATTCCAGACCCCGCAAGATTTAAAAAACATTTTCATGCGTCAGCTCTGAGTGGCATGAGAGGTTGTTGACATTAAAAAACGGAAGTGCTAGAATTACTTTGCGCTATTTTTAAAACACATGCCCGAGTGGCGGAACTGGCAGACGCACAGGACTTAAAATCCTGCGAGCTTCGCGGCTCGTACCGGTTCGATTCCGGTCTCGGGCACCATAGATTTACAAGGGCTGCGGGGGTGGATTTTATTTCCACCCCTGACCTTTTAGGAACGAGTCCTGTGTGTCTGAAAGACCTCTCGGAAACACACAGGACTCAAGCCCCTTATCTGAAGGAACACCGCTAAACCGCCACACCTGGGGAGACAGGTTAGAAATGTATGGTAAACGTCTTGAGGCAAAAATTCGCCCCTATGACCTACGCCATTATGAGAAGCCGATGATTATGTTACGTGTTAATTAAAACATCCCCGTAAAACAGCATAAAATCAGCCTTTTAAATTTAATCACTTCCCATAATCATTCATAATTAGTTCATTACCAAAGAAAGGAGCTAATTATGGATACTGAAAAAAATATACGAAAAATGATCGAGCAGGTACTTGATGAATTAAAAAGTCAAGGTTACAGTAAAAACTGCATCCAACGGTATGTAGCCAGTTACAGAGGTCTGCTGGCATATGCCGACGGCCATGGAATCAGTGAATACAGCGAAGCCGTAGGCCTGGATTACATGTTTGACCAGTTCGGATACAAACTGGAAGGTTTCTTCGGCAATCTTCCACAACCCGTGAGCAATACGCTTCACCATCTACTGGTTCTCTGGCATTACCAGCATTATTCAACGGTTGAATTCATTACACGTGGACAGAAGAAGGCCTTCCAATGCCCGGAAAATTACCAGAAAGAATACGAGGCATTCCACAAAGCACCCTATGGTGCTTTTAAAATGTCAAATGGAATGCAGCACATCCTGTGGAAATACATGAGGTTTGCCGGTCTCGAGATTCCCCGGAACGAACACTGCGGTCTGCACTCCCTCCGGAGCACGCTTGCCAGAACCATGCTTGAAAGCGGGGGACCCCTTCCTGTCATCTCCGAAGTGCTAGGTCACGAAAGCGTACAATCTACCAGCGTCTACCTAAAAAATCAATATGGAAGCACTTCGGAAATGCCCTATCGATCCGGAGGAGGTGTTTCTGAATGGCTGAAGAATACACCTGGAAGAGCAGCATCGGACACCATTTGAAAAATTTCCTGGATACCAAAAGGCTTTCCGGCTTTAAATATGAAGTACCGGAACGCTGGCTCAGGCAGCTTGACATATACTGTCTGGAGAACAGAATTCCTGCAAACACGCTTCCAAGGGAAGCAGTAGAGGAATTCTGTTATGGTGACGGTTTTGAATCAAAAGCCACCTGCCAGGACCGCCTGTGCCTGTTAAGAAACCTTGCCGAATATATGGAAAAAGCCGGATGCAATGCCTATATTGCCCCGATGTCGGTAAAAGCATTCCGGTATCCCAAACATGAACCCTATATCTTTTCAGAAAAAGAAGTCAGGTCAATCTTTAAGCAGATTGATGAATAAAAAACTCATGCACGAAAATAGTACCGACAGTGACTATTTCTTCCCCGGATTTCATGGGGGATGTTATTCCAACAGTACGATTTATGTGCGTTTCAGGCAATATTTATGGAAAGCAGGCATTTCCCATACGGGAAGCGGACCAAGGCTGCATGATTTCCGGCATGTCTATTGTGTCCATCCTATCGGTTGAAGAAATGGGTCATGGCAGGGGAAGAACTGACAAACCTTCTGCCTTATCTTTCCGTATATCTGGGACATTCTGATTTCAGGGGAACCGAATATTACCTAAAATTGACTGCAGATCTTTATCCGGAAATCATTTCAACGCTTGAGAAGTCCCATGGGTATATCATCCCTGAAAGCGGGGTGGATACCCCTTGAAAAAGAAAGTCAAAGAAAACGATTTTGCAAGACATCTTTCTTATTTCCTTTCAAAATACTTGCCCGGACAGATGAATGCCAGTTCCAATACGGTGATCTCGTATAGAGATACTTTCAAAATTTTTCTAAATTACTGCAGAACAGAAAAAAATCTAAAACCTGAACTGATCCAGATGGAAACAGTAAAGAAGGAACTGATAGTTGATTTCCTTGCCTGGCTGGAAATAGAACGTGAATGTTCTATTTCAACTAGGAACCAAAGATTGGCAGCTATCCATGCCTTCTTTGGATATGTCCAGAAGGAAAGCCCTGAAAACCTGTTTGCTTCTTGCCGTTTTGTTTGATACGGGAGCAAGGGTGCAGGAACTAATTGACCTGACCATCAAGGATATCCGTCTTGATAAACCTGCGGTAATAACGCTTCATGGCAAAGGAAGAAAAAGCCGACAGATTCCCATTATGAAAAATACCGCTACCCTATTGGACGAATACTTAAAAAACTATGACGGTAATAAAGGCTGCTCTTTACAAGATTCACCGGTTTTCTATAACCAGCATAAAACCAGGCTGACCAGACGGGGTATTTCATATATACTCAACAAATATGTTGCGATGGCCAGAAAAGAGGAAGGTTTTTATAACGACGGGATTATCACACCACATGTGCTTAGGCACAGCCGCGCTGTCCATATGCTTCAGTCAGGAATTAATCTTGTATATATCCGAGACTTCCTGGGCCATGTATCTGTGACGAGCACGGAAATCTATGCCAGGGCAGACAGTGAAATGAAGCGCAAAGCTTTGGAAAGTGCATATGTTGAATTGGATACAGGGGATTTTCCTTCATGGGAAAAGGATGGTGAATTGATGAAGTGGCTCCAAAATCTTTGTAAATAGCTCAATTTAACAAAAAAGTTATGGGAAGTGATTTTCTTGAAAACGCAATAAATTTTGCTGTTTTTAAGCAACGCTTCCCATAATTATCGGCTTCTCATAATGTCTATTACGTAACGCGTTACATAAGCGGCACGCCTTCGCCCTTCAATTTCTAAGGAATGGGGGGCACGCTTTGGCTCTACAACGTACCCTTGGGCATACGGATTTGACAATGACTAAACGGTATGTGGCATTAACCGAGCAGGATCTACGCCAGCAACACACCATAGCTTCCCCGCTTAATGTGTTGCTTCCTCAACGGCATAGGATTCGGAAGGTAAACAACAGCGGTGAACAGTGAAGGGTTTCAGTTTTTACGAAGGTCAAAAGAAAGAAATGACCGGGGGTGTTTAAAGACTTCCGGTTTTTAATAACATGCAACATATGAACCATATATTGCTCATTGTGAAAAAATAATGGGAAATATATATCTCCTCGACCTATGAGGGGCCTCACGCCTCAATGTGCTCTATGACGCGAGAAAGTCTTTATTTACCCGGTTTCAGATTGCCTCCCTGTGATAACTTATAAACTATCAGCTGGTTAAGGCTGATATTTTCCTCTTTCGCTCTCTCGGTAAGACTTCGATGTAGGGACTTTGGAATACGAATTCGAAGTTGTCCGGAATATTCATTAGTTATAGGTTCCGGTATGGAGTGGCCTATTTCCAGACAGGTCTCTACCCAGCATTTTTTGGCGTCCTCTACATTAACCAGGGCTTCCTCCGGGGTCTCCCCGTCAGACATGCAACCGGGAAGGTCGGGAATAGTGGCCAGCCAGCCCCCTCCTTCATCTTCAGCAAGTCTTCTCAGTTTTATCTCATAAGGTAAATTAAGGTAGTATTCTATATCTTTCATATTACCTTTCCTCCTGTATTTTATTGATCAAGTTAATAGCTTCCTTTACGTAAATCGCCTTAATAGGTTTGGCTTTAGGGATAGACAGTTTATCTCCGGGAGGAAGTTCTGGATGATAATAAATGTAATGACTGGAGCCTCCTGACGGCTGTCTGCGAGTAACGCCGTTCTTTTTGAGTAGTTTATCTAATTCTTCGAAATTAACGTCTTTGGGGTTATTAACTATCCGTTCGTATAACTTATCTCGCCGAGTCATTTAATACCAACTCCCTGAAGATATGGTATCATATGTGGAACCATCAGTCAACAAAGAGCCCTTTTACATGTGGTATGCTTATTGTTTCCCTGCTCAGAAGTGGTCTTAACTGAATAAGGCCAAAGACTGCTCAAGGAGGTCTTTTGTTTCAGCCAGCTTTTCGTTAATCTGCCCCAAAAGGTCTGTGATTTCATCTAAAGCCGCCTGCATACCGGAAACATTGCCGGCCTCAGCCGCTTCCCGCATAGATTGCCAGGCTTCTTTTTTCTCATCCTGCGGCTGCTTGATTTCTTCCCTGATTGGTTTGGCCTGGTTCCGCAATTCCTTTAGGCTGGCCAAATTCTCTGTGTCATTGTTGGCCCTGGCTTCCTGTACCAGCTTTTTCAGCTCAGTTAAATCAGCTTTTTATAGCCTGCCGCAGTTCTTTGCCTTCCGCCCGCTCACTTAACAGCGTCTCCCAGCCGTCTAGATCTTTGAGCAGCGAAAGCTTTATTCTTTGCTCCTGCCCCGGAACATTGTCGTTATTGCCCGTATCGGCGGCCAGAGCCGCGCCGGTCAGCCCGGCGAGCAGAAGCAGTACTATAAATAAGGTAATCGCCTTCTTCAATTTAATCACCCCCTTTCCTCACTGATTTATCTTTAGCCATATAGTAGCTTGTAAATTTTAAATTTGCGTGTGAAAAGTGTGTAAAAAGTATGGAAAAGCAGGACTGAAGAGTTAAATGTAGTATGTAATAAAAAAAGAGTATGAAAAATGGAGGCGGCCACAGTATGGATAAATATAAGGTTCCGGTTGGAAATCTGAAAAGAGTGTGTCACAGCAATGAGCTCGACTTTTGTGAAACTACAGCTGATATTGAGCCTCTTGACGGTTTTATCGGGCAGGACAGGGCGGTCAGGGCTATGCAGTTTGGCCTGGCTATGAAGGCCCCTGGCTATAATATCTTTGTTGTGGGACCTCCCGGCACCGGCAAGAGCACTTACGTCCAGGCCATTGTTTCTCAAGTAGCGGCAGGCGCTCCGAGGTCGGGTGACTGGTGTTACATATATAATTTTGCCGATAAGGACCGCCCGCTGGCAGTGTCGCTTCCACCGGGAGAGGGCCGTGGTTTTAAGAAAGACATGGAAGAGCTGCTGTCAGATTTGAAGGTCACCATTCCCAAAGCCTTTGAAGGCGGTGATTACGAGAATAAAAAGGACGCTATTGTCCAGTCGGTCAACCAGAAAATGACGAACTACTTCCTGGATATAGAGGCCGAGGCTCAGGAGGCCGGCTTTGATATGAAGCGCACCCCGAACGGGATCATTTTTGTACCGATTAAAGATGGCAAGCCGCTGTCGCCGGAGGATTACGAAAATCTGCCGGCCCAGGACCGCAGGGAATTGGAAGAAAAGGGGCGCAGGCTGCACAAGAAACTGGATGAGGCGTTTCATACCGGGCGGGCGCTGGAGAAGAAGGCAAGTGAGGAAATAGCCGCCCTGGAAAAGCAGATTGCCGTGTTTGCCGCCGGACCTCTGGTACAAAGGCTGTTGGAAAAATATAATGATTTCCCCTCTATCGTTGACTACCTGAGGATGTACCTGGTTGACATAACCAATAACCTGGAAATTTTTAAGGGCGCCGCCGTCGCTTCCGGGCAGGCGCGCAGCCCTATGCCGGTGGAGGAAACTGATATATTCGCCCGCTATAATGTTAACCTTTTCGTCAATAATGAGAAAAACGGGGGCGTCCCGGTAGTCATTGAGCCCAGTTCCAATTACTACAACCTTTTTGGGAAGATTGAATACAAGAGCCAGATGCTGGCCCTCAGCACCGACTTTTTAATGATCAAGCCTGGCGCGATCCACCGTGCTAACGGCGGCTACCTGATCTTGCAGGCCAAAGATGTACTCAGCGACCCGCTGGCCTGGGATACCTTGAAAAAGGCGCTCAAGTACCGGCAGGCTGCTGTGGAAAATATCGGCGAGCAGTACCGCCTGGTGCCCACAGTTACTTTGCGGCCGGAGCCCATATCCCTCGACGTAAAAGTTATTTTGATCGGCAGCCCGCAGATTTATTACCTGCTTTATCACCTGGACGAGGATTTCCAGAAACTCTTTAAAGTCAAGGTTGATTTTGACACGGAAATGCCCCGTACACCTGAAAACCTGCGCCAGTACGCTTCCTTTGTGAATTCAGTTTGTCAGAGGGAAGGTCTGAAACATTTCAGCCGGGACGGCCTGGCCAGAATAATCGAGTACGGTTCCAGGCTGGCGGGGCGCCAGGGCAAGCTGTCAACAAGATTCAACGAGGTAATTGAAATCGTTTATGAGGCTGCCGCCTGGGCACAGCTCGAAAGCGCGGCCTATGTGGAGTCCTCGCATGTTGAGAAAGCGATAAGGGAAAAAGTTTACCGATCCAACAGGCTGGAAGAGAGGATCCAGGAGTTTATCACCGAGGGGACGATCATGATTGACACCAGTGGTGAAGTGGTGGGGCAGGTCAACGGCCTTTACGTAATTGAGTCGGGAGGCTATTCTTTTGGGCGGCCGTCCAGAATTACAGCGACGACCTACATGGGCCGGGGCGGGGTCGTCAATATTGAGCGGGAAGCCAGGATGAGCGGCAATATCCATTCTAAAGGTGTTTTAACCCTGGCCGGGTACCTGGGCGGCAAGTTTGCCCAGGAGAAGCCGCTGGGTTTGACAGCCCAGATTACCTTTGAGCAGCTTTATGACGGTGTGGAGGGCGACAGCGCGTCCAGCGCCGAGCTTTACGCCATTCTGTCAAGCCTGTCCGGCATTCCTGTGAAACAGAACCTGGCGGTTACCGGCTCGGTAAACCAGTTTGGTGAAATACAGCCGATTGGCGGGGCTACGGAAAAAATCGAGGGGTTCTTTGAAGTATGCAAGGCAAAAGGGCTGACCGGCGCCCAGGGAGTGGTGATCCCGGTGCAAAACGTGGACGACCTGATGCTTAAAGATGAAATATTAGAGGCGGTTGAAAAAGGACAGTTTCAAGTATACGCTGTTAAGAGCATTGAAGAAGGAATCGAGCTGCTGACCGGCATTCCCGCCGGAGAGGTTGGTGAGGACGGGGCTTATCCGGAGGACAGTGTTTTCGGCAGGGTAGACAAGAAACTGCGGGAATTCAATGAAGGGTTAGGCAAAACCGATAAGGGAAATGGCGGAAAAAAAGCGGAGAGCTGTACAACTTGTCAGGGCTAAAAAACCGCTGTAAGCAGTGGTTTGCAAAAAATCATCAAGAGGGAGCTTTACTGCCCAGCATGCGGAGCAGGGCTTGGGCCGCGGCGTCTTCCGGGCTGTCTTCCTGGATTTCAAACCGATCATCTTTATAACACCATTTGCCGGTATCTTTATCAAAGCTTAAGGAGAACCCTTTCAGGGTTCTTATTTTTAGTTCATACAGCAGCATTGACAGCCTTGGCAGCCAGACTAGATCACCAACTTCGCGCAGAGAGAGGACGATTTTCTTCTCTTTTTCATGCCTGAGGATGATGGGCTCAATAATTTCCTCCCCAGCCTCCCCGTAAACTATAGTAAGGTCACCCACTTTAGGCTCCCACGGTATATACTTTGCCAGCTCTTTGGCCAGTTCAACGCGGATCACCGGTACCCCCCCCTTATTTGTGCCGGCTGATTAATTGGCTGTATATTAATATATTATATCTTTTTTCCTGACAAAAAGATATAAGAAGGCCGCGCTCCGGGGCGGGCCTTCTGCAAAATGCTTATTCCAGCGTATGATTAAATAAAATTTTTTATTTGAGCATGGTAATTTTTTCATTAATCTGCAGGAAGAAAGGCAATAATATATAAGATGTAATTACACTAAAACTTAAAACGATTATAAGTCTTCTAATGTAAAAACCGCGCAGACAGGAGGGAAGATTTTGTTTAAGAACATCAAGCGGGCTTTTTTATTAATCATAGTAATTGCCGTCCTGGCAGCATCTAACGGGGGATGTAATCGTTAGTTTGACAGCATAGTTGCATAGAGAAAACCAGAATTCCTTGTGGCAGAAGGCTTCAGGGGAAATTTTTTTGTGATTTTTAATCATTTTTATGTGGCATAAAATGGCACAATATGATATAATAGAGATAGAACTATTACATACAGC
>NZ_QFFZ01000008.1 GCF_004369225.1 Pelotomaculum propionicicum
TACTTGATTTTATTGGCTTCGGTACCCGTAATTTAAGGGAACCGGTTCCCAAACTACCATCCATCATCCATATAGTTCCTTAACTGGAATTATGGCTGTTCGGTGGTCCTAAATCTATTATACGAGGGAACTATAAGTGAAAAATCCATCTCTTGATCGTGCCGGCAGGAGACGTGCCAAATGAGATATAAACTCTATCTCCATAGGGGCTGGTTATATGCCCTTGTTTTTCAGACAGGGTGTCATCATGTAAACAATATTCGGAGGAGCAAATGTGGGTAAAATGATGTCATAAGCCTCCGGGGTAAGCAAGAGTTAGATTGGCGGCGTAAAGATGATAACACCGTTGTTGAATTAGCAAAAGGATTATGGGAAAATCTTAAAGAGGGGCTTATAAAGAAAGGTTATCTGGATATCGAGTATAACGGCAGGCTGCCTGTGATCATTTTTACTGATAGGGGCTGGGAAATTGAACGGGACACTTTCTCAGATGAATTGCTGGAAAAACTCGGGTCACTGATTCCGGGCGGGGATTACAGCTTTGTAAATGAGCTGAAGGACAGAAACAGGGGCATGATCCTGTTGTTGATTGATAAGATCAAAAAATCCGGGGAAAAGGGGTTTATTCCGCTTTTACAAGCCTGGATGGAGATAGATTACAGGAAGGTCAGGGAGGAAATAGCCAAAGTTATAAATCATCTTGAAAAAAGCGGCGACTTGCCTGATAAAGTGATTTCCCTTCACGAATACAGGCTTAAAAATAAGAAATAAAGAAAACCAACTATAAAGTTAAGGGTGTCCGAACATGTTTAAGGAATATATTTCTGACGAGAATATGATCAATATGGCTGCCGAGGTAGCCCGGTCCATGGATCCGGAATTATATGAAAAAGGAAAAAATTATTACAATTGTGGCCGTGTTGATTGGGCCAAGTTATTCGGGCCAAGGATTTACTCCGTTGTTGATGACGGCAAAAAAAATACCGTGATCATCCACATTAATGACTTTTCCAAAAGCACCTGCACATGTGTAAAAAAGCATTTTTGCGAACACATAGCCGCGGTTTTTCTTCATTACTACGAGCCTTGGCTGATGTCAAATGAAATTTTATCTAATATAAATTCCACCTTGGGTAAAAAAACATCCAACGAAAATTCCCCTCTCCAGTTAAAAAATCAGGTTTTGGACATTCCAGTCACAGAAGAAGGGCCGGTTGAACGCTGGTACGAGTATTTTGAACGTGAATACGGCCGGCTGAAAGAGACCCCGAAGAAGTATTACCAGCAATATATGGAGTATCAATTGGACGAGTTGTACTACTCGGACAGGCAGTTTTATAACTTTATCGCCACAGTGTCCGTCCACAGCAACAACTGGCCTTCTCTCAACAGAAACTTATACCGTTTACACAGCATACTCTTTTTTATGACCAGGCTGGAAAAGAGTACGGATAATGTGAGCTTGTCATATATGGGCAGTTATCAAATCGAAAGAATTGAAGAAGACTTTATGGAGGCGCTGGATTCAGTAATGTCCGTCAAACGTCGGGAGAAATTCCGGTCATTTTTTCAGAAAGCTGTAGAATTGGTACGCGAAAACTTCCTGCGGGAGAAAGAGCAGCTGTTTGCCTGGATTTATATATACCGGCTTATATGCGACACTTTTTTGGACAGCCAGGGGGTGGTAAGCGAGACGGCTTGCCTGGAAGAATTAATGAGGGGGCTTAAGGAGAACCAGCAGGGGTATTATTACGCGGCCCTGGGGCTGGCCTGCCTCAAAATGTCGGCGCACAGGAGCGACGATGCCCTGGCTGTACTGCAAAAGCTAAAAGAAAAAAGATTTGAAGATATGTTTTTTTACCTGCAGAACCTTGCCGGGGCGAAAGAATGGGAAAAACTCCTGGTCTGGCTCCGCTGGCTGGATAACGAGATAAAAGCGGCAAATCCTGTTTTTCTTGAAGGTGTCTGCGACTACTGTATCCTGGCGGCTAAAAACAGTCAGGCCGGGGACGAGTTCATTAAGCTCGTCAAGTCCTGGCTTCCCCGCAGTTTCGATTCCTATGCCGGTTACCTCCTGGCGGCGGGCCTGTTCAGGGAATGGGTTGAGTTAAACATAAGTTACGGGATTTACTGGCAGAGTATAAACAAAGGCGCCTTAAGGCACCTGGAGTCACGCGAGCCGGCTGTTCTGATACCGCTTTACCACCAGTGGGCGGCGAGGCTGATTGAGGAGAAAAACCGGAGATCTTACCGTGAAGCGGTCAGGCTGCTGAAAAAACTGCGCGGTCTCTACAATAAACAAAAAATGGGCAAAGAATGGAATACATTCATTGCCCGCTTAGCTTCACGCTACCCGCGCATGAGGGCGTTTCAGGAAGAATTGCGGAAAGGAAAGTTGATTTCATAATGGCGGATAACAGCATCTACGTTTTTTCGGAGTGGGTTTCCGGTAAAGGCTTCGTACTCTGGGACGGCGGAGGGGGAACAAACAGCGGCGATTTGAAGTACCTGCTTTTTGCCTGGCACAAGCCTTCTTACTACGGGACATTTATTGACACCGTCAGCCACCGGGGCAGGCAGGCCGTTTTTCTTTCCCCCCTGACTTCCCTGGACTTCTTCACCACGCAGACCTGGTCGGGAGAGACGGACTGGCGGTGGAGCGAGGAGATCGCAACGCTGAGGGAAACAGCCCCACATCTCAAGACAGCCCTGGCCTGTGGAAAATGGAAGCCGGACTTTTACAAATGGCGGGAGGGCAGGAGAGGGTGGGTTGTAGAATGGGGCGGCGACCCGGAATTCAATGATATACCGGCCAAGGCGCCGTTTATTTATGAATGGGCTGACTTGATTATCAATGAACTGATTGAACAATACCCGGAAATCGGCCAAACCTGGGATAAAATCCTGTCGTCCTACCCTGCGCTTACTCCCGTCCGGACAGACGCACAGCCTTTAACCTGCGATGAAGAAACTTGGCTGGAAGCCGCCGGCTGGAAGCAGGACCACACGCCCTTCAGGGTCTGCCTGGAACTGGCGGAACCGGAAGGAGACAGCCCTGCCTGGCGTCTCAATATTATTTTGCAGGACAAGCACGATCGTAATATTGTGGCTGCCTGGGAGCCCGGAGAACCGGACCGGTCAGTTGAAATGCCGCCGGACTGGCGGCATCACAGTGGCCGGATCGAACGTGAGATAAAAAGATGGACAAGTGTCCTGCCGTGGCTGGAAGATACCGGAGGGGAGCAGCCTGAGGGCACGGCCGGACTGCGCCTGGACCTCAGTGAGGAAGAGGCCTGGGAGTTTCTCAACACCGGCGCCATCCAACTGGCGCAGGCCGGGCATACTGTCTTTCTGCCCGGGTGGTGGGAGGAAGTAAAAAAGCTCGTGCCGGCGCTTAAAATCAGGACCCGCTCCTCTGTAGGCTCCTGGAAGGAGAGCCGGCTGGGACTCAGCCAGATCATTCAGTTTGACTGGAACCTGGCTGTTGGCGGCCTGGAACTGTCGGAAGAAGAGTTCAGGAAGATTGTTGAAAAAAAACGGCGCCTGATCCGGGTCCGGGGTAAATGGATTCAACTCGACCCGTCTTTTTTAAAAAAAATTCAGCAATTCATCCGGAAAAAAGACGGAGTTTCACTGGGAGAAATCCTGCATTTGAGCCTTCTTGACCAGGATGCCCCGCTTTCAGCCAAACAGGAAGCGGGCGCGGCAGATGCGCTGCGGATCGAGGTGGAACTTGGCGGACAGCTGGCGCAAATGGTAGAACAGCTGCACAACCTTTCCCGGATTCCCGTCCTCGAAGCCGCGGCTTCTTTCCGGGGCACGCTGAGAAAATACCAGCAGGCGGGGACTTCCTGGCTGTTGTTCTTGCGCCGTTTCGGCCTGGGCGGCTGCCTGGCCGATGACATGGGCCTGGGGAAAACTATACAGTGGATTGCCTACCTTTTAAAAGTCAAAGAAAGCGAGAATTCAGCGCTACCGTCACTATTGGTATGTCCGACGTCAGTCCTGGGCAACTGGCAAAAAGAACTGGCCCGCTTTGCCCCGGAACTTAAGGTGCGGCTTCATTATGGCCCGCAGCGGGCGAAAGGCTCTGATTTTCTCCCGTCCGTCGAGGGAGTTGACCTTGTGGTTACTTCATACAACCTGGCCCATATAGACGAAGAAGAATTGTCCATGGTGGAATGGGACTGCGTCTGCCTGGACGAAGCCCAGAACATCAAGAACACCTACACGAAACAGGCCGCCGCGGTACGGAGGTTTAAAAGCGGCCACCGCGTCGCCATGACGGGAACCCCCATGGAAAACCGCCTCACCGAGCTATGGTCGCTTTTCGACTTTATCAACCCCGGCTACCTCGGGAGCAGCGGGGAATTCAGCCGCAAGTTCGTCAATGTTATTGAGAAAAAAGGAGACGCGGCAGATATCGGGCGAGTGCAAAAGCTAATCCGGCCTTTCCTGCTGAGGCGGGTTAAAAGCGACCCGGCCATTGAGCTGGACCTTCCGGAAAAGCAGGAACATAAAGAATATGTCCCCCTGACAGTGGAACAGGCGTCCCTCTATGAAAGCGTTTTGCACGACCTGTTTGAAAAGCTGGAAAACTCAGAGGGCATGGCCCGCCGCGGGCTGATCCTGTCAACCCTGAGCAGGCTGAAACAGGTCTGCGGCCACCCGGCGCTTTTGTTGAAAGACAGCCGGCCTGATAATATCAGCGGGCGTTCCAAAAAAGTGGAGCGCCTTTTAGAGATGATAGCCGAACTGCGTCAGCAAGGGGACCGCTGTCTTATTTTCACGCAGTTTATCAGGATGGGCCAGTTGCTCCAGGAGGTATTGATGAAAGAACTGGGAGAGCAGTCTTATTTCTTGCACGGCGGCACTCCAAAGAAGGTCCGGGATGAGATGATTGACCGTTTTCAGGACTTAAATGCCGTGGACAATTGTAATATCTTCATCCTTTCCCTGAAAGCCGGCGGTTTGGGGCTGAACCTTACCGCCGCAAACCATGTCTTTCATTATGACCGCTGGTGGAACCCGGCTGTAGAGAATCAGGCCACCGACCGCTCCCACCGGATTGGACAGACCCGTCATGTGATGGTCCACAAGTTCATCAGCCTGGGCACGATGGAGGAACGTATCGACGAAGTGCTGGAGCGTAAGTCAGGCTTAAGCGAGCAGATTGTAGGCGGCAGTGAAGCCTGGATCACGGAAATCTCCACCGGTGAGCTGCGGGAGCTTTTCGCCCTCCGCAAGGAATGGGTTGGTTTATAATCAAAGGCAGGTGTCATTCGTAAGGAGGTTGTAAGCAGCTACAAAATAGTTAAATAAAAGTATGTAAAGAATGATAACTCATTGACACGAACATCTGTTCTATTTCATAATGGACACAGGAGGTGAGTGGCATATGAGAGTTAAGTAAAATTTAGAGAGGAAAAGGTTTCTAAGCAGTTACATCCGATGAGGCGTCGCAAAGACACGCGGTGAAAGTCGGGCGCGGAGGTTATATCAACCAGGCGGTGGGTAACACCCCCTTCCGGGCAGAACCCAGCACTCAACCTAGCGTTTGATAGGTAAGAGAATTAGAGAAGGTTTTATCTTTCCGCTAGGGATGTAATCTATCAAGCATTAGGTTGAGTGTTGGGGCGGCATTTCTGCCACCCGGAATATGGACGAGAGTCCATAGCTCAGCAGTTGAATCCTGTGAAACTGCCTCCCGTATAGTCGGACGGGAGAGAAATCTAAACAAATGATTTGTTTAGATTTCAGAAACCAGGTCTGAAAGTGGGACGAAAAAAAAGAGAGAAGAAAAAGAAAAAGCGCCGGGTTGAGGAACCCGTCAGTGCCGTGCCGGGAAACACCGCCGGAAAAGCCACTCAACCGAAACAGCCGAATCTTAGCCACCTGTCTGCCGAATGGCTGGAATTTTACAGTTTGGTAATTAACCGGCTAAGTTTGCAGTAATGAACAAGGATGATATTTAATAATTCCTCTCAATCGCCAGTGACGTTTTACCAATCCTTCGCGGACCTGCCAGTATAACGCTCTGACCTTCAGCTAAGCGTGTTTGGAGAGAAGAAATAAAGTTCTCCCTATCAACAATTTCACTCTCTGGCACTGGCCCTCCCATTGGAAACAGCTTGCAGTTGGCATTCCATCCTTGCCCTTCCCGACAATCGATAGCCTATGGCCGGCCGGATGAAGAAGATCTGGCAAAGGCAAGAAAATTCGGCGTTATAATTCAAAAAGAGTGCGATCTCTTGACTAACCAAAATGATGTTAGAGAAATAAATAATATATATTGGTCGCAAGCGATGGAAAATCTGCAAAAAAAGTGCTTGGGAAGAAAAGAACCCGAGTTTTATTTGTCGTCCTAAGGTCCGACATCCAAGAACGATACTACCAGGGGCGTACGGACGGCTATCATGCGTGTGAGCATTTGCACTTTGCCTGGGCAGTGGTGGAATAGCGCGACGCGAAGCCCGTTTCCGTGCTGTGTGGGGACGGGCAAAAACGACATCGGGGGGCCAATTCCACCAGCTTATCACCAGGAGCCGGGTAATCTGACTTTCCAAAGTAAAGTATGAGTTTTTCTCGATTATTTAGGAATTTGGCTTGATGATCTGCTTTTGCTCGCCGCACTCGATAATCAATGGATGTTCGCGCCACTCAATAATTCCGCCGTCGTAGATTTTGACGTTGGAGTAACCTAAAAGCTCATGTAAAACAAACCAAATCAGTGGTGAATGGAAGCCGTCCTGCCCATAAATATAAATTGTTTTATCCGCTGTCACTCCCTTGGCTGCAAAGATGGCCTGTAATTCGCTGGCGGACTTGAAAGTCCGGTCCTTGTTGAACACTTCCTCCATGGCGATATTGATGCTTTGAGGGATATGCGCGGCCAGGTAATATTCATGCGGCCGGATGTCCAAAATAGTGATCGCTGGAGTATAATTAACTACGGCGTCGATCACTTGGTCCAGGCCGGCTATGTACTCCATATTAGCCCTGCTCAGGTCGAAGGTGAATAAAGTAGGCTGGCTGGGTGGTGCCGCTGTATCTACCGGAAACCCCGCTGCGCGCCATGTCTCGATGTCTCCGTCCAAAACCTGGATTTGGTTGGCTGAGCCAAACATTTTCATCATCCAGTAAAAACGTCCCGCGCCTTCATTACCGTAGATAATGATTCTTTTTTGATTATCCACACCCTTACGCCGCAAGACCTCTTGAATCACCGCCGGTGTGCCGATCCGGCCGTAATAGTTCGGGTAGTCGTACTCACAATTCAAGATATAGGCGGCGCCGGGGATATGGCCCACCTGATAGGTAGCTGCAAAAACCTCGTAGCTGCTGCCGAGGGTATTAATGAGCACCACATTGGGATCGCCTACAAGCTCTTTTAGCTCATAAATACTGATTAAAGCTCCAGGGTTCTGGTACCGGGAAATTTTAGCCGCCGCCTGGATCACCGGATTGTCTTTAGCCTGGGGCAACACATTAGCCGCCTGCCTGCTCCGGGCGCAGTTGACGATTATCGCGGTTAAAGCAACAACGATCATAGCGGCCGTCAGGAGATACGTAAGAAGAAGCAGTTGCCGGTTGTTCATTCCCCTTTCTCTCCTTAGATAATAATTGGCTTAACGAAACTTTTTAGTGAACCTGGCGGTGGAGGCACGGCGTTATCAAAGCGCACTACTTTACTGGCCGGGAGAGGATTCTTTAAGGGAATTGTATGCTGTGCAGCCGGTTTTATACCAATTGCTTCGCAGTAATTCAACAATTCAACAACCGGCACAATTATTTTTCAGGTTTTGAAAAAGGGCTTGAAAGTAGTACACTACTTGGAATGCTTTAGGCCGATCTTGATGCCTCAGGTATATAACATTTGATATTTTAATTTAAATTTGCCTTTAAACCAGGGGAGCCTTGATGGTTCCCTTGGTTATTTTTTTATGGAAAGAGAGGTGGCAGAGCGTAAGAATAAATAACCATCCAAGCATTGACACTGAAAAATTAATGGAAAGGGTGTATAACAATTATGTTTTGGATTAATAAAAATTATTTTCTTTTGTGGACAGGGCAGCTGGTTTCCCAGCTGGGGGATAAATTCTACGCCATTGCCCTGGCCTGGTGGGTGCTGGAGAGGACAAACTCACCGGCCGTGATGGGCTTTTTCATGGTTGTGTCAGTATTGCCGGAATTGTTGTTCGGGCTGATAGCGGGAGGCTTTATTGACAGGTGGAACCGCAAGACTATTATTGTTGCGGCGGACATATTCAGGGGGCTGACAGTAATCACGGTTACATTACTGCTGACGGTGGGCCTGCTGGAGGTCTGGCATGTTTTTGTCGCCGCGGCTGTTATTTCACTTGCTTCCGCCTTCTTTAACCCTTCGGTGATGGCTGTAGTACCTCAATTGGTCGAAAGTGACGAGATCCCCAGGGCCAATTCCCTAAGCCAGATGATCGGCGGCCTGGCCAGTGTCGCGGGGCCGGTCCTGGGGGCCGCGCTTGTCGGCATAGCCGGTTACTGGCCGGTGTTTCTGACGAACGGGCTGTCTTATCTTGCGGCAGCCTTGCTGGCGTCTTTTATCGGCTTGCCGCGCGGCTCGCAGGCTGGACATAAAGCCAGTTTGCTGAAGGAATTAAAAGATGGTTTTAAGTTCATATCAAAAAACAGGTTAGTATTCACTATCTTATTGGTCATTGGCATTGTCCATGTCTTCTACGGCAGCCTGGCGGTGGGCATGCCGTTCCTGGCCAAAAGCTTGGCGGGAAACGGTATCCGCAACCTGGCTTATTTTGAAACTGCCATGGGAGCGGGTATGATCCTGGGAGCAGTGCTGATTGGACACCAGAAACTAAAAAGCGTAAACACCAGGCCTCTGTTTGCAGCCATCATTACATTTGGGCTGTGTTTCACCCTTTTGGGGCTTGCCAGGAGCAATGGCATTGTCATCAGTTTGCCCTACATAATGATTGTTCTTTTCATCGGCATGGCTGTCGCGGTCGGGCTGCTTTAGTATAGAAATATATGCCGGACTGATATTGGTCATAACAAAAAAAGAACTGGCACATTAAACACCAGTTCCCTGTATTGCGGCAAGCTGTGATTTGAGCGCACGTTATTTAGAACTCGGCGTTTTTAGGGGTTCTGGGGAAGGAGATAACATCGCGGATGTTGGTCATCCCTGTCAGGTACATGATCAGTCTTTCGAACCCCAGGCCAAAGCCCGCGTGCCTGACGCCCCCGTATTTGCGGAGATCCAGGTACCACCAGTAATCTTCTTTATTTAATCCCAATTCGTCCATCCTTTTTGACAGGTAGTCCAGCCTTTCTTCTCTCTGACTCCCGCCGACGAGCTCACCGACGCCCGGCACCAAAAGGTCCATGGCTGCGACAGTCCTGCCGTCATCGTTCAGCCGCATGTAAAAAGCTTTGATTTCTTTCGGGTAATCTGTTACGAAAACCGGCTTGCCGAAGTGTTTTTCGGTAATGTACCGCTCATGCTCGGTCTGCAGGTCGATGCCCCATGCAACAGGGTATTCGAATTGTTCACCGGATTTTTTCAGGATCTCCACTGCCTGACTGTAAGTTAGATGGCCGAAATCGGATTTAACGATATTTGTAAGGCGCTCCAGCAGCGACTTGTCGACAAAGCTATTCAAAAACTGCATTTCTGCCGGGGTGTTTTCCAACACATAGCTTACTATAAACTTAAGCATATCTTCGGCCAGGTTCATGTTTTCCCTGAGCCCGGCAAAAGCGATCTCCGGCTCGATCATCCAGAATTCAGCCGCGTGACGCGGTGTGTTGGAGTTTTCAGCCCGGAATGTAGGGCCAAAGGTATATACTTTGTTAAAAGCCATACAGTAGGTTTCCGCTTCTAACTGGCCGCTTACCGTTAAGTTTGTTTCTTTGCCGAAGAAATCTTTGGTGAAGTCGACCGCCCCTTTTTCATCACGCGGGGGCTTGTCAAAATCCAGGGTGGTTAACCGGAACATTTCTCCGGCGCCTTCCGCGTCACTGCCCGTGATAATGGGTGTGTGTACGTGAACAAAGCCGTTTTCCTGAAAGAATTTATGGATGGCGTAAGCGGCGACCGACCTGATTCTGAAGACCGCGGAAAAGGTGTTTGTACGGGAGCGCAGGTGAGCAATGGTGCGCAGGTATTCAAAGGTGTGTCTTTTTTTCTGCAGAGGGTAGTCCGGCGCGGAAAGTCCTTCGATTTCTATACACTCCGCCTTTAACTCGAAAGGTTGTTTGGCCCCGGGGGATTCTGTAAGTTGGCCCGCCACCTTTATGGCTGAACCGGTGATCAGCTTAGATACTTCCTTATAGTTGGCCAGGTTTTCGTCAAATACAACCTGGAGGTTGGAAAAAAAAGTCCCGTCATTGAGTTCTATAAAACCAAATGTCTTAGAAGACCTGAGTGTCCTAACCCAGCCATTTATTTGTATTCTTTGATGCAGGTATTTTCCCTTCCCCGCATACAGTTCCTTCACCGTAGCTGCTTCCAATTCAAGTTCCCCTTCCCGGTAATGACTTATGTGGAGATATTTATTTTCCCCTTCATTTTTTACCCTGATTTTAGCAATTATTCTTTTCTATTATTTTATTTTTTTGTACTTATATGATCAAGTAGAGATACACAACCCCCTTTGGATATCGTCGCAGTTACATACAGAGCCTTTTTCTTTTTTATACTTACAGAGGTATGTTCAAAGGCTTCATTATGAAAAAGGCTTTACAAGATTGGATGCAACAGAAACCTCATGGTTTCCTCTCCCCAGGTGATATCCAAGAGAGGGTAGAGCCCTTCCTGCGCCAAAAAAAAGCCGGTGTTTAAACACCAGCTATTAGTTTATTGTCCCTATATCAGCAAAGGGATAAAAGCGAAATTCAGCCTTGCCGATTATGTTTTGAACAGGCAGGGGGCCCCAGTATCTGCTGTCATTGCTTTTGTTCCGGTTGTCACCCATGAGGAAAATATGGATATAACAAGCGCTGTTACAATAATTTTGGCATATTCAATGATAACGGCCTTATAATTATCTCCATTGTATTCACTGCCTTTTAGAAAGTAAAAGACGCCCTTAAGCGTCTTTTTTTAAGGTTCCGGTACCGGCTGACCCGATTTCAGCCGGCTCTCGATCCAGCTTTTTTTGGCTTCCTCCAGTTTGGCCATGGCTTCCTGCGGCGTTTTGCCCTCGGCCACACAGTCAGGCAGGGCGGGAATCGCGGCAGCCCACGCCCCGGCAGCGCCTATCATCTTTACTTCATACTGCAGATTGAGGTAATAGTTTAAGTCTTTCATAGCACTTACTATAATACCACAAATAAATTTAAAAAGCTATACAGCTACGGTCATGCAGGTCTGATTGAATTTCAGGAAAGGTTCTGTTAATATATTTTTGTACACTGAAGAAAGGGACGGGTAGAGAGGAATGAGGAACAGCTAGTTCTGGAACAAACAAATGTTTAGAGAGTTGCCGGGGGCAATTCTGTTCCGGGATGGGTTATCCCCGCCTTGTATTTAAATATGCCCGTTGTTTACAGAGTTCTTAGCAGTATACCATTTTGTTAAGGTCTTCTGCCATTTTGGCGGGTTTTTGCGAGGATAATCCTCCCGAAAAAATAATTCGGGGGGGATTTTTTTTGTTTTTAATTCAGACAACAGGAATAAACGGTCATGCTTTCGAATCATACCAGGAGATATTGGACATGACGCTGAATTTATGGGAAAGCCGCCGCGGCGGTCCGGGCGGGTGAGGTAGGTTATGAGCAGGATGCAAAGAATAGTTTCTTTAGTTCCTTCGTTTACGGAGATGCTGTACTTTTTGGGCCTGGAAGAGCGGTTAACGGGAGTAACGGAGCATTGCGATTTTCCGGAGGAAGCTAAAACCAGGGCTAAAGTCGGAACATTCGGCCAGCCGCGGCTGACCAGGATTCTTGCTCTTCAGCCGGACCTGGTGCTGGCTGACGCGGCTTTGCACAAGGCGGTCTCAGGTGATCTGAAAAACGCCGGAGTTGAAGTAATTCCCTTTACTCCTGTAAGTGTGGACGATATCTTTTGGGTGATGAACGAGATCGCGCAAGTTTGCGATGTTGAAGCCGCTGTGCGGCCGCTGATCGATTCGATGAGGGAGAGGGTGGAGCAGCTTGGCCGGAAGTCCGGCCATGGAAGGCCGAGGGTTTTCCGCATAATGAGCATGGACCCCATTGTTGCACCTGGGCCCGGGTCATTTCAATATGACGCGCTGCAAAAGGCCGGCGCCCAAATGATGGTTTTCCCAACGAAGGATCCTTACATTAAGGTGGCGCCGGAGCAAATCATAGCATTCGATCCGGAAGTGGTTTTGTTTTGCGGTGTTGCTAAGGGGCAAGCGCCGCCCCTGAGATGTAAAGGCTGTGTTGCCAAAAGACCCATATGTCAGAGGACAGTGGATGATATCATAAGAAGAGAGTGGGCGCAAATAACGGCCTTCCGTGAAAACAGGGTTTATCCCATACCCTGCCATACGATATGCAGGCCCGGTCCCAGGTTGATTGACGGCATGGAAAAGTTGCACAGCCGCTATTTTTATGTGACACTGAAATAAAGACAAAGAAGGAGCCGGAGATTAATCAACAACACTTATTGGGCAGGCTTTTTACCAGTATTTCAAGGCTTTCCAGCACTTGTTCCCGCTTTTCCGGGGGAATGGCTTTGAAAGCATCCTGGTAGAATTGTTCCATACCGCTCTCTATATTTACAAAAAGTTGGCGGCCCTGGTCAGTCAGCCCGATGCTCAGATACCTTCTGTCCTCAGGATCTGTTTCTCGTGTAACCAAACCCTGCTCCACCAGGTTGTTGACAGTCCTGCTCATAGTGCTCTTATCCAGTCCCAGTATGCCGGCCAGGTTATTGACAGAAATACTGCCAACTCTGCCTATCTCCACCACAGCATGGCACTGGCTTAAAGTAACACCGCAGCAGGAAGCCTCACTTTTCTCCAGCAGTCCTAGTTTCCTGGTCAGCACCCTGACACACTCCCTCAGTCGCGACAGATCTTCTTGCGCAGGTATATGAAACACCTCCCAGGGGTATTGTATAATACAACAGTTGTATAATGCAACCCGTTTATTATAAAATTTCTTTAATTTGTTCCGGGTTGAAACCTACCACCAGTGTTTTTCCGTCAGTCAGCAGTGGGCGGTACATCATTTTGGGGTTGGCTGTTGCTTACATATTAGCATTTGGCATTTTATTTGAACAGAGGAAGAGATTTCTTATTTTAGGCAACCCTTATACGGTAAAACTACAGCTAACACAGAATTAACAATTATTATTCCATGTTAGTTTTTATATTGAATGGAGGAGTTTTTATAGAACTTCGCCCCTGAAAACCTCCGGGCTTGTCCCGGAGAAGGTTCACGAAGAGCCTTACACCCTGTTTTTCATAGAAAGAGATACCCTGCCTCTTTCCAAATCTACCGCCAGTACCCATACTTTGACCACGTCTCCTACCGAAACCAGGTCCAGGGGGTGTTTAACACGGGTGTCCGACAGCTGTGAAATGTGAACCAACCCGTCATTTTTGATGCCAATGTCAACAAATGCCCCAAAATCCACCACGTTGCGGACAGTGCCGCTGAGTTCCATGCCGGGCCGCAGATCTTCAAGGCTTAAAACGTCGGTGCGGAATACCGGCGCCGGCAGGTCCTCCCTGGGGTCCCTGCCCGGCCGGGCCAGGGAGTCTAAAATATCTCTCAGGGTCGGGACGCCGGCTTCGAGCTGCGCCGCGATCTCCTTGACATCGACCCGGGCAATCTTAGCCCTGGCTTCAGGGCGGCCAACCTCATTCAGCCCGAAGCCGATCAGATCAATCAAGCGGTAGGCCAGGTCGTATGACTCCGGGTGTATTGCTGTTGCGTCCAGGATGTTTTCCCCGTTGCTGATACGCAAAAAACCAACACACTGCTCAAGTGTCTTGGGCCCCAGCCCGGGCACTTTGGATAACTCCTTGCGGCGTTTGAAACCACCGTTTTCATCACGGTACTGGACTATATTTTCGGCAACTTTTGCTTTGATGCCGGCCACATAGCCCAACAGCTGCGCAGAAGCTGTGTTAAGGTCAACACCCACGTAGTTTACGACAGATTCGACAACCTCGGCAAGCTTTTCATCAAGCTGTTTGGGAGGAAGATCGTGCTGGTACTGGCCCACACCTACCGCGCGCGGCTCAATTTTGACTAATTCGGACAAGGGGTCCTGAATGCGGCGGGCTATGGAAACCGCGCCCCGTTCTGACACGTCCAGGCCGGGAAATTCTTTCTTGGCCAGTTTGGAGGCGGAATAAACGCTTGCTCCGGCTTCGCTGACAATGGTATAAGACAGCCCCGGCTTGTTATAGGACCTGATAAACTCTGCCACAAAGACCTCTGTTTCCCTGGAGGCTGTGCCATTGCCTATCACTATGGCCGTAACCCCATACTTTTCTACCAGGCCGGACAGGATTTCTTCGGCCTCCTTAATTTTTTTCAGAGGGGGGGTAGGGTAAAACACCCCTGTCTCCAGCAGCTTCCCCGTCTGGTCTATGACACACCATTTACATCCCGTACGGTAAGCCGGGTCTATGCCCAGCACGACCTTGCCGCGCACCGGCGGCTGGAGCAGCAGGCTGCGCAGGTTTTGGGAAAAGACCTTGATCGCCTGAGCCGCTGCCTTCTCAGTTAATTCATTGCGGATATCCCGTGCCACGGAGGGGGCAATGAGCCGCTTGTACCCGTCCCTGATCGCCCGGTCAACATAGCTGGTGGTAGCGGTCCCTTCCTTTAAGAATCTGCTGCTGATCCACTTGATGATAGGATTTTCATCCACTTCAACAGACACACTCAGTACTTCTTCTTTTTCGCCCCTGTTAATGGCCAGTACACGGTGCGGCACTATTCTGCCGACCGGTTCCCGGTAATCGTAATAGTTGAGGTATATTTTGTCTTCAGAGGTTTTGCGCACGCTGGTGACCAGGGAAGCGGTCCGCCGGGTTTGCTCGCGCACCCAGCTGCGCACGTCGGCATCCTCGGCGACAATCTCAGCGACTATGTCCATAGCTCCCTGCAGGGCATCTTCAACTGTGGGGACTGCTTCAGATATATAGGACGAAGCCTCTTCCTCCGGGCTTCCAGAACTTGGGAAGGACAAAAGATATGCTGAAAGAGGTTCAAGACCGTTTTCTCTGGCAGTACTGGCCCTGGTTTTGCGCTTTGGCTTATAGGGCAGGTATAAATCTTCTAACTGCGAGAGTTTGGTGCAGCTGGTGATTTTAGCCTGCAGTTCACCGGTGAGCTTGCCCTGCCCGTCAATCAGGCGAATTATTTCCGACTTTCTCTGTTCGAGGCTGGTGTAGTGCTTATTTAGCTCGTCAATATTACGGATCTGTTCCTCATCCAGCTCACCAGTCTGCTCTTTGCGGTAACGGGCAATAAAAGGAATGGTGTTGTCGGCTAAGAGACTGACCGTATGTTCCACTTTATGCCGTGGAAGACCGGTATCCTTTGCTATAAGCGCGATAATATCAACCTGATTTATATTCAACTTATTTCTCCTCTTTGTTGGTTTTTCAGCTGTTTCCATAGCCCGGGACATTCTTTATTCTACCTAAACAGTGAATCAGCTACAAGTATTTCGAAGGACTTTTTAAGGACCCGCGGGGGGGAAGATCCAAAATAGCCGAATTTAAACTGCCGTCGGTCCTGGGATCCTGTTCCGCTTTGTTCTTTTCAGTTTTGCTGGTGCATATAAAGCTCAGGGGGGATTTTCCCGTCAGGGAAGTGCTGTACCTGGAATATTTCTACATTGCAATGTATTTTGCGATCCTGTTTACTATTGTTAATTCCTTCGTATTTGGTTCGGAAAACAACTTGTGTTTTGTCCACTACCGGGATAACCTGATTCCGAAGCTTTTATACTGGCCGGTTATTCTCCTGGTTTTGCTGGTAATCACAGTTTTTACTTTTTATTAAAAAGTAAAAAAGCGCCTGTATTTTATAACCCCACAGGCGCTTTTTGTTTTTAATTGTCTTCAACTACATTACTGTTGCTGATTTAACTCATAAAACAGGTTATAATTACTAAAATGGTAAAACTTTAATTTGTTATTGATATTGGGAGGTATTGTCATTGGCGGTAAATAAATTGATTAAGGCGGCAGGCCGGGGGGATCCACCGGAAAAGATTAAATACCTGGTTGAGGAAAAAGGGATGGATGTCAACGTGCGGGATGAAAATGGCATGAGCCCGCTCATTTACGCCGCTTTTTTCGGTCATGCTGAAGTTGTTAAAACGCTGCTGGACTGCGGAGCGGATGTAAACACCCGCGGCAACAGCGGCGTTACTGTGTTGATGGCCGCACTGCAAAACGCGAGAAACCAGGAGATCGCCAGGCTGCTGATTGACAGCGGCGCCGATGTCAACGCCTGTGACGGGCAGGGCTTGACCCCGCTCATGACAGCTGTCTATTCAGACAGTTTTGAGATGACGCATTATTTGCTGGAAAAAGGGGCCGACGTCCAGGTTAAAAACAGCAAAGGGTGGAGCGCCCTGGACCTTGCCAAGCAGAAAGGAAACCACCAGCTGCTACAGGCGCTACACCAGGCTGGTTCTTTGAAAAATGCCGACCTGATTTACGCGGCCAGGATCGGCGACGCCAGGTGGCTGTCTGAGATGATTAAAAACGGCGCTGACGTGAATGCCGCGAATGATGACCAGGAGACGCCGCTTTTGTGGGCGTCGTTCAATGGCCATGTGCGAGTGGTCAAGACTTTGCTGGACAACGGGGCCAGGGTGAATGACAGGAGTAAAGAAGGGTGGAGCGCTTTGATGGCCGCTGCGGAAACGGGCAGCGAAGAACTGGTAAAACTGTTGCTGGAAAGAGGCGCTGACATTGATCTTAAAACGGAAACAGGTGAAACGGCGCTGACCCTTGCCCAAAATAACGGCTTCAGCAATATTGTCGACATGATCCGTAATTTTGTGAGGTAGAACAGGGGGAGGGTGTCAATGATCTATTTTTTATTAGCTGTTGGTATATTAGCCCTATTTGTTATTGTTTTTGGTGTGGTAGGGTATTTCAAGTCAAAAAGAGATTATTCAGATTTTGTTGAATATACATTATCAAAATTGCCCGTTAAAAAAGCGGATATTTTAGAGATGAAAAAAGCCAAAAATCAATATATCGTTTCTTTTATGGAACAGGGAAAGACTGCCACCAAAACATTTTCCGCCGGTGAAATCACTATTTTGTACGACTTAAAAGGCAGCGCTAAACCTTATATAACCTTCAAGTCCCTGAAAAAAGACGTCCCTTTTCCACGGGTCAGGAACTGGTCGGTCAAGCAGGGTTTGTATAATGTTGAAGTACATGTGACAGAGGAGTATATGCTCAGCATTTAGTTCGATAGTCCCAAATAATGGTTGACAACAAAATATTTTGGAGGTACGATTATGCTGACTGATTGCAGTCAGTGGAAATTGAGGTGCTGATAATAACCAGAATTACTAAGGATCCAGAGATTAGAAAAGCGGAACTGATTGATGCCGCGGAAGAATTATTCCGTACCAGGGGTTATCACCAGACTTCGGTCAGCGATATCGTGAAAAATATCGGCGTCGCGCAGGGGACCTTCTATTACTATTTTGAAACTAAAGAAGATGTCCTGGAAGCGATCATTTCACGTATGGTCATACTCATTATTAATGAGCTTGAGGAGTTGGTGGACAATCAGGCCATTTCCGCGGAGGAAAAAATCTGCCAGATAGTGCAATTGTTTTTTGACAAGATAAAAAATGAAGAATCATTATTAGCTGTTTTATTTGAAGAGAAACAACTGCACTTAATGGCCAAGATAGAAAATCACGCTAAAAAACTTGCTGAACCCAGCCTTCTTAAAGTCTTTAAACAAGGGCAAAAAGAAGGGACAATGAATATACCATATCCGGCGGCGGCGTTGGATTATTTTGTAACAATCCTTTTGCCCATTATAGAATCTTATCTGGAAAAGCCTGATGAAACTAATCCGAACGTCTTTGCCGGGAAAATATTTGTTGGTGAAAGGCTTATCGAAACAGCCCTGGGCATAGAGAAGGGCAGGTTAAAATTCAGAAGGACTTAAAATTTTTTGTATTATACTGACTGATAACAGTCATTTCGCTAAGATATTTACATAAAAGCAGCAAAATAGTTTAGCCTCACTATTTAACTGACTAATATCAGTCAGGTGTAATTATTTGAATAGATACTTATTAGGAGGTCTCCTGTGAAAACACAAAAAAGAACGATCGTCCAGTCCGGCAGAATTATTCTTGTTTTTCTCCTGGCTCTTTCTACGTCTTTGTGGTTGATGGGATGTTCGCCCGAGGCACAAGAGGTCAAGGAAGATGCTCCTTTAGTCCGGACACTAACCATAAAAAGCGTTGAAGGGAACCTAAAATCGGTATATCCGGGAGAAGTTTGCGGTCGCAATGAAACAAAACTGGCTTTTCAGGTTAACGGAAAAATTATTAATCGTTATGTTGATTTGGGAAGTATCGTAACACAAGGGGATTTGCTTATGCAACTTGATGCACGGGATTTTCAGCAGAACATTGACGCGATTGGAGCGCAATTGTCTTCGGCTCAATCTCAATTGAATCTGGCGACGGACAATTTAAAGCGCTACAGGCAACTATATGAGCAAAAAGCCATAAGTAAAGCGGAATACGACAGCTTTCAGAACACTTATAATTCCGCCGAAGCATTGGTACGGCAGATTACGGCTCAATATGAACAAGCTGTGAATCAATTGAATTACACTAACCTGTATTCCGATTGTAATGGTGTCGTAAAGAGCATTGATGGTGAGGTGGGGCAGATGGTGGGTCCCGGTGTGGTGACTTCCCGCCCGCAAGTAGTAACGATAGTGCGGGACGGCGAGCGGGAGGTGGAAATAAATGTCCCGGAAAATCGCCTTGATGAATTGCGCAAGGCAGAAAAAATCCAGGTCAAATTTTGGGCCTTGCCCGATGTGGTTATAGATGGCCGGGTGAGGGAAATATCGCCCGTGGCGGATCAAGTATCCCGTACATATAAAGTGCGTGTCAGTCTGGTAAATCCGCCGGAAGGAATTGAACTTGGCATGACGTCTTCCGTAATCATAAGCGGCGCGGCACGGCAACAGGCAACTGCTTATATCCCTTTGTCGGCGATTTATCAAACCGGAGACACTCCCGCGGTTTGGGTTGTAAATGACGGTGTTGTTCACTTGCGCTCCATAAAGGTTGGCGCCTTTGGAGACAACCAGGTTCAGGTACTTGAAGGACTTAAAGACGGCGAGATTATTGTCACCGCCGGTGTGCAAAAACTGCGCGAAGGGCAAAGAGTGCGGACTAGCGCGGGTGAAGCCAGATGAGTAAGTTTAATTTGGCTGAATTGGCGCTGAAAAAACAACAACTGGTATATTTTTTTATCGTAGTGATTTTTACGCTTGGAGCGTTATCTTACCAGCAAATGGGAAGGTCTGAAGATCCTGATTTTGTTATCCGCCAGATGGTAATCGCCACGGCCTGGCCTGGCGCCACCGAACCTGAAGTGGAAGAACAGGTTACTTATAAAATCGAACGGAAGCTTCAGGAAACACCGGGTTTCGATAAGGTCGAGAGCTATTCCATGCCCGGCCAGTCGGTGATTTTCCTGAGCCTGAAGTACGAGGTTAAAGAAGGACAGTTGCGGCCGACCTGGCAGGAAGTGCGCAACATGGTTAACGATGTTGCCGCGACGTTTCCTAAAGGAGTGCTGCCCCCCGTTTTTAACGACAGGTTCGACGATGTATACGGCAACATTTACGCATTGACGGCGGAGGGGTTTACTCATGAGGAGGTAAGGCAATACGCCGAAGAGATCCGCCAGAAACTGCTCGGCGTTAAAAATGTTGCGAAGGTTGAACTGGTTGGAGTCCAGCCGGAAAAAATCTTTGTGGAAATCGAAAGCAGCAAACTGGCCCAGCTTGGTGTTGACCAATCATCAATAATACAAACTTTGCAGAGTCAAAACGCGGTAGCCGCCGCAGGGATGCTGGAAACGTCATCAGATAACGTTTATTTAAGGGTAAGCGGCATTTTTGAAAACATTGATAATATTCGAAACCTGGCCATCCGGGCTAATAACAGCGTGTTCCGCTTGGGAGACATAGCCACTGTGCGCCGGGGGTATGCCGAGCCTGCTCAGGAGAAGATGTTTTATAACGGCCGGCAGGCTGTCGGACTGGCAATTTCCATGGAGAAAGGCGGCAATATCCTAACCATGGGGGACGACCTCGCAGCAACAGTGGAAGATATCCGCACAAATTTACCGCTGGGGATGGAAATCCACCAGGTGGCCAACCAGCCGGAAGTGGTCAAAAATTCAATTAACGAGTTCGTCAAGACTCTGGTGGAAGCCCTGGCAATCGTCTTATGCGTGTGTTTTCTCAGCCTGGGCGCCCGTGCGGGTGTTGTTGTCACCTTTTGCATACCTTTGATCGTGGCCGCCCTGTTTGCTTGCATGAATTACACCGGAATATACCTGCACAGGGTTTCCCTGGGGGCGCTAATTATTGCCCTGGGCCTGCTGGTGGACGACGCCATCATTTCAATAGAGATGATGCTTGTGAAGATGGAACAGGGTTGGGATAAAGCAAAAGCCGCCAGTTTTTCATTTGCCCAAACCGCTTTGCCGCGACTGGTCGGCGCTTTAGTTACCTGTGCGGGGTTCATGCCGGTCGGCTTTTCGGTTGGCGCCGCGTCGGAATTCGTGGGTAGTATTTTCTGGGTTGTCACGATCTCGCTGATGATTTCATGGGTGGTGGCGGGAACGGTCACTCCCTTGCTGGGGTGCCGTTTGATTCAGTTAAAGAAGACGGCTGGCGGCCAGCATGAGTTCAACCTGTACAACACCCGCTTTTACCGCCTGTTCAGGCGGGTCCTGGAAGGCGCGCTGCGGGTGCGCTGGCTGGTAATCGCCCTGGCGGTAGCGGCTTTCATTTTATCCATTCAGTTGATGAATTATATCCCCAAAGAATTTTTCCCTAATTCCACCCGCCCGGAATTGATTGTTGACATGCGTTTGCCGGAAGGGTCCTCTCTAAAAGCTACCGAGCAGGAAGCGGCCAAATTAGCTGAAAAGCTGAAGGATGATCCGCGCATTGTTAACTTTTCAAGCTATACCCGTACAAGCGCGCCGAGGTTTGTTCTCTCGGTTGCAGGCCTGCCTCAGGATAATGCCAATTACGCCCAGTTCGTAATATTGGCGAAAGACACTAAAGCAAGGGATGAACTGCGCCGGGAGTTGGAAGAACTATTTGACCGGGAATTTGAAAACGTCCGGATGAAAACCAAGGTGCTTGCGCTGGGGCCGGGTTCCGCTTATCCGGTTATGCTCCGGGTTTCGGGCTATGATCGGGACAAGGTCCGGGAAATAGCCTCACAGGCCAGGGATATCATGGTTCAAAACCCCAATTTGCTTAATATTAATTTTAACTGGTTCGAAAAAACCAAAACCATGCGTCTGCATATCGACCAGGACAAAGCGCGCGCGCTCGGTATCGACAAGCAGAGTCTGGCTGTCGCCCTGCAGTCGAAGTTATCCGGCATACCCATCGCCGAGTTCCGCGAGGGTGATAAAAAGATTGATATTGTTTACCGTGCGGCGGACCTGGATCCCAACGACCTGTCCCGGGTTAAGGATTTAAGTGTTGCGGCCGGCGCCGGCAAGTTTGTCCCTCTTGGGCAGATCGCCGAAATCAGTTACGGCGCGGAGGAAGGAACGGTATGGCGCAGAAACCTGAAACCGACCATTGACATCCAGGCCGACACTGTTCCCGGCATTACGGGCAATGACGCCACCATACAAGCGTATCAAGATCTGGAAGAGTTGCGTAAAAACCTGCCTCCCGGTTATAGTATCGAAATGGGCGGCTCAGTTGAGTTAAGAGACGAGGGGATAGGGTTGTTGATGCAGCCTGTACCTGCCATGGTTGTAATCATCATGACCCTGTTGATGCTGCAGCTGCAAAGCATCCCCAAAATGATACTGGTTTTGCTTACAGCTCCCCTGGGTATTATCGGGGTAAGCGCGGCCATGCTGCTGTTCCAGAAACCAATGGGGTTTGTGGCCATTTTTGGTATTATGGCCCTCTGCGGGATGATTATACGGAATTCCATCATCTTGATAGATCAAATTGAAAAGCTTATAGCAGAGGGCCTGCCGGCCTGGGATGCCATCATCAACGCTACAATATCACGGTTTCGCCCCATTATGCTGACGGCGGCGGCAGCCATACTGGCCATGATACCTCTATCCGGCAGCGCCTTCTGGGGGCCGATGGCAACCGCCATCGGGGGAGGTTTATTGGGGGCTACCGTACTCACACTGCTGGTCTTTCCGGCTATGTACGCGGCCTGGTTTAAAGTAAAACCGGTATTGGAGGAAAAGAAATGAAACGTGGCAATGTTAGGCCTAGGATAGGGCTGGCGCTCGGCGGGGGTGGCGCCAGGGGCTATGCCCACCTGGGAGTACTTAAGATTTTGCTGGAGGCTGACATTCCTATTGATGTTATTGCCGGCACCAGCATGGGAGCAGTGGTAGGCGCCGTTTATGCCGCGGGATATGGAATCAAGGAAATGGAGAACATGGTCTTTCAAATTGGGTGGAGACAAATGTTCGAATTAGCAGATCCGTCTTTACCAAGTCAAGGATTGATTATTGGAAACCGGTTAGAAAAGTACTTTAATATTTTAGCCCGTGGGAAAGATTTTAACCAATTAGAAAAAGCGCTGGTCGTTGTTGCCACTGACGTAATTTCAGGAGAAGAAGTACGTATTAACTCAGGTCCGGTGGCTAAGGCATTAAGGGCAAGCACCGCCTTACCAGGTATCTTTTATCCGGTAAAGGCTGGTTCACATTTGCTTGTGGATGGTTCGATAAGCACACCCGTACCATTAGCGGCAGTTCAGGAAGCAGGTTCGGATGTTGTAGTTGCCGTGGATGTCTGCTCGCAGGTTGATCGGGCTGATATCTTGATAAGGGCAAGGAAATGGTGTGAGGAAATAGCCTCAAAAAAAGGCAGGCAAATGGCTTGGATGGGGAATCTGAGACGCTGGCTTAACTCGTCGATGCCCGCATCTATAAAAATTATTGACCGTTCATTGAAACTGAACGAGCAACACGTTGGAATACTCAAACAAGAAAAGATTTTGTCGAAAAATTACATACTGTTGAAACCTGCTGTTGAAAAAATAAGGTGGTATGAGTTTCACAAAGCCGAAGAGTGCATCCGGGCGGGTGAAGCGGTAGGGCGGCAGGCTGTCGAGCAGATCAAAACCCTTGTTGCAACAGAAGGCTTCTCTATACCAACGAGTGATAAGTCGCCATGTTTTTTGGATAAAACGGACGGCGCGTTCGGGGTCAAAAAATTTTAAGGACTCAGCCAGGTTCTTCTCCAGTTCTGCCCGTTCTTCTTCTGTAAAAAACTGATAGGCCAGAAAGTCATCAAAAATCTTGGGCTCATCATGCACTGCGTGGTAGGCCCGGCCGTAGGCAGTTATCAGCGCGGTAAGGCTGGCCTTGTTCTTTTCCAAATAAGCACCTTTTCTTAATCAACATTAAATATTGGATTTGGCCAGTTCGGCAATGCGCCGGTTGGGGTTGTCCTGATACAGGCCGCCGTGGTAGCAGATGACAGTTTGAATGTCGTAACGGGTAAGCTTCTCCAACGACTTGCCAGCTGCTACGTTGTCGTGATTTAAAAATTGCGGGGCCGGCGCCAGCGCACCGTCCTCCAGAAATCAGGAAAACAATATAAACCGCTGCCAGACATAGTACCATCAACAAGCCCATGCCAAAACCGTCCAACGCCCCTCCGTAAAACATCCTCATTTTTTATAACCCCCTTTGTTGTATGAGTAAATTGTTTCCAATCATGTAAGATTAAATTCGGAGTTTTTAATCTTGACCAATTAGCTGGTGAATGCTAACATGGAAAAGATGGAAAACAAATTATTTTCCAATGAGGGTTGGGGTTGACTGATATGAGAAACAGAATTATACACTCGGCCATGGAACAAATCCAAAAATACGGTTTCCGGAAATTCACGATCGGGGATATTATCGCCGATCTGGGGATCAGCACTAAAACAGTCTACAAGTACTTTAAAGGGAAAGAAGATATTATCAGTGCGGTTTGTACAAGCTTTGTTGAAACGGAAAAAGAGAAAATCCTCAAAATTCTAGAGTCTGAAGGCGCCTGGGTGGATAAAATGACAGCGTTTATCTGCGAGGAACCGTCAAGGAATGAGCAACTGGCCTTTGAACTTAAAAAACATTTCCCGGATGAATGGAAAAAGGTTATGGATATGCAAAACTTCCTGTCGCAACATAAGAAAAGCTTTATGGAGCAGGGGGTAGCCAGTGGAAATATCAGGCCGGATATAGATCTTGATGTGCTTGACATAATTATGCAAGCCTGCGTTGACGCGGTGTTCAATATAGACGCCAGTGTTTTAACCACGAAGCAGGTACTTAAGGAGTTCTGGAATGTGGTCATGTACGGAATTCTTACCCCTGAAAGCAAAATGAGAAAAGTATAATGCCAGGAAAATTAATGTTATCAAAAGAAGCAGTTGACGGACAGAAGTCAAGAGAGGGGTTTAATTTATGGGTTTGACTGAATTTGCGGTAAAGAGGCCGGTGGGTATGTGCGTAATCATCGCGATGTTCGTGGTACTGGGCCTTTACAGTTACCGGATGATCGGCGTGGACCTCTTTCCGTCGATAAATATACCTTACGTCACTGTTATCTCCACCTACCCCGGGGCGGGAGCGGAGGAAATAGAGACTCAGATCCTGAAGCCTATTGAATCGTCGCTGGCCACCTTAAGCAAGGTGAAAAAAATAACCTCGCAGTCAAACGAGGGTTTGGGGTTCGTAGTTCTGGAGTTTGATTTGACCGCCAACGCCGACCAGGCCGCGCTTGATGTCCAAAAAAAGATTGATTCAATCAAGGGCACCCTGCCGGAGGACGCCAGCGACCCGGTGGTGTCCAAGATCGACCTGAACGCCTTCCCGGTAATGACCCTGGCGGTTAAAAGCCCGCGCCCGCTGCATGAAACCTACTACTACGCGGATAAAATCGTCAAGGAAAGTTTACAGAAGCTTTCAGGCGTGGCCGACGTTTCGCTGGACGGCGGGCAGGACCGGGTGATTAAGGTCAAGCTGGATAAAAACCGCCTGGCGGGGTACGGCCTGTCGGTCAACAGCGTCACCAGCCGCCTGGGGGTGGAAAACCTGAACCAGCCCAGCGGGCGGCTTGACCAACCGGAAGCCGAGTACAATGTGCGGGTTATGGGCGAGTTTAAGTCAGCCGACGATATCAAGAATATTCAGATCCCGCTGGGCAACGGTAAGTCGGTTTACCTGCGGGATGTGGCCACGGTCGAGGATACCTATAAAGATGTCCGGCAGTACAGCAGGCTCAACGGGGACCCGTCCATCGGGGTAAATATCCTCAAGCAGAGCGACGCCAGCACGGTGGATGTCGGCAAGGTAATTAAAAGGGAACTGCCTAATATACAAAAAGCGCTGCCGCCGGATTTTGAAATAGTAGTAAACATCGACTCTTCAAAGTTTATAACTGACTCGTTAAATGGAACACTGCTGACCATTATTGAGGGTATCTTCACGACTGCTTTTATCCTGTTTTTCTTCCTGCGGGAGTGGAGGTCAATGGTTACGGTGCTGATAGCCATCCCGACCTCCCTGGTCTCGACCCTGATGGGGATGTATTTCGCCGGTTTCAGTTTCAACATGATGTCCCTGATGGGGATGGCTCTGTGCATCGGTATCCTGGTGGATGACTCCATCGTGGTGCTTGAAAATATCCACCGGCACCGCGCTATGGGCAAGTCAGCGCTGCAGGCGGCCCTGGAGGGGCGCTCCGAGGTGGGCATGGCGGCTATCGCCATTACCATGTCGGACGTGGTGGTGTTCGCACCTATCGCCTTTATGGGGGGAATGATCGGGCAGTACTTCCGCCAGTTCGGACTGACGGTGGTAATTGCCACCCTGTTCTCGCTGTTTGTCTCGTTCACCCTGGCCCCGATGCTGGCGCACCGTTTTTACATGGAAGAAGACGCCGAGACACGGGAGCTGAAAGCCAAAGCGCGGCGGCACACGCTCTGGGGCTGGTTGGGCAGCAGGGTGCAGAAACTGTTTGACAGGTTCT
The DNA here is from genome assembly GCF_004369225.1 of Pelotomaculum propionicicum. GTDB lineage: Bacteria > Bacillota > Desulfotomaculia > Desulfotomaculales > Pelotomaculaceae > Pelotomaculum_B > Pelotomaculum_B propionicicum. Next base: position 26,266 of record NZ_QFFZ01000008.1, read on the forward strand.
GGTCTTTCTTGGACAGGAAAACCAGTGGAACTCTGGTCTGGTACGACCGGGCGCTGAAATGGTCGCTGGGCAACCGCAAAAAGGTACTGGTCCTGGCAATTGTTGGGTTCATTCTGAGCCTGACCTTAATCCCGCTGGGCAAGGTGGGTTTTGAATTAATGCCCCAAACCGACCAGTCAACACTTACCGTAACAATGGAGACGCCGATCGGCACACCACTTCAGAAAACCGAGTCTGCTTTGAGGCAGATCGAAGATTACATCAAGAAAATCCCAGAGGTGAAATACTACCAGGCCAGCGTCGGTTCGTCCGGGGGATACGGTTCGTACTCCTCGGGGGCGAACAAGGGGCAGGTAATTATAACGCTTTATGACAAGTCCGAGCGCGACCGCTCTGTCTGGCAGGTGGGAGACGAGGTAAGGAAACTGGCCGATAGTTTTCCTTACGGCAAGATTACTGTCAGCGAGTCTGATTCCATGGGCGGCGGCACGGAGTCCGATTTCCAGATCGAAGTTGCCGGGCCGGATTACACCCAACTGGTGGCGCTGGCGGAACAAGTGAAGCAGCTGGTGGCGGAAACCCCGGGGGCAAAAGATGTGGATATGAACTACCGGCTGGGCCAGCCGGAGGTACAGATAAGAATTGACCGACAGCGGGCCGGTTCTTACGGCCTGTCGGTCAACGATGTGGCCAATACCTTAAGGACGGCCCTCAACGGCAGCACCGCGACTGTGCTGAGGACCGGGGACAAAGACGTGGATGTGGATGTCAGCATTGAGGGGCTGGACAAGACTGAAATGGAAAGTTTAAAACACCTGACCATAGCCACCACGAGCGGTATACAACTGCCCTTATCCCAGGTGGCAGAGGTTGTTAAAGGGAGCGGGCCCACCCAGATCAACCGGGTCAACCGCCAGCGGACCATAACAGTGAGCGGCAACATTGGGGGTACGAACCAGGGGGCCTTCAGCCAGGAAGTCGGCAAAAAACTTGCCAGGTTACAGCTTCAGCCCGGGTATTCAGTCAAGCAGGCCGGCCAGACCCAGGACATGAACGACATTATGGGAGATATGCTGGCGGCTTTCGCGCTGGCGATAGTACTGGTCTATATGGTGCTGGCGATTTTGTACGAGTCGTTGATTACCCCGCTGATCAGGATGTTCTCGCTGCCGCTGGGGTTAATCGGCTCGCTGATAGCGCTGGCTCTGACCCACAACACGCTCAACCTGTTTTCGATGATCGGGGTGATCATGATGGATGGACTGGTGGCCAAGAACGGCACCCTGCTGATCGACTACACCAACACCCTGCGCGACCGGGGTGTAGAGTTGCGCGAGGCGGTCCAGCAGGCGGCCAAGACACGTCTGCGGCCGATTATCATGACGTCGGTGACCATGATCTTCGGTATGCTGCCAACCGCCCTGGCCCTGACAGAGGGGACGGAAATCCGCTCCGGCATGGCTGTTGTGTTGATTGGCGGGCTGATCACATCTACTTTATTTACCCTGATTGTAATCCCGGTCTTTTATACCGTGGTGGATGATTATAACAAGCGGCGCAAGCAGAAGAAAATGGATAAACTGCGCCGGCTGTCTGAAGCAGCGGAGGCAAGGGTTTAGGGAATACATGAGATAACATTTTTATGCAATACTAAATTGACGGGGGGAAGGTCAGTGGCTAAAGAAGTGAAGGGAAAAGTCAACCGCAAATTGTTGATCACAGTGGGTGTGATCGTCATATTGCTGATCGGGTTTTTGGTGGTGCGGGGCTTCCGTGGTACCGGTAAAACCACCCCTGCGGCCTATGAAATAAAACCTGTTTCCGTCAAGTTAGCGGCGGTGCAGAAAGGCTCAATCAGCCGCCGGGTGAACCTCGCCGCTAAAATAGTTCCCGCCACCGAGGTCACCATTATCCCCAAGGTTGGCGGCAGGGTAGCGGAAGTTACGGTGGACCTGGGCGACACGGTCAGGGCGGGGCAGACCCTGATTCAGCTCGACGATACCGATTACAGCATCCAGGTACAGCAGATGGAAGCAAATCTCGAACTGGCCGTGGCGGGGCAGAAAGCGGCAGCCCTGAACCTGACGAGGTATGAGCAGTTGGCCAAAACGGGGGCTGTGGCGCAGCATGATCTGGACAGCGCCCGCACCGCTTCTGAGCAGGCCGACGCCCAGGTCAAACAGGCCGCCGCCGCTCTGGCCAACGCCCGCAACCAGGTTGCCAACACAGCTATTTGTGCGCCTATCGACGGATTGGTATCAGGACGCCAGGTTGATATCGGGGAGATGGTAAATACCGGCGGCACGGTTATGACCATGGTGGACATTTCCAGCGTTTACGCCGAATTTAGTATTCCCGAGAGCGAGATCAGCCGCCTGGCACAGGGACAGAAGATAAAAGTACGGGTGGCGTCGGTGTCAGTAGAGCCATTTGAGGGGACACTGACCAACCTGGCTCCCGCCGCGGACTCCTCCAGCAAAACTTTCAGCGCCCGGATCAAGATCGAAAACAGCGCCCAAAAACTAAAGCCGGGGATGTTTGCGGAGGTGGAACTGGCCACGGAGGAACACCAGCAGGCGCTTTTGATTCCCAAGGAGGCCATCGTGGAAAAAGCCGGCCAAAAACTTGTTTACCTGGCCAAAGAGGGTAAAGCAGTGGAAACACGCATCAGCACAGGTCTTATGGAAGGAGAAATGGCAGAGGTGCTGGAAGGGCTGCAGGAGGGTGACCCGGTGATCACAGCGGGACAAGCCCTGGTGCAGAACGGCTCGCTGGTTGAAATAATTACGGCCTGACCATTAAATGAATTTTCAGCATTCTTTTAGCTTTCCCTTGGCTAATTCTTAGCAAGCTGTGATATACTAAAAATGGAAGATTTACTTAAGGAGGTTGTTTAATGAACTGCCCAAGCTGTCAGAGAGCCTTGCAGGATGATTTTAAATTTTGCCCTCACTGTGGTGCACCAATAGCTAATAACTGTTACTCATGCGGCAAGCAGGTTGATCCCGCCTGGGTGTCCTGCCCCCACTGCGGCGCCGGGTTAAAAGGACGGGCGAGCCAGCATCACCCGGTCAATCCCCCCCCGCCGCCGCAGCAGCAGCATTACCCGCATAACCCGTACCAGCACGGTTACCACCACGGCAGCAGTTCTTACAATAAACGCCACAGGAGGGGTTTTCTGGGCCGTATATTTTCTTCCTGAAGGGAACATCCCAGGCTCAGAGAATATGCTGTTGAAGCATTGCTCGGCCAGGGCAGTTACGGGGTTGTAATCAAAGCCAGCCGGGGAAAAAGATTTTACGCTATTAAGGCTTTGTTCAACAGGGATGATCAAAATCCAAATATTTTGCCTTTTGAGCTGGAATCAGAGATTCTCAGAAGTGTTTCCCATCCGCGCATACCAGGTTTTGTGGGGGCTTTTTCGTTTGGTGAGATCCATTACATTGTCCAGGAGTTCAGCGAGGGATTGCCCTTAAGCTGCCTGTTGGATTCAGGCCGCCGTTTCAGCGAAGATGAGGTAAAGAACATCGTTACGCAGCTTCTTTCCATTCTGCGAGATTTGCACACTCCGCCGCAGCGGGAAAACGCTGTGGTTCACCGTGATCTGCGCCTTTCCAACCTGCTGCTGAAAGATGACGAGCTGTTTTTAATTGATTTTGGCTTTGCACGGTTCCTTGACCTGTCCCGGAATCTCTCCTGCCCGGACCCTCTGGAAAACAAGTACAAAGACAGTAACGGTGATGGACAACCGCTAAGACTGTTAAGTGATCTTCCTTCAAGAAAAAAGATACCGGGAGCTGAGACCTACCGGCTTTTGCGTAAGGAGATCTCCCCGCGCAGCGATCTCTTCGGGGCCGGGGTCGTGGCTGTTGACCTATTTACCAGTTGGGTTGAGGATGAAACCCTGTTCGACAGACCCTGGCAGGAAGTGCTCCCTCTCTCGGAACCATTTGTAAGCTTCCTGGCGAGGCTTTTAAGCCGGGAAGACGGTTTCCATACTGCCGCCGGAGCCCTGGAATATTTAGGATCTATATTGTGAATACATTTGTTTGAAGCGCGATCGATCCGTTGTAATCATGAGAAAATGTATCCTTTTTCAATTAAGGATACATTTTTCAATTATAATTATATAAGTAATTAAAACTGCTGCTTCATGGAAGGATTTGTCTTTTTAGCATGGAATAACGTGTGAATTGTAAAATTTTAAATAATGGAAGAGGTTATTTTTATGATGCAGAAAGCGGCAGGTTTGTTAAAGAAATATTTCGGCTATCCTTCCTTCAAATCCGGCCAGGAACAGATCATCGGCAGTATTCTGCAGGGCCGGGATACTGTCGGAATCATGCCCACCGGGGGAGGCAAGTCCATTTGTTATCAGCTGCCCGCTTTGTTGTACGGTACCACGCTGGTTATTTCACCGCTGATTTCCCTGATGAAGGACCAGGTGGACGATTTGCGCGGCCACGGCATAACAGCCGCCTTTATCAACAGCTCCCTGGATTACCGGGAGTTGTCCGCTGTCCTGGCTCAGGCCAGGCGGGGCAGGTATAAGCTTATTTACATGGCGCCGGAACGTCTGGAAAGCGAGCAGTTTACGGACATGGTCAAGGAGTTGGACATACAACTGCTGGCTGTGGATGAGGCCCACTGTATTTCCCAGTGGGGGCACGATTTTCGCCCGGCCTACCTGTCAATTGCGCCGTTTGTCAAAGAGCTCAAGCGGCGGCCGGTCATAGCGGCCTTTACCGCTACCGCCACAACCGAAGTAACGCGTGACATGGTTAACCTGCTGGCATTAGACCAGCCCAATGTGTTTGTAACCGGATTTGACCGCGCCAACCTGTTTTTTGCCGTAATCAACGGCGCCGGCAAAAGGGACTTTGTGGAGAGTTACCTTGCGGAAAACAGGGATAAATCAGGCATCATCTATGCCGCCACCAGGAAAGATGTCGACCAGATCCATACCTTCTTACAGCAAAAGGGATTTGCGGCCGGGAAATACCATGCCGGTATGACGGCGCCTGAAAGGGAGCTAAGCCAGGAGCAATTTATCTATGACGAAATCAGGGTGATGGTGGCCACCAATGCTTTTGGGATGGGTATAGACAAATCCAACGTACGGTATGTTATCCACTACCACATGCCCAAGAACCTGGAGGCCTATTACCAGGAGGCCGGGCGCGCGGGGAGGGATGACGGTCCCGCTGAGTGTATCCTGCTGTTCAGCCCTCAGGATGTCCAGATCCAAAGATTTTTAATTGAGAGTTCCACTGCTTCTCCGGAAAGAAGGGACAGCGAATATAGAAAGCTGCAGTCCATGGTTGACTACTGCCACACCTCCAGATGCCTGCGGGGCTATATCCTGCAGTATTTTGGGCAGTCGGAAGCGCCGGAGAACTGCGCCGGCTGCAGCAATTGCAGCAGCGACAGAGAACTGGTTGATATTACTATGGAGGCTCAAAAAATATTGTCATGCGTCTGGCGGATGCGGGAGCAGTTTGGCGTAAACATGGTGGCCAGTGTGCTGAAAGGCTCCAGAAACAAAAAAGTCCTGCGGAACGGTTTTGATAAGTTGACTTCTTACGGCCTGCTGCAGGATTACCCGGAAAAAGAAATCCAGCACCTGATTAAAGTGTTGATAGCCGAAGGGTATATCGGCTTGACGGATGGGCAGTACCCTGTGGTCAGGCTTTTACCCGGGGCGGCCCCGGTGTTGAAAGGTGAAAAGAGGGTTTTTCGCCAGGTGCGGCTGAAAAAGAGCCAGCCGCTGCTCGACCAGTCGCTTTTTGACCGGCTGCGCCAACTGCGCCGGGAAATAGCGCAAAGGGAACAGGTGCCGCCTTACATCATTTTCTCAGACAGCACATTGCGGGAAATGTGTGAACGCCTGCCGGCCACCCCTGCCGCCCTGCTGGCTATTAAAGGTGTGGGAGAAGCCAAGCTGAAGAATTACGGCAGCCAGTTTTTAAATGTGCTGCGCGAGTTTGCCGGGGATACAGTTAACCAGCCTGAAACTGGTCTGCCGCGGAGTCAAAAAAAGAGTGTCAGGACGGCAAGCCATGTGGTCACTTATAACATGTATAAAGAAGGCCATTCTATAAAGGAAATTGCCCGTTTGAGAGACCTGGCCGAACGCTCTGTTGAGGACCATATCATCCGCTGCGGGCAGGAGGGCCTTGATCTTGACTGGAATGACTTGATCAATCCACAGCATGAACAGTTAATAGTTGAAAAAATCAAAGAACTGGGAACTGCCAAGCTCAGACCGCTCAAAGAAGCGCTGCCTGAAGAAGTTAGCTATCTCAGTATCAGGGCGGTTATTACTAAGCTGGGTTGGTAAAGAACAACCAACAACTAACTTGCCTTTGACCATTAAATTAAGAGCAACTTTCCCAATTTTTTTTGCAATTCCGTTAAGTTGTGCTTTTTCAGGGCCGATTTCAAATACAAGAGCATAAACGATTTTTATTGTGCAATTAAATGTTTGCTCCGCTTATGTACCGGAGGCTGAAATATATGTGCCGGAAAATTACTGTCTGTATTTTAACCATATTTGTTTTTCTACTGGCCGCTGCTGTACCCTGCTATGGGGAAGGGCATCCTGCAATAGTTTGGCAGGCTTCCCGGTTGGGTAAACTAACCAGCCTTGTTATGGGGCCGAATAAGCTGCTTTATGTTTCGTCAGGCAACAAGCTGATGGTGGTGGATGATCATGGCCAAAAGCTCTGGGAGGCTGCTGTAGCGGGAGGCGGTAAAGGCGGGCGGCCGGTTTTTGATGCGTGCGGCTCTATTTTTTTTTCGGGCGGCTCATCTGTCCAGGAGCTTAAGCTAAACGGAAGCAATGGCTGGGATTTTACTGTTTACGATGGTAACAACAGCGATACACAGGTGACTTTCGGTCCCGGTAACCTTCTGTATCTGCCTTTGCCGTCTGGACTTTATGCCCTTGACACGGAGGGCCACTATAAATGGCTGATGCAGGTGTATGAAAGTCAGGACGCCATCAACACCCAGACTGTAAGCGGGCGGGAGATTCTGGCCTGCGCCGGAAACGACCAGGCTATCTTTGTTGTTATTGGTAAAAAGGGCAAGGGAAACATCCTTTTAGCCATAAGCGGGGAAGGCACTGTTCTCTGGCGCTACTGGCTTGGGGATATAAAAGAGGTCAGTCTGGTAACAGGATCTGACGGGCGGCTTTATGTCGCGGTTATTACCGGCCAGAGTAAGCGTTCGACTCCGGGGAAGGTCTATGCCTTCGATAGTAATGGCGATGGTAAACCTCTCTGGTATTATCCAGTTAAGTTTGACAACCTGACGGCGCCTACCCCGTCTAAGCACGGCCAGCTATATTTTTGCGCCGATAATAAACTTTTTGCTCTTAATCAGGCAGATGGGAAAGAGTCATGGCGGGTAACATTGTATAAAACAGTGTCATGTCCGGCCTTTGACGAAAGCAGCCGGCATGTTTACCTGGGTACTGACGACAGCCGCCTGCTGGCGGTAACCCTGCAAGGACGGCTGGACTGGGATTTGACCCTGGATGGCAAGATAACGGGCCAGCCCCTGACAGGCCCGGGTGGTATTGTCTATGTGTCAACGGACAAAGGAAGCCTGTATAAAATTAAAGACGAGGCTTATTCGGGAGATCAATAGAATGGATAAAAGAGCTGTCAAACAAGATCGCTTTTTACATCTTTTATACCCGGTATTAATATTACTGGTTTTGCAGGTAATTGTTTTCCGGCTGCCGGCGGCCGCACTGGCGGCGCTGCCCGGGAGTACGGTTTCTTTCAGCGACCTGGAGGGACACTGGGCACGCAGTCACATTACTCGCCTTGCCGCCCTGGATGCGGTCAAGGGAAATCCGGACCATACTTTTAAGCCTGACCAGCAGATCAGCCGGCTGGAGACAGTGGTTTTGTTAATGAGGTCAGGCGGTTTTACCGCTGAGGCCGAGCAGTTGGCCAGAATTCGTACTTCCTCAACAGCAGGCGCCAAGGCTGCCCAGAACACCACGCCCGTTGTGCCATGGGGGCAGCAGTACCTTAACCTGGCTGTGCATAAGGGTTTTCTGCAGCTCGACAACCCGTCGGAATTTGACTTTGACGCTCCGGCTACCCGCCTGGAAGTGGCCCGGCTGCTGGCCCATGCCCTGTACCTGCTGCCGCCGTCGACAGCCGGGGCGGGGACAGGTGAAAATGAAAACAGCAGCAGTATAGCCGGCTTTGCGTTAGATAAAACTTTTACTGACGAATATTTGGTGCAGCCGGGCGACCGGACCTGCCTCAGGGCATTGGCCGCGGCCGGCATCATGTCCGGCTATCCCGACGGCGCCTTCCGCCCCTTGAACTACCTTACCCGGGCTGAAATGACCGTGATTCTCAGCCAGTTGGTGGACCAGGGCTGGATTAAGATAGCTGACGGGCGGCGACTCACAGGGTTGATTTCGAAGATAAACATTGCCAAGAGTGCCAGGGAACTTGAATTAATCACCCCTGAGGGATTGCAAAAATGCAAAGTGGCCCAGGGCGTTTATTGCTACGGATCGGGCGAGGAGGCTGACTTCGAGCAGGCTGTGGACTGGCGTGCTGAGGTGATCCTGAACAGCAGCAAGCAGGTTCTCTGGGTAAACCTGCTTCAGCGCAAGGAAACTGCGCCGGCTGTGGAAAAAATTAGGGGTTCGGTAAAATCAGTGGCATTGGGCAGGGAAAACTTATTGGTGCTCAGCGACTCGAATTGCGAAAACAGGATTCTATTTCTGGACTGGGATGCAGTAGTCTATAAAAAAGATGCCCTGCAGAGTTTTGCCTCCCTTAAGCCCGGTACATTTTTGGATGTGGAAATAAACTGTGATAAAATCAAAAAAGCAAATGTGCTTGAGGTGAAGACCGTTTCCGGACAAATAGAAAAGTTAGACAGCAAGCGTTTGTTTTTAAAGGGTGGACTGTCGGGCAGCAAACCCGGGTGGTTCAACTACTATGACCGCGCCCGGGTGGTTGATAAAGAAGGGGATAGAAGAGGAGATGTGCAGGTTGGTGAAACAGTGCAAATAACCTACCTGGATCCTTTTCCGAAAGAAATTGATGATGAAATTCCACTGGAGATAAAAGTTACAAAATGAGTCGGTTTTCCACAGCCGGGAGGAAAGCGTTTAATGGGGTATATAATTAGAAAAGGTTTTTGAGACCGCTAATTAGAACAACAAATTGACAGGATTAACAGGATTCTATTAGATTAACAGGATTTAAAAGTACTAATTAAGTTTTACTTTTATGATTTATTGGCTTCGTAGTTATAAGGATAAACTATAATTTTAATTTAAATTAATTAAAATCCTGTAAATCAGGTTAATCCTGTTAATCCTGTCTATATGTTTTACTGAGTGGAGCTTGCAGTCAGAACGAAATAAATGTATAATGTTTGTTGCGTAGTGCACGGAGAGATGGCCGAGTGGATGAAGGCGCACGCCTGGAGAGCGTGTGGACGGGTAACTGTCTCGTGGGTTCGAATCCCACTCTCTCCGCCATTTTTTTAAAGCATTGCCGTGCTAGACGGGGAGGTAGCGGTGCCCTGTAACCCGCAAACCGCTGCAGCGGGGTCGAATTCCTGCCCCAGGGTTTAGCTTGTGGGGTCCGGCTCCCGTAAGGGGCGTAGACGATTGGGTCTCGTGCGACGGAGCTTCCTGAACCGTGTCAGGTCTTGACGGAAGCAGCACTAAGGGAAATACTCCGGGTGCCGCGAGGTCGCCTGGTCCGAGCTACCTGCGGGTGTATCGCCCGGAAGCTAATATTCAAAGGCAGGTGCACGGCTAAAATTTAAACCGCCCCATTTTTCAGGGGCGGTTTTTATATCTCCTGTGTTAATATCTTGGAAGATTCTTTTGTTCATAATAAAACTCAACTACGCCTATTTCTTTCATACGGTCGTTTTTTTCTTTCCAACGTTCTCTCAGGCGGCCGGAAAACTGCTTTTCGCAGGGATACTCGCCGCACTGAAAGCAGAAATCAATGCCTTTTTCCCTGTAGCATGTTTTAGCCTCACATATTATCGGGCATTGAACGTTTTCGCTCCTGCAACCGCCGCATGAAGCGCGGGAAAAATTCTTTAGTATTTCTTCAAACTGGGAATAATATTCCATTTCTCTAAAACCTCCCTTTACAAAATTATTCTAACAAAAAACGAGTATCAAAAAAAGAGGGCTCATTTTCACGAGTTCAAGGATTTCTAGACGGTTGTAAAGAATAGCGCTTTTGACACGGGGCAATCATCATAGTAAAATTAGGATATAATAAGCATATAATACTACAACAAGGGAGGGTTGTGTTTTGCATATAAAACCATCTGCGGCAATCCGCAAAAACTATAATGAAATATCGAAGCTTTGCAAGGAATCAGGAGAGCCGGTCTATTTGACTAAAAATGGCGAGGGTGATTTGGTCGTAATGGACATTACAGCATTTTCACGCCGGGAAAGTATGTTGCGCCTCAGGGAAACCCTCGTCGCGGTTGAAGAGGACAGACTGGCCGGCAAGAAAGGCTTTTCCATTGATGATGTCGATGAGATGATGAAGAAAACCATCGGGGAGGTCGCCGATGGGCGGCGCGAATAAGCTGTATACGGTTATTGTTTCTGACAGAGCCACAGATATGTTAATGCAACATGTGCGTTTTATGGCACAGATAAGTCTTAAAGCGGCAGATAAACTTCGGACGGAAATAATAGAAGCAGCGAAATCTTTAGAGAGTTTCCCGGAACGGAATTCATGGCTTTCAGACCCGGTGTTGCCCGCGCATAAATATCGCAAGATGATAATAAGTAAGCGTTATTTGCTTATTTATCAAATAAAAGATGATGCAGTATTTATAGAGTATATTTTAGATTGCCGTCAGGATTATAAATGGTTGCTGTGATTAGTGTTCAAAATTTATAGAATGTTTCCTAAATGTAAAGCCCCAACAGGAAATACGTATCGATCGACGAAGTATAAAAGACAAAACATATTGCAGGGAGTATCGGAAAGGAACCCTCCATGACTTATTTGGCTTTATACAGGGAATGGCGTCCCCGCACGTTCGGAGAAATCATCGGGCAGGAGCATATCACCCGGACCTTGAAAAATGCCGTGGAGTCCGGCAGGACAGGACACGCTTATCTTTTCTGCGGCACCCGCGGCACCGGCAAAACGACCACCGCCAAGGTACTGGCCAAAGCACTGAACTGCGCCGGGCGTGAAGGCCCTGAACCGTGCAACCGCTGTGAAAGCTGTAAGAGCATCAACGAGGGGCTGTCTGTCGATGTAATTGAGATTGACGCGGCTTCCAACCGCGGTATTGACGAAATCAGGGACCTGAGGGAAAAAATTAAGTTTGCCCCCACCATGGGCAACTCCAGAGTGTATATAATAGATGAAGTGCATATGCTTACCAACGAAGCTTTCAACGCCCTGTTAAAGACTTTAGAGGAGCCGCCCCGGCACGCGGTTTTGATCCTGGCCACCACTGAGCCGCACAAGGTGCCCCTGACCATACTTTCCCGCTGCCAGCGTTTTGACTTCAGGCGCATCCTGCCGGCTGATATGATCAAGAGGTTGAAAGAGGTAGCCGCGGGAGCCGGCCTGGAGGTGGAGGAGGAAGCCTTGAGGCTGATCGCCCGGGCGGCCGAGGGCGGGCTCAGGGACGCTTTGAGCATTCTGGACCAGGGCGCCGCTTTTGGGGGAATGAAAATCACAGCCGGGGACGTTCACAATATTTTAGGGACGGTCAGGATAGACGCTTTAAACAGGATGGCCGGCCACCTGGCCGGCAGGGAGACAGGACCGGCTTTGCGCCTGGTAGCTGAGCTTACAGGCGAAGGGAAGGACCTGCGCCTTTTTGCCAGGGAGATGGCCGGCTACCTGCGGGCGCTTCTCCTCGAAAAGATCTCTCCGCATGCCGCGGCGGAAGAAGCCTGGGGAGAGCCGGCTCAGGTGGCCGGGATGGCGGCCAAGTTTTCTAAAGAAGGCCTGGTGCGGGCGGTGGAAATCATGGCTGAGGCTGAGCAGAATATGAAGTGGAGCGCCATGCCTGCTATCGTCCTTGAGTTGGCTCTGGTCAGAGCATGCAGCGCCGGGGGGCTTTCAGACACCGAATCTTTATCGGCCAGACTGGCAGCGGTCGAAGAAAAACTAAACAGCCTGGCGGGTGTTGAAGTTAAAACACCTGCAAAACCGGCGGCAGCGCCGGACAGGAAGCATCAAGAAGCGCCCCGGCCCCGGGAACAGGGGCTGGCGATAGAACAGACGGGACCGCAGGATAATGAGATTTCACTGGAGAAAGTACGGCAGGCATGGTTTGACCTGATGGACATCATGCGCAGGGAGCGGCTGCCCCTCTACCATAACTATGCCAAAGCGCAGCCCCTGGCTCTGAAAGGCAGGAGCCTGACTGTGGGATTCCCGGCGAGTGACGTGCTGGGCAGAGAAATGGCTGAGCGCGCCGATAATAAGAAATACCTGGAAGGCCTGCTGGGCAGATTATTGCAGGGAAAATGGCAGATAACTTTTAAAAATTACCAGGATAAAACTGAACCCACAGAGCAAGAGCCGGCTGCCAGGGATGCGGTTGTCGAGGTGAAAAGGCGTTTCGGGGGAGAGGAAATTATTCTGGATGACGAGGAACAGGGCACTTTATTTTAGTAAAATTTATGATTGTGTTCTTTTATTCATTAAACAAATTGACAGGATTTACAGGATTAAAAGGATTTACAGGATTTAATAAAATGTATATAAAGACTTTATATGATTATTTCTTTACTCATTAATGTTGCCTTGTAAAACTTTTACAAGTAAGAATTTTAAAAGAAGATGTTTTATAATCCTGTTAATCTTTTAAAATCCAGTAAATCCTGTCAAATTGTTTTTTCAAATGAGCTAACAGTATAATAATTATTAAATTGAAGGGGGATGGTTAAATGATGGGCGGCAATATGAATAAAATGATGAAACAGGTCCAGAAGATGCAGCAGGATATGCTTAAGCTGCAGGACGAACTGGCCAGCCGTACGGTGGAAAGCAGCGCCGGGGGCGGTGCGGTAAAGGTGATCGCCAACGGTAAAAATGAGATTATATCCATGGAAATAAAACCCGAGGCAGTTGACCCGGAAGATGTGGAAATGCTGCAGGACTTGATTATCGCCGCTGTAAATGAAGCGCTGAAAAAAGCCCAGGATATGGTTGCCGCGGAGATGAACAGACTTACCGGCGGGCTTAAAATACCCGGTTTATTCTAAATGAATTATTACGCCAAGCCAGTAGCCAGATTGATAGACGAGCTTTCCAAGCTTCCCGGTATCGGCCCCAAAACAGCTCAGCGCCTGGCTTTTCACCTGTTAAACGCCGCTCCCGAGGCGGCCGCCGGCCTGGCGCGGGCTATTGAGGAGGCCAGGCGCACTGTTGGGCACTGCCGGGTATGCGGTAATTTTACTGATGAGGACCCCTGTTTTATTTGCCGGGATGAGCGGCGCAGGGGAGATGTCATTTGTGTTGTGGAAAGGCCCAGGGACGTGGTGGCTATGGAAAAGGCCAGGAGTTTTAAAGGCCTTTATCATGTGCTGCACGGGGCCATTTCACCCATGGAGGGGATAGGCCCGGAACAGCTGCGCGTCAGAGAACTGCTGAGGCGCCTGGAAGACGGGAAAGTAAAAGAAATCATCCTGGCCACCAACCCCAATGTGGAAGGGGATGCTACCGCCCTGTACCTGTCCGGCCTACTTAAGCCCCTGGGCCTGCTGGTGACAAGAATCGCGCACGGCCTGCCGGTGGGCGCCGACCTGGAATATGCCGATGAAGTGACCCTGTGTAAGGCATTGGAAGGCAGGCGGGAAATGAAATAGGAATATATTTCATTCCGGGCCATATAATGGTGCTAAGGAGGTGCACCGGCATTGGAATGGAAAATAGTGATCATCGGGTTGGCAGGGCTTTTCGGTATTTATCTGCTGGGGACGGCATTGTTTCGCCCCTTAAAATTTTTAATCCGTTTGGGCGCCTGGGCATTGCTGGGCGGCGTTTTGCTGGCTGCCATCAATACGGTATTCGGCCAGTTTGGTTTTCACATTGCCATTAATCCGGCAACTGTACTAACCGCCGGCATACTTCAGCTGCCGGGGGTGGTTTTGCTGGTGCTGCTAAACTGCCTGTTGATGGGCTGATTAAAATTGCTTTGTATTGTGCATAAATAAAATATGATTTTAAAAAGCAAAAGAACCAAATGGGATAATTGGCAAATAATATTGAAAGAGTAGTTGACAAATTCAAAATTTTCTGTAAGAATATTCGTTGTACAGTCTCTTAAAAGATTGTTTGGGGGAGTTCTGGTCAAATAGAAAAGGTCGTCAGATACCTTTAAAGACCAGATGTGATAGAGTATTCCTGTTGATCAAGCATGAAACCTGCTTGTTTTTGACTGGTTAGCCAAAAACAGGATGCAAGAGGTTGATAACAGGAAGCAGGGAGGGTAGAGAAGGAAGAGTTATGATACTCTTTTTCAACGTGGCCAACCTGCTTCCTTTGCTTTTGTGTTACGTACACCTGCATTAACCACAAATTTCTAGATTAATTATCACGGTATTTTCCGCTTAAAAAACAGGGGGACATGCATACTAATGACAGGACGTATCGTCGAGGCTTACATAGGTGAATATGCAGCCGGCAAAAGTGAGAGCGCGATCAACCGCGCTTTGGAGCTGGCCCGCCAGGGCAGGAAAGTCGCTCTGGTTGATTTGGACATAGTTGAGCCTTTTTATACCCTGCGCCCCTTGCAAAAAGAGCTTGCGACCCTTGGGCTTGACGTGATCGCCTGGCAAACCGGGGAAACCATGGGGCTGGGTGAGGCCGGCACATTGCTCAAGCCGGAGGCGCGCTGGGCGCTGAAGCGCGAGGGCGATATTATTCTGGATATCGGCTACGGGGTGGACGGCGCCAGGACTCTGAACCTGCTGGAAGGCGCTGTGCGGGACCCCGACCTGAAAGTTTTTGCTGTTATCAATATTTGCCGCCCGATGACGTCCAGTGTGAAAGATATTGTGGCGGAAGTAAGTTTAATGGGGCGGGTGGACGGCTTAATCAACAATTCTCACCTGGCGGGGGAAACCACTGTGGAACTGGTTCAGAAAGGCGCCAGGATGGTGGCTGAAGCCGCCTCAATACTTGACCTGCCTGTGGTGGCGACCCTGGCGGACACCGAGCTGGCAGAGAAAATAGGTCCGGCGGACTGCATGGGCAACCCGGTCCGGCCGCTGGAAAGATTTATGCCTAGAGCATTTTGGTAATATGGGAAGTGAGAAGTCGACCCAAATGGGGGGTATTGAATGTCAGAGAAAGCTGTGACAGAAGAAAAAAGAGTTTTTATGACCGGGAACGAGGTTGTAGCCTGGGCGGCGCTGGCTGCCGGGGCTGATATTATGTACGGTTATCCAATCACACCTCAGAACGAGGTTATGCATTACTGGACCAGGCTTGCTCCCAAGTACGACAAGAAATTTCTGCAGACTGAAGATGAGCTTTCAGCCGGTTTTGCCACTGCCGGCGGGGTGATGGCAGGCCGCAAAGCCTTTACGGCGACAGCCGGCAGCGGCAGTGTATTGATGCAGGAGCCTATGGCTATGGCTGAAATGATGAGGCTGCCCACTGTGGCGGTATTGCAGCAAAGAGGCGGCCCTTCCACTGCCACGGTGATTTACTCCCAGCAGGAAGTGACCCTTACAACCATAGGTGGCAACGGTGAAGGGATGAGGGTTGTTTACTCCACTGCCGGGCACCAGGAACTTTATGACTACACGATCAAAGCTTTTAACACAGCCTGGAAATACCGTTTCCCCACCTTTGTGCTGGGGGACGGCTACCAGGCTAAAATGCGTGAGCCCCTGACCATTTATGACCCGGAAACGCGGGGCATCAGCCTGCTTGAGCCGGAGCCCTTTGTCGGCAAAGAAGGGGAACCAGGCAAGGACAGGCCGCCGGCCCAGTACAGAAACACCTTTAACCTGGAAGAAGAGCTTTACGAAAAAGTTATGAGCGATATAAGGGAGTTTGAAAAAGTCGCCCCCGAAATCGCGGAATATGAGTCAATGGAAACTGAAGGGGCGGAACTGGTGGTTATAGCGCACGGCATTGTTTTCCGTGCAGTCAGGGAAGCTGTCGCAAACCTGCGCCAACAGAGGTTTAGAGTAGGCGGCTTCAGGCCGGTCACGCTGCGCCCGCTTCCGGTAACACAGATCAAGGAACTGGTGGCCGGGGCGCCGAAAATCCTGCTGGTGGAGTCCTCGTACGGGCAGATGGCAAGGCTGCTGAAGGAGGTGGCCTGCGGCTCCGCCACTGAAATATCTACTTTCTTCAAGCCCGGCGTCGGCATCACAGCCGGAGAAGTGGAAGCCAGAGTAAAAGAAATAATAAAATCGTAGAATTCAGAAGACAGAATTCAGAATTCAGAAGACAACAGAAAAGTTTTTATTCTGTATTCTGACTCCTGACTCCTGTATTCTCAAGATTGGGAGGTTATTATGCAGCCAGCGCCAGTAATGCCTAAAACATGGCGGGTTGATACCAAACCGCACAAATTTTGTCCCGGGTGCGGCCACGGGTTAATTTTGAAATGCCTGGGTGAGGCAATCGATGATCTTGAAATACAGTCCAGGGTAGTGTATGGCTGTGATATAGGCTGCTCCCTGCTTTCCTGGGACCTTTTCAACCTTGATACGGTCCAGGCCCACCACGGGCGGACGACCCCGGTCATGACGGGGATTAAAAGAGCCAGGCCGGAGCTGATTTGCATCGCTTATATGGGCGACGGCGGGGGGTACTCAATTGGAGTGCAGCACCTGGTCAGTTCAGCCATGCGCAATGAAAAAATTACGGTGATTGTCGCCAATAACACACAGTATGCCATGACCGGCGGCCAGATGGCGCCCACCACCCTGCCGGGCCAAAAAACAGAAACTTCTCCTTTCGGCCGCGATCCCGGCACAACAGGGATGCCTTTCCGGGGGGCGGAAATGATTTCTTCTATTGTGCAGGAAGGAGCTTATGTGGCCAGGGGCAGTATTGCCAACCTGCGGCAGTTAACCGGGTATTTAAAAAAGGCATTGAAAAATCAGATCGAAGGTAAAGGTTTTTCTTTTGTGGAAGCGCTTTCCTCCTGTCCCACCAACTGGCGGACCGATGCGGCCAGGACCTGGGAATTTATTGAAAAGGACATGGCCGGGTACTTTAAAGTGGGAGAAATAAAAATACCGGGCCGGGGGGAGGTTACAGCAGATGCCTGATACTACACGGATGGTACTGGCGGGTGAAGGCGGTCAGGGAGTTCAGGCCATTGCCGAAATTCTGGCTGAGGCCGCCAATGAAGAGGGCAGGCAGGCCCTATACATTCCGAATTTTGGGGTAGAGCAAAGAGGAGGGGTCTCAGTCGCTTTTCTACAGATCAGCGACCAGACCATCGGGTCACCCAAATTCCTGAAAGGTGATATTGTAGCGGCTTTAAGCGACCGTGCCGTACAGCGCACCGCTCAATACACCGGGCCTGAAACCACTTTTATTTACGACAGCGCTATGGAGGGTGTAGCCGATGAACTGCCGAAGAACGCGGCCAGAGTTATGCCTGTCCCAGCTATGGAGGTCGCTAAAAAAGAACTTCAGCCGCGTGTTTTCAATATGGTCATAATGGGAGCGGTAATAGGCGCGACCGGAGTAATTACTCTGGACAAGGCCAAAGCTGCTGTGGAAAAAAAACTTGGCTATAAATTTGAGAAACAGCCGCACCTGCGTGACTTAAACTTCAAGGCGCTGGAGCGCGGAGTAAAGTTGGGTAGTGAGATGTTAGGAGGACTGCACTGATGTCACTGGAGTTTAAAGGCAGGACGCTGGAGCTGGACAAAGGTTTCTGGACCTTATTCCCCGGTCTATGTAAGGGCTGCGGGCTATGCGTAGAAAAGTGTCCTGTTGATTGCATTGACTGGAGCGATGTGCTGGGAGTTTACGGTACTCCCTCGGTAAAAGCGGACAACAGGTGTATCGCCTGTGGTGTCTGCCAGAACGTTTGCCCGGATTGCGCCATCAGAATTGACAAAAAGAAGAACAAAAATTGAGACAGCCCTTAAGCTGCAGTCCCTCTCACCAAACCACGGTGCGCTTCATATTTTAAATCAAGATTTTTTAAGCAATCTGGCTCCGGGTGGTGAAAGCTGGTGGCTGTAGAATCATCTGCCTGTATCCTTTGCCGGCGATTGAGCCGGGACGACAAGAAAGGCCTGTGTTTAAGAGGCAATTATATCTGCCCCGCCTGCGAGGCGAGAATTATCTCCCTTACCAGGAATGATCCGGATTACGATATTTATATATCTGGGCTGAAAAAAATCTGGGCGGGGTTTAGCGCGTGAGCATCGGGACGCTGCTTTCTCTGGCTGAGGCGAATGTACCTGTGAGCCAGTTCCAGGTCCTGTTTTATTGAATTGATAGTGGACAATCCAAGGCCTGTTTTGGTCGAGATTTCTTGATCCGAGATGCCGTGTTTCCAAGCCCTGATCAGTTTGCCGACGTTGGTGCGGTATTTTCTGGACAGGGTTTTTTCGTCTATTTTATCAGGAAAATAACCGATCACAAGTACCACCCCTCTTTTTTAAAAAGTTCATTTTTGATATTTTAGCCCGGTTTAGTTCATCTATAAGATTAAACTGCTGGTAAAATTGCAGGGTATACTTGGAAACAGCTCTTCTGTTATGATAAAATTAAGTTTCAGTAAAAGCTGTATTTTTTTAAAATTATTGCAAGCGGAGGTTTTTATTTTTTTGCGCAGGAGGCAGGACAGGGCGCCCCTTTTTGAAGCCCTGGTAAGACACAACGCTAAGAACCCGGCTGGTTTTCATATCCCCGGCCACAGGCAGGGCCAGGCTCTCCCGCCAGAGCTTGGAGAGCGGGCAATTTTTGCTTTTGACCTGACTGAACTGCCGGGACTGGACGACCTGCACAACCCACATGGGCCCATAGCCGAGTCCCAGGCACTGGCGGCGGAAATCTATGGCGCCGACAGGAGTTTCTTTCTTGTCAACGGCACTTCTGTCGGCATCCAGGCACTGCTGACCGCGCAGGCAGGGAACAGGGAAGTGATCGTGCCCAGAAACGTCCACCGCTCGGTGCTGGGCGGCCTGGTTATTGCCGGCGCCGACCCTGTGTATGTTTTGCCGGAAATCATGCCTGGTTTTGAAGTTGACTGCGGCGTGCCGCCCCTGAGGATCCGCCAGGCGCTGGAGGGTCACCCGGGCGCGGCCGCGGTCCTGGCGGTGTGTCCCAACTTTTACGGTGTGCTGTGTGACCTGGACGGGCAGGCCTCTGCCGCGCATGAGGCGGACAAGCCGGTTTTAGTGGACGAAGCGCACGGCGCCCACCTGCGGTTTCACCCCGGTTTGCCGGAAGATGCCATGGCGGCTGGCGCGGACGCCGCCGTCCAGAGCACTCATAAACTGGGGGGCTCGCTGGGCCAAAGCTCCATCCTGCATTTAAAAGGTGAAATTGTGGACAGTGACGCGGTCGCCGCGGCTTTGCGGCTGCTGCAGACCACCAGCCCTTCCTACCTCCTGATGGTTTCCCTGGACCTGGCCAGGCGGCAGTTGGCCGTACAGGGCGAATACCTTCTTGATAAAACTCTGGCGCTTTCCCGCTATACCCGCGAGCGGCTTGCCGGGATTAAAGGCCTGCGTGTGCTGACTGAAGAAAACTTGCCGGAAGGCTTTTTAAGGCTGGATCCCACCAAGCTGGTTATTTCAGTGCGGGGGCTGGGCCTGACCGGCTTTCAGGTCAGCGGGCTGCTGGCCCGGCGCTATCATGTTTTTGTGGAAATGGCGGACGCCTGCAATATAGTAGCTTTTGTTTCAATCGGCTCAACCAGGGAAGAGTGTGACGCGCTGGCAAGTGCTCTGGAAGATATCGCAGCCAGGGATAAGCTCCCCGCCGCGGCGGTATTGCCTGGCGCCCCGGCGGGTTTCAAAAAAAGGATGAAGCCCCGGGAAGCCTGGTTTGCCAGGTCGCGGCAGGTGCCCCTGGCTGAAGCCAGGGGAAGGATCAGCGCTGAAACGGTGGCAGTTTACCCGCCCGGTATTCCCGCTGTTAACCCGGGCGAAGAAATAACGGCGGAAATTCATGAATACCTGACACTGGTCAGCAGGATGAGGCTGCCCTGCCAGGGGATGTCCGATCCGGCATTAAAAAGTATAAAAATTGTGATAGAATAGGACGTAGGTTGATGAAAGGGAAGTTTATCGTCTTTGAAGGTATCGACGGGTCAGGCAAGACCACTCAGCTTAACCTTCTGGCAGATGATTTGAGAAGCCGCGGCTTCGCAGTGTTAAATACCAGGGAGCCGGGCGGCACCAGGGTGGGAGAATTAATCAGGGAAATCCTGCTCGACCCGGCATACGGCGAGCTGGTTCCCAGGGCTGAAGCCTTGCTTTACGCGGCTGCCAGGGCCCAGCATGTAGCCCAGGTAATTTTACCCGCGCTGCGTGAGGGCAGGATTGTGCTCTGTGACCGGTTTCTGGACTCAAGCCTGGCCTACCAGGGATTCGGGCGGGGCATTGAGGTAGGGCTGCTGGAGCGGATCAATGAACCGGCGACGGATGGCCTGGCGCCGGATTTGACGATTATCCTAGATTCCGGGATTGAGGACGGTATGGACCGGATCAGCCTGTCAGGGCGGGACGCTGACCGGATTGAACGGGAAGCGCGCGCGTTTCACCGGAAAGTCCGCTCGGGTTACCTGGAACTGGCCGCAAGGGATCCGTCCCGCTACAGTGTGGTCAACGCCAACAGGCCGGTTGGACAAGTTTACGCGGATGTTCTGAGGGCAGTGGAGGAAATTTTAAATGCTTCTCCTGAAAAAGGCAGCGGGACATAAACAAGTTGTAAGAATGCTCAGGAATACCGTCTCCCAGGGGCGGGTGGCGCATGCCTATCTTTTTGCCGGTCCCGAGGGAGTCGGCAAGGAGACAGTCGCCCTTTCCTTTGCCCGGGCCTTGCTCTGCTCCAGTTCCGCCGACGGGGACGCCTGCGGTGTTTGCCGGTCGTGCCGCCAGGTGCGAAGCGGCAATCATCCCGACTTTTATGCCTTGGGCCCGGACGGCGCATCGATTAAAATCGAACAAATCAGGGACATTCAGCGCAAGGTGCCTTACCGTTCTTACCAGGGCGGCCGCAAGATTTTTTTAATCCGGCAGGCCGAAACCATGACCGGCCAGGCGTCCAACTGCCTGTTGAAAACCCTGGAGGAGCCCCCGCCGGATACTGTGTTCATTCTGATTACCGCAAGGCCCCAGCTTCTTCCCCCGACAATTCTTTCACGCTGCCAGCAGGTTTTTTTTAAAAACATCCCGTTGCCGGAATTAGTTGAGGGTCTGGTTAGGCTGCACGGTATGGCTGAAGAAGACGCGCTGCTGCCCGCAGCCCTCTCCGGCGGAAGTATGGGCAAAGCTTTGGCTTACACATCCGGGTCTTACCAGGAGAAGAGGCAGGCGGTTTACAAGTTGCTGCAGGCACTGAGTGAAGCGGGACCCTGTGAGGCTCTGGAAATGGCTGAAAAGGCCGCGGAAAGCAGGGAGAGCGCTTATTTTACCCTGGAAATACTATCCTGCTGGTACCGCGACCTGATGGTGTACAGGGAAACTGGCGAAGCCGGACTGTTGTTCAACCATGACCATACCGCGCTGATCAAAAGCGAATCGGAACGATTTGAGACCCCCGCTCTTTTGGAAATAATAGAGAGTATAGAATCCGCCAAAGGCAAGGCAGAGACCAACATAAACACCAGGCTGATCCTGGAGGCCTTGTTTTTGAAGCTGGCCGGGTTTGCTTATAACTACAAAAAATTACCGGGAACACTGAATTATACTTAAGAACATGATCTGCACCAGGGAGGGATGAATGCCGGTGGAAATAACAGTTGTTGGAGTACGCTTTAAAAAAGCAGGAAAAATTTATTATTTTGACCCCGGCGAAAACTCGCTGGCGCCCGGCGACGGCGCCATAGTGGAAACCGCCAGGGGAGTTGAGTACGGGCAGGTGGTTGCCGGCCCTCTTAAAGTTAGAGAAAATGAAGTGGTGGCGCCGCTTAAAAAGGTAATCCGGAAGGCCACGGAACAGGATCAGGAACAGCTTTTGCTCAACAGGGAAAAGGAGAGCAGGGCTTTTCAGGTAGGTTTGGAAAAAATCGCGGACCATAACCTGCCCATGAAACTTGTGGGGGTTGAACAAACCTTCGACGCCAATAAAATTATTTTTTACTTTACAGCTGACGGGCGCATTGATTTCCGGGAGTTGGTCAAGGACCTGGCTTCCGTCTTCAGGACCCGCATTGAACTGAGGCAGATCGGGGTACGGGATGAGGCCAAGATGATCGGTGGACTGGGCTGCTGCGGCAGGGTTCTCTGCTGTTCCACCTGGCTGTCGGATTTCGCTTCAGTTTCCATACGCATGGCCAAGGATCAAAACCTGTCCCTCAACCCGACCAAGATTTCAGGTATATGCGGCAGGCTGATGTGCTGCCTCAAGTACGAAAACGAGTCTTACGAACAGGCCAAAGAAGATTTTCCGGAGATCGGCAGCCTGGTAGTGGCGCCTGACGGGGAAGGAAAGGTTGTGGCCATCAATATTTTTAAAAACAGCCTTAGCGTTGAATTAAAAGAGAGTAAGATCGTAAAGGAATATCTCTGTGAGGATATAACACTGAAAGAAGGCCAGGCCAGGAACTGCAGGGGCTGTAAGAAAGAGCCCGCTGAGCAGGCCGGCGAGGAGACCGTTTAATGCAATCATTGTTCAAATTGACCAGGGAAATGGAACTAAAACTGCATGCTCTCCTGGCTGAGGTACAGGAGTTGAAGAATAAAGCGCAGGAACTGGAAGAAGAAAACTCCCGGCTCAGAAAGGACCTGGCCGCTCTTTACCGCGAGGGCTTAGGCGGCGACGGAGCAGATTCGGGAGTCCCCCATAAAGGCTTTTTTAACCTGCTTGGTCTGTACGACCATAATTTTCATATCTGCAACGCTTATTTTGGCCGCAAGCGCTCAGGCGATTGTCTTTTCTGCATGGCCTTCCTGAGAAAAGAGCAAGAACCGCAATTGGGCAGTGGGACGTGAGATTTGGGAAGTGAGAAATGAGACGTGAGATGTGAGGCCTGGGTATTCCTCTTGGGTCTTTAAGTGCAACAATAGGCACACAATAATTGTAGGTGCGAATTATTTGGGTAGTGGGACGTGAGAAGTGAGAAGTGGGACTGCATGATAGCATCAAGGGTCAAAGACCATAAGACATATAGGTATCACCTGCAATTTCAGTAGTTATATGTTGGACGGTTTTAACCCTAAAGGATAACTTTATCTCACGTCTCACGTCCCAAGCCTCACGACCCAACAGGAATGCAGGATATACCCACGTCCCACGGCTCACGGCCCACCTCCCCAAATGTGAGGTGACAAACCTTTGACTGAAGCCAAAAATGGTGTGCTTTACTTATGCGCCACACCTATCGGCAACCTGGAGGATATAACTCTCCGCGCGTTAAGAGTGCTGCGGGAAGCCGACTTGATCGCCGCGGAGGATACCCGCCACACCCGTAAACTGCTCAGCCATTACCAGATTCATACACCGCTTACCAGTTACCACCGGCACAACCGGAAAAAGAAGGGTGACTACCTGCTTGAGCTGCTTGCCGGCGGCAAAAGTATTGCCCTGGTGTCAGACGCCGGAATGCCCGGGGTTTCCGACCCCGGATCGGAACTGGTGTCAGGGGCTATAGAGCAAGGGTGTGATGTGATTCCAGTTCCCGGCCCCAGCGCCGGCATAACCGCCCTGGTGATTTCGGGCCTTCCCACAGAGCAGTTTGTTTTCACCGGCTTTCTGCCCGCAGCTAAAAAAGCACGGCGGGAAAAATTAGAGGAACTCCGCCGTCAAAGGGGGACACTGATCTTCTATGAAGCGCCGCACCGCCTCAGGGAAACACTGGAGGAGCTTATTGCGTCGCTTGGCAACCGCCGGGCTGCTGCTGCCAGGGAATTAACCAAACGGCATGAAGAAGTTATCAGGGGCTTTCTAACTGACATGGCGGAACATTTTAAGTCAAACGAACCCAGAGGGGAATTTACTCTGGTGGTGGCCGGGGCCACAGGTGAAGAGCGGAATTTGGAAGATGAAGCAATTTGCCCCGGGCTCAGCGTGCCTGATCACGTATTTGCCCTGGAAGCCGCGGGCATGGCCCGCAAGGAAGCGATTCGCGAGGTCGCACAGCTGCGGGGTCTGCCGAAGCGAGAGGTTTACCGGGCGGTACTTGATGAAAGAAGTTAAATAAGCGCAAAAAAAAAGAGAGACAGGAAGTCTCTCTCATCTATTAGTCAGTTACATTGCTTTGGCGTTTTCAAACATAGCCGTGGCACATTCACGGCAGACCATTTTATTCTTGTAGTGTTGGACGTCGGATGCATTGCCGCAGAAAACACAGGCGGGCTCATATTTTTTGAGGATGATCTTTTCCGCATCAACATAAATTTCAAGAGCGTCTTTTTCGTCGATGCCTAAAGTCCGCCTGAGTTCGATAGGGATAACTACCCTGCCGAGTTCGTCCACTTTTCTGACGATACCAGTTGATTTCATATTCTATCCCTCCCTTGTGACAAATTTCGACAAGAAAATAATATTTTTTGCAAGTAAATGGTACCAGCGATTCCATTAAAAGTCAAGTAGTTTTTGTAAAAATCTACAATAATTTTGTGCGTTATCCAGAAACTTGACAAAAATAGGACCTTCATTTAGAATCAGGTTATTGATTGTTAAAATGTGTTTAAATGGCGATGAAGAGGAAGAGTAAGCCGGATGATTACCCGGACAGAGAGCGGGGACAAGGTGGAAGCCCGCCGGGGAAAGCAGGCTGAACATGGCCTTCGAGCCGCGTGGCTGAAATATCAGTAAGCCGCGCCGGGTTTAGCGCCGTTACCAGGCTAGGGTATCGGGAGCAGTTCCCCGTGCCTGATGAGGCCCGATCCGTTATGGGGTCGGGTGAAAAAGGGTGGTACCGCGAGGAGTTAAACTTCGCCCCTGTTCAAACAGAGGCGGAGTTTTTATTTTCGATTAATTTCTTTAAGAAAGGGCGATCAAACATGAGCAAAGGAACATTTTACATCACTACACCGATTTATTACCCAAGCGACAACCTGCATATCGGGCACGCTTACACCACCGTGGCGGCAGACGCCATGGCCCGCTTCAAAAAGCTGACAGGTTTCGATACCCGCTTTCTCACCGGTTCGGATGAACATGGACAGAAGATTGAAAGGGCGGCCAAAGCCAAGGGAGAGTCTCCCAAGGAGTATGTGGATAAAATCGTTGCAGGTTTTCAGCATCTCTGGCAACAATTGGAGGTGGACTATAACGATTTTATCCGTACCACTGAACCCCGCCACCAGGAGGTGGTATCTAAGCTTTTTGAGAAACTGTATGACCAGGGTGACATTTATAATGCCAGCTATGAGGGCTGGTACTGCACACCCTGTGAAGCTTTTTGGGCCGAAAGCAGGCTGGAAGAAGGCAATTGCCCGGACTGCGGGCGGCCGGTGGAACTGCTGCAGGAAGAAAGCTACTTTTTTAAAATGTCAAAATACGCGGACCGCCTGTTAAAACATATTGAAGAGCATCCGGAGTTCATCCAGCCTGTTTCCCGGCGCAACGAGATGGTCAGTTTCATTAAAAGCGGCCTGGAGGACCTTTGTGTTTCCAGGACGACTTTCAACTGGGGTATTCCAGTGCCCTTTAATCCCAAGCACGTAATCTATGTCTGGGTGGATGCCCTTACCAACTATATCTCGGCCCTGGGCTACGGCACGGAAGATGACAGTCTCTTTAAAAAATACTGGCCTGCGGATGTGCACCTGATGGGCAAGGACATCGTACGCTTCCACAGTATTATCTGGCCTATGCTGTTAATGGCCGCGGGCTTGGATCTGCCGAAGCGGGTGGTAGGTCATGGCTGGCTTCTTTTAGACAGCGGCAAAATGTCCAAATCCAAGGGTAATGTGATCGACCCGCTGGCGCTCATTGATAAATACGGTGTGGATGCCATCCGCTATTACCTGCTCCGGGAACTGCCTTTCGGGTCAGATGGCTATTACAGCGAGGAAGCACTGATAGAAAGGATCAATAAAGACCTGGCCAATGACTTTGGCAATCTGGTAAGCCGTTCCATAGCCATGGTGGAAAAATACTGCAAGGGCACAGTAGAACCTCCGGGAGCGCCTGAAGGGCCTGACCGGGAACTTATCGATCTGGCTGAGGATACACCTGCCGTTGTAGAAGAATGGATGGATAAAATGGACCTCTCCAATGCTCTGTCTGCGATCTGGCGCCTGGTAGGGCGGGCCAACAAATATGTTGACGAGTCCGCGCCGTGGGGGCTGGCCAAGGACCCCGCCAAGCGGGAGAGGCTGACCACGGTTATGTATAACCTGGCAGAGAGCCTGAGGTTTATTACCGTTATGGCCGCGCCCTTTATGCCCAAACTGCCGGCCAGGGTCTGGGCCCAGCTGGGCCTGGAGGACCGCCCCGACCTGCAGACCTGGGAATCTCTGAGTTGGGGCAAACTGCCCGCCGGCACCGTCGTCAAACGCGGCGAGGCCCTGTTCCCGAGAATAGATACTGCGGGTAAGAAGTAAAACAAATTGACAGGATTTACGGGATTAAATGGATTTACAGGATTTTTTAATAATTATTATAGAAGTTAAAAATAATAATAAATCCTGTTAATCGGTTTTTGAATCCTGTTAATCCTGTCTGGTTGTTTTAAAATTTCAAAAGGGAAAGGTGTAATATGATTCTGTTTGACACGCATGCCCACCTTGACGATGAAGCTTATGACCAGGACAGGGATGAGATGATCCAGCGTGCCAGGCAAGCTGGCGTAAAACATATAGTAAATGTGGGCTTTAACTTTGAGTCGGCTTACAGCTCAATTAAGCTGGCTGAAAAATACGACTTGATTTACGCGGCAGTGGGGTTTCATCCCCATAATGCCACTGAGGCCGCTACCGGTTACCTGCAAGAACTTGAAGAATTGGCTGCTCACCCAAAGGTAGTGGCGCTGGGTGAAATGGGCCTGGATTATTACCGTGATTTATCGCCCCGCCCGGTGCAGCAGAGAGTGTTCAGGGAACAGCTGTCTCTGGCTAAAAAGGTGGGGAAGCCTGTGATTATTCATGACCGTGAGGCCCATGGCGATCTCATGGACATCTTGCGCCAGGAAGGTTTGGGGTCTGCCGGAGGGGTTATGCACTGTTATTCCGGCAGTTGGGAGATGGCCAGGGAATGCCTGGCGATGGGGTTTTATATTTCAATCGCGGGGCCAGTCACTTTTCCCAAGGCCCCCAGGTTAAAAGACGTGGCTGCCCGGGTTCCGGCAGACCGCCTGCTGGTTGAGACCGACGCCCCTTATCTGACTCCCGTGCCGCACCGGGGCAAGAGAAATGAGCCGGCCTATGTTTTTTATACAGCTGAAGAAGTCGCCGGGCTCAGGGGTATGGAAACTGAAGATTTAGCACAGATGTGTGCTGAAAACGGCAGGAGATTATTCCGAATTGCTTGAATAATGTACCTAAAGCAGAAAGATTTAATCTGGTAACACGGGTTTGGAAAAAGGTGTGTAAAGGAGGGCAATTGATGGGTGAGAAAAGAAACGGTTTGATTCTGGTAAACACCGGCAATGGCAAGGGTAAAACCACCGCTGCTTTAGGAATGGCTTTCAGAGCCTGGGGGCAGGGGATGAAGGTGTTGGTACTCCAGTTTATTAAAGGAGGCTGGAAGTACGGTGAATTGAAGGCCGCTGAAAAACTCGGCCCTAACTTTGAAATGCGCCAGATGGGAGAGGGTTTTATCAAAGGACCCGGCGATCAGTCCCTGGAAGAACACCGTCAAGCCGCCCAGGAAGCCCTGGAGGCAGCCAGTGTCGAAATTTCCTCCGGTAAATATGACCTGATCATTCTTGACGAGATCCTGTATGCTGTTAATTACGGGCTGGTCTCACTGGACGATGTACTTGGCCTGATGAAGAAGAAACCGGAAAGTCTTCACCTTGTTCTGACCGGCCGCAACGCTCCCCCGGAGGTTATTGAACGGGCGGACCTGGTTACCGAAATGAAGGAAATAAAACACCACTACACCAAGGGTATACCCGCCCAGAAAGGGATAGAATTTTAGATTAAAAGGTATTCCCACGGGAACGCATTTATCTAGGGGAGGGTAGAGTTAATGCGCCAGGTAGCAGTAACGTTGGCATGGATCATCAACGCTTTTGAGAACAGCAGCAAGCACTCTGAATACTATGTTGACCTGCAGACAGGTGACGTTAGATATTTTTCACCAATGGATTTTCCCGAGCATGAAGACACTATGAAAAAGCTTGACAAACAACCTGAACGTTTCGTCAGGCTCCCCAAGCTCGAAAAAGAACTGTCATTAAAGATTAAGCAGGACTTTATCGCTGGACTGGATGATGCGAATTTAAAAAAACAGCTGGAAAATGAACTTGAGGACATCAGGTTCAGGCGGGTATTGATGGACTACGAGGAGGAACGCCGCAAATGGTACAGGTTCCAAAACGAGAGGTATACGGAATTCCTAAAAAAATGGTTCGGGGAAAAGAATATAGAACTGGTTGAAAAATCGATGTGAAAAGCGTACCGGGCGCCGGTTTTAAGCACCCGGCTTTTTTTTGTTTAAAAATTATATCGTTGGCTCAGTGTAAAGATAAAACAAATTGACAGGATTAACAGGATTTTAGAAGATTAACAGGATTATAAAATCGATTTTTTAGAATTCTTATTTGCAAAAGTTTTTTTAAGACAACATTAAAAGGTTTCAATATTAAATGAATAATAATTATAAGTCTTCATTTGTTTATAGAATCCTGTAAATCCTTATAATCTTGTAAATCCTGTCAATTTGTTTATTGAAAGAAGACTTACAAGACAATCTTAAGGTGTTACTGAGTAAATGGAATAATCATATTTTGCTTTAAAATTTGCCTTACATTTGCTGGATGGCTATAGGACGGACAAGGTTTCTGGAATAAGAGACAGGCAGGCGATAAAAAGCGACAAAAATAAACCCTACCCAAAACCGCCAACTTGTAGTAAAATATAAGTGTGTTAGCATACTATCAGCACAGGTATCAGGACAGCATTTGAAAGGCACAACAGCAGTAAAATATGCAAATGGAAGGTGAAAAGATAAAAGGCTTACAAACCTAAGAAGTGCCGGACCTGTTGCAAAGGAGGCATTTGATGAGTTGGCAAGTATTATTGGAAAGGTTTTTGCACAAAGGGAATAAAAGGCCGGGCAAGTTCCGGATACACAGGTTTTCAATGCACCTGGCATTGGCCGCGCTTGTACTGACAGCATGTCTGCTGGGCTGTTACGCCTGGTTAAACAAAAATGTCACACTGGTTGTGGACGGCAGGGAAACCAGGCTCAACACCTTTTCCCGTACAGTCGGCGGGGTCTTGAAAGCAAACGATGTAGTGCTGCTGGAGAAGGATCTGGTTGTACCACCGGTAGACACATCAACAAAGAAGGGTATGGTTATATCAGTTAAAAGCGCGCTTGATGCGAATATAGCTCTGGACGGGCAATTTTTGCAGGTTAGGACGCAAAGTCAAACAGTAGGCGACCTTCTAAAAGAATACGCGATAGAACTGGGGCCGGACGACGAGGTTCAGCCTGAGGCGGGTGCTCCCGTCGAACAGGGTATGAATATCCTGGTGGCCAGGATTGGCACATCAACAGAAATAAAAGAGGTTGCTATTGATTTTGAGACGGAAAGAAAGTATACCACTCAGCTGCCGCAGGGCGCTACCCGCGTTGCCCGGGAAGGTCAGGCGGGGTCCGAGCGGCAAACCTGGCTGGTTACATACAGGGACAAGGTTGAGATAGGCCGCCAGTTGCTGTCAACTGAGGTTATTTCAGAAGCTGTAAATAAAATCATTATGGTCGGCAGCGGCCTGGTAGTGTCAAGGGGCGGCGAGGATATCAGGTATTCTGAAGCTCTTGATATGTTAGCATCCGCCTATTCCTACACCGGTTACAACACATCCAGCGGAATAGAGCCCTATTACGGGGTTGTCGCGGTTGACCCCAACCAAATCCCGCTGGGGACCAGGCTTTACGTGGAGGGCTATGGTTATGCCACAGCGCTCGACCGGGGGAGCAGCATCACCGGAAACAGGATCGACCTGTTTTTTGAATCACAGGAGGAGGCGCTCAGCTGGGGCTTGAGACATGTTAAAGTATATGTTTTAGATTAGAGCGTAAGGCCGCAAGGCCTTTTTCTTTTGCCTTTAATCGGGAATAATAAAAGGTAAACATTTGCATTATGTCGAACATCAAGGGAGTTATATTTAGAAACAGCTGGAACAGGGGGGCAGGGGGTGTTTGAAGCTATATCGCCGGCAGTGGTACGCGCCGTAATGCAGCGCTTCGGGCTTTCTTGCCGCAAGAGCCTCGGACAAAACTTCCTGGTTGACTCAAATATTATCAATAAAATTATAGCCGCGGCAGAACTGACCGCTGCGGACCTGGTTGTGGAAATTGGCCCCGGTTTGGGCGCTTTGACCGGGCGTATAGCCGGCAGGGCCGGCAGGGTGCTGGCTGTGGAAGTGGATAAGGGGCTGCTGCCGGCCCTGTCGGAAATGCTGGCAGGGGCGGGGGTTATAGAAGTCATTGAGGGCGACGCCCTAAAAATTGATTTTGACCGGCTGGTATGGGAAAAGACAGGGGGAGAATTTGGCCGCGGCAGGGGAAAGTATAAATTAATGGCTAACCTGCCTTACTATATTACCAGTCCACTCATCATGCACCTGCTTATGAATCATTTTAATCTTTCTATGATTATTGTCATGGTCCAGTTGGAAGTAGCGGCCCGCATGACAGCACTGCCCGGAACTAAAGCTTATGGCGCCTTAAGCCTGGCTGTTCAATATTTTACCGAGCCTAAGATGCTTTTTCGGGTTCCCAGGACGGTTTTTTTTCCGCAGCCTGATGTCGACTCGGCGGTGGTCCGCCTGTCGGTAAGGCCGTCACCTGCTGTGCGGGTGGCCAGCGAGGAGGAGTTTTTCAAAATAATCAGGGCTTCTTTCGGCCAGAGGCGCAAAACACTATTAAACTCCCTGACAGGCTCCAACCTGGGCCTGGACAAGGAAAGCTTTCTGCGTGCGCTCAAAAAATCCGGGATCGACCACGCCCGCAGGGGTGAAACTTTAAGCCTGGCGGAGTTTGCCGTCTTAACCGGAAATATTATGGAGCTAAAGGGAGAAGTTTGACAAGTAGTGTTGATTAGTAATATTGTATTAACAGCAGCAGGTTGGTGTATGGGTAAAGGATAGAGGGGTGAACATGTATTTTACCAGCCCTTCCAAAGGAAAAATGGATTTTGAGGAAATGATGGCCGATATTATCAGGTATATCAAAGGCCTGCCGACTTCGGCCTATAAGATTATTATCGGCTCAGACTCCATGGTGAAAAACGATACCTGCTTTATTACTGCCATCGTAGTCCACCGGCTGGGTAAAGGAGCACGTTATTACTACCATAAAAAAATTCAGCGCAAAATTAAAAGCCTGCGCCAAAAAATATTTTATGAGACCGCGCTGAGCCTGGAAGTGGGCGGCCTGGTCCACAAGTACTTTGCAGATTTCGGGTTTGACGACCTGGACGACCTAAATGTGGAAATCCATATTGACGTAAGTGTGCACGGGGATACCAAAAACCTGATCCGCGAAGTGGTCGGCATGGTCACCGGCAGCGGCTTCAGGGCCAAAATCAAACCCGAGGCCTACGGCGCATCCACCGTGGCAGACAAGCACACCAAATAAACCCCGGCTGTACCATGAGCCGGAGTTTTTATATCAGAGATAGAAGTAAGATAATACTAAGTCCATGGTGTTGAAACAAGCTGCTCCATTGCGCAGCGTCGTAAGTGAACTCAGCGAAGCTAAGGTTGCGAAATTGGATGAGCGGACAAGGATGTCCGCGAAAGCCTGAACTGAGCCAGGACGGCGAATTGAAGGCGGTCCAATTTCGCCCGAAGCGAGCTGGAAGTTCACTCGACGCGGAGCAGAGGAGCCAAGCGGGTTTCAACACCATGGACGACTCTAGATGCAAACTGACCTCGGCTGTACTAAGAGCCGGGGTTTTTGTATTTCCCCTGGCAGAAGTCTTCCAGCAGGTCCCAGCGCCGCTGGGGGTGGTAGCCGTTGTATTCCACATCGTTGAAGATGCGGCGGCGCTTTTCATTCCGGAAAGCATAAAGCGCTTCCGCACAGTCACCTATTATTGTTTGGGCGATCAGTTCGGAATGGACGGGGTCTTTGTCGGGTGAACCAAGCGCCTTATGGGGTATAGTGGTGCCCACGATAATTTTTAAGTTTTTCTTAACAGCCAGCCCCAGGGACACTGGCGGTATGGCCAGCTCCCGCAGGGGGACGGACTGGAGCAGGCGGCGTGAGACAGCGTGCGGCCCGTGGCTGGGTGAAGCCGCTCCTATGGAGCCGTTAAGGCCTATAGCCTTGTTTAACTTAGTGCGGGCGTTTAATACCTCGAAGGCGAGGCTTGAAAGACTGGCCTGGTACTCTCCGGGATAACAGTCAGTCAAAGCCATATCGGCGCCATTTCCCCATAGTTTTGCCACCAGTTCTCTTAAGTTCCCCGCGATATTTCCGTTCATATCCCCGTCGACGAAAAGAACCGCTGTCGCTCCTCTGTCCAGGGCAACCTTCGCACCTACCGCCCTCGGGATGTCGATACCCAGTGGTTCAATAAATTCAAGGGGCAGGACCCGCGGCGATTTGATTTGCCGGATAATGCTGCCGGAATTATCACTGCTGCCGTTAATAACAGGGACAATCAGGTCTGAGGGTAAGGATAACAAGGTTTCAAGCGTTTTCTTCACGCGTTTCTCTTCATTAAGAACAGGGACCACGGCTGCAAGCATTTTATATTTCCTTCCAAAAGATTTCTCTTTAATAACTAATATATGGAAACCCTTGTAAAAAGTTACCGTAGTCATACACAACCTAGATTGTCACTTTCATATGATATAGAAAAAAACAAGGGGTTTTAATAATGGGAGAGATAAAAGTAGGAGATGTGGTTGGCAGAAAATCTTATAACAAGGATATTTTCTTCAAAGTTATGGATTTAGTTAAAGATAACGTCGGGAAAAAACACTGCCTGCTCAAAGGCATTCACTACAGGCTTTACGCCAATGCCCCTTTGGAAGACCTGGTAAAAATAGAATCAAGTGAACTGGCCTTTTACCTGCGGGAGCATACGATTAAAAGCAATGAACATATGGGCCGTATTTTCGCAAGGCGGCAGAAGGACAGGGAGTTCATTTTAGGCAGGGCGGCGAAACAGGGAGAAAACGATAAAAACAATCCCAATAACCTGGACGGCTTCGATGTGCCGGGGGCAGTTTTGCATATTGACGGGGACGCCGATTACCTGGATCTTTGTTTAACCACATATAAACAGCTTAGCATACCGGCCAACGGCTACAATATTGAAGAAGAACAGCAGCCCAAAGTGGTGGAGTCCCTGCTGAAAAAACACGCCCCGGACCTGCTGGTGCTGACCGGACATGACGGGTTCATCAAGGGCAAGACTGACTTCAGTGACATCAGCAATTACTATTCGTCAAGTTATTTTGTTGAAGCAGTTAAAGCTGCCCGCCAATATGAAAAAAGCAGGGATGACCTGGTTATTTTCGCTGGCGCGTGCCAGTCGCATTACGAGGCCATCCTGAACGCGGGCGCAAACTTCGCGAGTTCACCCCAGCGTGTTATGATCCACGCTTACGACCCGGTGTTTGTGGTTGAAAAAATAGCTTATACTTCCATTTATGACCCTATTTCCATTAAAGACATTATTGCCGGGACGATCACCGGCTTTAACGGTATCGGCGGTATGGAAACCCGCGGCAAATACCGTATGGGCATACCAAAATCCCCTTATTAGGCCAAGTACCCCTTTTTAGGGTCCTGCATATGATGTTGTAGGACTTTGGAATGGGGACAACGGCTAAGGGGACATATCATTGTCGGAGGAGCGCCCCCGGCTAAGAATGTCCCCAATTTAAAAGGGGGATTTGCTTATGGATCGATATTTCAGGGCGCTGAAAAAGACCCGGGGAAAACTGCTTGGCCTCCAAAATGTTGTTGGTGTCGGGATTGGTTACAAACATATTGGAGACAAAAGTACAGGCGAACCGGCATTTGTGGTTTATGTTGAAAAAAAAATACCCTCCGCTGATCTTACCAGGGGCCATATTGTGCCTGAGAAAATCAACGGCCTGGCTACCGATGTGGTGGAAATCGGTGTGGTTAAGATGCTTGATGTGCGAACCAGGCGCGAAAGGCCCTGCCATCCGGGTGTGAGTATCGGACATTACAAATCTACTGCCGGCACGCTGGGCGCTATAGTTAAAGACAAGGCCACCAAGGAATTAATGATACTCTCCAATAATCATGTGCTGGCCAATGGATCAAGCCTGCAGAAACCCAGGGCTAAAATAGGCGATCCTATTCTGCAGCCAGGTCCTTATGACGGCGGTAAAATGGAAGACCGGGTGGGTACACTGTACCGTTATGTTCCTATAGAAAAACATGTGTCCAAATCAGAATGCCCGGTGGCGCTGGCTATGGCCAATGGCGGCACCAGGCTTCTCAACCTGGTTAAAAAGGATTACGAGGTGCGCTTTTATAAGCGGTTTAAGGGTGAAAATACGGTTGACTGCGCTCTGGCCAAACTTGATTCTTCCAGTCTGGCCATGGCCAGTATTCTGGAAGTTGGTGAAATGCGGGGGGTTGCGGAGGTTAAACCAGGTGACAAGGTGGTAAAAAGCGGCAGGACTACAGGTATTACCAGGGGTGTGGTTAAATCTACCGGTACAACTTTACAGGTGGAAATGGAAGAAGAGGAGAAAGTATGGTTTTCTGATCAGGTTGTATCAGATATGAATTCTCAGCCTGGCGACAGCGGTGCTCTGGTCCTGAACGAGGGCCAGGAAGTCGTGGGCCTGTTGTTTGCAGGCTCAGATAAGCTGACAGTGTTTAACAGGATCAGCAATGTTATTAACCGCCTGAATATAGAGTTTTAGTTATGATGTACCGGCCCATAGTCTCAGGAGACATTGCTTTAACTTTTCTTGGAGAAAATATCCCTGTAATCGGCCCCAGATTTAAAAACAGGGATGAGGCTATAAAAACAGCCCGCCATTATCTGGAAGGGATTAGGGAATTAACCGGCTTAACCCGTAAAACACCTGTAAATATTGAAATAAAGAAACAGAAAGACGGGAGATTTTCCCTTGTGATGGAAGGCATCTGTCAAACATGGGGGGAGCTTTATAACCTCGATGAACTTTTTTTAAAAAGGTTTTGCAAGGGGTTGAAAAAGAAACTGTTTATATTAACCTGTTTCGTGGAAGAAATTGATGGTCTGGAATGCCTGGTTCTGACAGAAGGGCTGGGTGCGGTTTTTTACGCGCCGGATTATATTAAAAAGTGGCGGTCTTAAAATGCGGCACAAGTATATTGAAAAACCCCCGGGCTTGTCTCCCGGGCCTTATTTAAGCCTTGCTGCTAAAAGAATAAACAGTCGGAAAGGGCGGTGACCATGGGTAAAAATATTTCAGGGGACCTTGAGTTAGGTGCGGCCTATGGTCCGCAGGATGAGCAAGAAACCCTGGCAGACAGAAAAAAGGCGGAAGAAGAGGCTTACCGGTCAGGCAGGAATACAGGCTATCACCAGGGGTACTGCCTGGGGTTTGAGTCTGGGTATGAAAAAGGCTATTCCGAGGGCAGCACCCTCGGGTATAATAATGGTTTCCTGGCAGCCCTGGGGCTGGGTGAGGACAGCCCCGCCCCAGGGAAAACACTTGAAATTTATGTTATCCAGGCTCTGCAAAAATTAATCGTCCAGGGGCAGGCCAGGCTGCTGCTTTCAGGCTGTGCCGCCCAAGAAGCGAAAATACTGCTGAAACTGGTGCAGATAGATGCCGCTGTAGCTAAAAAAGGATTGAAAATTTAGATTGTTAATATTTAACACCCTTCACTAATTTTAAGTGAAATCTAATTTCCACTAGAACACGGCCAGTTCTGTTTATAATATCCCATATCCGTTAAATTTACCGGCTTTGCCAGACTGAACTATTTACGGTTATATTAGGCTTGTACAAAAATTACCTTTGTACAAGCTTTGCTTTTTCCGAATTCAGCAACTGGTTGCTTAATCAAAAAAAAGCCGAATCCTAAAATCACTTAGGTACGGAGGGCCCAATTTCAGGGGTGAATCCATTTGGTCGTTTGTCGTTGGACGTTGGTCGTTGGGCTGCTTGTTGGAATTCGCTTTAGCGAATTCCTTCTATCCACCAACCACTAACCACCAACCACCAACCACCCAAACGGTAGGGTTGTCTTTTACCGAACCCGTCAGCTAACTCCGGAGGCTAAAAAAGAAAGGGGAAGTGTTATGAGATTCCGTTCGAAGAGTATTACGACTGGTTTCATTGTTACCATTTTCCTTTTTCTGTGCTTTTTATCTTTAGGCTTCATGGCCCCTGCCAACGCGTCCGCTGCGGCCACAGCGGACGAGCAGCAGATGCTGAGCCTGATTAACCAGGCCAGAAGCAGCGCCGGACTTGATCCCCTGGTGTATGACGCGACCCTCTCGAGCCTGGCCCGGGCCAAAGCTATGGATATGGCTACCAACAACTATTTCAGCCATACTTCACCCACTTACGGTTCAGCCTTTGACATGTTGAAGAAAGCTGGTATTCAGTACCTCTACGCCGGCGAAAACCTGGCCAAAGCATCTTCGGTGAGTTCGGCCCACAGTGCCTTGATGTCTTCCAGCGGTCACCGGGCAAACATACTCAGCAAGAATTTTGACAGGGTTGGTTTGGGAATTGTTACCCAGGGTTCCAGAAAGATTGTTGTGCAGATGTTTACCGGCGGACAAAAAACCGTTGCCACTACTCCGACAACCACACCGACAACCACACCGACAACCACAACAAGTGGTTTGAACGTGGACGAGCAGACCATGTTTAACCTGATCAACCAGGAACGTGCCAAAGCGGGATTAAAACCTCTGCAGATAGACATGACCCTGGTTAAGTTAGCCCGGCTGAAAGCTCAGGATATGATTGACAAGGGCTATTTCAGCCATACCTCTCCCACTTACGGGTCGCCTTTTGACATGATGAAGTCGTACGGGGTCCGGTACAGCTATGCCGGGGAGAACCTGGCGGGGGCAGGCACGGTACAGAGCGCCCATACCAACCTGATGAATTCGTCAGGACACCGTGCCAACATTCTCAACACCAACTACACTAAAGTGGGAATTGGTGTAGTGAGCGGCGGTCCTTACGGCAAGATGTTTGTTCAGATGTTTATCAAGCCCCTGACAACAACGACGACTACACCAACAACACCAACGACACCAACAACACCAACGACACCAACAACACCAACAACACCAACCCAGACTAACAGCGGGTTGAGCGCGGACGAGCAGACCATGTTTAACCTGGTCAACCAGGAACGCACCAGCGCGGGGTTAAAACCCCTGCAAATAGATATGACTCTGGTCAAACTGGCCAGAATGAAAGCTCAGGATATGATTGACAAGGGCTATTTCAGCCATACCTCTCCCACTTACGGGTCGCCTTTTGACATGATGAAGTCGTACGGGGTCCGGTACAGCTATGCCGGAGAGAACCTGGCGGGGGCGGGCACGGTACAAAGCGCTCATACCAACCTGATGAATTCGTCCGGGCACCGTGCCAACATTCTCAACACCAACTACACTAAAGTGGGGATTGGTGTGGTGAGCGGCGGTCCTTACGGCAAAATGTTTGTTCAAATGTTTACCGGGTAAAAAAATGGCAAAAACATATCACAATTAACAAAAAAGGTTTAATTAGTAATATAAGGAAGAGGACTTAGGTCCTCTTTTTTTGTTTTTTGCATGGTTGGCTACACTTTTTGGTACTTTTTCGTATCACACTCATATATTAGTATAGAAAAGTTTTGAAAGGAGGATTAAGTATGGCTGAAACCGAGCGGCTTAAAGTCCATATGGTTCAGGGTGAAAATAGAGTCCAGGCCGTAGTCAGGGGACAGATCGAAGTTCCGGAAGCCAAGCCGGACGTGGAAAAGATCCTGTCCAAGGAAGCCAAGGCCAAAGTAAGAGATGTCAGCATTGTTCCAAATAAGGTTATTGTCAATGGGACCTTGACCTTACAGGTGACGTATGTTGCCTTTAAGCCGGAGCAGTCTGTCAACTTTTTTCATGACAATGTAAACTTTACCACCTCTTTAGACGTGACGGGCGCCGGGCCAGGGGATGACTATGATGTCGAGTTTACAGTGGAGGATGTGAGCCTGACACCGAGTTCCAGAAACCCTCGTAAGTTTGATGTTGCGGCTGTGCTCAGTGTTTTTGTTAAGGTTACCGATGTTGACGAACTGGAAGTCCTCACAGAAACACCCGCCGGCAACAAAGCACTGGAAACACAGGACATCACAGTGGAGCACCTGATCGGCGAAAAGGAAACCAAGCAGGTTATTGTCAGCGACAGGTTTGACATGCCTGAGGAAAAACCAGATGCGGAAAGAATTTTAAACACCGAGGCTAGAGTCGTAATTACTGATAAAAGAGTGATTGCCAACAAGGTTATTGTTGAGGGAGAGGTCAGGCTCCAGGTGCTGTATGTTGCCATGGAACCCGAGCAGTCAGTTCACGACCTGCACCACACCATAAAGTTCAGCGAATTTGTGGAGGTCCCCGAAGCCGAGGCGGGGATGAATGTCCAGGCATACGCCGAGGTGGAAAGCGCTGATGTTGGCCTGATTGTTGATCCCGCTCTGTTTGCGGATGTAATTATCAAACTTACTGTTTTTGTAACAGAAACCAGGACCTTGAGAGATGTGCCGACTGAGCTTGAAGACGAAGAGGGTTATGAGAGGATCCGGCTTAAAGTTGAACAAGAGATCGGGTCCGGTGAAACCCAGGTGGTCCTAAGAGAAACCACCGAAGTTCCCGAGTCAAAACCCGATGTTACGAAGGTCCTGGAAACCAGGGTCGATAGTACCGAGGTTACAGAAACCAATATTCTAAGTGGCAAAGTATTGATCAGAGGCACAGTCGATGTGGAGGTCGTTTATGTTGGTGAATGCCCTGACCAGGCTGTCCACGCCCTGCACCAGCGTCTTAATTTCCGTACATTCGTAGTGGTTGAAGGCGCCAAGCATGGTATGAATGTAAAA
The DNA here is from genome assembly GCF_004369225.1 of Pelotomaculum propionicicum. Classification (GTDB taxonomy): domain Bacteria; phylum Bacillota; class Desulfotomaculia; order Desulfotomaculales; family Pelotomaculaceae; genus Pelotomaculum_B; species Pelotomaculum_B propionicicum. The sequence continues at coordinate 65,649 of NZ_QFFZ01000008.1, forward strand.
GTAAAAGTTGAGCCGGAGTATGTCAATGTAGATCAGGTCAACACAGACCTGCACACGGAAGTGGTATTAAGGGTTACAGCCACAGTTTGGGAAATGTCCCAGCCTTATGTATATACGCCGGCCGCGGTGCCGACCGTGACTCCGTCACCATGCCCGCCAACTGAATATACAGTTAGGGCAGGCGACACCCTCAGCTCGATTGCGGCTGCCAACAGGGTTACTGTTCAGATGATATTGGATATAAATCCTGATATCACCAACCCGGATGTAATAAGCGTCGGCCAGGTAATCAAGATACCCTGCCCCGCTATGGGTTAATAAATTTTAAAGGAGGTTTAATTAGCATGCCCGTTCCTTCACAGTTTTTCTTCAGTGAGACCCAGCCGGTTCAGTGCATTGAAATCAAGGTTCCGGTAGTTATTGAAGCAGTGGATATTGAACAAGTGGTGGACAGTACCATCACCCTGCCGGAACTAGCATTGAAAGTAGATCATATCACCGCATCTGTCCGGGACCTGCAGGGTACGCCGGTGTTTGTCGACCAGCTTGCATCCGGTGATATTGTATTAGTTCCCACAGTAAGCCCGGAGAGAGAAGTTTATGTAAAAAAGGTTATTGTCAGCGGCACCATCCATAAACAAATATTCTATGTGAATAAGAATAATGAGGTCAAACACTTTGCCGAAGACCTTCAGTTCACCAAATTGCAGGAACTGAGCAGAATGATCAAGGTTAAAAACAGGGATGATGTGTTTATCCAGTTTCATAACATCGATGTGGACATTAACTGGGAACTGCCGCGGGCCAGCCGGCTGCACCAGACTTCTGTAGTCCAGGTTACCGCCAAGGTTTCTGAGGACCGTCAGATATTTGTGCAGGTCTGCCCGAGCCCGAAAGTTTGCCCGGCCGGCACCCGGCTCAGGGACGGCGGCCTGGAGGGGTGGGCGGATCCGTATCATCCCATTTTCTGGGGCGCCAGCAACGTACAGCAGACCACATTTGCGCACTCCGGCACCTATGCGGCTGAAATCGGCATCCTGAACCCAACCCTGCCTGGGTCTTTGTTCCAGATGACCTCCAGCGGGATAGTAAGCGGGCGCCAGTACCGCCTCAGCTTCTGGGTGGCTGAAGATGTAAATCCATTGGGGGCTGCTACCGCGGTTAGCGCTTTCAACTTGACTGCTGAAGTTGTGTTCTTTGACAGTATGGGTGTCCAGATCGGGATTGGCTCGGAGAGACTGGACAGCACCGGTATCCCTGACGGCGCCTACACCATGGTCCAGTTTGTCACGCCGGTTACCGATCAAAACGTGCAAAGCGCCATGGTACGTTTCTCCTTTATCCCGGCGGCAGGCAATACCAACACTGTCAAAATCGATGACGTGGTGCTGGAATGTACACCTTTAGCCACCAGTCAGTTCTAAATATTTATATAATGAGCGAAAAAAGAAAGCTGTTGCAAAGCTGTTGCAAAACAGCTTTCTTTTTACACCTAAAACTCTTTTAATTTTTTTTACATTATTGAGAGGAAGGGAAAGAAAAAGATGAATATGGGCCCTATCCTGGCTGAAATACAGAGGCTGCAGCAGGGTTTGCAAAGTATGACAATCGAGACCAGTGAAGGAGAGGGAGCTGTTAAAATTGTGATGAATGGCTCCCAGGAGGTTTTAAATGTTTCATTTGATCCCGCCGCGCTGAGTCCGGACAATATCGCGGCACTGCAAATCATGACTGCAAGCGCGTTTAACAAGGCAATTACAGCTTCAAAAGATATGATCAAAACAGAAGTTGTTAAAATCACTGGCGGCTTAAATCTCCCCAATATTCCGGGTTTATTGTAAAAAGCAAGGAGTGATCTGTTTGGCGGAAGAAATTAAGGGTGAAGTCATGCCGGGGGAACATGTAATCAGGCTTTTGGAGCAGTCATCCAAGTATGGGCTGGATCAGGAAACAATGCTTATTTACATCAACTCGGTAAATTTAATGAGTATTTTAAGCCTGTTGGGCCGCCGTTACGGGGTTAAATCGAATTTCTCCCTGCCAGTGCCGGTCTCGCTGCCGGCGCTGCCGGCACTGGTGCAGGGTCCTGCGCCGGCGGCCGCGGCGCCTGGAGCGGCGCCAGCGGTAGGCCCGGCATTGGAAAATATGATGGGTACACTGATGAAGGCGCTGGGAGGCCAGGGCGCTGGAAACTCGACTGCGGGGCAGGGTATAAACATGTCCTCTCTTTTGAATTTATTAAGCGTTTTGGGGCAGAATGTTGATTTAGGCAGCCTGATCAATCTAATGGCGGGTCTTTTAAGTTCAGGTTCAAAGGCAGCAGCCAAACCGGAAGCAGGTTCTGTCATGCCGCCTGCATCACCAGGATCTCCCTTGCCTGCTGCGCCTGAAAGCACCGTTCAGAAAACGCAGGTGGAAGATAAAGCAGTAAAAAGGGAACCCCCAAAAATTATGAAGTGGGATCAGCTGGAAGAACGGAAGAAGGCCTGAATAAGACGTAAGCTACAGGCCGTAAGACGTAGGCAAATTAAGCCGTATGCTAATGGGCATATGGCGTAGGTTTGCATGAAAGTTTAGTAAGTCAGACCCGGGAGGAATGCAGGATATACCTACAGCCCACGGCCTACGACCTACGACCAAAATATTAGGCGCCTCAAAATAGGCGCCCGGTTTTTTATTAGGACCTTGCCATGTTGGGTTATAAGCAGCTACTCCATGCTGTTTTGGGGCGGCATCTGAATCTGCAAGGCAGGATCGGCAGAAACCGCGTCCCCGGAGGGTACGGGTCCGGTCACCGGTTCAGAAACGCTGGCAGGCTGCTTCTGGTTAAGGGGTGAATTGGGCATTACGCTGGCAACTCGTAAAACAGAAGTGTGAAAATTATCAATGCCGCTTTTTATGTTTTTTAGCGATTCCGTTGTCGCCTGTAATATGGACATGATAATCTCCATGTTTTTTTCCACATCAGGGGCGTAAGACATTAAAAATAGCATGGGATTAAACACTTTTTTCAAAGAATCACCTCCAGATTTAAACATCATTTTCAACACCGGCAATTTGTTTTAGAACACTTTATTCTGGCACTCTTTAGAATCATTTTATGTATTGATGTGGTAATCTGTTACAGGGCTGACGGCCTGCAGGAGTTTGTACCCATATTTCATTCTGTGGACAAAGCAGTCCATGGTGTTGCGGCGGCGGCTTGTTACAACACCATGGACTTTGGCCTATCCGGATGCGGAATAAGGAAAGTCCAGGCGGAAAGAATAAAAAAAAGGAGGTTTTGTGTATGCGGTTAGAGGTCTGGCCCCTGTTGATAGCCGCTGTTTCCGGAATTGCCATGGCTGTCCAGGGAACAGTTAATTCCGCTCTGGGTAAAGTGATTGGTTTATGGGAATCCACATTTATTGTACACCTTACAGGACTCCTGCTGACGGCCATACTTCTTTTTATCTGCAGGACAGGCAGAGGCTGTATGGCTGATTTTTTTCAGGCGCCCTGGTATTCCTATACAGGCGGTGTGCTGGGAGTTTTGATTATTTACAGTGTTGTCCTGAGCATCCCCAAAGTTGGGGTAGCGCCGGCAACAACCGCTATTATTCTCGGGCAGGTACTCACTGCGGGTCTTGTGGATCACTTCGGGCTGTTCGGCATGCATAAAATACCCTTCAGCTTATACAATTTGCTGGGCACTCTGATGATGGCCGGGGGGGCCTGGCTGATACTCAAGCAATGAGGTTAAGGGTCAGGATTAATAACAGGCCCCAGATTATGCCGAAGTGGGCGAGAGGTTTGCTGTTGCGCCGTGATTCAGGGACTAGTTCGTGCAGGACGATATAGGTCATAGCTCCGGCGGCAAAGGAGAGGAGGAGGCCGATAAAGGTCCGGGAGGACTCCACCAGTACCTGTCCCACAAAAACACCCAGTGGAGTAACCAGGCTGATCAGCGCGTTAATCGCAAGGACCCGCCTGGCGCTCAGCCCGCCGATCTTTAAGGGCGCCGCTGTCGCCATCCCTTCCGGGATATTATGAATACCGATGGCCAGTACCAGCAGCGGCCCAAGTTTGTCCGCGGCGGCGAAACCGGCCGCGATAGCCAGCCCCTCGGGAAAATCATGCAGGGCGATACCGGTGGAAATCAGATAGCCCATTTTAAGATAGTACCCTTTTTTATTAATAAAGGAGGGTGACAGGGTGTTAAGCCACAAATCCAGAGCGTACATCAGGCCGGTCCCCGCGCAAAAGCCCGCGCAGGCCAGAGGGAGACTGCCATAACGTAAGGATGAAGGCAGAAGGTCGAAGATAATAACGGCAGCCATTATCCCTGCCGCAAAACCCAGCAGCAAAGACAGCGTGCCCGGGCGCAGGCGCCCGCACGATGTCACCAGCAAAGCGCCCAGGCATGTTCCAAGCCCCGCGATTAGTCCCAGCAGTACAATACCGCCCAATTTATCACCATCTCCACAATACTATCTAGAATGGATCTTATTAGGCGATGGTAAAAAATAGACGTAAAAAATGGACGTGGGCCGTAAGACGTGAGACGTGGGAATGAAAGAGAGCCTCAAGGGTCAAAGATCTCAAGAGGAATGCAGGAAATACCATGTGGACGTGGCCGTGAGAAGTGGGAAATAGGACGTGAGATTGAGATATTGTCAACCGTCTAAGACCCCTAAGGAATGCAGGATATACCCACTTCCCACGTCTAACATCCCACGACCCAAAAGGAATGCAGAATATACCCACGTCCCACGACTCACATCTCAGTTGGTATGATTATCTGCCGGCCTGGGTAAATAATTTCCGGGTTGCTGATTTTATTGGTTTCCAACAGGAGGCTGAGATCTGTATCATACCTGGCGGCTATTGCCCAGAGGTTTTCTCCTGCCTGGACCACATGGATTTTTGATCCTGCACCCGGGTTGCCCTGTAGATTGACTTGTTTTGACCCGGCAGTACCCTTGATAATTTCAACCGGTGTGCCTATGGAGACCTTTGGGAACAGTGCTTCGACATCATGATTGTACATCCTGATGCATCCGTTTGAAACATAACCGCCGATGGACGAAGGATTATTGGTGCCGTGGATGCCGTAATTGCCGCCGGGTATGGACAGGCCCATCCAGCGGGTGCCAAGCATACCCCCGGGCTGCACTATTTTTACCACCACAACATAGCTGCCGGTAGGTGTCGGCGTGGCGGCCTTGCCCACTCCGACAGGGTACAGGTTAACCTGGCGGTCGCCCTCGAAATAAGCAAGCCTTCTAGTGTAGAGGTTGACTAAAATGTGGCTGCCTGAAGCCCTTTTCATTGTCTGTTTAAATTTCCTCCTTCCCTGAAAAGCCATTTTTTTATCTTATGAGGGCATTCTCATTATCGATTATTTAAATTTCTGGTAATAAAGGATTTTTAATTTAAACGGCTAACTAATACTGGAAAGATACGGAGGAAACTTATGGCTATAAAATTCCTGGCCAGGGCTAAAGTGAACCTTACCCTGGATGTCCTTGGGAAAAGGCCGGATGGATACCACGAGGTTGAGATGGTGATGCAGTCGGTTGAACTGCATGACACTTTGGAATTCAGTCCGGCAGAGAAAGATATTGTAATCACTATTGAAGGCATGGATCTTTCACCCGGTGCGGATAATCTGGTCTACCGCGCCGCAGAGCTCTTGCGCTCGCGGGGCTGTGTCCGGTCCGGGGTTAAGGTCAGGCTTATCAAGAATATTCCGGTGGCAGCCGGTTTGGGGGGGGGGTCGGCGGACGCCGCGGCAACACTTAAAGCTTTGAATCAAATCTGGGGAATTGGTCTCTCTATGTCAGAATTGATCGTGCTCGGAGAACAACTGGGCGCGGATGTCCCGTTCTGCCTGTTGGGTGGTACCGCGTTGGCCCGGGGAAAAGGAGAACAAGTTTTTCGCCTGCCGCCCTGCCCGCCGCTGGGACTGGTCCTGGTCAAACCACCTTTTAGTGTATCAACAGGTTCGGTGTACCAGGCTTTCAGGTTCGGGCCGGCGGTAGAAAGGCCGGATAACCAGGCCATGGTCGAGGCCATCCGGGCTAATAATATTTTGGGCATCGCCCGCTGTTTGGCGAATGCTCTCGAGTCTGTTACAACCAGGATGCACCCTGAGCTGACCAGAATTAAGGAAAAACTAATTGAGGCGGGTGCTGCCGGCTCACTTATGTCCGGCAGCGGTCCTACTGTTTTTGGACTGACCCCTGATCTTGCCTCTGCCCGGTCAGTTGCCGCCCGCTATAAAAAAACTGACGAAAAACTGCTGGTAACCAGTGTATTTAACACGGAATAACAGGCGGCACTTGCGGGAAAAGGCGCAGGGAGTTAAAATAAACATAGTTTTTTGCATTGAATTTTTTTGGTGGGGGGACAAAAATGGAACAACCAAGATTAGTGCCTATTAAGTTGGATAACTACAAGCCCCTGCGGGAGATGGTTTTCGAGTCCCTCCGGGAGGCAATCATCCTTGGTAAGTTAAGGCCAGGAGAACGTCTAATGGAAATCCAGCTGGCGGAAGAAATGGGCGTCAGCCGCACACCTGTACGGGAAGCCATCCGCAAACTGGAACTGGAAGGCTTTGTGGTGATGGTACCCCGCAAGGGAGCTTATGTCGCTGGAGTGTCTATTAAAGACATTGCCGATGTTTTTGAAGTCAGAGCTGCTCTTGAGGGACTTGCCGCTGGTTTGGCGGCCGAGCGGATCACAGAAGAAGAGATGGATCAGCTGGAAAAGGCCGTAATTAAGATCAGCGGTGAGGAAGACATTTTAACGGTGGTAAAAGCAGACTCGGCATTCCATGATTTGATTTACCGGGCATCCCGCAACCACCGCCTGATTCAGATTATTACCCACCTCCAGGAACAGATCAACAGGTTCAGGCTGACTTCCTTATCGGTGCCCGGCCGTCTTAAAATTGCTGTGGATGAACACAAAAAGATGATTGAAGCTATATGTGACCGCGATGTTGACCTCGCCCACAGGCTTGCCAGTGAACACATGGAAAACGCTGAGCAAAACCTTTTGAACGCGATCAGGGAGGAAGAAGCTTAATGGTAGACGCCGTTGTCCTGGCCGGGAGCCCTAATAACGGCCTTTTAAAGGAATGCAGTCCGGCCCGCTATGAAGCGTTAATACCGGTTGGTTCCAAGACCATGGTGGAACACGTGGTGGGGGCGTTGTTAAAGGCACAAAATATCGGCAGGATACTGGTTATAGGACCTGTTAAAGAGCTTTCCGCCCTGGTGAATAATGAAAGGGTATCCGTCGCGCATTCCCCCGGGGGCATGCTGGAGAATATAGGCGCCGGGCTTAAATTGCTTAACAGGGAAAAAAGGGTGCTGCTTGCCACATCCGATATTCCAATGCTGACACCGGAAGCGGTTGATAATTTTCTTGAAATTTGCGGAGATATGTCCGGGGATCTGTATTACCCTGTCCTGAGCAAACAGGTTGTCGAGAATAAGTTTCCGGCCACCAGGCGGACTTATGTTAGATTAAAGGAAGGTGTCTTCACCGGGGGCAATATTTTTATTATTAACCCGGCGGTTTTTCAAAAATGTGTTGAGAACGGCCAAAAGATTATCAACCTGCGTAAAAGCCCGCTGAGACTATGCCGCTTGTTGGGCCTGGGCTTTGTAATAAAGTTCCTGATGAGGACCCTGACCATCCGTGAAGCCGAGGAAAAAGTATCTCAACTGCTGGGCGGAATTAAGGGGGTTGTGGTTACTTCAAAACACCCTGAAATTGGTGTGGATGTGGATAAGCCCGGTGATTATGAACTGGCGACAAAAATGATGAGCAGCTAGTTTTAATAATCTAATAGTTGAACTTATAATATATTAATCAAACATCATGCCGCGTCATAGGCCTGATGTTTTTTATTTTTTTTGTAATTGTAATCAGACCCGGCAAAAAAGTCATAACCTGATAATAAAAAGCCGGGGGTGATTTCATGAGTTTCGAGGTGATAGAGGCTTCATCACCAGAAGCGGTACACGCGTTTAATTCCTTCCCGCGTAAGATTTACCGGAATTTTTATATGGCCCCGCCTTTTCCAGTTCTCGTACGGTCAAACCCGCATTACGACCCCCTGTTTGAAAGGGTGGAAGCAATGCCTTTTCTGGCGGTAAGGAAAGGCCGGGTGCTGGGCAGGATAGCCGCAAGCGTCAACCACGCGCTTGCGGACACTGAAGCAGGTTTTTTTGGCTTTTTCGAAACTTTGCAGGATGCCGCTGTCGCCGGCGGCCTGGTGGAAGCAGCGGCCAGCTGGCTCTCCAACAGAGGGAAAAAAAAGATGATCGGCCCGGTGGATTTAAGCCCTCACGAACGTTTGGGGCTTTTAATCGAGGGCTTTGGAGGATACCACAATCCCGGCATGCCTTATAACCATGCTTATTATCCATCGCTATTAGACCAATGCGGCCTGGAAAAAGAAATAAACCTTAACGCCTACCATTACGATTTGCGCAGGCAGGCGCCGGGAAGATTGGCCAGGGTCGCCCAGCGGGCCTCAAAATCAAAAGGGATCAGGATCAGAGAGATAGACTTCAACAACCTTAACCGGGAGGGTGAAGCATTTTCACTGATTCACAACGGTTCGATGCATGAGATATGGGGTTACGCGCACCTTTCCCCGCTTGAAGGCGCCGCTATCTGGAAAAAGCTGAAGAACCTTTTTGACCCCCGCTTAATCCTTTTTGCCGAAGTTAACGGCGCGCCGGCAGGCATCTGCCTGGCAATGTGCCCTGTGCGAAGAAATGTTTTTATAAGCCAGGCCAGCGATCTGAACGCCAGGCTGGCGATCCTGGCGGTATTGCCGGAGTACCGGTTTAAGGGCATCGAAGCGGCCTTAATCATGGAATGCGTCCGGCGGGCCCGCGCCCGCGGCATTGCAGCACTTGAACTCTCTCTGATCGCTGAAAACAATGCCATGATGAATACCATTATTAATAACCTTGACGGCGTCAGAAAAAGCAGGAGCTATACAATCTACAGGAAGAATATCAGCCCCGCATAAAAAAATTGTGCCAGCTAAATACTACTTCTGGAAAAATAAAGGTCAGCCCAGCAGCCCCGGAGCAGGGGGAGGATGTTTGCGTGACGGCAGATGTGTTAAGCCTTGAAAAGATAGAAGAAGCGAAAAGGCAGCTGGCCGGAGTGGCCACCCTGACTCCTCTGGACCACTCTGTTACCTTCAGCGCGCTGACCGGCAACACAGTGTTTCTAAAGCTTGAAAACATGCAGAAAACAGGTTCCTTTAAAATCCGCGGGGCTTATAACAAGATCATGAGCCTGTCTGAAGAGGAGCGCACGCGCGGCGTCATTGCCGCTTCCGCCGGCAACCACGCCCAGGGTGTCGCTTATGCCGCCGGCAGGGCGGGCCTGCGGTGCACTGTGATAATGCCTGAAGGGGCGCCCATCTCCAAAGTGATGGCTACACGCGGTTACGGCGCTGAGGTAATCCTGGCCGGAGGAGGTTATGACGAGGCTTTTCAATACGCGGTTGAACTGCAGGCTAAGAGCGGGGCTGTCCTGGTGCATAGTTTCAATGACCCTGAGGTAATTGCCGGCCAGGGTACAATAGCGCTCGAACTGCTGGAACAACTGCCCGAAATAGAGGCAATCCTGGCGCCGGTCGGCGGCGGGGGCCTGATTGCCGGTATAGCCTTTGTGATCAAAAAGATTAAGCCAAGCGTGCGTATCATCGGAGTTCAGGCCCTGGGTGCGCCGTCCATGTTCCTGTCATTTAAAGAAGGCAAACTGACCGGATGCCGGCATACCTGCACTTTTGCGGACGGTATAGCTGTCAGACAGCCCGGGGATCTGGCCTTTTCAATTATAAAAAAGCATGTCGATGAAATGTTTACTGTTGATGATGAGGAAATTGCCAGCTCAGTCCTGATGCTTTTGGAACGATCCAAAATAATGGTTGAAGGGGCGGGGGCGGTTGGCCTGGCTGCCCTGATCCATAAGAAGACCGGGCTGAAGTCAGCAAAAACCGTCGTCCTGCTTAGCGGGGGAAATATAGATGTGAACATTCTGTCCATAATTATCGAGCGCGGGCTGATCAAGACAGGACGTTACGCGCGCCTGCGTGTAATGGTAACGGACCAGCCGGGCAACCTGCGCAGGCTGCTGGGGGCTGTGGCAGAGGCGCGGGCTAATGTAATTTCGGTTTCGCACGACCGGATCAAACCAGGCATACCCTTAAAACAAGCAGAAGTTATCCTGGCGCTGGAGACAAGAAACAGGGATCATCTTGAACAAATTATAACCTCACTTGCAGGGATTGGTTATGCGGCGGAAATTATTTCATAATTAAGGAAAAATTTTCTTAAATTCTTGGAAATAAGAAGGAATTTGACAAGTGCTGCAGAAAGTAACAATTATAGGGCGTTGCCATACTGGGGAAGGTGGTGATTTTAACTGACTGTCACTGATGTACGAGTGCGCAAAGTTTTAAGTGAAGGAAAAATGAAAGCCATAGTTTCGGTAACTTTTGACGATTCATTCGTTATTCATGATGTTAAGGTAGTGGAGGGTCAAAATGGATTGTTCGTAGCAATGCCGAGCAGAAAGACCCCGGACGGGGAATTTCGCGACATAGCACACCCAATCACTTCTATGGCCCGTGAAGTGATTCAGAATGCTGTATTACAAGCCTACGCTGAGGCTATTTAATTTAGAATTATACCTGAGAGCGTTAAGCTCTCTTTTTGTTTAAGAATAAAAGGAAATCTGAGTTTTATGTTGAATAGATTTGATCGTGTTATCTAATAATACAAAGTTATATAAAAGTAGCACGCCGGCCGGAAAGTTTTAACGGCTGGTTTCCTGATGTTTGCAGTCAAAAAACTATGTTAACAAAGGAGGTCGCCGGATGAATCTGGCGACGGTTATTCTTGCTGCCGGCAAAGGCACGCGGATGAAGTCAAAACTGCCCAAGGTGCTGCATAAGATTTGCGGCGATACAATGATCTCACATGTCATTAATGCTGTTGCCGCCGCGGGGGTGAAAAAAACAATTGTGGTGGTAGGGCACGGCGCCGATCGGGTAACCAGTGAGGTTGCAGGCCGGGCGCAGGTTGCCCTGCAGGAAGAGCAGCTCGGTACAGCACATGCGCTGATGCAGGCCGCCCCTTATTTAAGCAGTTTCCAGGGGGAGATCCTGGTCCTGTGCGGCGATACGCCGCTGATAGAGGCCTCAACCCTGCTGGACCTTTATCACAGCCATACCGAAGCGGGATCTGATGCTACGGTACTGACTGCGACAGTCGCTGATCCGGCGGGTTACGGCCGGGTTGTCCGGAATGACCGGGGGGATCTGGTAAAAATAGTTGAACAAAAAGACGCTGCCCCGGAAGAAAAGCAGATCCGGGAAATTAATACCGGTATTTACTGTTTTGCGGCTGCCGGGCTTTTTGAAGCCCTCAACAGACTTGCCCCCAACAATGCCCAGGGAGAATATTACCTGACAGATATCCTGGAAATGTATATCAGTGAGGGGCGCCGGGTAGGCGCGGTGAGGCTGGATGACCCCATAGAGATCATGGGCATTAACGACCGGGTGCAGCTGGCTGAAGCTGAAAAGCATATGCGCGGGCGAATTCTAAATGAATTGATGCTTTCAGGTGTAACTATTATTGACCCTCTTTCCACTTTTGTGGACAAACAAGTCCGGGTGGGCAGGGATACAGTAATTTACCCGTTTACTTTTATCGAGGGGGATACGATAATAGGGGAGGACTGTGTTATCGGCCCGAATACCCGCCTCATTAACTCAGTGGTAGGAAACGGTGTATCTATTCAAAACTCCCTGGTTACTGAAAGCAGTATGGGAGATCTCTGCAGTATCGGCCCCTTTGCTTACCTCAGGCCCGGCACGGAATTAGCCCGGGGCGTAAAAGTGGGGAATTTCTCAGAAATTAAAAAATCTACGATTGGAGAAGGCAGCAAAGTTCCTCACTTAAGTTATGTGGGCGACGCGACGATCGGCAGGAACGTTAATATAGGCGCGGGTACAATTACCTGCAATTATGACGGGCACAATAAGTGGCCCACTCGCATCGGCGACGGCGCCTTTATCGGCAGCAACACCAACCTGGTCGCCCCGGTGAACATTGGAGCGGGAGCGGTTACAGGCGCTGGATCCACCATTACCAAGGATGTTCCCGCCGGCGCCCTGGGTGTTGAAAGAGCAAAACAAAAAAATGTACTGAATTGGGCAGACCGGGAAAAAGATAAGTAGAGCGATTATTGTAGTTTCATGAGTCAGATTTGGAGGTAAACTTAAAATGTCATCTAGTAACAGGCTGAGGATTTTCACCGGCAACGCCAACCCCGAACTCGCTGAAGAAATAGCCAGGTATCTGGGTGTCTCTGTGGGGTCGGCCAAGGTCACGCGCTTCAGCGACGGCGAAATCCAGGTTACCATCAACGAGAGTGTCAGGGGAGCTGACGTGTATATTATTCAGCCGACCTGCACACCCATCAATGAAAACATCATGGAGCTTTTAATTTTAATTGACGCGGTGCGGCGCGCCTCAGCCAGACGTATTACCGCTGTAATGCCTTACTACGGGTATGCCCGGCAGGACCGCAAGTCCAGGGCGCGGGACCCTATCACAGCCAAGCTGATAGCCAACCTTGTCACCTCCGCCGGCGCCAGGCGGGTGCTTACCATGGACCTGCACGCCGGCCAGATCCAGGGTTTCTTTGATATACCTGTGGACCATTTGCCGGGAGTTCCCATCCTGGCCGAGTATATCCTGCAAAGCGGCCTGCAGGATGTTGTGGTAGTGTCGCCCGATTTGGGCGGGGTGACCCGGGCCAGGGATTTAGCCCAGCGCATCGGGGCGACTATCGCGATTATTGATAAGCGCAGGCCGCAGCCGAACGTGGCTGAGGTGGTTGGGCTTATAGGAGATATACACAATAAAACCGTCATTATGTTCGATGATATCATCGACACGGCAGGAACCATTACCCAGGGAGCGGCAGCTCTTAAAAAATGGGGGGCCAAGGAGATTTACGTGGCCTGCACGCATGCCGTGCTGTCAGGGCCGGCCATCCAGCGGCTGACAGAATCCCCGATTAAAGAAGTAATCATAACCAATACCATACCTGTGCCCAAGGAGAAGCTGATTGACAAGATCAAGATCCTTTCTGTCGCCCCGCTGCTGGGCGAGGCGATTATCCGCATCCACGAAGACCTTTCTGTCAGCAAGCTGTTTGACTAATTATGGGGACATAGCTCGTCCCCAGAGGCAGGCTCCAAATAGAGATGTGTCCCCATTTCCTTGAACCGACGCTACGCAATGGAGCAGCTTGTTTCAACACCATGGACTTAGTGTTACTTATTGCATATATTTGTCGATAATCGGAGAGGCTGCCGGTTTGTCCCGGCAGTCTCTTTTGGTTATACGCATGTTGCGAAAACATGGTTTCCGATCCTGGTTATTACCGGCAGTGAACGGATCCAACTGTCCCTGCTGAGGTCGGGGTTATAAAAAAACAGCGCCCCGCCGGTGGGGTCTTCACCGTTCAACGCCCGCAGGGCGGCTTGCACAGCCTTTTCGTCCGGTTCCAGGTTGATGGAGCCGTCGGCAACCGGAGAAAACTGGTATACCTGACTGCTCCTCTGGTAAATCACTTTTGTTATTGTTTTGGGAAAGTGCGGGCTGGCCAGCCGGTTCATAATTACGGCGCCGACCGCAACCTGCCCGAGAAAGCTCTCGCCCCTGGCCTCAGCGTGAATCAGCCGGGCCAGCAGGATAAGTTCTTCCTCTGATATACCGCCAGGGATTATGCCGCGGGACAAAGAAACAGGTGTTGTCTTTTCCGAAGGCAGGACCAGCGTGTCACCGGGCAGGATCAGGCTGCCTGTCAGGTTGTTTGCTTTCATCAGTTCAGACAACTCTATCCGGTGATTTCCGGCAATATCATAAAGAGTATCACCTTCTTTGACGGTATAAGTTAATGATCTGGAACCGGCAGCATTTGCGCACCGGTGTTCCTGCTCCCGGGTATATAAGGCCAAAGGCGACAGGGCTATGGTTAAAATTACCACCAGCACAATCATGCCGGGAGCTGTTCTTCTAGCACATACTATCAGTACCTCTCTCCAAGCGGCTAAACCGCAAGATTTAAGGGATGAAACATCCCTATGCTGTAAATTATAGACAGATTAAAGAAAAATAAAACACCCGGGTAGCTGTTTGCTTTCCCGGGCGTTTAATTTAAACATTAAAAAGCTGGTATTTTAAGGGGTGGGCGGAGGGACATTATCCCTGTGTTCGCTGATGTCAGCGGGAGGCAGGGGGGGCTTTTTTTTAGTTTCAAGGTTTGTTTCAACCGGTTTAGAGACTGCGGGTCCTTTCCCGTCATCTATATCCTCGAAGATCTCGCTGTCGTCAAGGTCCATCCGCTTTATTTCTTTCTTCACCTTTTCCAGGGACTTATTTAAACTTGTGCCAAATTCCCTGGTTTTTTGCATGGTGCTTTCCCAGAGGTGGCCTGTGCTTTCCCGGACATTTTTAATAGTTTCCTGGAGCCCTCCGTCCAGTTTGAAAGCATTTTCCACCGCCTCATTGGTGACCACAATTACTTCTTTACCCATAGTGCGGACATAGGCAATATCTAAAAAAGCCCTTCCTTTGATCACGCTGTTGATAACGTTGCCTGAAAACTCCAGCCCCGCGATAGTTCCGGTTTCAATATCAACATAATATTCATCGACGTTGCCCAGCACAGTTCCATTTTCGGCAACGAGCCTGGCGCCGGCTATTTTTATTTTTTCCCTGTGCAGCTTCACGATTTCCGGCAGCCCGGCCGCTTTCTGCACCCCGGAGGATTTTTCAATGGTGATGGCGTCTGCGCCAACGCTGTGAACTTTGGCATAGGGAATAAACCGCTGCTCCTTAAACCAACCTTTTTGTTCTATGATCAGCGCCGCCACCCTTTTACCGGCGGGATCAATTACAAGTTCTTTGACAATCCCGATATGCTGTCCCTCCTCCAGGCTGATCACAGGCATGGAGGCAAACCGTTTGCTTTTCCGCATCTTCTGGCCCCCCTTAAATTCCAATAGGTTATTTAGCTAATTCATATGCCGCCTGCAGAATGTTTATGACAAATAAAGGGAATAATAAAACTTAAAAGGGGGCTTGGTTTTAATGGAATCAGAATTGGTAGGCAGTGTAAGGCTTGAAAAAACGGGCGGCAGCAACCATCAGTTGAGGGAAAAGGGATTGATTCCCGCTATTGTTTATGGCAAAAACCTGGGCAGCATTTCAATTGCTGTGGATGGCAGGGACCTGAAAAAAATCCTTGAAGAAGCCGGTTCTAACGCTTTAATTAACATGAGAATAAAAGAAAACGGAAAAACCCGGAAGTGCAAGGTGCTGGTTAAAGCAATTCAGCGGGATCCGGTGCGCCGGGAGTTAATACATGTTGATTTTCACCAGATTTCTTTAAAAGACAAGGTGCATGCCGCTGTTCCGATCCACCTGGTTGGCTCGGCCCCGGGCGTAGACGAGGGGGGTGTTTTAAACCTGCAGCTGCGCAGGGCCGAGGTTGAATGCCTGGCTACAAAAATCCCAGATGCTATAAATGTGGACATTTCCAGCCTGGGCATCGGTGATGCCATTACTGTCGCAGACCTGATCCTGCCGCAGGAGGTAAGGATTTTAGAAGAACACCGTACTCCTGTCGTAAGCGTTTCAACAGCGGCAAAAGCTGCGGCTGAAACAGGAACAGCCGGCGAGGCCAAGGAAGAGAAAGTAACTGAGGAGGCGAAGGAAGAAGATAAGTGACGTGGGAAGTGTGATATGGGCCGTGAGACGTGGAAATTGGGCTGTGGGCCGTTAGCCGTGGGACGTGAGTATATACGTATTCCTATTGGGCCATGGACCTTATCATGCGTCGTAATATTCTGTATTTATTGGAGATTTTTGACCCTTGTAACTATCTTTCAATCCCACTTCTCACTTCTCACTTCCGACTACCCACTACCAAAGTTAGTGCCGCTGGGGTAAAATAGGTGGAGATAGTTGGGAGGTGCCGTTTTTGAAACTAATAGTAGGCCTGGGTAACCCGGGCAGGGAATATGCCGCAACCAGGCATAATGTCGGTTTTATGGTGATTGACAACCTGGCTCAAAAACTAGGCCTGGACATAAAGAAAACAATGTTCAAGACTCTGGTCGGCCAGGCTCAGATAGATTCTGAAAAAGTAGTGCTGGCAAAGCCCCAGACCTATATGAACCTGAGCGGCGGGGCGGTTGGCGCGCTGTCCAGATATTACAGGCTGACAGCAGCGGACCTGATAATCATTTATGACGATATGGACCTGCCGCTGGGTAAACTGCGCATTCGCTCCGAAGGTGGTTCCGGCGGGCATAAAGGAATGCAGTCTATTATTGAGGCGCTGGGAAATGACATCATTACCAGGGTGAGAATCGGCATCGGCAGGCCGGCGGAGCCGGGTTTTGACGGCGCTGATTATGTCCTGGGCCGCATCAGCGGGGAGGACGCCAAGGTTATCGAGCATTCAATCGCGCTGGCTGTTGAGGCTGTATATTGTTTGGTCAGGCACGGTGTGGAACGGGCTATGAATGAATATAATAGAAAATAAGGTTAAAAACAGTCTTAAAAGGGGATATTATTGGGTGAAGGAGGCCGGAATTTGAAGCTGCTGTATGTTTGTGATTACTGTGACGCAATAATTGAAGAAGTTGAACTTCCGGCCCGGTTGTCTGACGCCGCGGTGTCCGGCTTGACGGGTATAGAGCCCCAAGATATAATGAAAACAGGCGGCGGTCAGGAGGAAACTTTTTTTTTGACGACTATTTGTGACGACTGCCGGGAAACGATTTACGGGGGTCCGGACAGCACTTTTTATAACGGGCCAGTACTGAATTGACTTGATGGATCAGATATAAAGTAAATTCAGAGCTTTAACCTTATGCCGTTAAAGCTCTTTTTGTGATGGGAAAATATCGGAAATGGGACGTGAGAATTAAGAAGTGGGAAGTGGGACTGCAAGATAGTATTAAGGGTCAAAGACCCCAAAGGAATGCCAGGATACTCACGGCCCACGTCTCACGTCCCACGACTGAACAGGAATGCAGGATATACCTACGGCCTACGGCTAAAAGGGCCTATAGCCTACGACTTATAGCTTATGTCTGAATGGGAGATATTCTGGAGGATTGTTATGCGCGGAATTTTAAAACCGCTGCAGGCGGCGGCGGAGTTTCAGAGCCTGCGAAAGGGACTGGAGAAAAATTATAAACAGCAGATGATTTTTGGGCTGGCCGGTTCCCAGCGCAGCTATCTTTTTGCGGGGGTGGCCGAATTAACCCCGCAGTTTCCAGTATTGATCGTAACACCGGGCGAGCGGGAGGCAAGTATACTTGCGGAGGAGATGGCCGGGCTGCTGCCGGGTGAGGTAATCCGCCTTTTCCCGGTTTGGCGGGTCCCGCCTTACCAGATCCTGGCCCACAGTAAAGAAGTTGAAGCGCAGCGGCTCCAGGTGCTGGAAAGCCTGCTAAAAAGAGAACGTTCAGTAATTATAGCTCCCGCCGAGGCTCTTTTAAGGCGCCTGGCCCCCACGGAAGAGTTCGCCGGGCCGGTTTTGCAGCTGGCAGTGGGTGACCGGACGGACTTGGAGGGCTTGCTGCTAAGCTTGCTCAAACTGGGCTATGAACGGGTTGAACTGGTGGAGGAGCGGGGGCAGTTTGGCCTGCGCGGCGGCATTCTGGATATCTACCCGATGACCGCGCACAGGCCGGTCAGGCTGGAGTTTTTTGATGAAGAACTGGACTCGATCCGCCGTTTTAACGCGGCCACCCAGAGATCAGAAGAAAACATAAAGGATGTTACCATATATCCCGCCAGGGAGCTGGTTATCAGCGAGTCGGGGCTGGAAAAGGCCAGGCTCGCGGTAGAAAAAGAATACCGGGCCCAGCTGGGCAAACTTGAAAAGCTCGGTGAAGCCGGGGCGGTAAAACAGCTCTACGAAAAATACCCCGAAATCATAGAAGGTTTTGACGGGTATTTTAATGGCGTCGAGCATTTCTTGCCCTATTTTTACAGCAGGTATATCACCCTTTTTGATTACCTGCCGCCGGAAGCCGTCGTGCTGGTCGACGAGCCGGCCCGGGTGAAAGAAGTAATTAACGCGGTCCAGCAGGAGCGAAGTATTACCTACACCGACCTGCTGGAGCAGGGTAGACTGCTGCCTGCCCAGGCGCTCGGCTACGCGGAGTGGGATAACATCCTGAAAGCACTGTCATCCCGCAGGGTTATCTACTCCTCCTTGCTGCCGCGGCAGCCCCAGTTTGTCAGCCCGGCCAATGTTGTCAGCTTTCCCGGCAAGACCATGCCCAGTTTCCTGGGCAATATTGAAATGCTTGCCAGTGAGATTGTGCAGTGGCGCAAAGACGGGTCCGCGGTGGTCATCCTGGTTTCCAGCCACCAGCGTTCACAACAGCTGCTCTCAGCTTTGAAAGACAGCAACATTGACGCCTTTTACGCCGGGTCCCCGGAGGGGCGCGTCAGAGGCGGCAATGTATTGCTCACACCAGTTAACCTGGGGAGCGGATTTGAACTGCCCTGCTGCAGGCTGGTTGTTATTACCGAAACAGATATTTACGGGCAGCGCAAAAAGGCCAGGAAAGAATGGAAGCGCAGCGACCGTCTGGCCCCGTTTGTAGATATAAAAATGGGCGACCATGTGGTTCACGTGAACCACGGGATTGGACGTTACCTTGGGGTAGTGCCGCTGACTATTGAAGGCATCCAAAAGGAATACCTGCTGCTGAAATATGCGGGTGAAGATAAACTCTATGTGCCGGTGGACCAGGTAGGGCTGATTCAGAAATACCTGGGCGGTGAAGGAGAATCCCCGCGGCTGTCCCGCCTGGGCGGCGCTGATTGGGCCAGGGCCAAGAGCAAGGTTAAAGAAGCGGTAAAAGAAATGGCCGGGGAACTGCTTGACCTTTACGCTGCCAGAGAGACCATGAAGGGCTATGCTTTTGGCAAGGACACGGTTTGGCAGAGAGAGTTTGAAGATGCCTTTCCCTATGAGGAAACCCCCGACCAGCTGCGTGCTATAGATGAGATTAAAGCTGACATGGAACGCCCGAGGCCGATGGACCGCCTGTTGTGCGGCGATGTGGGCTACGGAAAAACAGAGGTGGCCCTGCGGGCGGCCTTCAAAGCGGTGATGGACGGCAAGCAGGTAGCTATGCTGGCGCCTACCACTATCCTGGCCCAGCAGCATTATAACACATTTATGGAAAGGCTTGAGGGGTATCCATTTAATGTGGAGGTGTTAAGCCGTTTCCGGACACCGCGCGAACAGCGCCAGGTTTTGCAGGGCCTGCTGCGGGGCAATGTGGATGTGGTAATCGGTACACACCGCCTGCTGCAGGAAGATGTCTGCTTCAAGGATTTAGGCCTGTTGATTGTGGACGAAGAGCAGCGTTTTGGCGTGGCGCATAAGGAGCGGCTGAAAATAATGCGCAAGGATGTAGATGTGCTTACACTGTCCGCTACCCCAATCCCGCGCACACTGCACATGTCTTTGGTAGGAATCAGGGACACCAGTATTCTGGAAACACCGCCGGAAGACCGCTACCCTGTACAAACTTATGTCCTGGAAGAAGAGCCTGTGTTGATCCGCGAGGCTGTCCGCCGGGAGATAGGACGGGGCGGCCAGGTTTTTGTGGTTTACAACAGAGTGCTGGACCTGGACAGGGTGGCAGCCTGGATCCAGGGGCTCGTTCCCGAGGCCAGGGTCGTTATGGCCCACGGTCAGATGAGAGAAGAGGAACTGGAGCAGGCCATGCTTGATTTTATGAACAGGGAGTATGACGTCCTCGTCTGCACCACCATTATTGAAAACGGCCTGGACCTTCCCAATGTCAATACACTTATTGTAAAAGAGTCAGGCGCGCTTGGTCTGGCCCAGCTTTACCAGCTCAGGGGGAGGGTTGGCCGTTCGAACCGGCTTGCTTACGCTTACTTTACCTTCCGTAAGGATAAAATTCTGGGAGAAGCCGCCGAAAAACGGCTGACAGCTATCCGTGAGTTTACCGAGCTTGGCTCTGGTTTTAAAATAGCCATGCGTGACCTGGAAATACGCGGCGCCGGCAATATTCTCGGCGCCGAGCAGCACGGCCATATAGCGGCGGTCGGCTTTGACCTGTACAGCCGGCTGCTGGAAGAAGCCGTCCGGGAAGCCAGGGGCGAGCAGATTCCCCGGGCGGTGGAAACCACCATCGAACTTCCGGTGGAGGCTTTTATCCCGGACTCGTATATATCTGACACCAACCAGAAAGTGGAGATATATAAAAGGCTGGCAGGCCTGATCTCAGCAAGCGATGTGTCCGACCTGGAGGAAGAGCTGGTGGACCGTTTCGGCGATTTGCCCGGGCCGGTGCAGAATCTGCTGGCGGTGGCCAAGGTAAAAGTTCTGGCCGGAGGGCTTAAAGTTAAAACAATTACCCTTTTGCCAGGCCAGCTGCGTTTAATCTTTGGTTCGGGCCATCCTCTTACCGGGGAGGCGCTGGTGGCCGCCAGCAGGCATTACCATAACAGGGTCAAGTTTATCAATGCCGGGGATGATTTTGAGATCAAGCTCCGTGTAGCGGGTGACACCCGCAGCGACAGTAAACAGCTGCTGTCGCAGCTGGAGGATTTTTTAGTTATGCTGGGCAGCGGCGATGACACTGAACCGGTAAGTTTTGCCGGCGGACCACCTGAGGTTGCCACAGGCAGGCAAATTAATTTATAATAGGCTTATGTTTAAAAAAGGGGATGAACCAGTGAAATATAAAATTATTGTACTACTTACGGCTTTGCTGGTGTTGACGGCCATAGCGGCCGCAGGCTGCGGCAAAGAAGTTGTGGCAACGGTGAACGGTGAAAAAATCACCAGGGAAGATTTAACCAAACAGGTTGACGAGTTGAAAAAAAGCTACGAGCAGCAGGGAATCGATTTCAGCGGCGACAATGCTCAAAATATGCTGCAATCACTTGAAAAGGACACTCTTGACCAGATGATCGACACCAAGCTTTTGCTGCAGGAAGCCAAAAAGAAAGGCAAATTGACTAAAGACCAGGTGCAGGAAAGAGTCAAGCCGCTGAAAGAACAGTTTCCATCTGAAGAGGAATACCAAAAGTTTCTTACTCAGGTGAATCTCAAGGAAGAGGATGTCGCCTGCATCTTATTCTTACAGGAAGAAGTTACTAAAGACGTTGCCCCCGCCTCAGACGAAGAGCTCAAAAAGTTTTATGATGACTACAAGGAACAGTTCAGCGAGCCGGAGCAGTATCAGGTCCGCCACATTTTGTTCTTTATTGATGACGGGACCAAGGGCTACCCGGCGCAGCACACAGACGAAGAGGCCAGGAAACTGGCTGAGGATGTTATCACCCAGTTGGATCAGGGCAAGGATTTCGCCGAACTGGCCAGCCAGAAGTCGGAAGATAGTACTACCAAAAGCAACGGTGGTCTTTACACCTTTGCTAAAGGGGAAACAGTCCAGGAATTTTCTGACGCTGCAACTGCTCTTAATGAAGGAGAGTATACCACTGAGCCGGTTAAAACCGATTACGGCTACCATGTAATCAAGCTGGAAAAGATTATTCCCGCTTCACAGAAACCCTTTGATGAAGTGAAACAGCAGATTGCCGACCATTTATCCGGTCAGGCCAAGCAGGACAAGTTTGACCAGTTTATCAAGGAAGCTAAAGAGAAGGCGACAATAGTAAACAACCTGAAGCAGCAGTAAAAATGGGAAAAGATAAAAGTTTTTAAATGGTATTTGGAAAAAAATGAATAACTGTTTCCCTCCGGATATATACTATCATATAAAGATTTAGTGAAATCAGCCAAAAGGAGGGAAGGGTAGATTAATGAAAGCTACGGGCATAGTCCGCCGCATTGATGATCTGGGAAGGGTAGTCATCCCCAAAGAAATAAGAAGAACCCTTAGAATCCGCGAAGGAGATCCCCTGGAGATTTTTGTGGACAGGGAAGGTGAAGTAATCCTAAAGAAGTATTCGCCCATCGGCGAATTAGGTGATTTCGCTAAAGAGTACGCCGATTCTTTATATGAAGCATTAGGTCATATTGCCTGCATTGCGGACCGGGACAACATTATAGCTGTTTCCGGCGCACCCAAAAAGGAATTTTTAAATAAGCCCATCGGGAATGTTGTGGAAAAAGTTATGGAAGAGCGTAAAGCAGTAATTATCAATAACCCGGGGGAAGACCCGGCATGTAAGGAATGCATACTGATTGAGGATGGTGAATGCAAGTTCTCCTGCGAAGTAATCTCACCGATCATCGCCGAGGGTGACCCAATCGGCGCGGTTATACTGGCCTCCAAGGAGCCGGATATAAAGATGGGTGAGATGGAATTAAAGCTGGCAGAAACCGCAGCAGGTTTTCTGGCCAAACAAATGGAGCAATAATAGAGTGGCCTCTTGGGGCCACTTTTTACTTTTGAGTAAGATAAGTACCGTATTTATGCACAAATTTGTCAACATAAGAGGACATATTTCCAATATTGTGTTAACATGTAACAGATCTCTTTTTTATTAAGGGACAAGCGCTTGTCCCCCGGTTAATGAAAGGAAATTTTTCTTCATGTCCCCTAAAAATAAAATAACTATTGCCGGTCTGGGCGCCGGTTCTCCGGACAGTATTACCATGGGTGTCTGGAAAGCGCTGAAATCATCCTCCTGTATTATGCTGCGCACGGGAAAACATCCTGTGGTGGACTATCTCAGCCGGGAGGGAATATCCTTCTCAACTTTTGATTATATTTACGAAGAAGAGGCTTATTTTGAACAGGTATACGCCAGAATTGCCGCAGAAATAATCCGGCAAGCCCTGGCTGGCATTAATGTGCTTTACGCAGTGCCTGGCCATCCTCTGGTGGCGGAAGAGTCTGTGCGCCTGGTCATTGAGAAGGCGGAAAAGGATGGCTTGGAGGTTGAACTGCTCCCGGCGGCAAGCTTTCTGGACGATCTCTTTACAGTGCTCCGTCTTGATCCCGGCAGGGGGCTGCAGGTGATAGACGGCTTAAGGCTGGATCAAAAACCGCCGCTGCCCGCAATAGCCGCTGTAATTACCCAGGTATACAGCCGGATGGTTGCTGCCGACGTAAAATTAAGCCTGCTGGAGCTGTACCCGCCAGAACATCCGGTTACGGTAGTCAGAGGAGCGGGTATCCCGGGTTTGGAAAGGATCAAAAAAATACCTCTTTTTGAGCTGGACCGGCTGGAATGGGTTGACCATCTCACGAGTGTATTTGTACCCGAAGTGAGCAGTGAGAAGTGGGAAATGGGACGTGAGAAGTGGGCTGTGGGATGTGAGGAAAACAACGGAGAGAAGGATGGACAAGCTGCCGTGCCTGCTGGAGATGCCGAGTTGGGGGAAGGAGTTGAAGTTGTTCAGGTATATGAGGATGAAGATGGTGTTCCCGAAATGACAGGCGAAACGAGCCTTTATCCGCTTGACCCTCTGGTGAACATAATGGCCCGGCTGCGCGGCGAGGGCGGTTGTCCTTGGGACCGGGAACAGGACCACCGCAGCTTAAGGCCTTATTTGCTTGAGGAAACATACGAAGTTTTAGAAGCCATCGGAGAGGAGGATACGTATAAAATATGTGAAGAATTGGGAGACTTATTACTACAAATTGTATTTCACGCCCAAATAGCCAACGAGGAAAGCTGTTTCAACATGAATGACGTGGTTGAGGGGATTTCAGAGAAGATGATCCGGCGCCACCCTCATGTGTTCGGCTCAGTCGCTGTAAAGGACAGCAGGGAAGTAATTATCAACTGGGAAAAGATTAAGGCGAAGGAAAAGGCGGGAAATAATCCTGCAGGTCTGCTGTCCGGTGTTGCAAAGTCGCTTCCGTCATTAATGCGCGCGGCGAAGCTGCAGGAGAAGGCGGCCAGTGTCGGGTTTGACTGGCCCGACTACAGGGGCGCCCTGGCCAAGGTCAGTGAGGAGATTGTCGAACTTGAGTCTGCCATATCAAGCGGCAAGCCGGTTGAGACAGAAAGAGAGCTGGGAGATCTGCTTTTTTCCGTGGTAAACCTGGCCAGGCTCCTGGGCATAGATCCAGAGACCGCACTGCTGGAAACATCAGGGAAATTTATAAGGCGATTCGCTTATATTGAAAAAATGGCCGGGCTTGCGGGAAGGGATCTATCATCCTGCACACTTTCCGAGTTGGATAAATGGTGGGAAAACGCAAAAAAACAAGAAAAAATATAGGAAACATTTTCTTGTAGGAAGGAACTGCAAGAATTTTCGCGAATAGTAGGGAATTAATATTTCTTTTCCTAAAGGAGGGTTCGTATGAATAAGGCAGAATTAATTTCAAGTGTTGCCGAAAAAACGGAACTGACCAAAAAAGATTCCGAGAAAGCTGTAAACGCAGTTTTGGAAACTATTGGTGCGGCTTTGGGCAATGGTGACAAAGTTCAGTTGGTCGGCTTCGGAACATTTGAAATCAGGGAGAGGGCAGCCCGCAAGGGGAGAAACCCGCAAACCGGCCAAGAGATCAGCATCGCTGCCGCCCGTGTTCCTGTTTTTAAAGCAGGGAAATCATTAAGGGAAGCGGTGGTTAAATAATATCGAATAAAACTGATCAGACTGCATAAGTCTGATTTTTTTCCACGAACCAAAGGATGGTGGCGGCAATTTGCGCCTGGATAAGTTTTTAAAAGTGGCAAGGGTGATCAAACGGCGCACCCTGGCTAAAGAAGTATGTGACCGGGGACAGGTGGAAGTCAACGGCCGGGTGGCGAAAGCGGGGGCTGAAATAAAAACCGGTGACATTATCAACATAAATTTCGGCAACCGGAAGTTTAAGCTGCAGGTTATTGACATCAAGGAGGACGTCCCGGCCAAGTTAGCCGCTGAACTCTATCAGGTGATTGAGGACAAAACCACATAATTCCGGCCCCTCCTGCTCAAACTAAGAAGAAAAAGCAGGAGGGGTTTTTGTGTTACGCCGACCACTGATAATTATTTTAATCTGTATCACAGCGCTTTTTGCCGCCGCGGGCTGCGCCAAAAAGCCGGCGCCCAAACCTTCGCCCCCGGCCCCTACCCAGGAGGAGCCGACAATTTCCCTTTATGACAACAAAACCGGCCAGAAGAAAAATATGAAAATAGAGGAATATGTCCAGGGTGTGGTGGCGGCGGAAATGGACACCAAGTGGCCGGTGA
This sequence comes from Pelotomaculum propionicicum, assembly GCF_004369225.1. Classification (GTDB taxonomy): domain Bacteria; phylum Bacillota; class Desulfotomaculia; order Desulfotomaculales; family Pelotomaculaceae; genus Pelotomaculum_B; species Pelotomaculum_B propionicicum. The sequence goes on from NZ_QFFZ01000008.1 coordinate 90,930, forward strand.
ACGCCCTGGCCGCCCAGGCTATCCTCGCCCGCACTTTTACCATGGAAAACATCAAGTCCGGCCGGGTCAAGCAGACGCACGGTACTGACGTTTCGACCAGCGTTGAGGAGTTTCAGGCCTATGAGCCGTCAAAAATAAATGATAGTGTCCGGCAGGCAGTCGAAATGACCAGGGGGGAAGTGGTCACATACGGCGATAACTATATTCACGCCTGGTTTTCCGCCTGTGACGGCGGTATTTCTGCAACCGCCGAGGAGGGGCTGGCGTTCACCAAGGAGCCCACACCTTATATCAAAGGGGGCGTCCAGGACGGCTGCCTTGCTATAACCGAGCCCAAGAACAAAGCCTGGGAGGCAAGGATACCTTTAGACCAGGCCAGAGCTGCGGTCCAGAGTAAAACGGGCAAGGATCCCGGCGCCATCACTTCAGTATCCATTGAGAAGAAGGGACCATCCGGCCGGGCCGAACAGATTAAGCTGGGCAGCGCCACTATAGGAGGGCCGGCTTTAAGACTGGCCCTGGGCAGTGAAAAAGTAAGGTCTATGCTGCTGTCTGACGCCCGTGTGGAGGGCGGCCAATTGGTCATGAGCGGCAAAGGCTTCGGACACGGGGTCGGCATGTGCCAGTGGGGCGCCCGGCTGATGGCGGAGCAGGGCAAATCACCGGAGGATATAGTCAATTTTTATTTCAAGGATATCAACATACAAAGACAGTGGAAATAGGGCTTTCCCGGCTCAGTTAAGGTTTTTGCGGGAGAACATTGGGGACATGCCTCTCCTAAGAGATGGTCTTAAGGTAGAGGTGTGTCCCCTTTTCTCTGTCTCCGCTGGTTTATTTTAAAAAGCAGCTAAATTTTCTGAACAAAAGATTATTTCATGAAAGGATTTTTTACCAGATAGTCGAAAAATACCGCGTTAAGGTAAAATTTATAATACAAAGTCGAACTAATGATCTGACTGGTTAAACAATGGAGTGGGGAAACGTGTTGTACCAGCTTTTTTTTAAGCAGGGCCAGGATAGCATGTTTATTATCCGGGAAAGTGACGGAATTATTGTAAAAGTCAATGATGCCGCGGTAAAGGCCTATGGTTACACCCGGGAAGAAATGCTGGAAATGCGCGTAGAAGACCTGTTTGACCTTGAGACGTTCAAGGCAATCGAATCAATCAGGGGCGGGCTTTCAAATGAATCTAATGTTACAACCCGGCACTGCCGCAAAGACAGCAGCGCCTTTCCGGTGGAAGTCGGCTTAAAGAGTGCTGCGGCAGAGGAGGGGAAACTGCTGTTTGCCACAGTCCGTGATATGACAAAACACGGACCTGCCCCGGAGAAAACAAAAGCTATAACCGAACAAAAACTGGCTGAAGAAACTCTTGCCATAGCAGTCCAGCGGAAATGGTCGGAAGAAGACCTGCGGCATTCGGAAGAAAAACTGCGCATAACCAACCAGCAGCTGCTCGATATCATTGATTTTCTGCCGGACGCTACTTTCGTTATCGACCGGGACGGCAGGGTAATAGCCTGGAACCATGCTATTGAGGAGATAACGGGGGTGCCAAAAAAAGGTATGCTGGGCAAGGGTGATTACGCTTATGCCGTTCCTTTTTACGGTAAGCCCAGGCCTATCTTAATCGATCTTGTTTTTACCGAAGAGAGGGAAATCAAACTACTGTACGATTATGTGAGGAAAGAAGGGGATACTTTTTTTGGTGAGACTTTTGTACCGTCAGCATATCTGGGAAAAGGGACTTTCTTGTGGGGCAAAGCCTCGCCGCTTTTTGACCATGACGGGAATATCGTCGGCGCCATCGAATCTATACGTGATATCAGCAGTCTCAAACACCTGGAGGAATTAACACATTTAACTGGCAACGAGCTTAAGCAGGCACTGGAAAAACTGGACGAGCGCGAGCTGATGGACAGGATTATCAGGACCAGTCCGGCCGGCATCCTGGTGGTAAACAGTAAGATGGAAGTTGTTTTTGCCAACACCAGGGCGGAGCAGTTGCTTGGTTTAAATATTAAAAGTGAAAATCCCCGTGTCTATCAAAAACCACTCTGGTTTGTGACCGATGAAAAAGGCAATCCCATTTTAGATGAGGATTTTGTGTACATGCAGGTTATCATCAGCGGCAAGCAGGTTTTTGATGTGGAACAGGGCATTCAGTGGCCTGACGGGACCAGGAAACTGCTCTCAATAAATGGCGCTCCTCTTTTTGACAGGTCAGGCCGGGTTGAGGGAGCTGTTTTAAGTATTGAGGACAAAACCGGGCGCAAAGAGGCTGAAGAAAGGATCATAAACTACCAGTCCCAGCTCAGGTCTCTGGCCGCCAAACTCTCCCTGGCCGAAGAACGGGAAAGACGTCGTATTGCGGAAGGCATTCATGATCAGATCAGCCAATCCCTGGCTATCAGCAGGTTAAAAATCGGAGAGTTGAAAAGGGCTGCTTCAATTGACGCTGTTCTTGAAAATCTGGATGAGATTATTTTTCTTATTGAAGATGTTATTATGAAAACGAGATCGCTGACCTTCGAACTAAGCCCGCCCATACTTTATGAACTGGGTTTTGGAGCGGCGGTGGAGTGGCTCGCTGAGCAGTTATTGGAGAAAAACGGTTTACAGGTATTTTTAAAAAATGAACTGGCATCCGCAGCACTGAAAGAAGAGGTAAGGGTTATTCTTTTTTCCTCAGTGCGGGAGCTTTTTTTCAATATTGTTAAACACGCCGGAGCGCATAAAGTTAATGTTTCAATTAAAAACTTGGGAATGAAAGTAAGAATAGTGGTTGAAGATGACGGAACTGGCTTTAATGCCCGTTTATTTGGCCCCATGCCGGGCAAGCCGGACGGGTACGGACTTTTTAGCGTCAAGGAGCGGCTGGAACATTTAGGCGGCCGTATGGAAATTATATCAGGAATAGGTCATGGAACCAGCATAGTTATTGAGGCTCCACTCAAAAATGATGATTAAAGGGGAGGTTGGATTGTGAGCATTAGAATTATCCTTGCTGATGACCACAAGCTGTTTTGCGAGGGCCTGCTTTCCATGCTGGAGGGACAGAGTGATCTAGAGGTAATCGCCACCGCTCCGGACGGAAACACAGTTGCCAACCTGGCCAGGGAACTTTCTCCGGACATGGTCATTGTTGATATCGGCATGCCTAACCTTAACGGTATTGAGGCCGCCCGCAGGATCGCCGCTGAGAACCCGTCGATCAAAATCATTGCGCTGTCGATGCATTCAGATAAAAGGTTTGTGGCTGAAATGTTTAAGGCAGGCGCCTCAGCTTATATCTTAAAGGATTGTGTCTTTGAAGAGCTGATCAGTGCGATCCACTCAGTGATGGAGGGCAACCCTTATGTCAGTCCTGCCTTGACAAAAATGGTTATTAAAGATTATATCAAGAACTTGCACCAGGACAACTCTTCGGCTTTTGAAGTGTTGACGGCCAGAGAGCGGGAGGTGCTGCAATTATTGGCTGAAGGCAAAACCACACGCCAGATCGCCTCATCACTTTTCGTCAGTGAAAAGACAGTGGAATCCCACCGCAGGCAGGTTATGCGTAAATTGGGAATAAACAGCGTGGCAGGACTGATCAAATATGCTATTCGCGAAGGTCTGACCACCCTGGAGGAATAGTCGGAATTTTTAGTTAAGTTTTGAAATATTTATAAAAATAAGGAATTTAGAAGTCCAAAATCAGGAATATCCCTATCTTTTTGGCGGATTGTACTTACGATTACTAATAAGACAGGGTTTTTTTATGCTCTTAAAGCGGGGGTTTTTGATTTATGAACTTAAAAATGGTTGAACACCTGGTAATGCAGAAGGAGGGATTTAATAGCAACCTGGTGATGAAGACGGTTCAACTTTGGACAGAGAATTGATTGGCTGCCAACGCTGCCAGCAGTTATTTTACTTGAAAAGAGAGAGAATCAGCATTGGAGTTTGTAAAATGGAAATGGATTATAACTAGAGAGAAGAGACTTTATTAGGGGGGTATTTAGATGAGGTTAAAAATTGGGACCAAAGTATCATTAGGGCTGGCAACTCTTTTTTTGCTGCTGGTTGCAGTGAGCTTAACTTCAATTGCTCTAAACCGTTCGTCAGGCAACACGGCTTTGTGTGTCACAGCCTTATTGGGAGGCGGCTGTTTATGTCTTTTTACATTGACTTCACTAAAAATTTCATTCAACGCGCTTCTTGCGGAAAGCAGGCTGCTTGCCGAAGCAGCCAGGGATGGCAGGCTTGCAAGCCGGGCCGATTTGAGTAAAATAGATCCACAGTTCAAGGAAGTCATCCAGGGAGTGAATGACACGCTTGATGAGGTAAGCGGCCCAATTAGCATGGCGGCGGAGTATATTGACCGGATCGCCAGGGGTGACACGCCGCCTAAGATTACTGGCTCCTATCGCGGTGATTTTGCAAAAATCAAGGACAACCTTAATGCCTGCATAGATACAATCAGTACGCTGGTAGATGAAGTAGGCGTGGTGATCAGGGTTGGCCGCGAAGGCAAACTGGACCAGCGGGCCAACGCCGACAGGACGCAGGGCGTCTGGCGCAAGATCCTGCGCGGTGTCAATGACGCTATGGACGGGGTAATCAGGCCTTTGAACGTTGCTGCGGAATATGTGGACAGGATTTCTAAGGGCAGCACTCCCCCCAAGATTACCGAGCCCTACCAGGGGGACTTTAACATAATCAAGGAAAACCTTAACACATGTATCGACACAATCAGCATACTGGTCGAGGAAGTAGGTGTGGTTATAGGAGCCGGCAGAGAGGGGAAACTTGATCAAAGGGCTAACGCCGACAGGACGCAGGGTGTTTGGCGCAAGATTCTGCGGGGTGTAAATGACGCCATGGACGGGGTAATCAGGCCTTTGAACATGGCGGCTGAATACGTTGATAGTATTTCTAAAGGCAGCACCCCTCCCAAGATTACCGGGCACTACCAGGGGGACTTCAACGTAATTAAGGAAAACCTTAACACATGTATTGACACAATCAGCATACTGGTCGAGGAGGTTGGCGTGGTTATAGGCGCCGGCAGCGAGGGGAAACTGGACCAGCGGGCCAACCCCGACAGGACAGCGGGCGTTTGGCGCAAGATCTTAAGAGGGGTAAACAACGCCATGGACGGGGTCATCGGGCCGCTTAACGTTGCAGCCGAATATGTGGACCGGATCGCCAAGGGAGAAATTCCCCCGAAGATAACAGAGGCCTACAACGGGGATTTTAACGAAATCAAGAACAACCTGAACGTGCTGATTGATGTAACTGCGGCAAACAAAGAGCGTGAAGAAGAAATGCTGCGGATCAAAGGGGCGGTTGAAGCATCCGCCGCGCCTATTGTCATCACCGACAAAAAAGGAGTCAAGATCCTTTCTCAGAACAAGGCTTTTGGCAGCCTGTTCGGCTACACCAAGGAGCAGGTTAACGACGCCGGCGGCCTGCCCGCGATATTTGTCAGCGCGTCCGACGGCCAAGACTGCTGGAAGAGTATTATGAGCGGGAAAACCTGGCAGAATGAACTGGAACTGCGCACGCGGGACAACCGGATTGTGCCCTCTGTGCTTTGCAGTGACGCGGTAAAGAACGAAAAAGGGGAAATTATCGGCTGCTTTGGTGTAATCAACAACATTACCGAACAGAAAGTGGTCCTGAGAGCAGTGCAGGAATTGGTGGAAAAAGCCAAGGCAGGCGACCTGACAGCCCGCGCCGGTGTGACCGCCAGCGGTGATTACAAGAAACTGGTGGACGGCATCAACCAGATGCTGGAAGCAATAATAGGGCCGTTAAACATGGCAGCGGAGTATGTTGACCGGATTGCCAGGGGTGACACCCCGCCGGAAATCACCGAAGAATACCAGGGTGACTTTAATGAAATCAAGAACAACCTGAACTCGCTAATTGAAACTATACATATACTGGTTGACGAAGTTGGTGTGGTAATCTGCGCCGGGAGCGAAGGGAAACTGGACCAGCGCGCCAACGCCGACAGGACAGCGGGCGTTTGGCGCAAGATCTTAAGGGGCGTTAACCACGCCATGGACGGGGTTGTCGGACCGCTGAACGTGGCTGCCGAATATGTTGACCGGATTTCCAAGGGCGACACGCCGCCGAAGATTACTGAAGAGTACCGGGGCGACTTTAATGTAATCAAGGACAACCTGAACGCCTGCATCGATGAGATCGGCATCCTGGTGGACGAGGTGGGCGTGTTGATCGGCGCGGGCCGCGAGGGCAAACTGGACCAGCGGGCGGACGCCGACAGGGCGCAGGGGGTCTGGCGGAAGATTTTAAGAGGAATGAACCACGCCATGGACGCGGTCATCGGGCCGCTCAACATGGCTGCCGAATATGTTGACCGGATTGCCAAGGGCGACACTCCTCCGAAGATCACCGAAGAGTACAAAGGCGACTTTAATGTAATCAAGGACAACCTGAACGCCTGCATTGACGAGATCGGCATCCTGGTGGACGAGGTGGGCGTGTTGATCGGCGCGGGCCGCGAGGGCAAACTGGACCAGCGGGCGGACGCCGACAGGGCGCAGGGGGTCTGGCGGAAGATTTTAAGAGGAATGAACCACGCCATGGACGCGGTGATCGGGCCGCTTAACATGGCTGCCGAATACGTTGACCGGATTTCCAGGGGCGACATTCCGCCCAAAATCACTGAAGCGTACAACGGTGACTTCAATGAAATCAAGAATAACCTTAATGGATGCATCGACGCCATCAGCGGACTGCTTAAAGAAGCGGATGATTTAATTCAGGCTGTGAGAGAGGGCAATCTGAACACGCGCGGCGACGAGACAGCCTACAGCGGCGACTGGGGTGAACTGGTCAAAGGGATGAACGGCCTGATTGAAGCTGTAGCTAACCCTGTTAACGAACTGATGGTTGTATTAACAAGAATGGCTGTTAATGATTATACACAAAAGATGTATCAGGAATATAAAGGTGTTTGGAATGACCTGAAAAACTCCACAAATGATGTGATGAAGCGGGTGGTACACGTCCAGGACACCTTGAAAAATATCAGTGACGGCAATCTCAGTGAATTGGATGACTATAGAAAGACTGGGCAGAGAAGCGGCAATGACCAATTGATACCTTCAATAATAAGAGCGATGGAGGCAATCCAGAGCCTGGTGGCCGACGCGGACATGCTGGCCAGGGCGGCGGTTGCAGGCAAGCTTGACACCCGTGCCGACACCGCCAGGCACAGCGGTGACTTCCGGAAGGTCATAGAAGGTTTCAACCGCACCCTGGATGAAATGCTGAAGCCGATAAAAGAAGCTACGGAATGCCTGCAGGAAATGGCCAAAGGCAACCTTAACGTGGCGGTTACAGGCGATTACCAGGGCGAGCATGCTGTTATTAAGGACGCGCTGAACTCTACACTTGATTCCATAAATGAAACACTCGGCCAGATCTTTGGGGCGATCAACCAGGTTGCCGACGCCGCCCAGCAGGTATCGGACTCCAGCCAGTCGCTGTCGCAGGGCGCGGCAGAGTCCGCCGGCACCATGGCCCAGATTACATCCTCCATGCATGGTATGAACGACCAGACCAAACAGAATGCTGAAAACGCCACCCTGGCCAACCAGCTTGCCGCCCAGGCCAGGACTAACGCTGAGCAGGGCAACGGGCAAATGGCCAACATGGTCAGGGCTATGGGGGATATAAACGAGTCGGCCGCTAATATATCTAAAATCATTAAGGCTATTGACGAAATTGCCTTCCAGACCAACCTGCTGGCCTTGAATGCCGCCGTGGAAGCCGCCCGCGCCGGCAAACACGGCAAAGGTTTCACCGTAGTGGCCGAAGAAGTGCGCAACCTGGCCCAGCGGAGCGCCAAAGCGGCTAAAGAGACAGCGGAAATGATTGAGGGCTCGATCAAGAAAACGGAAGTGGGAACCAGGATTGCTGAAGACACTTCCAAAGCTCTTGAGGAAATTGTACAGGGTGTCAGCAAGGTCACGGACTTCGTCAGCGAGATAGCTTCCGCTTCCAAGGAGCAGGCTGCAGGCATTGAGCAGATCAACGACGGGCTGAACCAGGTTGATCAGGTGACTCAGCAAAACTCGGCCAGTTCGCAGGAACTTGCCGCCGCCAGTGAAGAGATGTCGAGCCAGGTGGAAATGGTCAAGCAGATGTTGGGCAGGTTTACACTCAAAAAGAAAGCGTCCGGCACAACCTTTATTCCTGAGATAGTCAGCGCAGGCAGGCCTTACCTGGCTCACAGCCAGGCCAGGGGCGCGGCTCAGAAGGTCGCCAGGCTGCCCGTCAAAGAGCCGTCTGACGCCGGAGTAAAGCCCGAAGACATCATTTCCCTGGATGAAGCCGATTACGGCAAGTTTTAAACATGCAGGAGCCCGCGCAGGGCTCCTTCTTTTTTTGGCATATATTGAAAAGATGGGCATATGATGAATTAGATTAAAGGCAAAGAAATTCCCGGCGGGGGATGATAAAATTGGCAGAGCAGCTTACTCACAGCATTTCTATTGGCGGGCGAAAAAATCTGAACATGGAAGGTGTACAGCATGTCGAAAGTTTCGACGAGACGGAACTGGTCCTGGAGACCAATATGGGCATGCTGATTCTCAAAGGGGAAGACCTGCACATTACCCAGCTTAACCTGGAAACAGGCCATCTTGCCGCCGAGGGATTTTTCAACTCCATGCAGTACCAGGAAAGTAAAAGCAGGGGGAAGGGCAAGGGAATACTGAACCGGATCTTCAAATAAGGAAAGCGCGGCGACGCGCTTTTTTTGACCCGGGGGTGTTTTATTGGAATCTCTTTATTCTCAGGCGAGGGCTTTTTTGATCACCATAGGTATTGGAGCGGCCGCGGGCTTCTGCTTCGATTATTACCGGATTGTCAGGCGGGCCTTCAGACTGAAAAAAATTGGCACCTGTATCGGCGACGCCCTGTTTTGGCTGGTTACCACGGTCATAGTCTTCACAGCGCTGCTGTGGGGGAACTGGGGCGAGGTGCGCCTTTATGTAATGATTGGCCTCGGCCTTGGCGCCCTGCTTTACTTCAACCTTTTCAGCCGTCCCGCCAGCAGGGTGATCAGGTTTAAGTTCTTCATGCTATACAAGTGCTGGACACTGCTGAAAAAAGCGATCTCGCTTTTGTATATGACCGTTTTATTCCCCTTCCGCCTGGTTATTTATGTGCTGTCATACCCGTTTTATTTTGTAAAAATGCTGCTGAAGAAAACAAAAAGCAAACTGTCGGTTTTTTTTCGCAGGTTTACTGGCGGGAAAATAGAGCGCGTCAGGCGTTGGATTAAATCAAAATTAAAATGGCCGGCTTTCCGGAACCGGAAAGAGTAGTGTTCTGACAACAGAAAAACCCTTTGCCCCCAACCCGTTTTAGGCTGCGTAACTTCCCTGGTGAAAGGGTAAATTATCTAAAAAAGTTCACTGTTAAAAGAGGATAGGATTTCAAAGACGCCGAATGGGATGTATGAGGGGGGTAGGCCATATGGATGAAATAATGTTTAAACGGTTGATGTTTGCCGGTGAGGAAGAAGAAGTTAAGGAACTTATGAAAATGGGTTACTTTACCAAGGTTGACGGGGTTATCTGCCGTACCAGGAAGTTTGTGGAGGAAACCGGCAGTTTCATTGACGCCAAAAAGGAGATCCTGTTTGAAGTAGTAAAGGAACTTGGCGACGCTCAGGATATGGAAAAAGTCATGGAAAAGGCAGGAATTAAAGATTTTATAACATTTATCTTTTTAGCCGAGGAACTTGTCGAGGACGGCAGGCTGTTAAAAGATAAACTAAAAAATGTTATTGTTAAGCAGTAAAAAATAAACAGGTAAATTAAAGCCGGGGGCCGGAATTAAAAAAGGGCCGCCCGGTTTTATTTTCTAGTTTTATGCAACACTACTTTGTTAACCTAAATTAAATAAAAACAGCGAATAAGGGCGCAGTTTATTTCAAACTGCGCCCTTATTTATATTTGTATATCGACACTTTTTGATTAAAAATTAACTAAAATTACTTATCAAATTGCCTGCTTTCAAAAGAACGACGATCTTAAAAAAAGAATATCCGATATATTCAATTAGAGGATATCGGAATTTCCCGGTATTTGATGATTTATTCGCCGTCAATTTTAACGTCATATTTGAAAGGAGCACTATAATGCCAAGAAGAGGCGAAAACATTTATAAACGTAAGGACGGGCGCTGGGAAGGACGCATACTGAAGCCGGGCGGGAAATATAAATACGTCTACGCCAAAACCTATAAGGAAGTTAAAGAAAAAAGGAAGAATTATCAGGAACACATAAAGCCCCGTGAAACAAGTATACCCGGCCCGATTAAAAGTGCCGCCGGGTTGTTTGAAAATTGGTTAAAGAGCGGCATTTCCGATCAGGTAAAACTGTCCACTTACGAAAATTATTACTACTGTATGCAAAAGTATGTGATCCCCTTTTTCAGGAGAACGGGAAATGATCGGATCACGAAGCCTTCAGTCGCCCAGTTTGTTAAATCAATCAAGGATAATATTTCTCTCTCCGAGTCATACAAAAGGAAAATCCTTTCGATTTTTAAGACGGCGCTGAGAGAAATCCTGAAAAACTCGGCAGAGTACTCGTCCATATTGGAAACCGTCAAGCTTCCAAAAATAGAAAATGCGGCGGTTCATATATTTTCCATCAAGGAACAGCGACTTGTTGAAAACGCGGTTCTGCATTCGGAAGACAGGCGGGCTCTCGGGATACTGCTGTGCTTTTATACGGGAATACGGCTTGGAGAACTCTGCGCTCTGAAATGGGGCGATATGGATTTTGAAGCCGGAACCATGTCCATCATGAGAACGGTATCCCGGATAAAAAATATTCAGCAATGTGAAAACAAAACAGCCTTGCTTGTCGGCACGCCGAAAAGCCAGAAATCGGTCAGGAAAATCCCACTGCCTGGTTTTCTGCTGAAACTGTCTGACGAGTTGAAGATGTATGCCAAAAATGAAAACTGTTATGTGCTTTCCGGGGCTAATACTCCGATTGATCCCCGAACCTATCAGAAGCTGTATAAAAGGATATTAGCCAACGCAGGTGTAAAAAACCGCAAATTTCACACGATCAGGCATACCTTCGCAACACGGGCTCTGGAGCTAGGTGTCTGGAACGATTTAAAACACGCCACTAATGAAGTTTACGGACGGATGACAAATATTCGCAACACATTAATCAAGGTCAGCAAAGGTGATTTAAGTGACGCGGAACCATACAAGAAAGTCGGCCGCAGGAGCGAAAATGACGAAATCGTGCCGGGCTTTATCAGGATGCATGACGCCATCCAGAAGCTGCTTGACGACGCCAACATGCTGGCCGGGTCCGCAGTTGCAGGCAAGCTTGATACCCGTGCCGACGCCACCAGACACGATGGAGAATATCGCAATGTCATCGAAGGATTTAACAACACTCTTGATGCTGTGGTTGGGCCTTTAAACGTGGCGGCCGAATATATAGACAGGATCAGCAAGGGCGACATTCCGCCGAAAATCACCGACAGCTACTGCGGCGATTTCAACGAGATCAAGAACAACGTCAACGGCTGCATAGACGCCGTAAACGGCCTGCTTAAAGAGGTGGAAAGTCTGATCCTTGCGGTCGAGGAGGGCAGGTTGGATGCCCGCGGCGACACAGCGGCCTATACCGGTGACTGGGGCAAGCTGGTCGATGGTATGAACGGCTTAATCGACGCAGTAGCCGGCCCGGTTGGCGAGCTGATGGGAGTTTCCAGCCGGCTGGCGGTTAATGATTTCAGCCAGCGGATGGTAAGTGAGTACACCGGTACCTGGAACGACCTCAAAAACAGCACCAACGCGGTGCACGGGCAAATGGCCAGGATCCAGGAAATATTGGCCAATATCAGCCGGGGCAGCCTGGTCGACCTGGATGGATTGAAGAAGGTCGGGCAGAGAAGTGAAAACGACCATCTGATACCAGCGTTTATCAAAGCCATGGAAGCCATCCATAACCTGGTGACAGACGCGGATATGCTGGCTAAGACAGCCATGGAAGGCAAACTGGATGCCAGGGCGGATGTAAGCAGGCATGAGGGTGAATACCGTCAAGTCATCGAAGGGTTTAACAACACCCTGGACGCCGTGATCGGCCCGCTCAACGTGGCCGCCGAGTATATTGACCGGATTTCCAAAGGCGACATCCCGCCGAGAATCACCGACAGTTACAACGGCGACTTCAACGAGATCAAGAATAACGTGAACGGCTGCATAGATGCCGTAAACGGCCTGCTCAAAGAAGTCAACGGCCTTATTCTCGCGGTCAGGGAAGGCAGGTTGGATGCAAGCGGCAACGCGGCGGCCTTTACCGGTGATTGGGGCAAGCTGGTGGTCGGTATGAACGGCCTGATGGAAGCTGTAGCCGAGCCGGTTGAAGAACTGATTGCCGTTCTTGGCAGAATGTCAGTAAACGACCTCAGTATGAAGATGGAGAAGAATTACGCCGGCAACTGGGATGAACTGAAACAGGCTATTAACGGGGTTCACGCAAGGCTGACCAATATTTACAGGACTGTAAATAAGGTCGCCAAAGGCGATTTAACCGATTACGAGTTTTATAGCAAGGTCGGACGCAGGAGTGAGAAAGACGATCTAGTGCCGGGCTTTATCAGGATGCACGAAGCTATTCAAAAGCTGTTGGATGACGCCAATATGCTGGCCGGGTCCGCGGTTGAAGGAAAGCTGGGAACCCGCGCCGACGCCGGTCGGCACGAGGGAGAATACCGTAAGATTATCGAAGGCGTCAACAATATGCTGGACGCGGTAATCCACCCGATTAACGAAGCAGCCGACTGCCTGAAGGAAATGGCCGAAGGCAACCTGTCTGTCAGGGTGACCGGCAGCTACCAGGGCGACCACGCCATTATCAAGGACGCCCTCAACAACACCCTTGAGGCGCTCAACAACATCATTGAAAAAGAGGCGGTCAGGTGCCTGCAGGAAGTGGCCAAAGGGAATCTTGACGTGGCCGTAACCGGCAATTATAAGGGTGACTACGGTATTATGAAGGACGCTCTTAACAAGACTATCGAAGACCTGAATGAGACTTTGAGCCAGGTTGCCATCGCCATCGAGCAGGTCAACACAGGCGCGCAGCAGGTGTCGGACTCCAGCCAGTCCCTGTCGCAAGGCGCGGCCGAGTCGGCCAGCACCATGGCCCAGATTACTTCCTCCATGCAGCAGATGAACTCCCAGACCAGGCAGAACGCTGAAAACGCCACCCAGGCCAACCAGCTGGCCACCCAGGCCAGGGCCAACGCCGAGCGCGGCAACGAGCAGATGGCCAACATGGTCAGGGCTATGAGTGACATTAACGAGTCGGCCACCAACATTTCTAAAATCATCAAAGCCATCGACGAAATCGCCTTCCAGACCAATTTGCTGGCCTTAAACGCGGCGGTGGAAGCAGCCCGCGCCGGCAAGCACGGCAAAGGGTTCACCGTGGTGGCCGAGGAAGTGCGCAACTTGGCCCAGCGCAGCGCCAAGGCTGCTAAAGAGACCGCCGAAATGATTGAAGGGTCAATCAAGAAAACCGAGGTCGGCGCCAGGATTGCCGAGGAAACCTCTAATGCGCTGGAAGAGATTGTAGTAGAAGTCAGCAAGGTCACCGACTTCATCAGCGAGATAGCGTCCGCCTCCAAGGAGCAGGCGCTCGGCATAGGACAGATCAACGAGGGGTTGGGACAGGTGGATCAGGTTACCCAGCAGAACTCCGCCAGCTCGGAAGAGCTTGCCGCGGCCAGCGAAGAGATGTCAAGCCAATCCGAAATGGTCAGGCAGATGCTCAGCAAGTTTAAACTCAGAAAGCAGGGCGGCGGCGCTGCCTTCGCGGCCGGGCCTGTTAGCGGGGGTAAGCCCTACCTGGCCCACAGGCAGAGCAGGGGCACACAGAGGTCCAGGTTGGAAGTTGTAGCCTCATCATCCGGCGGCGGGTTAAACCCGGAGGATATTATATCCTTGGACGATGTTGATTACGGCAAGTTTTAGTAATGGAAAAAAGCAACCCATGAAATTTGGACGGTAATGAATAACTAGCCTTCACTCAGGAGGTTGAAACCGAATCTTGATGTAGAGAAAGTGGAACACCTTATATGCAGAGGCTTATGCCCTATCCTGTTTAAGAATAAGGAGCGTAGTATTAAGGTGATGGAGTTCGCCGGTAACAGTAGAAAACACAACAAACTGGAAGAAGCTCTAGCTAAAGAAAGACAAAAATTTGAAAAATTGATAGCAGAGGCTGGCAAAGAAAAAATTATCCGCTTTATACCCTTAAAACTGCAAACAGGGGAATATTTGGTGACATGTGAGGACATTACCCAGAGTTGGCTGGCGGAGCAAAAATTGCGTGCCGCGAACCGGCATCTCCTGGACATCATTGATTTTCTGCCTGACGCCACTTTTGTTGTTGACCGCAGCGGTATTGTGATCGCCTGGAACAAAGCGATGGAGGAGATGTCAGGAATTTCGAAGGATGATATTATCGGCAAAGGTGATTACGCTTACGCGGTTCCTTTTTATGGGGTGCGCAGGCCAGTTCTTATTGACATGGTGATGCATGGTGACCTTGAAACAGAGCCGGGGTACGAATTCGTTGAAAGGAAAGAAAACACTATCTACGCGGAGGTTTTTGCGCCAGCCTTGTTTAAAGGGGAGGGTGCGAATATATGGTGTAAGGCATCTCCGCTATATGACAGCGAAGGCAAGATCACTGGCGCGATCGAATCGGTCCGCGACATCACGGAACGCAAGCGGGCTGAAGGGCAACTAAAGTACCTCAGCCTGCATGATAATCTGACCGGGCTGTATAACCGAACCTTTTTTGAAGAGGAGATGCAGCGGGCCGCGGACGGGCGTTTTGATCCTGTCGGCATAATAGTTTGTGATTTGGACGGGCTGAAGTTTATCAACGATACCCTGGGGCACGACACCGGGGACTCGTTGCTCTTAGCGTCCGCCAATGTTATTAAAAGTGCTTTCCGGAAAAGTGATATAGTAGCCCGCATCGGCGGGGATGAATTTGCGGTGCTGCTTAATCAAAGCGGAGAAAAAACCGTGGAGGAAGCCTGTGACAGGATAAAGGCAGCTATTGATAAATACAACCTGGCGGGGCATGAAATTCCTTTAAACATATCCATGGGGTTTGCAGTGGGCAGTGTCGAGACAGCGAGTGTCAGCGACCTTTTCAAAGAAGCCGACAACAACATGTACAGGGAGAAACTGCACCGCAGCCATAGCGCCAGGAGCGCGCTCGTCCAGACCCTGATGAAAGCGCTTGAAGCAAGGGACTTCATTACCGAAGGCCACGCCCTCAGGCTGCAGGATTATGTCACAGCGCTGGCCAGGGCTATCGGTATGCCTAAACGAAATGTATCTGATCTCAACCTGCTGGCCAAGTTCCACGATATCGGCAAGGTAGGCGTGCGTGACAGTATTTTGTTTAAGCCTGGTCCCCTGACCACGGAGGAAGCGGGAGAGATGCAGCGGCACAGTGAGATCGGGCACCGCATCGCCCAGTCGGCGCCGGACCTGGCGCCCATTGCGGACTGGATCCTAAAACACCATGAATGGTGGGACGGCAGTGGTTATCCGCTGGGGCTCAAGGAGGAAGAAATCCCGCTGGAATGCCGGATCCTGGCTATTGCCGACGCTTACGACGCCATGACCAACGACCGCCCCTACCGTAAGGCCATGCCCCACGAAACTGCTGTGGGCGAACTTGAAAAATCCGCCGGGGTCCAGTTTGACCCGGAATTAGTGCGTAGCTTTTTGAAGTTTTTAGAAAATAATCAGAGTGGTAAAAATATGTAATATCTATTCTATATTATTGTTCCCGGGAAAATCACAAATTTTCTTCAAGGCCGGGGCCGCCGGTGAGCTCAAATAAAAGCTCATCAGTGGCCCCGGCTTTCGATTGTTAAGCCTGGCTAATAGATTTTATTAGTATTTATTATTAATGTAACAGGTAAAATTTTACGAAGAAATATATGGGAGGAAAAGTTTTGGTCGGTGCTCTTGTTGTTATAAAAACCGACATGAAGGATGAACAGCTGTTATTAAAAGAGGGAGGTCTAAAGTAAGTGAAACAAAAAATCGGGACAAAGATTGTGATGTGTTTTTTAATTCTTTTATTGTTGCTTGCCGTAGTAGGCTTTAGTGGAAGTATTTTAAAAAACATGACCGCCAGTATCATTTTGTGCGGTATATCTTTATTGGCCGGTGGTGTTTTAAGTTTCTTTACCGCAATGTCTGTAAAAACTTCTTTCAATGCTCTGCTTACTGAAAGCAAACGACTGGCGGCTGCGGTCAGAGAAGGCAGGTTGGACACAAGAGGCGATGAAAGCAAGGTGGCTCAGGAATTCCGGGAAGTCATCAAGGGGGTGAACGACACCCTTGACACAGTAACCAGGCCGCTCCATATCGCGGCTGAGTATGTGGAGCGGATTGCCAGGGGAGACATCCCGCCGAAGATCACTGACGCCTGCAACGGTGACTTCAATAAAATTAAAAACAGCCTGAATGGTTGCGTGGATGTCATTAATGATCTGCTGCAAGAGATGGAAAGCCTGACCCATGCCGTGGGTGAGGGCAGGCTGGATGTCCGTGGCAACGCGGCGGCTTATAATGGTGAATGGGGTAAGCTGGTCGGCGGTATGAACGGCCTGATTAAAGCTGTGGCAGTGCCGGTTGATGAGTTATTTGCGGTCCTCACCAGGATGGCTATGAATGACTATAGCCAAAACATGGCTGGGGATTATAAAGGAGCATGGGATGACCTCAAAAACGCCGCTAATGAAGTACAGGCACGAGTGTTGAACGCCATAAGGGCAATGAAAAATATGGGCCAGGGTGATTTCAGCGACCTGGCTGTGATGAAGGAAGTCGGACAGAGAAGTGACAACGACCAATTGATTCCCGCTCTTATAAGTATGAGCGAAGCTGTTAAGAAGCTGGCGGACGACGCCGGCATGCTGGCGGGGGCGGCGGTGGAAGGCAAGCTGGATACCCGTGCCGACGCGGCCAGGCACAAAGGTGAGTACCGTAATGTTATTGAAGGATTCAACAAGACCCTTGACGCCGTGGTTGGGCCTTTAAACGTGGCGGCCGAATATATTGACCGGATCAGCAAGGGCGACATTCCGCCTAGAATTACCGAAATATATAACGGTGACTTCAACGAGATTAAAAACAACCTTAACGGCTGCATAGATGCTGTAAATGGCCTCTTAAAAGAAACCGACAGTCTGATTGTCGCGGTCAGGGAGGGTAGACTGGACACTCGCGGTGATGCGGAGGCCTTCACCGGCAATTGGAGTGAACTGGTCTACGGGATGAACAGCCTGATGGAAGCAGTGGCCGGACCGGTTGAGGAAATAATGGTGATCATGCGTCAAATGGCGGTAAACGACCTCAGCAAGAAGATGGAGCAGGATTACAGCGGTATCTGGAATGAGCTTAAACACACTGTCAACGAGTTGAACGCCGGGCTGGTCAATATTCAGCATACAATTGTCAAAGTCAGCGAGGGCGACTTGAGCGACTCTGATATGTACAAGAAGGTCGGCCGAAAAAGTGCTAATGATGAATTGGTGCCTGGATTTATTAAAATGCATGACGCTATTCAAAAGCTGCTGGACGACGCCAATATGCTGGCCGGCGCCGCAGTGGAAGGCAAGTTGGACGCCAGGGCGGACGCTGACAGGCACGAGGGAGAGTACCGCAAGGTTATCGAAGGGTTTAACAACACCCTTGACGCGGTAATCGGCCCGCTAAACGTTGCCGCGGAGTATGTTGACAGGATCAGTAAAGGAGATATTCCACCAAGGATCACAGACAATTATAACGGCGACTTCAACGAAATCAAGGACAACCTGAACACCTGCATCGACAGTATCAACAGTGTTGTCGCCGGGATGAACAATTTATCCAAGGCCCATAACGACGGCGCCATTGACTTTTATATCCCTGAGGAAGGCTTTACAGGAGTTTACCGGGAAATGACCGCAGAGGTCAACAAAGTGGTTAAAACACATGTCAAAAATATGAGTAAACTTCTGAAAGTAGTAGCGGCTTACGCGGAAGGCGACTTCTCCAAAGTCATGGAAAGGCTGCCGGGCAAGCAAGTCTTCGCCAGTGAAAAGATGGATCAGATCAGGGAAACCCTGCAAAGCCTGATTAAGGAAGTGGACAACATGGTCCAGGCTGTTAAGGCAGGCAGGCTGGAAGCGCGCTGTGAGGCGACGGCTTTCAGCGGCGACTGGGGTGAGCTGGTGGGCGGCCTGAATAGTATGATGGAAGCCGCGGCCGAGCCGGTACGTGAGCTGATCAGAGTGCTGGAGCGGACAGCGGTCAACGATTTCAGCCAAAAGATTGAGAAGAGTTTCAACGGCATTTGGGAAGAGATGAAGAACGCCACCAACACTACAACAGAAAGACTCTCAGATATAGTCGCAACTGTTACTAAAATAAGCGATGGAGATTTCGGTGATCTGGAAGTCTTTAAGAAAGTTGGCCGCAGAAGTGAGCATGACGAGTTGATCCCTTCTTTTGTCAAAATGATGGAGGTTATTCAGGAATTGATTGCTGACGTGGAAAACTCAGCCCTCGCTGCTGCGTCGGGCCAACTGGACAAACGAACCGATACCGGAAGGTACAATGGCGAATACCGTAAACTGATGGAAGGTATGGACGGGTTGCTAGAGGCTGTCGCCGCGCCCCTCAATGAGATTATGGACGTACTCGACCGGCTGAAGGTCAACGACCTCAGCAAAACAGTGGATAAAGACTATACAGGAATCTGGAATGACCTCAAGGATGCGCTTAACCGGGTCCACTTCCGCATGGGAAATATCACAAATGCGGTCATCAGTGCATCCAAGGGTGATCTCAGTAGTTTGGAAAAGTTCAAAACAGTCGGGCGCTGGTGTGATCATGACGAACTGACGCCAGGCCTGATCCGGATGCATGACGCCATTCAAAAGCTTCTTGACGACGCCAATATGCTGGCCGGATCCGCGGTTGAAGGAAAGCTGGGAACCCGCGCCGACGCCGGTCAGCACGAGGGAGAATACCGCAAGATTATAGAAGGTGTCAACAATATGCTGGACGCGGTAATCAACCCGATCAACGAAGCTGCAGAGTGTCTTAAGCAGATGGCCGAAGGCAACCTGTCCATCAGGGTGAACGGTAATTACCAGGGCGACCACGCTATCATCAAGGACGCCCTCAACAGCACCCTGGAGGAGCTCAATGAGATTATCAAGAAAGAGGCGGTCAGGTGCCTGCAGGAAGTTGCCAAAGGGAATCTTGATGTAGCGGTAACCGGCAACTACAAGGGCGACTACGGAATCATGAAGGACGCTCTCAACAGAACAATTGAAGACTTAAACGAAACTTTAAGCCAGATTGCCATTGCCATCGAACAGGTCAACACAGGCGCGCAGCAGGTGTCGGATTCCAGCCAGGCGCTGTCGCAGGGCGCGGCCGAATCGGCCAGCACCATGGCCCAAATTACCTCCTCCATGCAGCAGATGAACGACCAGACCAGGCAGAACGCTGAAAACGCCACCCAGGCCAACCGGCTGGCCACCCAGGCCAGGGCCAACGCCGAGCGGGGCAATGAACAGATGGCCAACATGGTCAGGGCTATGAGTGACATTAACGAGTCGGCCACCAACATTTCAAAAATAATTAAAGCTATCGACGAAATCGCCTTCCAGACCAACCTGCTGGCCTTAAACGCCGCGGTGGAAGCGGCCCGCGCCGGCAAGCACGGCAAAGGGTTCACCGTGGTGGCCGAGGAAGTGCGCAACTTGGCCCAGCGCAGCGCCAAGGCCGCCAAAGAGACCGCCGAGATGATCGAGGGGTCAATCAAGAAAACCGAAGTCGGCACTAAAATCGCCGAGGAAACATCTAACGCGCTTGAGGAGATTGTCATGGGCGTCAGCAAAGTCACCGACTTCATCAGCGAGATAGCTTCAGCCTCCAAGGAGCAGGCGCTCGGCATAGGCCAGATTAACGAAGGCCTGGGCCAGGTAGACCAGGTCACCCAGCAGAACTCCGCCAGTTCCGAAGAGCTTGCCGCGGCCAGCGAAGAGATGTCGAGCCAATCCGAGATGGTCAGGCAGATGCTCAGCAAATTTAAACTCAAAAAGCAGGGCGGCGGCGCTTCCTTCACGGCCGGTCCGGTGAGAGCGGGCAGGCCTTACTTGGCCCACAAACAGAAGAAGTCCAGGTTGGAAGTTGTAACTTCACCGACCGGCGGCAGGTTAAACCCGGAGGATGTTATCTCTTTGGATGATTCTGATTACGGCAAGTTTTAGGAATGGGAAAGAGCACCAATGTTTATAATGTTTATTTAGATAAGTTACAGTTACAGCGATTATCAATTAAGGCCCCGGCTTGTTCAAAGTTAACCTGCCCGGGGTTTTTCATGTTTTTTATATGCTGGCTTTCAGCATGCGCCACAAAGCCAGGTGCGCGTTACTGCTAAGCTATAAGAGGAAGTGTCGCAAAACAAGCAAATTGTTTATTGTTTTGCTTAAAATCAATCATTTTAAAGGAGAGTAATTATCTCCTTTTTGTTTTATCCCGGTTATTTATGACCGTTGATTCTAAATTTGTCGGAGTACCATGGAAGGAAGACGTCAGAGAAATTACCTGGCGTATGACAACAAACTATGCGGCTTCCCTTGATGATATGAACCCCTTGTATTTTGATGAGGAACAAGAAGGCGGACTCTATGCGTCGCCCATGTTTCCGGTTACCCTGATCTGGCGTATTATTCTGGCAGACCGTGCAAAATACGCGCCTCCCGGCCTTCCTTACCCGCAAGAAGTATGGGATCAACTGATGCACTACACTGAGTACATTGACTTTAAACGCCTACTTCGGCCAGGAGTCAAGGTCCGCATCAAGTCTCAGATTTCCGCCATGATTCCGCAAAGGGCCGGTACCAATATTGTTTTCAAGTTTGATGTTGAGGATTTTAAGAGCGGTGAACCCTACTACACTGAATATGTTGGCTCAATGCTCCGGGGCGTGGAATGTCCTGACGGTGGAAAAGGCTCTTTGCCTGAGTACCAACAAACAAAATATAACGGTAATGCGTTATGGGAATCTCCCGGTTTCTGCAGCCAGGCCTTACCGTATATTTATGACGGTTGTGGAGATCTGGTTTTTGCTATTCACACTTCACCGAAATTTGCCCGTTCGGTTGGCCTGAAATCCAATGTTTTGCATGGAACAGCTAATTTGGCGATCGGTATTAAAGAGGTTATTAACCGTGAACTGGGCGGGGATGCCAGGCGTGTAAAAGTCCTCGCGGGTAAATTTACATCCATGATATTTGCCAATGACAATCTGAGAGTTCAATTGTTTGAGCGTAAGGTATCAGGCGACACTGTGGATTTGTATTTCCAGGTTTTAAACGAGACAACGGGAAAAGTAGCCGTGAGTTACGGCTATGTTAAAGCTAGCTTGTAAGGTGAATCCAGATTAGACTGAAGGTTTAAAAAGGCAAAGACTTGGTAGAAAGAAGGATAGATCATGGATTATACGGAGGAATATAAACGAAAACTTGTTACGCCGGAAGAAGCGGTCAAGGTAGTGAAATCAGGCGACTGGGTCGAGTACGGTTCCTTTTCCGGTTCGGCGGTTGTGCTGGACAAGGCTTTGGCCGCGCGAAAAGATGAACTGTGGGATGTGAAGATCCGCAACTGTACCCGTTCCACCGGAACGCCGGAAGTGGCGAAAGTCGACCCTACCAGGGAGCATTTTACCTATATCGGGCTGCAGTTCAGCGGCTATGAGCGCAAACTGAGCGATCAGGGGCTTTGCTCGTATATGCCGCTGGTCTACCACGAATTGCCCAAGTATTACCGCGAATATATGGACGTGGATGTGGCGATGATCCCGGTCGCGCCTATGGACAAGTTCGGCTACTTTAATTTCGGCCCTCAGGTCTCTCACACCATGGCCATTTGTGAAAAGGCCAAAAAGATCATTCTGGAAGTCAATCCCAATATACCGCGCTGTTTTGGTCAAGAGGAAGTAATCCACATATCAAAGGTGGACCATATCATTGAGACCGACTACCCCATTGCTGAAATACCGGGCGCCGTGCCTAATGATATTGATAAAAAGATCGCGTCAATTATTATGGAGCAGCTTGAAGACGGCAGCTGCCTGCAGCTGGGCATTGGCGGCATGCCAAACGCGGTGGGAGAAATGATTGCGGATTCCGACCTGAAAGATCTCGGCATTCACACCGAGATGTTTGTAGATTCCATGGTGGAGATGGTTGAAAAAGGGCGGGTCACCGGAGCGAGAAAGAACATAGACAAGTATAAGATAGTGGCCACTTTTGCGCTTGGGACCCAAAAAACTTACGAATTTATTAACTATAACCCCATGGTCCTTTTAATGCCGGTTAACTATACCAACGACCCCGCCGTGATCGGACGGCTGGATAAATTTGTGTCAATCAACAACTGTATTGACGTGGATCTTTTCGGACAAATAAACTCGGAGTCTTCCGGCACCAGGCAGATCAGCGGCACCGGCGGCTCCATCTGTTTTGCCCTGGGCGCTTTCAGGTCTAACGGCGGGAAAGGCTTTATCTGCATGACTTCATCTTTCAGCAAAGGCGGCAAGTTGTTCTCCCGGATCCGGCCGACCCTGGAAACCGGCTCCGCCGTCACCATTCACCGCGGTATGGCGCCGAGTATAGTGACCGAGTACGGGATTGCCACCTTAAAGGGCAAGTCATTGTGGGAAAGGGCGGCGGCCCTGATAAATATCGCGCACCCGGATTTCCGCGAAGAGCTGATTAAAAGCGCCCAGGACATGGGTATCTGGCGTCAGAGCAATAAACGTTAGCCAAATCCCCCTAAAAAAGGAGGCAAGTAAATGACAACTGCAGCTATTAAGGAAACTTGGTGGAGGTACAGGTATTGGGTTGCTGCTGTGCTCATGATCTGTTACAGTGTCCAATACTTTGACAGGGTATCGATGGGCGTAGTTGCGGCGCCAATGTTGAAAGACCTGAACATGACCTATGCGCAGTATGGCAATGGTACTTTTTTAATGCTCGCTTTTTACGGACCGATGCAGGCTGTGGTGGGATTTATTACCGATAAGTTCGGCGCAAGACGGGTTCTGCTTTTTTCAATTATAGCATGGAGCCTGGCTACCTGGTGGTTGGCTCATATTCATAGTGTAAATGAATGGTACTTTAGGCAAATAGTTTTCGGTATCCTCTGTGCGACTGAATTTGTACCGAGTTCAAGAATTCTAGTGCGTTGGTTTGCCAAGCGCCAGAGAGCACAGGCGCAAGCAGCTTTGTCCTACGCCTGGATCCTGACTCCGTCATTTACTCCGATTATTGTGACGGCGCTGATTACCGCGCTGGGAAGCTGGCGTCCTATATTTACTATCGCGGCCTTGGTTGGTATAGTGCCTTTCCTGTTAATATTGTCGTTTATACATGATCGACCTGAGCAAAAAAAAGGCCTGTCGCCTGAAGAAATCAGCGAGAGCTATGAAGACGAAATTGCGAGCGGTGTTTATACTTTAGAAGAGGTTCAAAAGGGAAATATAAGTCAGGAAAAAATTGCCGCGCAAAGAATCTCAATTGGCAAGATCATGACTTACCCGGGCTGGCTTCAAATATGCATCGCCTATATTGTCATCCAGGCGCTGGCCTGGGCCGCCTTCAGCTGGATCCCGCTGTATTTGAAAGAAACATTTGGTTTCAACCTGAATACGATGGGGTTGTGGTCGTGCACCTATTTCGCGGGTGGAGTAATCGGGTCATTACTGGGATCAACATTAAGCGATAAGTTATTCAAAGGGAAACGCAAACCCGTAATACTTGTTTCTTATATCGGCGTTATCCCGTTTTTGTTGCTCTTTGCCTTTTTCCAAAAAGGTGTCAGCCCAATTGCGCTGCTCCTGACTCTTTCGGCCTGCGGATTCTTCGCAAACTGCTGCTGGGGCGCCTGGTTCGCCTGGCCCGCGGAAATCTTTAGCGCGGAAGTACACGCAAAAGCCCTGGGTATTATTAACGCGTTCGGTTACTTTGTTGGCGCGGCTGGAGCGCCGCTGGTCATGAGCCGGTTGGTTATTAAGACCGATGCGGGCGCGTCGTACACCTGGGCGTGGATCTTCATCGCGGCGCTTGCAATAATTGGCGCTATCCTTGTCGCTACGGCCAAGGAGATGAAATCAATGGCACATACTCAGGCTGAGAACGCCGCTAAAGCTTAAAAACCAACAACAGGACACAATGTTTGGGCGGCCGGGTAAAAAAGCTTCCGGTCGTCCCTCAAAAAGAAATTCTGGAACAGCCAACCAACTCACGAGAGGAGAAACCCCATGAATTTTCAACTAACTGAAGAACAACAACTAGTGCGCGCCAGTGTAAGAGAATTCTGCCAGAAATACGTCGAGCCCATCGCCCAGAAAGTCGACCAGGAGCCC
>NZ_QFFZ01000080.1 GCF_004369225.1 Pelotomaculum propionicicum
CGCTTCCTTGATAAGCTGTTCTTTGAAATTTTTAGGATATCTCTTGCGTTTCATCCATACCCCTCCGTTAATATTAGTTTATATCAATAAGGGGGTATGGCTCAAATTCAATTAGGGGGCTAAATAGTTTATACATCCTGGTTTAAGATTGCATGGGGGATTTTATTAGAATATATAGGGGAAAATTTGCACTAAAGGTATTGGGTTGTTTAGCGCCTAACTTGTTTTTAACAATGATCATTAATTATGATTTGATTTATGTTTTATCTCTTGGCTGATGCAGACACTGCTATCGGCTTTTTTTTTGCCTTGCCTGACAATGCCTGAAATTTGATGAATATTGTATGGCGCCGGCGCTGCTTCCAGTGCAGGATTTGCGCTTATTGCTTAGAATTTATATGATTGAGGTAAAGTTTTTCAGGAGGATTTAATGGAATTATTAAACAAGTTAAACCCCGCCCAGCTTGAGGCGGTTACTTACGGGGACGGCCCGCTGCTGGTCCTGGCCGGCGCGGGCAGCGGCAAAACCAGGGTCTTAACCTGCCGGGTCGCTTACCTTTTAAAGGAGATGAAAGTTCCTCCTCACAGGGTTTTGGCTATAACTTTTACCAACAAGGCCGCGCGGGAAATGCGTGAAAGAGTGGAAGATCTTGTTCCGGAGATTTCCCGTGATATCTGGATCTGTACTTTTCACGCCGCCTGTTTGCGCATCTTGAGAAGGCAGGAGGAGTTTTTTGGCCGGAGCAGGAATTTCGTCATCTACGATGAAGACGATAAGCTCACTGTTGTTAAGGACTGTCTAAAAGAACTGGATCTGGACGACAAAAAGTTTCCTCCCAGGGCAGTGGCGGGAGCTGTTTCCCAGGCTAAAAACCAGTTGCTGGACGCTGGTGAATTTGAACAGTATGCCTATGATTATTTCAACAGGGTTGCTGCAAATGTTTACCGCCTGTATCAGGACAAACTGCGCCAAAATGACGCGGTGGATTTTGATGACCTGATCTTTTTAACTGTGCGCTTATTTCAGAACTACCCGCAGGTTTTGAAATATTACCAGGACCGGTTTCGTTTTATCCTGGTGGATGAGTATCAGGACACCGACCACGGGCAATACGTTTTGGTTAACCTGCTGGCCGGGGCCCACCGCAATTTGTTTGTGGTCGGCGACCCCGACCAGGGTATCTACAGTTGGCGCGGCGCGGACATCAAAAACATTATGAGCTTTGAACGGGATTACCCGGAGGCTGCTGTGATTAAGCTTGAACAAAACTACCGCTCTACCGGCTCTATCCTTGAGGCTGCCAACAGCATTATCAAAAACAACGAAAACCGGAAGGATAAACGATTGTGGACGGCAGCGGGCCGGGGAGAGCTTCCGGTAAGCTATTTCTGCGAAGATGAACATGCCGAGGCTGACTATGTGGCGGGGAAAATACTGCGCCTCAAAGAACTGGAAGCCAGGTCTTACCGGGATTTTGCCGTGCTCTACCGCACGCACGCCCAGTCGCGGGTGATTGAAGAAATTTTTGTCCGGGCTGGTATCCCGTACACAGTCATCGGCGGCCTTAGGTTTTACGACCGGAAGGAAATCAAAGATATCCTGGCCTATTTAAGGCTAATCCTGAATAACCGGGATACGGTCAGCCTGGGCCGGATTATCAATGTGCCGAAACGGGGCATCGGGCAGGCTTCCTTTCAGAAGATAGCGGTTTATGCAGAAAAGAATGCTGTTTCGCTGGTAGAAGCATTGGAAAAAGCGCCTGAGATAACCGGGCTGTCCGCAAAAATCAAGGTCAAGTGCCTCGAACTTGGCGCTCTTTTGCGGCGGCTGGCGGAGGAATCATCATCCGGCGAGAGTGTTACCAACCTGACCCGGGCAGTGCTGGAGCAAACCGGCTACCGGCAGGAACTGCTGGCTGAAAACAGTGTGGAGTCACGTACCAGGCTGGAGAACCTGGATGAATTCATTTCCGTCACGATGGAGTTTGACCGGCAGGACGAGGAAAAAGATATCAGGAACTTTCTTGAAAACATCGCCCTGGTGACTGACCTGGATAAATATAGTGAGGATGCGGACCAGGTGGCCTTGATGACGCTGCACAGCGCCAAGGGCCTGGAATTTCCGGTGGTCTTCCTGACCGGGCTGGAGGAAGGTATATTCCCTCACTCCCGCTCCCTGCTGGAACCAGGTGAACTGGAAGAAGAGCGCCGCCTTTGCTATGTGGGTGTTACCAGGGCCATGGAAAGGCTTTACCTTACCCACAGTTTCAGGCGGACGATTTATGGGAGTGAGCGGTATAACAAGTCTTCCCGCTTTTTGGATGAGATCCCCGCGCACCTGTTGAGCAGCGAAGAACTGGCTGGTGATCACAGGGGGCGGAGCAGGTCAGGATTAAGCGCCGGGGAAAAAAGCGCCAAGAAAGCACACGAGATAGATCTTTTCATCCTTGGGGATAAGGTAAGGCATGTTAAGTGGGGACTTGGTGTGGTTGTGGGTGTACAGGGCGAGGGGGAGGACACCGAACTGAAGGTGGCTTTCCCGGACCAGGGAATCAAAGTACTGCTGGCCAAATATGCCCCTCTGGAACGGGCAAAGTAAGTAGCAAATCGGGGGACGGTTCTTGCTTTGACTGGTAAATTATGTTAACTTAGGAGCAAGAAAACTCATACTTTTTCTTAACTTGCGGGATGAAAAATGTATGGAAAAAGTGTTGTTGACTCTTTTGGGGAATACTATGAACAGCTGGTTTCGGAGGAATTATGGAGCGACTTTTGATTGTTGCCGCTCTTACAGCGGTAATTCATTGCATTAACACCCTGGCTTACGCGGTGCGTATATCCGGTGTCCGCACCAGAAGGCTGGCCACTGCTCTTTCCTTGTTTAACGTTATCTTTCTTTTAGCCAGTACCGCCAATACCATCCAGGCGCCGCTCCTTGCTTCTATTGTTGAAATGTTCATCAAAAAGGGTCAAATGATCACCGGAGTGAAGGTGCCAGATGAACAACTTGTCAGCAACCCGGCCTACCTGGAACTGCTTACCTCGCTCGATTATAATGTCAGGCTGGTGATCGCGGCAGCTACAGTAGGCACACTACTCGGAGCGGCTTTAATCCCTGCCTTTGTTAATATTTTTAACAAGTCTATCTTTTTATTTGAGGAGACCGGGTCGGTGCCTAAGATGCTCTGGCTGATTTTCTCTTCGCCGCGCAAGTTTGCCAAGGCATCAAGTCAGGTTTATCTGCCCGGCAAAAAGTCTTTGAAGCTGGCTACTTCAAAGGGACTCGCCATACCCAAAACATTTTTGTTTTTAAACATAATTGTAACCGGCATTTACACTACCGGGGTTCTTTCCTCCATCTACGCGGGTGCTCTTTTCCCAAGCTTTCGCTCTACCGCCACCCTGCTTTCCGCGGTGGTAAACGGGGTCGCCACCATCCTTGCGGCAACAGTGGTGGACCCAACGGCCGCGGCTATTACCGACCAGGCCCTGCGGGGGGACAGAAGTGATGAAGATGTCAAACAAATGGTAGTCTACCTAACTATTACGAGGCTTTTAGGGACTGTATGCGCCCAGTTGATTTTTATCCCGTCAGCCTATTTGATAAAATACGTCGCTTCCTGGCTGGCCTAATAAGAAGTGGGATATGGGACGTGAGACGTGGGATTGAAAGACAGATTTTGGGGTCAAAGCACCCTAAATTGATGCAGAATCCCACGACCCATTAGGAATGCAGGATATACCCACGTCCCACTTCCCACGACTCACGTCTAAATTAGGAGGTGGTAGTAAATTGAA
Organism: Pelotomaculum propionicicum; assembly: GCF_004369225.1. Lineage (GTDB taxonomy): Bacteria > Bacillota > Desulfotomaculia > Desulfotomaculales > Pelotomaculaceae > Pelotomaculum_B > Pelotomaculum_B propionicicum. The sequence goes on from NZ_QFFZ01000080.1 coordinate 3,799, forward strand.
CCGGGATCTTGAATCGGCGCGGCAGCGGGTCGAGGAACTGCATAGAGATCTCGAATCTCACAACTACAAGTATTATGTATTGGATGACCCCGCCATTTCTGACGCCCAGTACGATAAAATGATGCGGGAGTTGGAAAAGCTGGAAGAGCAATTCCCGTCCCTGGTAACTCCTTATTCACCCACACAAAGGGTTGGCGGCCGGCCCAGAGAGGGATTTGCCACGGTGCGCCACCATACACCCATGCTCAGCCTGGCCAATGCTTTTAACGGGGATGAACTGCAGGATTTTGACCGGCGGGTCCGGCAGGCCCTGCCCGATCAGGAGATTAGCTATGTTGTAGAACCAAAGGTGGACGGGCTCGCCGTCTCGCTTTATTACGAGAACGGGATCATGGTCAGGGGGGCCACCCGTGGTGACGGTGAAACAGGAGAGGACATCAGTGAGAATTTAAAAACCATAAGAAGTCTGCCGCTCCGCCTGCGTGAGGATATATTGAGGCTGGAGGTCAGGGGAGAGGCTTATATGCCCAAGGATTCTTTTGCCCGCTTAAATGAGAGCAGGGAGGAGGCCGGGGAACCTCTATTCGCCAACCCGCGCAACGCCGCCGCCGGAACCTTGCGCCAGCTTGACCCCAAAATTACAGCTATGCGGCAATTGGGGCTATTTGTATACGGTATCGGGCTAAGTGAAGGGGTTTTCATAAACAATCACAGTGAAGCTTTGGATTTCTTGAAACAGCTGGGCTTTAAGGTCAATGAGTACCAGCTTTTCAGCGAGATCAGTGATGTGACGGAATACTGCCAGAAGTGGCAGGCCAACCGCTTTGACCTTCCCTATGCCGCCGACGGGCTGGTGATCAAGGTTAACTCCATTGCCCAGCAGGAAAAGCTGGGGGCCACGATGAAAAGTCCCCGCTGGGCAATAGCCTATAAGTTTCCTCCGGAGCAGGCCGTCACCAGGGTTAACAACATTTTTGTCAGGGTGGGCAGGACAGGTGTGCTGACCCCCACTGCTGAGTTCGAACCGGTGCGTCTGGCCGGTACCACGGTAAGCAAGGCTACTTTACATAACGAGGATATCATCAGGGATAAGGACATTCGTATCGGGGACCGGGTGCTGGTGCAGAAAGCGGGAGATATTATCCCCGAGGTGGTGGCTGTTTTGCCTGAGGAAAGGACAGGCGAGGAAAGGGTCTGGACTATGCCGGCGGAGTGCCCGTCCTGCGGCTCCAAGGTAGTGCGGGAAGAAGGTGAGGCTGCTGTCCGCTGTACCAACATGGCCTGCCCGGCGAAATTATGGGAGGAGTTAATCCATTTTGCCTCACGCGGCGCCATGGATATCGCCGGTCTGGGGCCGGCTGTGATCTCCCAGCTTCTTGCCGCCGGGCTGATCCAAGATCCGGCGGATTTGTATAACCTGAGCTATGAGAGCCTGCTGCCCCTGGAGCGGCTGGGCCCGAAGTCAGCCCAGAACCTTCTTGGGGCTATTGAAGCCAGTAAAAAGAACTCCCTGGCCAGGCTCATTTTTGCCCTGGGGATCCGCCACGTAGGGGAGCGGGCGGCCAAAATACTGGCCGCGCACTATGGTTCGCTGGAGTCACTGCTGAAGGCCGGGGAAGAGGAACTGATGGCTGTGCCGGAAATTGGTCCCAAGATTGCCGCCAGTATAACCGCTTTCTTTAGTGAAAGAAAGAACCTCCAGGTAATCAACAAGCTCGTAGAGGCCGGTGTAAACACTATGACCGGAGGTTCAGTGCCAGGGCGAGAAGGGCCGCTTAAAGGAAAGATTTTTGTCCTGACCGGGGCTATGGAAGGCTTCAGCCGCCAGGAGGCGCAGGAGTTGGTGGAGAGTTTGGGCGGCAAAGTTACTTCCAGCGTCAGCCGGAGCACAGATTATGTTGTCGCTGGTGAAAAACCAGGCTCAAAATATGATAAGGCGCTGTCACTGGGCATACCGGTTATAAATGAAAAGGAATTCAGGGCCATGGCCGGGCTGGTTTAACAAATAATATGTGTCATCCTTAGATTTACCCTAAGCGACCACCTTAATTGTCTGTGGTCGTTTTCGTTTTATATTACAATGGAAGATTGAAGCTTTTATTGATTTCTCTTTACCAATTATAAAAATATCTGGTAAAGAAAAACCGTATAAAATCCGAATATTTAATTAACTGACCAATTTGAAAAAAAAATAAAAACTTCCAGGCCTCTAAAAGTGTACGGTAATATTGTGAGGTACTAAGCATGTCGCTGTTGAAAAAGACTATAATTGTAACTGGTTTAACACTGATCGGGCTGATTATTATTCTTTATTCTACTTCACAAGCTATTTTAATGAATAGCTTTATCAATATGGAGAAACTCGAGGTTGGGGAGAACATTCAAAGAGCCCAGGAAACTTTAACAGACGAGCTGTCTTATTTAAACAGTACTGCATCCGACTGGGCAGCCTGGGACGATACTTATGATTTTGTCGAAGATACCGGTGCGGAGTATATTGAGTCCAATCTATTGGATACAACATTCACCAGCTTAAAAATTAATTTTATTATTTATATCGATAATGCCGGCAGTGTTGTATTCGGCAAAGGTCTGGATTTGAACAGCAACAGTGTGATTCCCATCCCGGAAACCTTGGTAAAACACTTTGTCGCAAATGACCGGCTTTTAACCCACCAGGATACCGGGAGCAGCTTAACCGGTATTGTTAATCTACCTGAAGGTCCGCTGCTGGTTGCATCACGTCCGATTGTCACCAGTGAATATGAAGGCCCCATACGCGGCACTCTGATTATGGGACGCTACCTTGACGCGGTAGAGAAAAAAAGGCTTGCCGATAAAGCTCACCTGTCATTAACCTTTCAGCCGGTAAATAATTTGTCCATGCCGGACGATTTTAATCTGGCCAAATCCTTAATATCACAGGAAAATCCTTTCTATATCCACCCATTAAGCGAGGATGTAATCGCGGGATATGCCGGCATAAATGATATTTACGGCGATCCCGCGCTGCTTCTTAAAATTGACATGCCCAGAGAAATATACAGACAGGGAAAAGCAAGCGTATTATATTTTCTATTATCTGTATTTTTTGTGGGGCTGGTCTTCTTTTGGGTTGACCTGATGCTGCTGGGGAAAGTGGTGCTGTCAAGACTGGCGGGGATCAGCGACGGTGTCAGCAGCATTGGCGCAAGGGGGGACCTGTCAGCGCGCATACAGATTAAAGGCAATGACGAACTGGCCGGCCTGGCAGGTGAAATAAACCGGATGCTGCAGGCACTGGAACAGTCTCAGAAAAAATTACAGGAAAATGAACAACTGTTTCGCCTGTTGGCCGAAAACGCCCGGGACATTATTTATCGCTACCGCTTTTTGCCGAAACAAGGGTTTGAGTATGTCAGTCCGTCGGCAACCGCTATCACAGGCTATGCCCCTGAGGAATTCTACGCCGATCCGGACTTTGCTTTTAAAATTGTTTATCCCGATGACCGGTCGGCCTTAATTACATGCTACCAGTTTGACAACCAAAACAGTAAGTCGGAAATCATGCGCTGGGTACATAAAAACGGCAGTGTGGTCTGGACTGAACACCAGAAAGTGCCGTTTTATGATAGGGAAAACAACCTTGAAGCAATCCAGGGTGTCGCACGTGACATTACCGAACGGAAGATGGCAGAAGAAAAACTGGAACACCTCAGCCTGCACGACCCCTTAACAGGTCTCTACAACAGGTCTTGTTTTGAAGAGAAAATGCGCACTGCTGAAGGACTGAGCAACCAGTCGGGCATAGTAGTTTGCGATGTGGACGGACTTAAGCTGGTCAACGATACTTTGGGTCATGATAAGGGAGACATTCTTTTAAACGCCGCGGCCAGAGTCATAAAAGGTTCTTTCCGTGAGGGAGACATGGTGGCCAGGGTCGGAGGAGATGAATTCGCCGTCCTGATTAATAACGGCAACGATGAAATTGTGAGGAATGCCTGCAACAGGATCAGGACGGCGGTTGAAAAGTATAATTCTTCAAACCCGGACCTGCCGCTGAGCATAGCTATCGGATTTGCCACAAGCAATAATTCCGGAGCGAGTCTGATCAATCTTTTCAAGGAAGCGGACAACAACATGGGCCGGGAAAAACTGCACCGCAGTCAAAGCGGGCGTAGCGCCATCGTGCATGCTCTTAAGAAAGCTTTTGAGGCGAGGGATTTTATCAGTGAGGGCCACGCGGGGCGCCTTCAGGATCTTGTTATAAGCATGGCCAATAATATTTCCCTCCCTTATAATAAAGCGGCCGATTTGAGGCTCCTGGCGCAGTTTCATGACATAGGCAAAGTGGGAATACCGGACCGTATACTTTTTAAGCCCGGGCCCCTTAGTTTTGAAGAAACATCTGAGATGAGGCGGCACTGTGAGATAGGCCACCGCATCGCTATGTCGGCACCCGATCTGGAACCGATTGCCGAGTTTATCCTTAAACACCATGAATGGTGGAACGGTGACGGGTACCCGCTTAAACTAAAAGGAAACGACATCCCGCTGGA
>NZ_QFFZ01000081.1 GCF_004369225.1 Pelotomaculum propionicicum
TATGCTGTTCAGTTTTGAAGGAATATTAAAGGAATATAACTTTCTAGTGGTGATAGCGAAGAGGGTACACCCGTTCCCATCCCGAACACGGCAGTTAAGCTCTTCAGCGCCGATGGTACTTGGGACGTTGGTCCCTGGGAGAGTAGGACGCCGCTAGATTAATTTTAAGCCTCATGGAGAAAACACCATGAGGTTTGTTTTTATATTTTTTCTGACGACCGACGTCTGACGACCGACGACCGAATTGGTACACCCGTTCCCATCCCGAACACGGCAGTTAAGCCCTCCTGAGCGATGGTACTTGGGACGCTGGTCCCTGGGAGAGTAGGTCGCTGCTAGATCAATTTTAAAGCCTCATGGTATAACAACCGTGAGGCTTTTGTTTTGGAAGCAAAAAGAACGTCCCCTTGCTTCAAAAAGAACGTCCCCTTGCTTCACTTGCTTCAATACCACACCACTAAATCCCTCTTTGCCGCAGCCAACTTTACCTGGTAGCTATGTATCACAAAAAGAAATCATAGACGCCTTCTATTAATAGTGCACAAAAGTGCGATCGTTACCAATTTGTATTTGAAAAATCGGGTACTTATAATTTAGTTAATAGGGGAAATAGAGGCGATTAAATTTCAAAAACATAAGGAGGAGAATAATGAGCAAGTTAACTAAGGAAGAATTCGAAGCTTATTTGAAGCAGATCCGTGAACTCGCGGAGGGGCCCTTTGATGCGATGCAGAAAGATATCGAGGTTACCAATAAGTTCCCCGAGGAGTTCTATCAACTGGGCATCAAAAACAACCTGTACCGTTGCTCCCTTCCCGAGGAGTACGGCGGGTGGGGACTTTCCGAGCTGGAGATCCTGAAGATTCAGGAAGAATTCAGCCGCGGCCCCGGCGGAATGCGTATGCACTTGCACTACGCCATGGATTTGAACTGGCGCCCCCTGTACGACTACGGTTCTGAAGAGCTCAAGGCGGAGTTAATGCCTGGATTCCAGGACAGGTCAGTCTTCACCTGCTGGGCTGTCACCGAGGAAAAAGGCGGAACTGGCGCCGATATTCAAACCAGAGCGGTAAAAGACGGCGACGATTACATCATTAACGGGGAAAAGTTTTTAATCTCCCACACTGACTGCTGTAACTATGCTTATATTACCTGCGTTACCAACCCTGATGCCGATAAGGACCACCGCCTCTCCACCTTCATGGTTCCCTGCGACACCCCGGGCTACGAAGTTACTCCCATGCCTCACATGATGGGCTGCCGTGGTTCAGGACATACCGGCTTAAAGTTTACCAACATGAGAGTCAACAAGAAGTATTTATTAGGCAAAGAAGGCCAGGGCCTTGAAATTGCTATTCACTCCCTGTCTGTTTCACGTGTTCATATTGCCGCCAGTAACCTGGGCATGGCTCAGCGGATGCTGGAGATGAGCCTTAAGCGCGCCCATGACCGTGTTACCTTTGGCAAACCCATCATTGAACGCCAGGCTATCAGAATGAAACTTGCCGACATGGCTACTCACATCCATGCCCTGCGCACCATGGTTTATGACTTTGCTAAGGACTACGAAAAGGACCCCAAGGGAGAATACATCGAAGAAAAAGCGGCTATGTGCAAACTGTTCAGTATCAACACTGTTAAATTAGTCAGCGATGAGATGCTGGAGATTTTCGGTGGAATCGGCTACTTCGAAGATTGCGAATATGGTCCGACTGAGCGCCTGTACCGCGACTGCCGCGCCATGTTCTTAGAGGAAGGTACTCCCACTGTTCAGCGCATCACCATTTCCCGCCAGACTATAAAACACGGTGGCGTCTTACAGTATAACGATTAATCCTGAGTGTATGGACTGCAAGAGGGTCACCGGTTCCAAGCCGGTGCCCCTCTTTTTAAAATAAAGTATAGAAGTGAAAGCTTATGTGGCCTTTGTTGCAGGATGAAACGAGCTTCATAAAGCGTAAGAAGCGGTTTCAGAATTCAAAACGTACTGTGAGGTCTGGAATTTGGCAGAGCAGGAATTTGGACCGCTAAGAAGCAGGGAAGCCAGAAAACCGTGGCCGGAATGCCCCGATATCGTAATCTACCGCTGTGGTCATTGCGGCAGGCTCTACCAGGGGTTGGGCTACAGCATGCCGGCTCAAGCGCCTGCCTGCTGCGGCTCGCCCATGGAACAGCTGAAGCCGCTGCGTCTGGAAGACGTGTCGCCTGAGATCACTGTGGATTACCAAATTGTCGGCGGTTACAACCAGAATGCGGTGCAGGTATTCTGGGAAGCGAAACAGCCGGAGGACAGTCCAGAATGGATTCTGCTTAAAACTTTTACCGGGAGTTACATCAAGTATGTCACTGCAAAGAAGCGGCCGCCCGTGGTATTCGCTTTGGCGGACGAGGACGCTTATGTGTATTGCGACAATAGCCCCTGTCTACAGTGTATCTTTCGTTGCAAGAGAGGTTTTATGATTTATTTATATATTAAAACAAAGGGGCTGTTGGAAATTCCCTTAGAAAAGATGTCATCCTACTGGCAGTCCTAGATGGGGGATGTAGACAATTAATTTATATTAAACAAGATCTATAAAAATGAAAGAGGGGATTAAATGGATATAAATGCGCTGATTAGAGAGAGGCGCAGCATACGAAAGTACCAGGACAGGGATGTGCCGCAAAGTGTACTTGCAAAGATATTGGAGGATGCCATGTGGGCGCCGTCGGCGATCAACAGACAGAATTGGCAAATACTAGTTGTAAAGGGTGAGCAAAAAGAAAAGCTTGTAGATATCATTGCTAATGTCAACAAATATTATAAACCTCTCCTCGAGAAGATGTTTCCGGAGAAAATTGCCAACATCACCCTGCAGTATTTCAGGAACATGGGCGGTGCGCCAGTTGTTTTACTGGTCTACGTACCGAAGATACCTGTTGAGATTCGCCCGGACATGAGCAGCATGGTCAGATTCCACTCGGAACATGATAGAGTGATCAGCTTTATCAGTGCTGCGGCGCTTATACAAAATATCCTTCTTCTGGCTGCGGCCCAGGGGTTGGGTACCTGTTGGATGACTGCTCCAAAGTATGTGGAGGATCAAATAAACGATTTGATGGGAATAGATGACTTAGAACTAGTATCAGCCATACCAATTGGCTACCCGGACCAAAAACCGCCAGCTCCGCCCAGGAAGGGTAACAAAATACGCTGGATCGGGTTTTAAAGGAGCAGCGAAGGAACCATTCTGGTATAGGTGGAGGGATATTCCTTGGTCATACAGACGTTGTTCATTTTTTGACCTTATGGTTACGAGCCGTGAGGTTTTTGTTTTATGAAACAACTTATAGAACCTGTCTATAAAAATGATTAGAATACCAAAATAATACGAATTAGACGCATAAATTAAGATCTATTATAATTCGACACAAAGGAGATAAATGCGGATAGACAGGGTCTAATTAAATGTTTATAAATACGAGAATAAAGGTTTATAAGATTATTACAAGGGAGTAATTGTTATGTCAGATGAAAAATTTCAGGTCATCATAATCGGCGCGGGAGTAGCCGGTTCAGCCGCAGCCTACCGCCTGGCGAAAGCAGGGCGGGAAGTGCTGGTAGTTGAAAAAGGCAGGGCTCCGGGAGCTAAAAATATGACCGGTGGACGTCTTTACACTTACGCTCTTGAAGAATTAATGCCCGGAGAATGGGCGGACGCGCCGCTTGAGCGTGAAGTGACCAGAGAAATCATGATGATGATGACACCTGAAGACTGTGTTTCGATCGACTCAACTTTCGGGTCTCTGGAACAGCAATCTTACACGGTATTAAGGGCTAAACTGGATGCCTGGCTGGCTGAAAAAGCCGAAGAGGCGGGGGCCATGATTATACCGGGCAGCACTGTTGACGGCTTAATCTTCAAAGATGGAAAAGTAGCTGGTATTAAAACTGGGGATGAGGAGCTTGAAGCCGATCTGGTGATTAGCGCCGAGGGTGTAAACGCCACCGTCGCGGAACGGTCAGGGCTGATCAGGCCGGTCAACTTGAAGGATATTGCGGTCGGTGTAAAGCATGTGATTAAACTGTCTGAGGAAATAATCAACGAAAGGTTCAACACGGTCAGCGGCAAAGGCGCGGCTGTATTGTGTGTCGGTGATTGCAACAGGGGCATCAGCGGCGGCGCTTTCCTCTACACGAATAAAGAAAGCATTTCACTGGGACTTGTTGTGGACTCGCAAAGCTGGAAAAATTCTAAATTGCCGCTGGCGGATGTGGCTGAATCGCTCAAACAACACCCGGCTTTAGCAAGGTATATTGAAGGTGGAGAACTGGTTGAATATTCCGCCCACCTCATTCCCGAGGGGGGATTTAACTCACTGCCACAGCTGTGTGCGGACGGGTTTCTGCTGGCCGGGGACGCGGCAGGGTTTGTTGTAAACAGAGGCTTTACAGTACGCGGTATGGACTACGCTATTCTGTCAGGGATAGCGGCCGCTGAGGCAGCCAACGAAGCCATTGAAGCCGGAGTTTATACCAAGAGTGCCCTGAAAAGCTACGAAAACAAACTTCAGCAAAGAGTTTTGAAGGATCTTGGAGTATTCAAAAAATCACATGACTACATCGCTCACTCGCGCCACCTGTATACAACTTATCCCAGGCTTGCGGCAGACCTGATGAAAAACATTTATAACGTTGACGGCAGTCCGGCGAAATTGGTCACCGGCCTCGTCAAACAGTCAATATCCGGCAAGATATCTTATTTTGATGTGTTCAAAGATATGCTTAAAGGAGGCAGGTCACTATGAAAAGATTATCAATGGATGACCGCTTAGCCAAGAACCGTTTTGACAGCGATGATCACAACTCACATATTTTAGTTGATAAAGAAGCCTGCAGGAGCTGTGGGCACCGGGCTTGCACCTATTGCTGCCCGGCGGAGCGTTACAAGTGGGATACCATCAACGATAAGCTGAGTTTTGATCACGTGGGTTGTCTGGAATGCGGTAACTGCCGCCTCATTTGTGAGCGGTTGAATCAGGGTGCTGAAGGTTATTCCTGGAATTATCCAGGGCAAGGCATCGGAATAATTTTCAGAGAAGGCTAAAAATGCGGATTTTTTAAAAAATTAAAACAAAAAAATATAACTGGAGGAGTAGGATTATGGGACACATTCTAACAGAACAGCAGAAAGAATTAAAAGAACTGGTAAGGAGTTTTGCGGTTAACGAAGTAAAGCCTCACATAAAAGAGCTTGACGAGAAGGGTGAATTCCCGATGGAACTTCTCAAGCAAGCTTTTGAAATGGGCTTGCACTGCCTGGAGATTCCTGAGGAATACGGCGGCTCAGGTTTGGATTACCAGACAACCGCGGTAATTTTTGAAGAGTTGGCCAAGGTTGACGCAGGTTTTGCCATCTCACTGGTAACCACATTCGTAGCCCTGAGGTCAGTGATTATGGCCGGCAACGATGCTCAGAAAAAACTATTTGCTGACATTATCATACCGGGAGCATTTGGAGCTTTCTGTTTAACAGAGCCCAACGCGGGATCGGACGCAGGCTCAATCAGGGCTACCGCGGTCAGAGACGGAGATGAATATGTAATTAACGGCAGCAAGTGCTTTATTACTAACGGTAGTGTTGCTGATGTATTCGTTGTGTTTGCCTCCACCGACAGGAGCAAGGGTGTCAAAGGTTTGTCAGCGTTTATAGTTGAAAGAAGCCGCGAGGGCATCTCCGTAGGGAAACACGAAGACAAAATGGGGCTTAGACTGTCAAATACCTGCGATGTGGCTTTTTCAGACGTTAGAGTTCCGGTGAGCCACCGGCTTGGCGAAGAAGGTACAGGTTTTACCACGGCTATGAATACTTTAAACATCTCAAGGGCTTTTGTCGGCACGCTGGCTGTCGGTATTTGCCAGGCTGCTATTGATGAATGTGTTAAATATGCCAAAGAGAGAGTTCAATTCGGCAAACCGATTATAGAGTTTCAGGCTGTTCAAATGATTCTGGCCGATATGGAAATACAAACCGAAGCAGCCCGCCAGCTGGTTCACCACTCAATGGTTCTAATGGACCAAGGAAAGCCGGTAGTAAAAGAAGGCTCAATTACTAAATGCTTCTGCGGTGACACAGTAGTGCGGGTAACTACAGACGCTGTCCAGATTTTTGGCGGATACGGCGTCAGCAAAGAATATCCGGTAGAGAAGCTCATGAGAGATTCAAAAGTGTTCCAGATATTTGAAGGGACAAATCAGATTCAAAGACTGGTAATTGCCAAAGAATTAGCCAAGTAATTTATTGAGATAAATAACAAACAAATAATTAGTTTATGAGCTTTGCTTAAGAAAGCAAAACCCAAGCGCGGGAGACAGCCTTGTTGTCAATAAATACTTAAGGGGCCGTTTAAGCCCCTTAAGTACCTCCAGCAATTATATGAGTTTAGAATACCTGCTGGATGATGGAGGGATAACTGTGAATACCCTGGCTGAGGGTACTGATAGAATATCTTTGGGGATTAAACTAAATGAAAGCCGCAAGCTGGAATACCGCCGGAAAGGCTACTGGGGTGACGCTACCCTGGCCGATTACTGGCAGATGGCGGTGCTGAGCGCTCCCGAAAAGACAGCGGTGATAGATCTGCAGGGAACATGCTATACTTATGCGGAACTTGATGACGCCGCCGGCAGGGTGGCAGCTTTTTTGAAAGACGCAGGGGTGGCGCCTGGCGATTTTGTTTCTTTTCAATTGCCCGGCTGGGCTGAATTTACTGTAATTTATGTGGCTTGCCTGAAGGCAGGGGCGGTCGCCAATCCGGTTAATCCTGGTTTTCGTGCTGAGGAATTATCATATACCCTGAACAAGTGTGAAACTAAAGTATTTTTTATCCCATCTCATTTTAGACATTTTGACTATCCTGCCATGATTACCTCACTGGCGCCAAAGATTCCCACCCTGAGAAAAGTGGTTGTAGTTGAAAAAGAAAAGAAAGTTGATGAAGGCATTTCTTTATGTAAAGTTATAAAGGAATATTTTCCGCTGGCAGGCAACCGTTCACGCAGTGCAGACGATCTGGCAGCGGTTCTGTTTACTTCCGGAACAGAGGGTTTTCCGAAGGGCGTTATGTTAACCCACAATAACATTATTGCCAGTGAAAAGGCTCTGGCTGCGGCGCTGAATTTCACTTACCTCGATGTAATGTTAATGCCGGCTCCGGTAGCCCACGCCATCGGTTTTCACCATGGGGTGACCGCGCCGTTTATGTTAGGCGCCAAAAGTGTCCTGCAGGACATGTTTAAGCCGGACATTACCCTGGGGCTGATTGAACGGGAAAAATGCACCTGCAGTATGGGCGCCACACCATATGTTTACGATATATTGCGGACATTACGAACTAAGAGATACGACATCTCTTCACTCCGCTTCTTTTTGTGCGGAGGGGCGCCTATACCCAGGCATATGGTAAAAGAGTCCCTGGATGCCGGCATTAAAGTTATGGGGGTCTATGGCTCCACCGAGAGTGTTCCGCATACTGCCGTGCGAATAGATGATCCTTTTGAAAGAATAGTCAGCACTGATGGTGTGGCAGTACCCAGTGTGGAAGTGAAGGTGGTCGATGAGGCGCGCCGGCAGGCGCCGGCGGGTGTTCAGGGAGAGGAAGCTTCCCGCGGGCCGACTGTGTTTGTGGGCTACCTCAAGGAACCTGCATTGACTGACAGTGTCCTGGATGATCAAGGGTGGTACTACAGCGGCGACCTGTGCACCATGGATGATAACGGCTACATCAGGATTAACGGCAGAAAGAAAGACATTATCATCCGCGGTGGCGAGAATATAAGCAGTACCGAAGTAGAAAACATCTTACTCCAACATCCGAATGTCCGTGAGGCTGGTGTGGTGGCTATGCCTGACCAGAGGTTGGGCGAGAGGGCTTGCGCCTATGTGGTGCTCAACAATCCTGAACAGAAGTTTACTATGGAAGAAATGAGAGCCTTTTTTGATAAAAAGGATGTGGCCAAGTGCAAATATCCTGAACGCTTGGAAATTGTTGATAGTCTGCCGCGGACTGCTTCGGGCAAAATAAAAAAAGTCTTGCTGCGCCAGGATATTAAAGAAAAACTTAAAAAAGAACGTGAAAAAGCAAGTTGACCAGCAAAATGTTTAAATAACTATTAGCAAGAGGAGATGGTTAAAACGTACAGGATTTTAAGAAAAGAAGTCCTGGCCCCCACCCTGAACCTGTTTGAAATAGAGGCGCCGCTGGTGGCCAAAAAAGCCAGGGCAGGGCAGTTTGTAATCCTGCGCCTGAACGAGTCAGGCGAGCGGATTCCCCTGACCA
>NZ_QFFZ01000082.1 GCF_004369225.1 Pelotomaculum propionicicum
TGCTGGAGGAAACCGACCCCAGGGAGGTGGAGAAAGTGATCACCAACATCGAACGGACACTGGACGAGATGAAGAGGCAAGCTTTGCTCGAAGGTGAAACGAGAGGCAAGATTGAGGGCAAGATTGAAGTTGCAAGGACAGCGTTAAAGAGGGGCTTTCCCGTGGATGAAGTGGCAGAAATAACCGGGCTGTCCAGGGAGACCGTTTTGGAACTGAAGAAACAGCTGGAAAACTGAACCGATAACCAGGGGGACGGTTCGAAAGCGCCGGGATAAACCGGCATAGAGTAGGGGATGAAAGAGCCCCACGTGGAAGGAGTAGCTGTACCACCACGGCCCCGAGTCATGCGCGGGTGGTCGTGAGGCCGCACGTGAAGCGTTGACAGGGGGAAACGCAGGCCAGCCATTGAGCTCCGAAATCACCCTTCCGGGGTGCCGACCTCGTGAACCGGCAGGGAAGGCAATACGGTATAACGGCGTAAAGAACGCAGCGAGCCGTATACCGGCCCCGCGGAGTCAGAGACCCTGAGCATGCGGGCAAAACCAGGGGGACGGTTCTCCAAGGGATCAATCGGAAGTTTTGCGCATGAGAGAGGCTCAACCATCAGATAATATCTGACTGTTGAGCCTTAACAATACCCCAAGCCAAGGGGACGGTTCTCTTGGCTGGCGTTTTTCACCAGCCAAGAGAACCGTCCCCTTGGCAAACCCTGGCGGCGATTTTTAAGCGCTTGTAAATTATGTGATGCTAATTATTTCCAGGCCATCACTTGTCACATTGATTGTTTTAACTTCACTCTGTACACTATGTGTATCGTCAGCCGGCGCGTATGGATCCTTGGCGTATACAATGACGGTGTAAGTTCCCGCAGCCGTTGGTGTAATACTTAATGTCGCAGTGCTGCTGTAACTGCCGCCGGTCCATGTGCCGTTCGGAGCCTTATACCAGAATTGATAGACCGGGCTGGTTATGCCAGCGGCGCTGGCCGCAACACTAAATGGGGTATTTACAGTTCCGCTTGAAGGGGTGGTTAAACTTACATTGCTTCCGATGTTTAGAACAAATGATTTATAATAAGCCATATCCCATTTGCCGGCATCTTTATCGTTCTGATCGAGTGAGTATACCGCGACCACATAGCTGCCTGACTGCAGATTGCTCAATGAATAATTGTTGCTTGTCGACCAGTTCTTAACGACTCTCCAGTCGTTCGAATCATGCAGCCAGAATTCATACCAGGGGGTGCCGCCGTTATCGGCGGCAGTGGCGGTAAAGGTGGCGCTGCTGCCGACGGGCTGGCTCCCGCTTGGTCCGGAAACAGATAGGGCGCTTACCGACCCCATTTTGGTAAAGGCAACATTTAACGTGGAGCTTGATATGGCAGTACTGTCCGCGGCTCCCGAAGCCTTGGCGCTGGCAACAACCGTATAAGTGCCCGGTACGCTCCTGGTGAATGTGTATGTGTTGCTTCCATAATTCCCGCTTGAGGTCCATGAATCGTCACGCGAGTCTTTTACCCAGAACTGGTATACAGGATTGGTGATTCCGTCGGCTGCAGCAGTTATTGTTATATAGCTGCCTACCGGTTGACTGGAATATGTACTGGTCACATTTACGCCTGCAAAGGAAGGACAAACGAAAAGAAGGGTAAAGATGAACGAGGCCAATAAAATAAAATATTTTTTCATTTGAAACAACTCCCAACATTTTTATTACTTTATAATTCGGCCTTGTTATATTTTTCCTTTAATTTTTTTTTCATCTTCACGGAAATTTGTATGAATCTGAACCGTAATCGTAAAAATAGTCCCCACCTAACTGGAAGGGCGGGGACTATTTTACACTATGTTTCAACACCATGGACTTAGCATTTTGCTTCCAGCCCTTCCAGCAATAGGTCGTTGAAGGTAAAGTTTTTTTAAATAACTGCCGAAATTAAATGTAAACGGGGCCAATAAACGTTCCACGTTAAACTGCATGACCTTCGGGTTTTTCAGGTATGAGCCATAGCTTTACGTCTTAGTTTTTCAACTGGTTTGCCCTATCGTGGAACGAATGTAAAATACCAATCCTGAAGTGTAGTAAAAGGAGGTTTTGAAAGTGGGTCAATTAAGTGATTTGACCGGAAAAAGTTCCGGCTTGTCTTACAAACTGTTAAAGCTGAAAATGTACTTTTTATGCTGCCTGGGAGTTTTAACGCTGTTTCTGGCAGCTGTTCCCCAAAGCGCTTTTGCCGCAGCGGCGCCATCATTAACACCGGGCGTAAACTATTCCGCGCCAACCGGAGGCCAGGCGGCAAATACGACTAAGATAGCTTTCTTAAGCCCGGTTGGGATTTCCGGGGCGACCAAGTGGCAGATCAAGGTAGGTGCAGGGGTGTTTGACGCACCTGATTATGACAACACCTTGCCGGGAGTTACGGATTACGTGGTAAACTCTGATATTACTGTCGACGTTGCAGGGGGGCAGGACCACCTGCTGCTCCTGGCGACAGACGACCAGGGTAAGATTAAGGCATACGCCGATATCGACATCAGCGGGTCAATCAGTTCGCCGGCGGCAACTTTAGCCGGAGGCGGAGGTAACTATTCCGGTCCGGTGCCGGGTTCCGCGATAGGGACGACAAAAATTGTAACCTTGAACCTGCCGGGCGGGGCTGCCAAATGGCAGTACAAGGTGCGGGCGGACGCGTATATCCCGGCGCTTGACAGCACTTTAGCGGGGGCAATCAACTATCCGGCAGCGGGCGGCAACGACATACCGATCACGGCAGGCCAGCACCTGATCCTACTGGCGACAGACGACCAGGGCAAGATTAAAGCATATGCCGACATAACCGTTTTGCCGGCGCAAATCGAACCGGCTGCGGCATCATTGGCGTTAGGAACGCATTATTCGGCGCCGGTGGCCGGTTTAACGCCCGGGACGACCCGGATAGTAACCTTAAACCTGGGTGGAATCGCAGGGGCAACCAAATGGCAATATAAGACGCAGGCGGACGCGTTTGCTGTTCCACCTTTAAACAGTACGTTGACCGGAGCATCGGATTACACAGTCAATACCGACATCTCCATAACGGCAGGCCAGCACCTTATGCTTATGGCAACCGACAACGGCGGCGCCATCCTGGCCTATGCCGATCTCACCATAAATTCCGGGCAGATTAACGGCAGCAACATGCTGCTTGCCACGCCGGCCAACTACTCGACTCCGGTACCGGGCGGCACGGCCGGAACAACCCGGATAGCAACCCTGGATCTAAGCGGCATCCTGGGGGCAACCCAATGGCAGTATAAAACACAGGCGGGTGCTTTTGATGTTCCGGCTTTTGACAGCACTTTAGCGGGAGCGGCAGTCTACACTGTGGGTATGGATGTCGCCGTTACGGCGGATCAACATTTTATACTCCTGGCGACAGACGCGGCCGGCAAGATCAAAGCCTATGCCGATATTACAATTATACCCGAATATATCAGGCCGGTTGATTTAACAGGCGGCGGGGGCAATTATTCCGCTCCCGTACCCGGCGGCGCGGGTGGCAACACTAAGATAGTCACCTTAAACCTGATTGCCGGGGCGACTAAGTGGCAGTACGCGGTGCAGACGGGTCCTTTCAGCGTTCCTGGTCTTGACACCACGCTGACCGGAGCAGTGGATTACACGGCGGGCGCGGATATACCCATTACGGCGGGACAGCACCTGATGCTCCTGGCGACGGACGCCGACGGCAAGATAAAAGGTTTCGCCGATCTAACAGTTACGGGCGGGCAAATTAATGTTAATACAGCAGCGGCCGTTCTGGCGACACCGGCCAACTACTCGGCGCCTGAGGCAGGCACTGCGGCCGGAAGCACTAAGATAGCTAGCCTGAACCCGGCCGGGATCGCCGGGGCGACAAAGTGGCGCTACGCCGTACAGAATGACCCATTCACAACGCCGGCCCTTGACGGCAACAGCGCCCTGATAGCCGGAACCGCTGATTACACCGCGGGAACAGACATTTCTGTTACACCAGGGCAGCACATGCTGCTTCTGGCCACTGACGGCGGAAATTTGATCAAAGCATTCGCCGATCTTACACTGGCGCCGGGTCAGATAAGGGCAAACAGCCTGACGACCCCGGCGAACTACTCCACTCCTGTATTGGGCGCCACCGGTGGGACGACACAAATAGTAACCTTAAACACAGCTGGGATAACCGGGGCGACAAAATGGCAATACTCAGTGCAGGCGGGCGCCTATACCCTTCCCGTGCTCGACACCATCCTAGCGGGAGCCAGATCTTACACGGCCGGTTCAGATATTACTGTCACAACCGGGCAGCACCTGGTGCTTCTGGCAACCGACGACGACGGCAAAATAAAAGCATCTGCCGATATAACGATAATAGCTGACTATATAAGAGCATATGATTTAAGTTCGCCGGCTAACTATTCAACTCCCGTACCCGGCACTGCGGCGGGCACAACTAAAATAGCCACCTTAAACCTGGCCGGGATCACCGGAGCAACAAAGTGGCAATACGCGGTACAAGGGGGCGCTTTAGCCCCACCGGCGCTCGACAGCAGTTTAGGCGGAGCGGCTGATTACACCGCAGGCACTAATATTACCGCTTCGGCCGGCCAGCACCTGATCCTTCTGGCGACAGACAACACTAATAAGATTAAAGCCTATGTCGACATAACCCTATTGCAGAGTCAAATTAAGAGCGGGGCCACCCTCTCGACCAACTTTACAAAAGAGTCTGAAGTTGTCGCGGGAGGCAAAACAATAACGATCGACCTTACCCTGTCCGGCTGCGCGTGGGCGGCGGACATTGCCACAACACAGTCTAAGAGAAATCTGCTGTTTGACAACATGACGGCGGGCGGCGGTGAAGCGGCGGAATGGGCAAAAGTCATAGGGAACTTAAAAACCGCGGTGAACCCGGTAAGCCTCGTGGGCAACGTTTTGACGATAACACTGCCTCCTACGCCGGGTTACAATATCACGTCGGATCAGACGATAACCGTGAAAGTTCCCTCGTCGCTGCTCCAGGTATCCGGCAGTGTCACCCTGGTTCCTGCAACTTTCACTATCAGGACGGACAGCGGCGTGGCTATTACGGGAACAATCACCTCCTCGGCAACAGCGGCGGACGTCCGGAAAGGCGGAAAAACGATAATAGTCACCCTGCAGAACCTGCCCGGCGACGATACCTGGCATGCCAATATTGCCAATGAAACGGATAGGCGCCAGGCGCTCTTTACCGCGTTGACCGCTTCCGGAGCTGAGGCGGCCAAATGGAATACAGATGTTATCGATGCCTTAAAGGCTTCAGCCGCCATTACCCGCACGAGCAATACCGTGGTAACGATTACATTGCCTCCTGTACCGACGTATAACGTAACTGCGTCTCAAACCATACAATTAAGCAGCATTCCGGCCGCTTGCCTGACTTCGGGCAGCATTTTCACACCATCGTCGCCGCCGGGATTTGCCATTACACCCGCGGGATCTACCGCGGCCATATCGGGGACAATCATGGGCACCAGCGCTTTACCCACGTCCGAAGTGAATATTGTCAACGGCGGGAGCACCATTATATATACTTTAACCAATGACACCTGGGTGTACGACATTGCCTCCAATTCAACGAAGTATAATTCTCTTTTCGACAATCTGACCGTCACCTCCGGCGCCGCCGGAGAAAATTTGCAGTGGACGTCGGTAATAACTGCTTTGAAGAACGCCGGGACCATAGTACGTACAAATGATACCACGGTTACGGTCACTTTGCCTTCAGTGCCGGCTTATCACATTACAGCCGCCCAAACAATAACCCCCGCCATACCGTCCAGTCTTGTGGGGAGCGGCGTCAGCCCGGCAGTGTCGTCAGCTTTTATAATATACCCGGCTATGGCGGCAGTTTCGGGCACCGTTGTTTCCACAGCGACGACGCAGGACAATATTGTCTCCGGCGGCAAGACTATCATCATCACCCTGAACAACTGCGCATGGGCGCCGGATGCCATTACAAATTCCACAAAAGTCAACCAGTTAATCGACGGCATACGTTTATCTACCGGTGATACGGCAGAGAGCCCCGACACGCAGTGGCAAAAAGTAAGAACGGCGTTAAAAGCCAGCACCGGTAAAATAAAAATTTCCGGCGCCGTACTGACCATCACGTTGCCACCTGTTACGGACTATTATATTTCGTCCGACCAGACAGTTTTGATTACCATTGCTAAAAACTTGCTCAAGCTGCCTACCGCCCAGGACTTTCAGGCGACACCGCCGTTTACCGTATACGCGGCCGCGCCGCCGCCGGCAACGGCGACAGTATCGTTTTCCCCGACATTAAGTGTGGCAAACGTTCGAAGCGGTAGCGCGTCACTTGACATCACATTAAATAACGACACGTGGATAGGAGATATTGCAACCAACAAAAACAAGCTTAACAAGCTGATTGACGGTTTCACCGCGGCAACCGATGCTGACCAGTGGCAACTGGTCAAAGACGCCGTAAAAAACCCTTCAACCAGTATAACAAGTGTTTTAAGCCAGAGCGCCAACAACAAAATAACAATTACCATACCGGCCATAAACAGTTATAGAGTTTCAGCGAATCAGATCATTAATATCAAAATACCAAAAGCATTATTAAATCTAACAAAATCCGATTTAGCCGCAGCGCCCCCGTTTGTAATAAAGGCGGTCGAAAAAGGCAATCTGGACAGCATGCTGCAGGACGGCAGCCTTGATACCCTGCTGGGAACTTATTCACCCAGCGAAATATATGTAGTGGTTCCCAAGAAGTATATAAGCAAGATCGACATGTCAAACAACACTCTGGGTTCCACAAAATACACGGCTCTCAACATACAGGCGGAAAACGAAGTGAATGGCATACAGGCAACGGTAGGAGGCACAGTTCGTACATGCGCCACCTATACAATAACTAAAGGCAAACGTATTTTCAACCTGGCCTTCTCCGGGTTGGAGAATGATACGGACATAACCGTCGCGGCCTTCAGTGACGCCGGTTGTACGACTAGCTTGGGGAAAGGGGTCACAGTCAAGGTTGCTCCGGGCAGTACAACTCCATATCCGCCCAAGGGAGCGTCATCCAAAAGCCTGGCCGGGGCCTACTCCCTGCAGAGGCTGATCTCCGACAGCAAGCTGTTCAGCAGCATTTTGCTGCAATACGGCCTTGACGAGCTGACGGTGACCGCGCCAAGTTAAAAAGGAGGGGTTTGAAATGAACAAAATCTTCAGGATAGCTGTTATCCTCGCCTTGATTCCGGCGCTGTTTTTGGGATTGGTTAATGTTTGCCTGGCGGAGCCCATCCTTTCCGGCTACGATGTCTGGGACACCAGGACCACGGATGACGTAAACAAGTCCTGGACGGTTAAATTCAGCGGACCGCTGGCAACCGAAACGGTAAATAGCAGCAACATCTTTATTACCGACTCCGGCAACCGTCCGGTGACCGCCACCTTGATCATTTCCGGCGACGGCGCCGCGGTGACCATAAGGCCTGCAAGCCCTTACACGGCGGGAAATGAGTACCGGTTATACGTGACGAGCGGGGTTTGCCGCAAGGGCTCCGGAGGCCAGAGGGGCGCCGCTCTGTCAAGAGCGCTGGTGATGCCTTTTATAGTAGAGTCCCAGGGCGACATCAAATCTATCAGCAACGTTTACAACGCACTGGTGACCGTTGTAAATGTAACTGCCGGATCGACGGTGCACTCCGTCAGCCTAAACGGCACCGCCATGCAATACCTGGGAAATAACAAATTCAGGCTGGGAGTGCCCGGGCTTGCCCGCGGCGCGAAGGTAAATGTGAAAGCCTATGACGGTTCGGGAAATTTGCTTGTGGTCCGGGATTATACCATCCAATAAGACTGAGCTTCAACCAGGGGGACGGTTCTTCTGGCTGGTGAACGCACTCTAAGGGGTTGACTGCCGTTTACCGGCGGCCGGCCCCTTCCCGTTGGCCGGCGCCGAAGGCGGGGAGGCAAAACGAAGCGGAATTCAAG
>NZ_QFFZ01000083.1 GCF_004369225.1 Pelotomaculum propionicicum
ATCATTTCCTTTCCTCCTGTACGCCTGTTAATTTCCAGTTACAGTGTACAGGATTGGTTTGATCGGGTGGTCAACTTTTTGGTGATCAATGGGTTAAAATTGGTACACTTTTAGTTTAGCAAATACAATCATCGATAATCCTACGACCGTTTTGTGCTCCGTAGAGCAAGCAATGGGTGCAGACCTTGTTAATAAGTCTAGCAACACCACTTGAAAACCGGAAAACTTCATTCAACAGCACTATCCGAGAAGATCGGCACCGGCATAAGCAAGGTGCCGATTCACATATTCACCAACCTGGGCACGATCCAAGTGCGGTAATTTGCACTGGAGGTCGATCAGCTGCCGGATGGCGGCATAGGCCTGAAGCTGGAATTTCCCCCAAAGCTCGTCGTGATACATCAGGAAAATCATCTAATTAAATCATGTCATGAATTTGCTCTTCTAAAGCCCTTAAGGTCCTTTTGGAGTACTATAATAAAAGTGCAGTCCGAAATCGCAAGGAAATGATATATAAAAATATAAAGGAGCGATATGGATGGCAAAAATATACAATAAATTAGAACGCATGGAAGCCTTAAAAATGGCCGAAGAAATAGGTGCAGCGTCAGCAGCCCAACGGTTGGGAATCAAAAAAAATACAATTTATGATTGGGAAAGCAGAGCAAATGAGATTATTCAGATCATAGCTGAAGTAAATGCAAAAAATGACCAGGAAAGTATAAGATCAAGTCTTTATCTTGGTACGGATCTTATGCTGCAAAGTGCTGTTTTAAAGGCAGCAATGTCTAAGGGGTCTGTTTCAGAAGAGGACGTTGCTTTTATCCAGGCATTGATTAGTTATTATGATGTATTTTCTATGTTATCCATGGTGAAATCAGGTGAAATTGTACTGCCTGAAATAGATGTAAATGAATTGATGAAAAACAGTGGCTTATCCTGGGATGATTTATCCTGGAGGGCAGTCAGCAGAATTTCTGCAGATTCAGTTGATGCAGTTTTTGGTTTGATCTGCGCAGTTACAGAAGCAGTGATAAATGAGTGTATTTATAATATTGCAGCAGCAGATCATATTCTGCGCAGAGAGAAATTTTTCGTATTATTCAAACAAAAAACTTTGTATTATATTTGTGAACTGTTTGCGAAAATGTATACAGAGCATGAAGAAAAAATCAAGCAGGAATGTCAGCAGTTTATAGATGGTTTTGTTGATGTGCGTTATCAAAAAGCAAGTGATGCTTATAACCGTACGAATATTGATTATGAAATAGCAGAAGCACAGACGCTGGGGGATGTATTTTTTGCACAGGTTCTAGTTCCACAGAAAGAGCATCTTGTGGAACCGTTTAAGAAAATGGTGTCCGAAGTTCAGAATATGTGCAGCTTTACGGATACTTTAATGGAAAAATATGCGGTCTGGGTAAAAACTGATGCAGCAGCTATGCAGCGTGACGCGCATCGGATAATTCATAATGCGGTAAAATATGCACTACTGAATATTTGTATTGCAAACGGCGGTATTCAATTGGAACAGGCGGGTATGATCGATATGATCATATCCTGCGACAAATATGCTGCAGAGGAAACCGATTCCTGCATTGCACTTTGTGAATTGAGTGACAGGGAACAGAGAAAGACAGCAGGCGAAAAAAGTAAGGCACTACGGAGCCAATTGAAAAATCTGCTGCAGAACTGCATGGAAGCAGAAGTATATGGTATCCGATTTGACGGCGATGGCACTATGTTCGATCATAATATTTTATCCTTTGCTGTATTGAGAAAAGGTTTGACTGAAGTGTGTCTGGTATTTTCTGCTGTTGAGGGTATAAAAGCGAAAAAGATGGAAGCCGGCCTGGACAAAGTTTGCGGAGAAGTATTTAATCGATTAAAGGCGGAAGTTCTGGTAACCGACTTGAAACGCTGGCATGAATCAAACAGACGGAATAAAAATAAATATTACAATAGTATACTTATGCGGAAACTCAGCAATTATCTAAATGAAACCCCTGATGCAATAACGGCAGAGAATGTCAGAAAACTGGCAGAAGACACAGGCATTTCGTATGAATATGCTTATGCAAAATTATTGGCGGCAATATTGGGATTAGATGCAGATGGCGCAGATCTGGAAGTGTTTCATGATTATTTCATCCCGATGGTACGTCAGCTGGATCCGACAGTTTACGAGAATGATCGGTATTATCAAACAATCAAGCTCCCTTCTGATAATTTAAATCGTTGGGAGTTCAGAACAAAGAGACTGAAACCTTGTGAGGCGTTTATCTATAATGATAATGAGGTTACATCAGATGGACGCATCATTCCACGAATTGGCTTTTTTATGCGTGATTTTTATTATCCTGCTGTACTTGAAAACAAGAGAGAATGGATGACATTATTGCCGAATGAAATAGAAACGATTTTGCCGGTAGCAAAAGAATCAGCGGGGAAAGTACTTACCTATGGTCTGGGATTGGGCTATTTTGCGTTCCTGGCTTCGGAGAATGATAATGTGGAATCTGTTACTATTGTGGAGTATAGCCATGATGTAATTGCATTATTCCAGAAATACATTCTGCCGCAGTTTCATCACCCGGAAAAAATTCAGATTATTGAAGGAAATGCTTTTGTTTATGCGGAAAAGGTCATGGCAGATGGTATGTATGATTTCGTCTTTGTTGATATCTGGCATGATGTAAGTGATGGTGCAGAAATGTATTTGAGGTTTAAAGCATATGAAACAAAATGTCCGAATACCAGATTTTTCTATTGGATTGAAGATTCCATCAAATGTTATTTGAATGATGATTTGTGGGCTTTGATGTAATAAGTTCAAAAGCAGCTAATTGAATAAAAGCAGCCAGACTTCTGAAAATTTGCAGAATGTCTAGCTGCTTTTTTATTACAGGAAAATGCATTTGTTGTAATGACACTTATCATACATTAGGTTGACCTCCTTTGACATTGAAATTTCTTATACCCAATATATATTCAAAGCATTATGCAAGATGAAAAAAATCGATTATAGTTATTGTGATGAAAATCACAGTGGAATTTCGGCAAGCCTCGAATGGCAAGTTATATATATTTATTGCTTTATATATTTGTTGATTTCGCGAAAATCCACAATTGGAGGGAGGCTAGAGCAGACTTTATGTTAGAGTCTGTATAACAATTTTTACCCGGGTGAAAAGTTTAGCAGATATTTATCATAAAGTAGATTTTAAACATCTCAATAGTGAAAACTAAAAAAGATTTATGTCTACACATATCCACGGCCGGTATATCCGTAATAAACAGAATGATTATAATAATTGTTTTATGAAAGGAGCGAACAATATGTTCCCTAAATATAAAGAAAAATATCCACTTTTGTTTGAACCTCTGACGGTTGGCAAAAGCAAAAAAGAAAATGAACGTCTGCACCTGAAACACAGAATCCTGGTATCTCCTTTGTTCAGCTGGAATGATGTCGACCCAAACGGCCATATCAATCAGGAAGGGATTGACTTCTATGGGCGACTGGCAGAAGGTGGTTTCGCATCTATTTGTATTCCGGTAGAAATTCCTAGAAACGGCGGCCATTCCCGTACGCTGGTCATTGATGATGAAGAAAACATTGCCTTCGCAGATATGCACAAACTGCAGCGTTATGTACATGCTTTTGACACTCGTACAATGTGTGAAATTTATCATGCTGGTATTTGTATGCACCATGATGGACATATCGGGGAATCATATAGTTGCAGTGAAACATATTGGAATGGCAACCACGTACGTGAAATGAACGAAGATGATATGGAAAAAGTAGCTGAAGAATACGGCAGAATGGCAAAATTTGCAAAACGTGCCGGTTTCGATGCTATTAATCTGCATTTCGCTCATGGCTGGCTGGTCAGCAACTTCCTGTCCCCGATAACAAATCACCGGAAAGACAAATATGGTCCACAGTCTATTGAAAATATGTGTCGTTTCCCACTGATGATACTGGATCGAGTACGTGCATATATTGGAGACATGCCAATTGAATTACGTATGAACTGGAACGATGGTTTCTACAATCCAGAAGGGATTACACTGGATATGTGCGTAGAACAGTGCAGAATCCTATCTGAAAAAGTAGATATGATCCATATCACTTGCGGTCAACGTGTAGATGCTCTAGGTCGTCTGTTCCAGCATCCGACTCATTTCGTAGAACCTGGCCACAACCTAGTCGGCAGCGAAGCAGTTAAGAAAGCTGTTAAGATCCCAATAGGTGTTGTAGGTAGTATGCATAATGCTGAACTGTGTGAACGCGCTTTGGAAGAAGGCAAAGCTGACTACGTACTGATGGGTCGTCAGGCTGTAGCAGATCACGAGTTCGTTAATAAGATCAAAGAAGGTCGTGAAGAAGATATCCGTCCATGCATACGTTGCGACAAATGTCTGGATGGTGGTCGTCGTGGCCGTCTGACAGATAAATTGACCATTGATACTGGTAACTTCACTTATAATATTCCTTGCTCCGTTAACCCATTCTTCGTACAAGGCCTGGAAAAACTGAAACTGCCTGCTCCTAAGAGCCTGAAGAAAGTAGCTGTAGTAGGCGGCGGCCCTGGCGGCATGATGGCAGCTGTTACAGCAGCAGAAAAAGGACATGATGTTACCCTCTTTGAAAAGACCGATAAACTGGGCGGCCAGTTAGGTACCTTCATGGATCATATGTGGTTCAAAAATGATATTAAACGTTATGTTGACTACATGAGAACTCAGATCAAGAAGAGAAACGTAAAAGTAATTTACAATACTGTTGCTACCCCGGAAATGGTTTCCGATGGCAACTTCGATGCAGTTATTGTTGCAGTAGGCGCTGAACCGGTTATCCCACCGATTCCTGGTGTTGACAGCAAGAATGTGGTACAGAATTTGGATGTATTCGGCAATGAAGACAAGCTGGGCGACAAGATTGTACTCGTAGGTGGCGGTCTGATAGCCTGCGAAACAGCAATTCATCTGTACAGTAAAGGATTCCGTGATATTACCATTCTGGAAATGGGCGAATATCTGGCTTCCACTGGCGAATTGACAGAACGTCTGCACACCATAAAGATGATGGAAGATGAAAAAATTAAAACATACACCTTTACAACTGTTAACAAGATCGATGACAAAGGTGTCTACGCTACCAATACTGATGGCCAAGATTTATTCTTTGAAGCTGACAGCGTCATTATCAGCACTGGCATGAAACCTCTGGCAAAAGAAAGAGATTCCTTCAAAGATACAGCAAATAATGTCCGCTATATTGGTGACTGCCGCTGGGTAGCAGATATCTGCGATGCAGTTGATTCCGGCTTCGACGCAGCTGCAACTCTGTAAAGAAAGATAACAAAGAGTGTAGATCCGGTGTATGAATATACACACTAGCAGAAAGGCACTGGATCTGTCCAGTGCCTTTCTGAGTGTGCGCCCGGCATGGGCGGTTTGCGGTGATGCGGTCAAAGCAAGTGATATCAATAACGCTATACGTACCGCTTATGATGTAGCATACATGCTGTAAGTCTTAAACAAAACATGTTTGTTAATGACTGAATTAATAGTGCTGGATCTTTTAGGCCCAGCACTATTAGCGATTTGCATGCAAAAATATGTTAATCTCCGTTTAAAAATCGGAAAGATTCTCTTTTATATTATCAACAACCTTCATTAATCCAATAGATGATGTTTTTTTAGCCGGATATAAAATAAAGAATTCAACTTGTGGAAATCTAAAGTTTTCA
Organism: Pelotomaculum propionicicum; assembly: GCF_004369225.1. Taxonomy (GTDB): domain Bacteria; phylum Bacillota; class Desulfotomaculia; order Desulfotomaculales; family Pelotomaculaceae; genus Pelotomaculum_B; species Pelotomaculum_B propionicicum. The sequence continues at coordinate 5,763 of NZ_QFFZ01000083.1, forward strand.
ACTGACATAGGACGAACTAGATTAGATCTTATACAGTATTCATATCTAGAGGCCTTTTCAGGATAAAGTGCGACAGCTTTGTTATGAACAATCAGCTCCATAATATTTTCTTTGCTGTTCAATCTAAAACGGAAGCTGTCATCAAAATACATTTGATAGGGTAAGGAGATATTGTCGTTAGTATCTGAATAATAAGAAAGTGGTAATTTCTTTAAGTCAGACAAGCTAAGCTTGTCTTTTTGGGCTAAAGGGTTTTTATTGCTAATCAAGATATTAAATTCATCTTTAAAAAGCAACTCAGTTTTTAAGCCATACATTTTAGCCTGGCTGAACAGAGATTCTCTTTCACTTGGCAAATAATAGCCAATTCCTATACTCGGATAATTTTTTATTATATGACTTAGTAGCTCATGTGGTCTTACTTGGTCCAGAAAAATGTTTAACTTCGGATACATTTTTTTTAAATTGAAGAAACTTTCGTTAAATAAAATAGAGTTGCAAATAGAAGGTATGGCAAAAATGTAAACATCACCACAAATATCTCCACTACCTGAAGCATTTGGCCAGCCTTTGTAAATGTTTATGATCTCTTGGGAATCATTAAAAATTTGTTTACCCAGTGTAGTGGGAACTACTCCTTTATTGGAACGCTTAATCAATTGAACACCAATGGTTTTTTCAAAATCTTTAATGGCTACACTAAGTGCTGGTTGTGTAATAAATAAATTTTTTGCTGCCTGAGACATGGACTTACAGCGTACAACTTCAACAAAATATTCTAATTGTTGCAAGCGCATGGTATTGCTCCTTCATTGGCCCACTATGAATAAAAAGTGAAGAAGACAGGAAAACGATTAAAGTATCAGTAGGAAACATAGTAAAAAATAAAATGATATGAATATAGCCCGCTGCAACATATAAATAGATTTATGTTCTATTGATATAGTAACATATTTCACACAATGAAGAATAAGTGTTATTTATTATGCTAATTATAATTTAATCTTATTCTTTGGCTGTGGCTATTCCAAGCCTTCAAAAATGTTTGTTCTTGGAATAAAGATACTTCTCCAACAATAGCCATCTGAGGCTGAAGAAGAATGAAATCAATAAGGTTCCATGGCAGATCTCCGGCAAAGTCACGCTAAACGCCAATCAGTGACAGAGCAAGTTCACGATTCCACCCCAGTTTGCGTAGGCTGGCGGCAATATTCTTAAATCCATGCAGACGCAAAAGACTGATTGCCAAGTTGCGAATAGAGGCAAACACACGAGGCTCCGACCCCATCCTGATCTGGGAACGGTCTTCATCAAAGGTGACATCCCGGACCCAATACAGGGAATTCTCAATTGACCATTGACCACGAATTATTTCCAGCAACACCCGGGAATCCGCTTCTTCAGCAGACAGGCTGGTGATATAGAATTGGATATCTTTCTTCGGGTTTTCGCCGTGCAAGTCCGTGAACAATCTTTCCACACTGGCAAACTGGGCGGCATACGGGAAATTTGTCTGTCCCTCTTTTACGGGAGAAGTTTTGATGGTACGTTTTTCAATTCGTCCGTGCCCCTTTTCCAGTGTTTGGTATGGAGGGGGAAAAATCCTCGTTCCTTGTGCTCTTGATGGTCTCAAAAAGGTTTCCCTGGTTTTGTTTTACCGGAAAGACATAATCGGCCTTTTTATCTTCCACGATGAACCGGGCATGCTCCACCTGGGTGTGCATGGCATCGGCGGTGACGACCCTGCCTTCCAGGTCCAGCGGTTCCAAAAGGGGCT
>NZ_QFFZ01000084.1 GCF_004369225.1 Pelotomaculum propionicicum
TTCCTGTCTACGCTTCGCGATGCATGTTACCACACACCACGCAAGACTCGGTACTTAACTGCTGGTTAGGCTTTATCAAGGCGACCATTTCAGGTCGCATGTGCTCCTTGAACTTGCAAGGCGCAACTCTCACAGAACCGTACATACGGGCCACGTATACGGCTCCTGATAAACCTCAGTCACTTCTCGCAGAAGTGATGCAAAATGCCGACATTATACGAAGCCATATCAATTAGTCCAATCTCATTGAACCAGCTATTTGGCAGTGCCATATTGACCAGCGGGCTGGCAGAGTTACGCCATCTCGTAACCGAGATTTTCCGAAACTCCCCTTTATACCCCCGCCTACGCAGCGCCTTGTGCAATGGCTTCCAGCTCTTCCATTCTTTCATTTGCTTCATTCGCAACCGCCGCCGAATCCACTCCATTAACTGCGCAAATAATTTCTTGCAGTTGGCAACCCTGAAATAGTTGGCCCACCCTCTTAAAACCGGGTTTAGGCGCTTCACCATTCCCTCAACGTTTATTCCGTGGTTCCTGGGAGTCAGTTGCCTTATCCTGTCCTTGATGCTCTTTATTTTCCTGGGATGGATAGAGACATACTTGGGCCATATGATAAATCCAAGATATGCTACTCCCTCATTTACGCTCGTGAGGTGTGTCTTTTCCTTATTGACCAACAGTTTCAGTTCTTTCTCAAGGATTTCGGTAGCGAGTTCCTGATATTTCCGGGCCTCTCTTTGAGTCCGGGCGAGTATCAGAATATCGTCGGCATAGCGGACGATGCGAATGCCCCTTCTTTTCATTTCCTGGTCGAATCGATCCAAATATATGTTCGTAAGCAATGGAGAGATGACTCCTCCTTGCGGACTTCCAATATCTGTCTCTTCCCAGGCTCCGTCTTTCATAACCCCAGCGGTCAGAAACTTCTTAATAAGCCTCAGCACACCGCCGTCGCTCACTTTCCGGTTTACTCCTTCTAAGATCAGCTCATGATCTAGCCGGTCAAAGCATTTGGAAAGATCCATGTCAACTACATATTCTAATCCGTATTCATTCATGAATCTCTCTGCTTTGGCCACTGCTTGGTGGCAGGAGCGTCCCGGCCGGTAGCCATAGCTTGAAGGGTGAAAGTCGGGTTCAAAGATAGGTTGCAAAATGTTCAGGAGTGCCTGTTGGACTACCCGGTCTTTTACGGTGGGTATTCCCAGCGGGCGTTTGCTGCCGTCCACTTTAGGAATTTCCACTCTTAAGACCGGCTGCGGTTCGTATGTGCCGGTTTTCAGCTCATGATGAAGCTGGTGTAACCTTTCTTCCAGGTTTTGGCCAAAGGCTTCCACGGTCTCACCGTCTACTCCGGGAGCTCCTTTGTTGACTCTAATGGCACGGTAGGCTCTTTCCAGATTATCAAGCCGGTACACTTTGTCTATTAAGCTGTACCACTTCTTCATCATTTCACCTGATTTCGCTATGCTCCCTCAATCCCTTGCGGTTTCGCGGCGGTTTCTTCTTGCGGTTTCCCGGCGTCTCTAGCTCTGTGGCAATCCTACCGTTAAGCGCCGCAATACTCCGCCTGAGCGGGCGTTATGGCAAGCAAGTTCGTCGCCGCCTGCCTTAACGTTCCCTTCGGCGTTTCAGCCTCGGTTATCTTCTCATCTCACCGCTCGGTTCATCAGTTGCATACTTTGGTTTATCTTCGCCCCTTCGCAAGCATGTAGGCTTTTGGCTCTATATGCCCCGTTGCGACTTGGCGCAACGTCCCCTCAGTTTTATCCTCCGGTCTGTTACCAGCCTTCACTGGCTGAGGATTAGTCACTACTACGGACTCATCTGCCACCCGACACCACCTGTTCCCTCCCTCGCGTTTCCGCTTGTTTGGGCTTACCTGCCGATAGCAGGATGATGCCGGGCTTCCCCGGTTAAGTCTGCTTGCCTGAACTTGAACGCATCCGTCCTAACTTCTCAGGTTATCCAGCTTTTGGGCTTTCCCACTTCTTGCAAGGTTACCCGCCTGAGTAGCCAACACCGGTTCGCTTTCGCTATGTTCCAAGTTCCCCCTTCGGCTTCCTTTAGACCTCACCGTTGCCGGTGACGCCCTTGCCTACGGGTTGTCTTCCCGCTGGTTAGGCGACAGGGTCTCTTTCAACCCATCGGCTCGGCAGACATGCCGGGCGAACAAATATAAACGCCCGGCTTTTCCGGACGTTTCATCGTTCATTTCCTGCTATTTATCTGTTCTTTTCTGTGCCAATAGGTAAACCTCGTCATCTGCCCTTGCAGATACTACAATAATCTTCATGACATCCTTTTCCCTGACCAGCTTGTATACCACCCTCAAGCCAAGCCTTTTTAGCTTGATTTTAAGGTAACCCGCAAGTCTTATGCTGTTCCTGTTTCCCAGAGGCTTGCCGTATCCCCCTTCGTTCCGCGGTAAGGGGTTGCCTGAAACCTTGTCTATGGCTTTCAGCACCTGCAACCGCTGGCTGTGGTCAAGACGCTTCAAGTCCTCCACTGCTTCCTTTAAATATTCCACCTGCCACATAAGCTACTCTATCTCCACATCTGTATTATCTAAATCTGCTTTATTTATGCCAAGCTCAGATAAAACTTTTTCCTGTGGGATAAAGTCCTCCTGTTTTGCTTTTTCCATACGCCTTTCGACTTCCAGCAGCAGACGGTATTCCTCGATGATTTCAAGCATTTGTTCATACAACTCAGGCTTTAGGAGCACACACGCCGGCGTGTTGTTTTTCAACACAACCTTAAAGCCTGCTTCCCTGACCTCTTCGAAGATTTTATTCGCCTCCCCCTTGTTGAACCGGGAAATTGGCACAAGGGAATTCAGAACACCACTTACGGTGATTTTTTCAGGCATATTATCAGAACCTCTCTTTCATCATGAGTCTCCTGATAATATTATATGCCATATCGATAAATTTAACAATGTATTTATATATAATTTTATCCCTCCCTGTAACTTTATTGGGGCAGCCCACCTTTAAACTTAAGCACCAATTATCTTTCTATTTTAGCCAGTAATTCCTTGACATACTTCATCATATTGGCTTTTCCAGATGGTACGATATGTCGAGCAAAGGGCAGCCGGACTGTTGTCCCAAAACCGTTGGAAGAAAAGGCTGAAGAAAACATTAAGGTGGCTGACAATTTGGTAAAGAGCCTTTTCATTGTTACAGCCGGACGCAGATAAAAACGGCCAGCAGTTCCAGCGCGGGAACGATTATTCCCGTCACGGTACGGATGTTTTGAAAGTTTATAAAGCTCCATAATTCCCTTTCAGTCATAAATGTGGAAAGGAAAAAACAATCAAGATAATTAAAATAACAGTTTTTTGTTTTTTAGCCCTGAACAAAATACTTATTGAGCCGGGACCTGCTGCGGCCCCGGCTCCCAAATTATTACCGCTAATGACTATGAATTAATTCATCTCCACCGTCACCGTTTTTCCGGTAAAGGCGTCGATGTATCCCCCCCAGCTTACACCATAGTCCGGCATGTAAACCAGGAGGGGCCTGGGGGCTTTCTGGCCGGAATATTCAGGCCAGAGGTAAACCAGGCGCAGCGGGTGGCTTTTCAAAAACTCGGCCTTTGCCGCTTCAGCCGTCACAACGTTCTTGCTGTCCGGAAGGGCGACGGCTGAACTGCTGTTCCCGTCGTAAAAAGCTGTAATCCTGCCTGTAAGTCCGTCTACAGTAACAGAGTACGAACGGTCCAAAACCGGGATGCCCTGGTGTGTACGCGTGAAGGTAAAATGAAATTCCGGCCGCTGACCGTCGCCCTCCAGCTTGCTCCTGTCCACCCATTCGGGAATGCTTTCTTCATGCAGCGGGTAGACGTGCATTTCCAGCTCGGCCGCTCCTTTGTCCAGGTACCTTTGCATAAATTGAACCGCCGTTTTCTGTGCGGCTTCTCTGGATACCACCGCCTTTTTGCCGCGCCCGGATTCATCCTGGAGGTTGAAGCCGACCACCTGGCCCGTGTCTGCCAGCGCGCTGAGATGTAAATAACGCATTTTGCTGTGATCCGGTCTGCCGTCCGGACCTGTTTGGGGTTCGGAACGCCAGTAATATTCTTTTATCTTAATTCCCGGATCAAAGTGCTCTCCCTGTTCTTCCACTCTCTCAAAATTCATGCCCGTCATATCAATGCCTGCTTCACCGGCCAGCAGGGAAGCCGCTTCCCCGGGAGTCCCGGCGACCAGCTTCTTACCCTCACCGTTTAAGATAATCCGCGAGGGTGACTGCATTTTAAACTTATCCAGCAACTTTCCTGTCACTGCATCAATGGGTGCCAATAAAGAAGGAGTATACATCAAGACCGGCAAATAAATCTCCCCCTTAAGTTGTTTAACTGTATAGTCGTTTGAAAACGCAAAACGTTACAGTTAAAATAAATGTACTTGTTAAAACAATCCCGGACGGCTGGAATCCCTTAATCTTTCAATTTGCCAATCCAGGGTTTTGTTCGCGGCTGAAAACCAGTTCGTATCTTGCCTCACCGGCGTACAGATAAACAAGGGCGAACTTGGACTGTTCTGCACTGGAAGACCGGTGGGGCTCGCTCATGTTCCAGAATTGAATTTGTCCCGCCCTGATCTCTTTCCCCCTGATTTGCTCATAGAACTGACGGCTCTGTTCGTCCCGGACGGGGGCGGGGCCGTCTCCTCGACAGGAATTGATGAAGCCGTCCGTCAGTTCCGCAATCTCGCTCCTCTCCCGGGAACGGGGAAAAGTGCTCAAACCCGTTACGTACCAGTTCCCGTCCAGTTTGATCATTTCGTAGGCGGTCTCAAAAGCCCAGCCGCCGGCAGTGGAGCGGAACAACGACCAGGGGTCCGTGTCGTCGGAGCGGATGACCGCGTGCCTGGATGAAAAGCCTGCCACCAGTGCGGCTCTGTCACCGTGAATCTCCACGGATTTTATCTGCCCGTTGAGATGGTGGGCGACGGACCGCAGGTGGGACAGTGCGGGCCTGCTCTTGAGTTCCTCATATATATCGGTTAAAGCCACCTGCTCCACCGGCTCCCGGGTATCCACACAGTACCGGCTCAACTCTTGCTTCAGCGCCTGATCATACGGGTTATTAGAACGGTGGCAATACTCGATGTAGGTGGTTATCGCTCCCCTCGCGCAGGCAATGATTTTGTCCTTCTCTCCTTCGTAGAGAGGGCAGTCTTGCTGCTGCACGACAGCCAACTCAGGCAGGCTCAACCTTTCCGTCCGGTAGCCGCAGACATCCACGAACCTGCCGTCGGGCCAGACGTTAAAGTGCGGGCCGGAAACCTTGACCGTCTTTTGCTCTTTTTGTGTGACCACGGTCAGGTCATAGTTCAATTCTGCGCCTGTCTCTCCCGGAGTGGTATAGATAATGCCGCCCTGGGGAAGAAATTGGCACTGGTATATGAATCTATCCGTCAGGAGCACACCTTCAGGGGTATTCACATCGGCATAAAAGGCGAGGCCGAAGTCGCCTTTGCCCACCTGCAAGATGCTGTTTCCGGCCACGTCACGGAATTTTCCCGCGCCGACGCTTTTTTGCACCTGCCCCTCCCCATCCATAAGGACCGTTTCGGACGTCGAAGGTTCATGCGTAACTGTTCCAATGAACAGGTTGTCGGACAGCATCGCCTTGAAAAAGGGGAAATTATCTTTTATCCTGTATGCCGGCAGCCCCTCGTGGTTTTCCACGTTAAACACGGCGCCGTTCACAACGTAATCGTGCTCGACATAAACCGTCTTGCTGTCGGGTGACCAGCCGAAAAACACTGCCGAAGGAAGGTTTACCAGCTTGTTCACCGGGTCTAGACTATTATCGTCGGAATTAAGCACATGCAGTTGACGGCCTCCTGCTATCCCCAGGTATCTGCCGTCAGGGGACCACCGGGCCAGGGTGATGAAAGGAATACCGGAGGCCACTCTTGTCCTCTGACCGTTGTCCAGCCGGTAGAGGTCTACCGGCCTTGTATAGTCCCCGAGAATAACCCCGACCTCTTGCTCGGGGCGGGAATAATTCATTACGTAAACGGTTTTCAAGTCCGGACTGTAACAAAGCGGCATATCGCCGGGATCCAAATCCAAAGCGCCGACTTCCGGCACACCGGGCGATTTTGCCGCTAATGACGGCAGGGCGCTTTCGAGTCCCTTTTTGATGATTTTAGCCTGTGAAATGTTACCACATAACCGAAGACGGGATGAAAAACACCCAGGGCGCAGTCACTATTCCCATGGCCAGCCCGACCCTCGCGGCTAACCTTGAATCCATCAAGCTGCGACACTGACGGTAGTTAAAAACGCCAATCAGACAACCCGCGAATACAACGGACACAATAAAGGGAAGGGCCGCGGCAGGACTTTCAAATGCATAATAACCGTTAAAACTAAAGATTGCTGAAAAAATAAAAAGTATGAAGGCTCCAGCTAAGTCAGCCAGGAAGCCGAATACCCATGCTTTTATAATGACATTTATCAACTGCTTCCGCTCCAACATAGCCCTGTTTAGGTATAATGTCAAATATATAACTAACCCGTCGATTACTAGATTGCCAAAAAGGACTGCAATTAAGAATGGCGGGAAAAACATTATCATCCACAGCGGGAATATCAAATTGTAAAGCTTGTCTTTAAAGCGAGTTCCTTTCTCCATTAAAGTCTCCCCAATTAACATGTCTATTCTGCACTCTTCCCTTTTAAATACCTGCCCATACCTCAATCATAGCCGCCTCTGGGTGGCAGTAGCTTTTTATATTCCCTTTTAGATTCCACAATGTCTCGTATACACTGGATCAGTTCTCTCAACTTATCAGCGTCGTTATTTGGATTGGTTATGCTGTCTTCCCATGACAGCTCTTTAATCTTAGAACCATGTTCGACCCTGAAGTAATAGCTTTCATACGGCGTCACCATACTAACGGGTTCCCAGGGGGGCACATAGACGGCAAATTTGTCGGGATAGTTAAAGAAGTCAATCTCAACCACTTTATTGTATATAGTGCTCAGTTCATCTCTGGACAAAGAGAGATGTGTTGTAACAGGCGGTCCTGCAACCATATCTTTTGTATAAGTCCCGTCGTAGGTGTTTAAAACATTTCTTGCTCCAATACCGTATTTAAAGACAAGGTTGAACTCCAATTCATTAGCCGTAGTTGGCTCTTCGGGTTTATTTGCCCTATTGGCACAGCCGGTAACTAAAGATACGAAAGACATTAAAATCAACAAAGATACTACAAGAATGTAACGTTTCAAGCCGCCCCCTCCGTTGTTAAGATATTTCCTAGCGTGACTTTACCATAGAATTAGCAAAAAATCCTTCTCAATCCAGTAAACACCAAGCACTTCAAGAAACACGGCTTGTATAAACTAAAAGACTGATTTTTCCAAGTCAGCATAAAGCTTCTCA
>NZ_QFFZ01000085.1 GCF_004369225.1 Pelotomaculum propionicicum
ACATTTTTTCACATGACTGGAATGCGATGCGGGGGTATCATTACCTCATGCATATCGCCCGTATGTTAAATGAAATGGCGCTTCATTCGCTTTACCTGACGGAACATGTCAAAACAGTCGGGGTTCAGTCTTTCATCAAGAAGTTTTATGAAGCTATGACCTATAGTGAGTTGGATACAGGGCGGCTTCGCCGGCTGACCGAATCTCCCGGTCAATTGCGACTAGTGCGCGAAGAAAATTGGAAAACAAGCCGTTTGGCGGCATAGCGAATTGAACTGATACAGACAGCTTAGGCAGCGGTTGCGCGGCGCTACTCGTCTTTCCGTTGAAGATGTCCGGCATGCTAAAACGAGCAGAAACGGTTTAGTTAAGGATGTGTTGATACGGATAAACCGGTGATTTTTGGAATAACCGAATAGGCAATAGTTGCGAAAACGTCAATTCCAGACCCCGCAAGATTTAAAAAACATTTTCATGCGTCAGCTCTGGGTTCAAATTGGAAAGCTTGACAATCTTATCTTACTTATGTTAACATTTTTATACGTATAGAAGATATCGGAACAAGTTTCTTAGGAGGTATGTTTGTGTTTGGTAGGGTTAAGTGGTTTAACCAGGAGAAGGGTTACGGTTTTATCGAGAGGGAGGATGGCGGGGACGTATTTGTCCACTTCTCGGCGATTCAGGAAGAAGGCTTTAAGACCCTAGCCGAGGGTCAAAAGGTTGAATTCGATATCGTCGAAGGCGCTCGGGGGCCGCAGGCGGCCAACGTGACGAAAATATAAACTCTTAAATACCCCAGCCAAAACCTGGGGTATTTAAATCTAAATATGATTTAGACTGGATCTTTACTGCCTTGGGGAATAATAGGAGTACAAAGATACACGAAAGGGGTGTCTTCATGAAGATACAGGTGCGCGGCAGAAATATTGACACGACTGAGGCTTTAAAAGACTACATCGGAAAGCGGCTCGGCAAACTGGATAAATACATCGACAATCTTGGTGAAGCTCAGGTAACCATGACTGTTGAAAGGGGTTTCCACCGGATCGAAGTAACCATCCCCATCAACGGGATGATTTTAAGAGGAGAAGAAAGTACGGGTGATATGTACGCCTCCACCGACCTTGTAGTGGAAAAGCTGGAAAAACAGATTGAAAGGTATAAAGGCAAGCTGCAAAAGAGAGGCGCCCGCTATGTCAACGACCAGCGCAAACCCGCCGCTGTCCAGGAGGACGATGAGCCGCGGCTGGTCAGGACCAAGCGCTTCGCCATCAAACCTATGCCGGTGGAGGAAGCGGTGCTTCAGATGAACCTGCTCGGCCATAATTTCTTTGTGTTCTCCAACGCCGACACTGATCAGGTCAACGTGGTCTATAAGCGCAAAGACGGCAATTACGGGCTGATTGAGCCGGAGTTTTAATCAAGATCTGAGAAGCGCGCCTACCGGGCGCGCTTTTTACGTAACAGGGCCGGTGCAAGAGCCGGGTTGCCGGCGGGCGGCCGCGCCGTAATTGACGGTAAACTTTAGGATGAAGTATAATATTAAGATAGTGAAATATTATCAGGTTGTCTGAATTAAAGAGATTTGTGCAGACGCCCACGTCTAATTAATTGAGGTGGTAAGCTAATGCTCGGGTTTATTAAAGACTGGCTTGACGACAACGCCCGTGAAGTAAAAAGACTGCAAAAGACCGTTGATGAAATTAATAAATTGGAGCCGCGCATGACTGCTCTGTCTGAAAGCGATCTCAGAGGTATGACTGCTGTTTTCCGGGAGAGGCTGGACGGCGGCCAGACACTTGAAGACATTTTGCCCGAGGCGTTTGCCGTGGTGCGGGAGGCCTCCCGGCGCATCCTGGGGATGAGGCATTTTGACGTCCAGCTTTTGGGCGGGATAGCGCTGCACCAGGGGCGTATAGCCGAGATGAAAACCGGTGAAGGCAAAACCCTGGTGGCCACCCTGCCGGTTTACTTAAACGCCCTGACCGGCAGGGGTGTTCACGTGGTTACGGTGAACGACTATCTGGCCCGCCGCGACAGCGAGTGGATGGGCCGGATTTATAGTTACCTGGGTTTAAGCGTCGGTCTGATTGTACATGGACTGGACTGGGATGAGCGTAAGCGTTCTTATAATGCTGACGTTACTTACGGCACCAACAACGAGTTCGGATTTGACTACCTGCGGGATAACATGGCCCACCATCCCAGCCAGTTAGTCCAGCGCGAGCTGAACTACGCCATTGTCGACGAGGTTGACAGCATTCTTATCGACGAGGCCAGGACACCGCTGATTATTTCAGGCCAGGCGGAAAAATCCAACGACCTGTACTACACCTTTGCCAGGATCGTGCCCCGCCTGATCCGGGAAACCGACTACAATGTGGACGAAAAAGCGCATACTGTGGCCATTACCGAGTCCGGGGTGGCCAAAGTGGAAAAAATGATCGGTGTTGAGAACCTGTACGACGATAAAAACATCGAGCTCACCCACCACCTGAACCAGGCCCTGAAAGCCCACGCCTTGATGAAAAAGGACAAGGACTACGTGGTGAAGGACGGCCAGGTGATCATAGTTGACGAGTTTACCGGACGGCTGATGTTCGGCCGGCGCTACAGCGACGGTTTGCACCAGGCGATCGAGGCCAAGGAGAACGTCAAAATTGAGCGCGAATCCCAAACCCTGGCCACGATCACCTTTCAGAACTATTTCAGGATGTACGACAAGCTGGCCGGCATGACCGGTACAGCGGCCACAGAAGAACAGGAATTCAAGAAGATATACAACCTGGATGTGCTGGTGATCCCCACCAACATGCCGATGATCCGCAAGGATATACCGGATGTTATTTACAAAACTGAACAGGCCAAATTCCGGGCGGTAGTGGATCAGATCGCAGAGCGGCACGCCAAGGGGCAGCCGGTGCTGGTAGGCACCATATCAATTGAAAAATCAGAAGTGTTGAGCAGCATGCTTAAGAAGAAGGGGATACCTCACCAGGTGTTGAACGCCAAGTATCATGACAAGGAAGCGGAAATAGTCGCTCAGGCCGGCCGCCTGGGCGCGGTGACCATAGCCACCAACATGGCCGGCCGCGGTACCGACATACTGCTGGGCGGCAACCCCGAGTTTCTCGCCCGCCTGGAAATGCGCAGGGAGGGTCACCGGTATGAAACGGCTGAAGAAATTGCAGCCCAGGCAGAGGCGGAAGAAAGAGTCTATCAATCAATTCTAGACAGGCTGCGCCGGCAGACTGAAGAAGAGCGCCGCAGGGTAGTTGAACTGGGCGGCCTGCACATTATGGGCACGGAGCGTCACGAGAGCCGGCGTATCGACAACCAGCTGCGCGGCCGCTGCGGCCGCCAGGGCGACCCTGGCTCAAGCCAGTTTTACAGCTCGCTGGAAGACGACCTGATGCGCCTCTTCGGCTCGGACAATATCTCCGGGATTATGGACCGCCTGGGCATCGAAGAAGATATGCCGATAGAGCACTCCATGATCTCCAAGTCCATTGAAACTGCCCAGAAGAGGGTTGAAAACCGCAACTTCGACATCCGCAAGCACGTCCTGCAGTACGATGACGTGATGAACCAGCAGCGGGAGCTGATATACAGGCAGCGGCGCCAGGTCCTGACCGGTGAAAACTTGAAGGATAATATCCTGGAGATGATCGACGCCTCAGCGGAGCGCCTGGTGAGTGTTTACGCGCCTGAAGGCGTCCACCCGGAAGAGTGGGACTTGAAAGGGCTGCTGGATCAAGCCGAACAGCTTTTCCTGCCAGGCCACAAGCTTACCCCGGAGGATTTGGAGGACATGGGCCGCAGGGAACTGCAGGAATTTTTAGCCGAACAGTCTCACGCGGCGTATGAGGCCAGGGAACAGGAGCTGGGCCCGGAAACCATGCGCGAGGTGGAGCGGGCGATTATGCTCCGCATCGTGGATGACAAGTGGATGGATCACCTGGACGCCATGGACCAGCTGCGGGAAGGCATCGGCCTGCGCGCTTACGGGCAAAAAGACCCCTTGATCGAGTATAAGTTCGAGGGCTACGAAATGTTTCAGAATATGATCAACACCATCCAGGACGATGTGGTGCGCTATATTTTCAGGGTTAATGTAGTCCAGCCCGAGCAGCAGAAGCAGCGCCAGGTGGTGGAAAACCGCTATGCCGAAGAAGGCGCCAGGCAGCCGGTTCGCAAGGAAAGCAAAGTGGGACGAAATGCCCCCTGCCCCTGCGGCAGCGGCAAGAAGTACAAAAAATGCTGCGGCCGGGCGGAAGCAGAGAAAAAGGCATAGAATACAGAAGTCGGAATTCAGGAGCCAGAATAAAAGAACTGGCATTTTGGGGGTAGATGATTCATCTGAAAGGATATCCTTTGTAGGTTCGAATTCATTCGAACAAAAGAAGGAGGCGTGGGAAAGTGAAATTTAAAGTAATGTTAGAACCTAGCGAGGAAGGTGGTTTTACTGTCTTTGTACCTTCACTGCCAGGTTGTATAAGTGAAGGGGATACGCTGGAAGAAGCTCTAAAGAATATTAGGGAAGCCATAGAACTGTATCTTGAACCCGTAGAAGACGACTATATTGTTCATGATAAAGTTATAGTCCGGGAGTTAGAACTGTGAGTGAAGTACCCAGCCTGTCGTATTATAGGATAGTAAGGGCCTTGCAGCGTAACGGATGGGTAGTGATAAGGCAAAAAGGCAGTCATATCCGTATGCAAAAGCGGATAAAGGATGAAACATTAAAGATTACTATACCCGCACATATTCCAGTAAAACGTTCTACGCTAACACATATACTAAAACAAGCTAACTTAGATTTAAAAACTTTTCTTAAACTATTATAGATACAGAAGGAATGATACAAATTGTTTGCAGAGTTAAAACGGGAGCTTGAGCCGCTGGGCAAACGAATGGAAGATTTGAGGGTTTCTCTTTGACATAGCCGGCAAAGAAGAGGAAATTGCCCGGCTGGAAACGCAGATGCATAACTGCAGTTTCTGGGACAACCAGGAAACTGCGCAAAAGATAGTACAGCGGGTGGCGAACCTGCGCGACAGGGTAGCGGTTTTTCAGGAGCTAGCCGGGAAATTCGAGGAAGTGGAAGTGCTGATTGAACTGGGTGAGGAGGAGCAGGACGAGGCTGTCGCCGTCGAAGCCCGGGAAGGTCTGGCCGCTGTGGCGCGGATGGTCGCTGACCTGGAGATGGCGGTTCTGTTGAACGGGCCTTACGACCGCGGCAACGCCATCCTGGCCCTGCACGCCGGGGCAGGGGGCACGGAAGCCCAGGACTGGGTGGAAATGCTGCTCCGGATGTACGGCCGCTGGGCGGAGCGGCACCGCTACAAAGTGGGCATCCTGGATATGCTGCCCGGTGATGAGGCGGGCATTAAGAGCGCTACCATAGAGGTTATCGGCCCCAACGCTTTCGGCTACCTTCTGTCAGAAAAGGGTGTGCACCGGCTGGTGCGCATTTCACCCTTCGACACCGCCGGACGCCGGCACACGTCTTTCGCTTCTGTGGACGTCCTGCCTGAAGTGGATGACGATATGGACGTGCAGATCAACCAGGATGATTTAAAAATTGACACTTTCCGCTCCGGCGGCGCCGGAGGCCAGCATGTCAACAAAACTGACTCGGCAGTGCGGATCACCCACCTGCCTACCGGCATTGTGGTGTCCTGCCAGAATGAACGCTCCCAGCTGTCAAACCGGCTGGCGGCAATGAAGATGCTGAAGGCCAAACTAATTGACCTGGAACTCCGCAAAAAAGAGGCCGAGCTGGCGGCCATGCGCAGCGACCAGCAGGAAATCGCCTGGGGGAGCCAGATCCGCTCTTACGTATTCCACCCCTACAGTCTGGTGAAGGACCACCGGACCGGTCAGGAAACAGGCAACATCAACGCCGTGATGGACGGTGAGATCGACCCGTTTATCGCGGCCTATCTTAAAGAAAAAGCCCGCACCCAGAGTTAGACCTGAGAAATGAGACGTGGGACGTGAGAATGAGAATCCTTAAGGGTCAAGGAGTAAAATGGACTAAGAAAATAAAGACGTCAGACAGCAGAGTGATATGCTGTCTGCAGCCGCTAAATTGTTAGCGGCTCTTTCTATTTGTGGGGTCATCTAAAGTGATGTTTCCCTTTGTTTGACCAGTATCCGGCTGCTCGCTAACCGGATGAGATCGTGCCCCGGCAAGAAGCTTACCTAATAACGCCCGAATTTTTAGGACATCCTAGCAATGGACTACCAAGCTTTCATCAGGTAGCAGGTGGACCTGAGACAGGAGAACCGTCCCCTTGTCTCATTCTGCCCACTTTATTTTCTGGAGTGTTCATTATGATCCCGAAGATAACCAGAGAAATATGCGGAGTCACCTTGGGGGTCATCCTCGTTGCCCTGGGGCTGGACTTATTTTTAATTCCCAATAGGATTGCCGCCGGAGGGGTCAGCGGCATTGCCACGATTCTGCATCATTTAATCCACGTGCCGGTAGGGATTGCCATGCTTGCTCTGAATGTGCCGCTTTTTGCCCTGGCAGTTTACCGCATGGGGCTGCGCTTTGGTTTCCGCTCCCTTTACGGGACTATTGCCCTTTCCCTGGCAGTGGACTTGCTTGCGCCATTCCTTCCCGCGCCTACCAACGATATCCTGTTGGCGAGCCTCTTTGGCGGCGTACTGGTGGGCCTGGGGCTTGGGCTGGTGTTCAAGCATAATGGCACCACCGGGGGGACTGACCTTGCCGCGGCGGTCCTGCGCACCTACACAGGGGTGAACATAGGACAGTTGCTTTTTCTGGTGGATGCGTCGGTTATCATTGCCGCCTGGATAGCCTTTAACTCCGCCGAACTGGCTATGTATGCCCTGATTACCATTTTTGTCACTGCCTGGCTTATTGATCTGGTCCAAGAAGGCTTTAGCTACGCCAAGGCATTCCTGATCATTTCCAGCCGGGCGCCGAATATAGCGGATTCTATAGTGCGGGGACTAAACAGGGGAGCCACCGCCTGGCCAGTGCGGGGAGTCTACACCGGTACAGAAATGGAGGTAGTCCTTTCCGTTGTAAGTAGATCTGAGGTAACTCGCCTGAAAGAGATCGTTTACTCGGTTGACCCTTTAGCTTTTGTAATCCTGGCAGATGTGCACGAAGTGCTGGGGGAAGGTTTTAAGGAATACAAGTAGCGTTCAACAACTGAATTTGGGAGGTAAAACGAGGTCAAAAAACAAAAATGAAGCAATAAAGCGAAATAATCCAATGAACAATCCCTAACCCGGACAAGCCGGAACCAATAGGATTTATTAAACCCATGTCGAAATACTGTGCAATCATAACAGCGACATAGGGGAACGTACAATGTTACTTACCGAACGTTACAAAGACAAGATTGAAGG
>NZ_QFFZ01000086.1 GCF_004369225.1 Pelotomaculum propionicicum
GCATTTTGTTGGTTTATCAGTAGATATCTCTTGATTTCTACAGTATACTTCGATATTCAGCCTTGTTTCTCCTGCTGCACCAGGAACTAATTTTGGGTATTCTACGGGGTTTTTGCAGTGGAATCATATATAAATTATATATAAACCGTAGTAAAAAGCCGTTTGCTTTATGAGCATATAAAGCGAGCGGCTTTTTTGCGTGAGAGGAGGAATTTCAAGTGTCAAAAGTAATCGCCCTTGCCAACCAGAAAGGAGGCACGGGCAAAACGACCACAACGGTCAACCTGGGTATTGGCCTCGCGATGCGGGGTAAAAAGGTGCTTTTAGTGGATGCGGACGCGCAAGGCAACCTAACGGATTCGTTAGGCTTCCATGAGCCGGACAATCTACCTGTTTCACTGGCGACCGTTTTAACCAAAAGCATGTTGGAGGAACCGTATGAATCTGACGAGGGTATCCTCCGCCATGCGGAAGGCGTTGATCTCATGCCGGGGAACATCGAATTGTCCGCGATAGAGGTGTCACTCGTCAACACCATGAGCCGGGAAACGGTACTGCGCAGCTACATCAACACCGTCAAAGACAGGTATGATTATGTACTGATCGACTGTATGCCCTCCCTGGGCATGATGACCATCAACGCCCTTGCCGCCGCAGACAGTGTGATCATCCCCGTTCAGGCCCACTATCTGCCCGCCAAAGGAATGACGCAGCTTTTACAGACCATAGCCAAGTAAGACGGCAAATCAATCCCAAGCTGACCATTGACGGCGTTCTGGTGACAATGGTGGATAACCGCACCAACTTTGCCAAGGACATTTCCTTTATCCTGCGCCGCGACTACGGTGACAAGCTGCGCATTTTCCAAACGGAAATCCCCTTGTCTATCCGTGCGGCGGAAACCAGCGCCAAAGGAAAGAGCATTTACCTTCACGACCCCTACGGCCTGGCGGCAAAAGTCTATGAAGCCTTTACAAAGGAGGTGCGGGACATTGACGAAAAGCAGCGCAAGAGACAGCATCAAACTGGCCTCAATAGATGACCTGTTCAGCACCGAGGAAAGCCGCGCCGAGCAGCAGCGCGAAAAGGTGATGGATATCCCCCTGTCGGAAATCAGCGATTTTCCCAACCACCCTTTTAAGGTGAAAGCAGATGAAGCCATGCTGGAAATGGCAGACAGTGTAAAGCAATACGGCGTTTTAGTCCCTGGCCTTGTCCGGCCCAAAGCAGACGGCGGCTATGAAATGATTGCCGGACACCGGCGCAAAAAGGCAAGCGAGCTTGCGGGCAAGGAAACAATGCCCTGCATTGTCCGTAAAATGGATGACGATGCCGCGACAATCATCATGGTTGATAGCAATCTGCAAAGGGAAAGCATTTTACCGAGCGAAAAAGCCTTTGCCTATAAAATGAAGCTAGAAGCCATGAACAGGCAGGGACAACGGACAGATTTAACTTCTGTTCAACTTGAACAGAAGTTAAAAGGAACATCATCAAGAGAAATCTTAGCAAAACAATCTGGTGAAAGCGGTCCTCAAATATTCCGATATATCCGCTTGACTGAGCTAGTCCCGCCCATCAATGATTAAAAATCACAAAAAAATTTCCCCTGAAGCCTTCTGCCACAAGGAATTCTGGTTTTCTCTATACAACTATGCTGTCAAACTAACGAGGGACGGCACGGGCAGGAGCGATAGCAATGATGACAAAAAACAGCAAGGAAGAGAATAAAATAAAAAACACATTTTCAAAGAATTGGGGTATAATCCTGTTTTTGACACTTGAAGAAGAAAAAAAACTTGGCGCCCCCTGAAAATAGGGGGTTCCAAGTTTTTTTCAATGGATTAAAAAGTGAGTAATGTATTTATGATTTTGTAGTTTTAAAAATTTTTTTCATCTGGGCAGTACCGACGATCTGATAATCAGTACGGAAACCAAACGCTTCATGTAAATCATCCGTGAAGTCAGTTCTGGTATAGCAGGGTACGTAGCCATCACCTTTAATTTCCAAGAAGTCCATCTCCCTCAACCCATTAATGATCTCCTGGCATGTATATTTTCCGTTCAACTTCTTTTCAAGGAGTCTGTATATGACTAAAGAGATGAAACAAGTCATAAAATGAGCTTCTATTCTGTCGTCCCGGCTCAGGTATACAGGTCTGGCTTTGAATTCACTTTTCATAATCCGGAAACACTCTTCGATTTCCCATCGTCTTTTGTTTACCCTGATGATTGCAGAAGCATCATCTTCAAGATTTGTACACACGGCATAGAAACCATCATATGCTTCTTCATTAGAAATAAGTTCGGTGTTGATAGTTAATATTTCATGTTCGGCAACCTCTCCGTCAGCAGTGCAGTGGCTTTTTTCAATAAATCTTTTGTAATCATTGGGATTGTATTTTTTTAACTTACCAGGGTTGGAAGCAATTGCTTTTTGTGCCCGTTCTATCTGGGAGTTTCGGATGTTTCTCTGATAATCGCGGTATTTAATAGAGTAGGTTACAACAATTTTCTGTTCCAGTCCGTTTTCCTTCATCCAGCGTTCCTTGTGGAATACCTTGTCCTTGTCTTTGGTTTGATCAAGCCCAGTGATGTCATAGGTCCTGCCGTCATCATCAAGGGACCAGCCTTTTGGGTCAAGAGCCCATTTTTTCAGGTGTGCTTTCAGCTTTTTGATGGACTGGGTTGTGATAAATGCCCGTTCACCTTTGTTGTTGAATTTCCTGTTGCCCTCGGATGCCAGTCCCGCATCAGTACATACAATAAACCTGGAAAGGTCAAAATCGGATAGGATTTTTTCTTCCAGAGGTTTTAATGTCAGCTGTTCATTGGTGTTTCCTTTATTGATGCTGAAAGCAAGAGGGATACCATCGCCGTCCATAAACAGTCCCATCTGTACGACAGGGTTTGGTCTATGTTCTTTGGAAACGCCATATTGTTTCAGCCCTTCTTCCTGCTCGATTTCAAAAAAGTAATTGGTGCAGTCGTAATAAAGTACGCCCGTATTTCTTTTGGAAATTTTCAAACTGTTGATGTACAAAGAGGATTGTATTAGATCGGCCTCCTTGGCTATGACTTCAAGTGCTCTGTATATATGCTGGAGTTCAAAAACAGGCTGCTCGATAAACCTTGTGGAAAGCTGGAAGGTTGCAAGTTTTGAAGAGGGATATATGATCCTTGCATATAGCAATCTTGAAAGTACAGAATTCAGGTCAAATGTAAATTTATATTTGCGGGATATTTTGGTGCAAACCTTGTCGAGTCTGAGTCTATAGTATATCTGTTGGAGAAAAAGATAACCGCCGTTAAAAGAACGCTGTTCTCCTTTGGCAATGACTTTGGAGGGGGAATATTTGACGATGACCTCCCGGTTTTCTTTATCTTCTTTTTGGTTAAGTTCAACAATATATTTTTTTGCCCATTCAATGGGATCCTGTCCGTTCAGTTTTTTACTCAATTCATTAACTGTGCCGAGTTTTTCAACAATTTTTGATGAATGTACACCATTCTCATAAGTCGATTTGATAACGTAAAGGGACGTGGAATTTTTTGATTTTGAAATAGACAATCTCATATGCAGACCTCCTATCCCTTATATTATAACACATTACTCAATAATACTCAATATGAAAAGATAATGTTTGGCTTTTTTTTAATAAAAAAAGCCCTGTTTTCAAGGCTTCCAAGATTTCAATAGTTTATTCAAGTGTCAAAAACCCGGGACAACGGACAGATTTAACTTCTGTTCAACTTGAACAGAAGTTAAAAGGAACATCATCAAGAGAAATCTTAGCAAAACAATCTGGTGAAAGCGGTCCTCAAATATTCCGATATATCCGCTTGACTGAGCTAGTCCCGCCCATCAATGATTAAAAATCACAAAAAAATTTCCCCTGAAGCCTTCTGCCACAAGGAATTCTGGTTTTCTCTATACAACTATGCTGTCAAACTAACGAGGGACGGCACGGGCAGGAGCGATAGCAATGATGACAAAAAACAGCAAGGAAGAGAATAAAATAAAAAACACATTTTCAAAGAATTGGGGTATAATATATAGCAAGCTTAAATGAATAAATAGTAAAGAGGAAAATTTACTCATGGATGTTCGCCTGATTTGATGTATAATAATAGTAGCAGGATGATTGAAAGAGGTGATACCTATGGCAACCGTTTCATTTGACAAGAATATTGTCGTAAAGGAACCGGAAGCAATAGAAAGACTCGTTGAAGTGCTTTCGTCATCAAAGGAAGCAAAGCCAATAAACAGAAAACTTGCTTCCGATGAGGCTATGGCAAGGGGTGAGAAGTTATTAAAACAGTGCTTATCCCACTCGAAACGTTTTTAGAAATGACTTCCGAAGAAACAGTAAAGGAAGTCATTTCTACTTTTTATTGTTCTAAAGACAATGATATAGAGAGCTTTTTAAAAAATGAAAACAAAGCTATTTTATACGAGAGAAAATCCAAAAGCCGTACATATCTTATTTTTGATGAAGATGGTTTAGAAAATGGAAGCTTTGTTCTTCTGGCATATTTTACGATTGCCATACAGACTTTAAAAATTCCGAATGGGACAGCAGCGTCTCAGATAAGAAAACTGGATGGTCTGTATGCCAAAAAGGGATCCGAAGCACTAACAGAAATTCCATCATATCTTATTGGTCAACTAGGCAAAAATGATAAGTATACAGATAAAATAGCCGGTGATGAATTGTTAGAATATGCCCTTTCGGTGATCAGTAAAGCACAGGGAATTGTCGGCGGGAGGGTGGCTTTTATCGAATGCCAGGACAAGCCCCAATTGATAAACTTCTATACCAGAAATGGGTTTAAATACTTCAGAAAAGACCCGGATGATGGTTTAGTTCAAATGGTAAGGTTATTAGATAAATAGAAAATATTAAATTTAATTCTCGGGTGACATCGGGGATTTTTAGAAGGTGTGACAATGGGTAGAGCAGGAGCTAAATCTGCCGAAGTGAAAGAGCTTTTGATGAAGGATGAAGAATTCAAGGCGGAGTACGAAAAGCTGAAACCACGCTATGATGTGATTTCGCAAATCATTGAAGCGCGAACCAGCCAAAATATCACCCAGGAAGAACTGGCGCTTCGGGTTGGGACTCAGAAATCCAATATCAGCCGCCTGGAAAGCGGAACGTACAATCCATCCCTGGACTTTTTTTCTAAGGTTGCCCGCTCCCTTGGGAAAGAGGTACAGGTTACGTTGAAATAAAAAATGTGAGAAGCTATAAAGAAGTGCGTGATATCACAAGCACAGATGGCAACAATTAAGGCACTGAGAGATCAGCGCCTTTTTTTTAGTACTGAAACGAATAAATGCGCTTTGCTACTGCTGTAATTCATTGATTCGAGTAAAGAAGTATAATATGATTAGATTGTCATTATAAGGAATATAACAGATTAAAACCCTATGTGAGTATTTGGCGCAATTACAATGGATTTGCGACTTTGCGTAAGTTAACCGGAAAGCCGGTATATCTTACAAAAACGGCGAGGGGGATCTCGTGGTGATGGATATAGAGGCGTTTACCCTCCGCGAAAAAATGCTGAAGCTGCAAGAAGAACTGCTGGCCGTCGAGGGAGACCGTCTGGTAGGGCGCGCTGAAACGACGCCCGATGAACTGGACAAATACCTGGGCGGTATTATTGACGAGGTGGAGCATAGAAAAGAAGCCTCAATATAAATAAGGTGATTGTTTCCGCCAGCACCTGTCAGATGCTGGCGGGCCATGTCTGTTTTCTGGCGCAGAAAAGTCCCTCCGCCGCCCGCAAGGAAAAAACGACCTAATAGACGCCATCCGTTCCCTTCACCAAATGCCGGAGCGTTTTCCCTTTCTGGAGGTCAATTTTATTCTGCCAAACAAATACCACAGATGTTCGTTGAGAAGTGGTATCTCATTCTATACCAGATTAAGGCTCAGACAGTGTACGTTGACTATATCGTGGATTGCAGGCAGGATTATGGATGGCTGGTACGGTAGTTCTCGATATATGGTGAAAATGATTGTTAGACTAAAAATTAGGAAATTACTGAGTTTTCGGGGTATGTTTATAATACGAATTTGAAGCTATCCAGTTGTTTGTGTGTTTGTCAATCAAAAAGTTTACCACTGTGATCACGTAAAAGTTTACCACCCATAAAAAGGGGATCAGCTCATTTGGAATGGTAATTATGGAATATTATTACTGGCGGTCTTTTAGCAATATTATTTTTGTCTCTACCGTCGCAGGGGTTGTGGGTATGTGAATAACGCAGAGCGTTATTCAAG
>NZ_QFFZ01000087.1 GCF_004369225.1 Pelotomaculum propionicicum
GAACATGTCAAAACAGTCGGGGTTCAGTCTTTCATCAAGAAGTTTTATGAAGCTATGACCTATAGTGAGTTGGATACAGGGCGGCTTCGCCGGCTGACCGAATCTCCCGGTCAATTGCGACTAGTGCGCGAAGAAAATTGGAAAACAAGCCGTTTGGCGGCATAGCGAATTGAACTGATACAGACAGCTTAGGCAGCGGTTGCGCGGCGCTACTCGTCTTTCCGTTGAAGATGTCCGGCATGCTAAAACGAGCAGAAACGGTTTAGTTAAGGATGTGTTGATACGGATAAACCGGTGATTTTTGGAATAACCGAATAGGCAATAGTTGCGAAAACGTCAATTCCAGACCCCGCAAGATTTAAAAAACATTTTCATGCGTCAGCTCTGGCCCGCCGCGTAGTTTGTTGACATTTATCGTCTCGTGTTGTTAAAATATATTAATCCTGCACGTTTTTACTTGTTAGAGGGTACGGTCATAGCCAGATCCAAGTCTCTGAACCGGAGGTTTGATTTTCTGCTTAGGGCTTGTACAAACTTAAGGAGGAATTGCTATGAGCAGGCGGCTTTTTACCTCGGAGTCAGTGACCGAGGGGCATCCTGATAAAGTTGCCGACCAAATTTCAGATGCGGTATTAGACTCAATTTTTGAAAGTGATCCTATGGCCCGCATTGCTTGCGAAACCCTGGTTACCACGGGGTTGGTCCTTGTTGCGGGCGAAATTACCACCAACTGTTATATCGACATACCCAGGGTGGCCAGGGATACTATACGCGAAATCGGCTATACCAGAGCCAAGTATGGTTTCGATTGTGACACCTGCGCGGTTATCACTTCAATTGATGAACAATCCTGCGATATCGCCCGGGGGGTGAACCGGGCGCTGGAAACCAGGGAATGTGAAGAGGGTGTCGATGAATTCGATTTAACCGGCGCTGGTGACCAGGGTATGATGTTTGGTTATGCTACCGATGAAACGCCGGAATTAATGCCGTTGCCTATCGCGCTGGCGCACCGGTTGGCCAGGCGCCTGGCTGAAGTACGGAAGGGCAGGATTGTTCCTTATCTGCGGCCGGACGGCAAAACCCAGGTTACAGTCGAATACGAAAACGGCCGCCCTCTGCGGGTGGATAACATTGTTGTTTCGACTCAGCATCACCCCAGGGTATCATTGGAGGAAATCCGGCGGGACGTGCTGAAGGAAGTAATAAAGCCAATCGTGCCGGATGAATTTCTGGATGCGGGAACCAGGTTTTTTGTAAACCCGACCGGACGCTTTGTGGTTGGCGGTCCTCAGGGTGATACCGGCCTGACCGGCAGGAAAATCATAGTGGATACATACGGCGGTATGGCCAGACACGGCGGTGGCGCTTTCTCCGGCAAGGATCCTACTAAGGTTGACCGCTCCGCCAGTTACGCCGCCCGTTACGTTGCTAAAAACATTGTAGCCGCGGGTCTGGCCGATAAGTGTGAATTTCAGGTTGCTTACGCGATTGGTGTGGCCCACCCGGTTTCAGTCATGGTCGAGACCTTCGGCACAGGTAAAATTGACGAGCAACTGCTGGTAAATCTGGTGCGACAGCATTTTGACCTGCGCCCGGCGGCCATTATCAAGGAACTAGACCTGCGCCGGCCTATTTACAAGAAAGTAGCGGCCTATGGACATTTTGGCAGGAACGACCTCGACCTGCCCTGGGAGCGCACCGATAAGGCGGAGGCGCTCAGGCGTTCGGCGGGTCTCTAGCTAAGAGCGGTTATTTATCAATTTGGTTTCAGTTAATATCACCCCTGAAGTCCTGTCTGCATAGTTTGCATAAAGGACACGGGGGTGAGTTTTTTGAAGTTGTTCATACTGTTACTGGCGTTGCTTCTTCTGGCCGGGTTTTACTTGATCAGAAGAATTGGGCTCGCAAGCAGGCGTCAGACATCTTCCGGCAGGATCAAACTGGTGATAACAGTTAAAGATCAGGAGCCATGGGTTGAAGGTTTCGTGCGTAAGCTGTATTCCCTAGTTAAAAATAATTCCAGGTTGGATGTGGTAATCGTTGACAACTCCTCTTGCGACCGCACGCCAGATATTCTAAAACGGCTGGCCGGGGTATATCCTTTCAGGTTTTTAAATACTTGTGAATCCGGTAGCTGTGGTACTACCGGCTCCAGTTCGCAAGAAGGTGAATTGAACGGCGCTATGCACTTTGACGTAAGAGGGCTGAGCGGGAAAGATCTGCTGGATGCGCCTCTATTTTACCGTCTCTCCCATCTAAACGAAGGTAAATCGTAGATTAAAGTCGAAATATGAGTTAGGGTTTTCCCGTTGTTTACGTGAGATAAGCGGGGTGCATTTCAGTGCGTTCAAGGCAGGGAGCAGTTCACGTCATATATTCCTGGCTGGTAGTTGGACTGGCTGTGTGGCAGCTGGCCGGCCTCTTCCCCGCGCTGGAACTGGACAGCCTGCGGGAGCTGCTGACAGTGGTTTTCCTGGGTGTGCTGGCTGAGTGCCTGGCGGTCCCCTTCCCGCACGGCCAGCTTTCAGGTGGCTTTGCCCTGATCCTGTCCAGCTTTTTAATCTACGGGCCGGCTGCAGCTGTCTGGGTAAACGGCCTGGCCGCCCTGATCGGGCAGGGTATCGCCAACCGGGGCAACCCCGTGCGGACCGTCCTTTTTAACGCCGGGCAGTATACGCTGGCGGCAGCGGCGGCGTGTTTACTTTTTCAACTGAGCGGCGGCGTCCAGGGTTTGGTCGGGATTACCAATATTTTCCCCCTGCTTATTTTCACAGCCGCCTACGTTACGGTCAACCACCTGCTGGTTTACCTGTACCTGCTGCCGCGCAGGCACAGCAGTACCGGGCGCCTGAATTGGTCGGACGCTATCAGGTGGGACGGGCTGACCTATCTGTTTACTGTGCCCCAGGGTATTCTTATCGCCATGATCTATAAATATACAGGGCTTACGGGAACTTTGACGCTGTTTTTTGGAGTGTTGGCCCTCCAGTTTTTTCTGCGTTTTTATGTCCGTCTGCAGGTGACCAATAGGGAGCTGACCACCTTTTATCAGGTAGCCAGGTTTTTAGAAGATAAACCAAGCCCGGTAAAATTAATGGAGATGGTTTTAAGAAATACCAAAAAGGCAGTGCCTTTTCACAACGGGGTGGCCTACCTGCGCCAGGAGGAAGAAGAAGCCTGCCTGCCTGCCGCGGCCACCGGCCCGTATGCCAAACAGCTTTTGGCCACCACTGTATTTGTGGGGGAGGGGATTATCGGCCAGTCCCTGGAAAACAGGAAGCCGGATATAGTTTTCGACACCAGGAACGACCCCCGGGCCAGACATGAGGAAGGATTATGCCAGGTCATGCGCTCGCTGCTGATCATCCCCCTGTTTTCAGGCAGGGACGCCCTGGGAGTTATCGTGCTGGGGGAAAAACGACCGCTTGCTTTTGATGAAAAACACCTGCATATTATGACCGTACTGGCCGGGCAGGCCTCTATCGCTTTAGAAAACTCCGTCCTGCGCCAGCGACTGGATCAAGCCGTGTCGCGGGATACCCTGACCGGGCTGTTGAGCTTCAATTCATTTTCCTCGATGGCATCTGAAATATGTGAGAGCTCAAGGGAGTCCGGATTTACAGTCGGTTTGATCATATTGGATATAGACCGCTTCAAAGCTTTTGACCGGCATTACGGCCGCGAGGCCGGGGAAATGGCTCTGGAGGAACTGGCCCTGTTAATCGTGAGCAGCATCCGTACAGATGATATTACCGCGCGCTACGGTGGTGATGAGTTTGCCCTGCTGCTTCCCGGCGCGGGAGGCCGCCGCCTGCATGAAATTGCTGAAATCCTCTGGAGAAAGGCGCGGGAACACACTTTTCTCCGGGATGAAGGTCGCTCTGCCAGGTTGACTGTGAGTGTGGGCCTGGCAGAGTTCCCCCAGGACGCCGGCGATGCGGCCGGCCTTTTTAGAGCCGCCCAGCGAGCCCTGGACAAGGCCAAGGCTGCCGGAGGCGACTGTGTTGAATCAGCCGCCGTACTTATCGGCTAGCAGCAAATGGTAACAAATGGGAACGTTCTTTTTCTGGTAAGTTATGCTACGTGATAACGGAACTTGCCTTGTCTGGTAATGTGTGGTAAAGTTGTTATGAGGTGATAAATGTGCCATGGCAAGCCAGAGAAAAGAGTGGGATAGTTAACAATGAAAGTTACTTGTTCGGGTTAAGCCGCTGCATACATAATAATCCGGTAAGGGCCGGAATTGTGAAATACCTCATGAGTACGATTGGATGAAGTTGCTGTGGAAAGCTTTGCTCAACCTGGTTTTCCCCGAGGGACCGGAGTGCCCCTTGTGCGGCGGCCGGCGCCGGGGGGAGGATGTTTGTGGGAAGTGCCGCAAGATCATTGACGGTTACGGGAAGGAGCCTTACTGCGCCAGGTGCGGCCGCTATGCCGGGAAAGGAGCGGTTTTTCCGTCAGTAGCGGTCCATTTTTGTTATGAATGCCGCAAACATAGCTGGCCTTTTGTCCGGGCCAGGGCGGCCGGGCCATATGAGAGTGTTTTGAAAGACGCTATTCACCGGTTTAAGTATACGGGGCGCCGCAGCCTGGCCATCTGCCTGGCGCGTCTGATGGCGGAAGCAGCCTGCGCCGGTCCTGTATTCCCCCATCTCGACCTGGCCCTGCCTATGCCGTTATCGAATGAGAAGCTCCGGCGGAGAGGGTTTAACCAGGCAGCCCTGCTGGCGAAGGAAGTTGGCTCGCTGCTGCAGATACCTGTAAGCGAGGGGCTGCTGGTAAAAGATTTTGAGACAAGCCCGCAGGCCGGCCTACCCAGAGCCGCCAGGGAATCCAACCTGATGGGCGCCTTCAGAGTGACAGATTCCGGTGCTCTTCGGGGCAGGAGTATCCTCATAATCGATGATGTTTTCACCACCGGCAGCACCATGTCGTCAGCAGCCTCTGTTGTTCGCAAAGCCGGGGCAGGACAAGTGTTTGCCCTGACTGCCGCCGCCGGCAGGTATTTCTGAAGTTTCTACAAAAAACGTGCCAGGCTTTTACATAAAATGACATCTATTTTGGGAGAATTCTAATTTACTAACATTAAAAACTGCTGAATTTATAAGTTATTAACAACATTATCCACATTATCCACAGGTTTTTCTGCACAAACGGCTTTCAACAAGTAATTTTTCGACATTTTGAAGAGTCCCTTAACAGTAATTTAAATTTACCGGAAAAGGGCCTGTTGAATCAAAAAACAAGTTTTTTAAACTGTCGTGATGGTTAACAAAGGTTCAAATCAGAGCTGACGCATGAATCTAAAGATTTATAACTGACAAGGTTTATAAGAGTTGGGGAGAAAAAGTTTTTCGCAAAATAGCACTGGACACCACAAAATAAATATGAGACAATAGTGTGGGAAATTTTAAAAAGGAGCCACACTATGACGATACATGAAGATTGGCCTGAGGAAGTTCTCTTGAACGGACGCATTTTTACAAGGGAAGAACTGGAACACATTAAGGAAGTGATCCGGTTGTTTCCCCGATTGAGTCAAAAGGAATTGGCGCATACGCTATGTGAAACCCTGTCGTGGTATGGACCAAACGGGAAACCAAAGCTGGAATCTTGCCGCGAGTTACTGCGAAAGCTGGAGGCGAAGGAATGGATTCGCCTTCCGGAAAAAAGAAAGGCGACTTCTTCAGGGAAAGAAACAGTCATCATCGGAACTGCTACCGAACCAGAAGAGGAACTAAGAGGGAGTGTGTCGGCGTATGCTCCCATCCAACTAGAGCCGGTACGGGTTCAAAAAGAGATTCGTCTGTGGAATGAATATGTCGAACGTTATCATATGCTCGGATACA
>NZ_QFFZ01000088.1 GCF_004369225.1 Pelotomaculum propionicicum
GCCTCCAGCTTTCGCAGTAACTCGCGGCAAGATTCCAGCTTTGGTTTCCCGTTTGGTCCATACCACGACAGGGTTTCACATAGCGTATGCGCCAATTCCTTTTGACTCAATCGGGGAAACAACCGGATCACTTCCTTAATGTGTTCCAGTTCTTCCCTTGTAAAAATGCGTCCGTTCAAGAGAACTTCCTCAGGCCAATCTTCATGTATCGTCATAGTGTGGCTCCTTTTTAAAATTTCCCACACTATTGTCTCATATTTATTTTGTGGTGTCCAGTGCTATTTTGCGAAAAACTTTTTCTCCCCAACTCTTATAAACCTTGTCAGTTATAAATCTTTAGATTCATGCGTCAGCTCTGATATTATCATTAGAATTAGAGGAGGCGATTTAACACTTAAAAGAGTTCCCGCGCACGTTGATAATGAGACCGATCTTACTTCTCCGGCCCGGTTAAGCCCTGTGCTATACAATCAATAATCACGTCCATAATTTTAGGAAACAGTTCATGCCCCAATCTCTCTTTGAGCGTGCGCAGCATCAGAATTGCGGCAAAAACCCCGGCAATCACCTCCGGGTCGTTCTCTTTCAAAACACCCCGCTCAATTAAAGACTGGATGAACTGTATTCCCGTTTTTACATTATCACGGGTAGTATCTTTGATGAGATGCGCGGGCAATTTCCGGACAATGCGCTCATGTTCCCCTTCGTCAAACCACTGCTGCAGCAGGGGGTTTTCATCAGCCAGCCGTAAAGCCAGGTAAAAGAAGGAGGAGATCATCTCCCTGGGAGGCAGGTTTTCCTGCAGGTGCTCAACAATAAGCCGGTTTCTGACCTCTTCCTGGCCGTTGACAATATAATAAAAAAGTTCTTCTTTGGAGGAGAAAAACTTATAAAAGGAACCCTTTCCTATACCGCAGGCCTGCACAATATCATCAATACTGGTCTTAGCAAAGCCATACCTGATAAACAGCTCTTTACCTTTTGTTAAGAGGCATTGCCTGATTTGTTCCCTTTCGTTTTCGGTAAACTTGGACATATTTTTGCTCCTTCAATTTATATTGTGACTAACAATTGACTTTTAGTCGCCAAGTCATTACAATGATTATACCAGCCAAATTTGCATATGTAAACATCGTGCTGCTTTAGCGGGCAGCAATTTCTTTGGCTACTATATGACTAAGTGTACTTATTTAGTCATATAGTTACCTTAAATGCTTGCCAGTTAAGGGAGAACAAATGCATATTGAGGTACTGGAAGTGATCGAAACCGCCCGGGAAGAAATTGCCCGGAGGAAAAACCTAATAAATAACCTTGAGGTGAATAAACATGCCAAGCCTAAAAAGTCGTCTTTTTTGCTTTATGCTTAATAACAGTCATTTATTGCGTTTTCAGTTAAAAAAAAGAAAAACCGCCTGGGACTTTAACACGTCGATTCCCCTTTTCCGCCAGGAATGCGAAAAAGGCGCCGCCAGGTTCGGTAAGCTGCCCGGGGGAATAAAAATAGAGCCCCTCACCATCAACGGGATCAAGGCTGAATGGCTCCTTCCAGCCGGGGCAGTGCAAGATAAAACAATCTTCTTTATACACGGCGGCGGGTATGTTTCAGGTTCTTGTTCAGATCACCGGGCGCCTGTGGCAAAGTTTGTTAAAGGCAGCGGCATAAGAGCACTGCTGTTTGAATACCGCCTGGCTCCCGAACACCCCTTTCCCGCAGCTATGGAGGATACGCTGAAAGCTTACTGCTGGCTGCTGGAACAGGGCGTTGCCTCTGACCATGTTGTATTTGCCGGTGATTCAGCCGGCGGGGGGTTAGTCCTGGCCACGCTGCTGGCCCTCAAAGACAAGGGTCTGCCCCTTCCTGCAGCAGCGGTCGCACTTTCTCCCTGGACCGATCTCAAACTTACGGGGGAGTCCCACCGGACTAACGCCGGAGTATGTTTGAGCCCCCCGGGCATGTCAGCCGTGTGCAGCAAATATTACGCCGGCGGCAATGACCCGGGCCTGCCGTACATTTCCCCTCTGTACGGTGACCTGCGCGGGCTGCCGCCTACACTCATCTATGATGAAACCACATTATAGGGGACAACTCTCCTAGGGAGGGCTGTCCCCTTTTATTCCGGGAAATCTTTCATGCAGCGAATTGAGGTGCTACTTTAGTCGTCAGCGGAAAGGGGACACACCTCTATTTCAGGTATTCCTTTATCGACGAGGAATGTCCCCATTGGAAAGCTGCCAATTTGTTCCTTTGTTCAATTGAAATCTAACCTACATACTGATTTTCATCCTGTGGCCTTATATTCTCTCTTTAAGCAGCCTGTTCACCAGTTCAGGATTTGCTTTGCCCCTGGTCGCCTTCATAACCTGCCCGACCAGGAAGCCCAGGGCCTTCTCCTTGCCTGCCCGGATATCTTCAACCGACTTCGGGTTGCTGGCGATAACTTCAGCAACTACCGCTGCTATGGCGCCTTCATCGCTAATCTGGACCAGGCCCTTTTCTTTAACGATAACGCCTGCATCCTTGCCGCTGGCGAACATCTCCTCAAATACCGTTTTAGCGATCTTACCGCTGATTGTCCCCTTCTCCATAAGCTCAAGCAGGGAGGCCAGCTGCCGCGGTTTGATCCTGCACGCCGTAATTTCCTGGTTATTGGCGTTTAGCAGCCTGGCCAGATCGCCCATGATCCAGTTGCTGACCGCCTTGGGATTTGAGTAGGAGGCCACGCAGTCTTCGAAGTAATCGGCCATTTCTCTGGTACTGGTCAGGACTGCGGCGTCATAGCCGGGCAGCCCGTATTCCATTACGTAACGTCTCCTGCGCGCGTCCGGCAGTTCCGGGAGTGAGCGGCGGATATCTTCCACCCATTCTTTCTCAATCACCAGCGGCACCAGGTCGGGATCCGGGAAATAGCGATAGTCGTGCGCGTGTTCCTTGCTGCGCATGGATAGCGTGACTCCTTTCCCTTCGTCCCAGGTCCGGGTTTCCTGAACAATCCGGCCGCCTTCCTCCAAAGCCTCGATCTGGCGTTCAACTTCGTAAGACAGCGCCCTTTGCAGGGCTCTGAAAGAGTTGAGGTTTTTTATCTCGGCCTTGGTACCCAACTTAGAGCTGCCGGCCGGCCGCACCGATATATTCGCGTCACAGCGCAGGCTGCCCTCTTCCATCTTGCAGTCCGATACACCGGTGTACTGGACAATGGCTTTGAGCTTTTCCATGTAGCTGCACGCCTCTTCCGGGGAGCGCAGGTCGGGCTCGGACACGATTTCAATCAAGGGTACGCCCGCCCGGTTGTAGTCCACCAGGGAAAATGGCGTGGTTGTTATGGTGCCCTGGTGTACCAGTTTACCTGTGTCCTCTTCCATGTGCAGGCGGGTAATACCGATCCTTTTTACGCCGCCGCCGGTATCTATGTCAAGGTAGCCGTGTTCGGCTATAGGCAAATCATACTGGGAAATCTGATAGTTTTTAGGCATATCCGGATAATAATAATTTTTCCGGTCGAACTTGGAGAAGCCGGCGATCTGGCAGTTTAGCGCCAGAGCAGCCCTGATGGCGTATTCCACTACTTTCTTGTTGACCACCGGCAGGGTTCCGGGCAGTCCCAGGCAGACCGGACAAATATGGGTATTGGGATCGCCGCCGAATTCAGTGGTGGAATCGCAGAATATCTTCGATCTGGTCTTGAGCTCTATGTGCACTTCCAGGCCAATAACAGTTTCGTACCGGGCCAAAACTCAAACCTCCTAAATCGGTCGTCAGTCGTCGGACGTCGGACGTCAGAAATTTAGAATAATACTTACTAAAGTTTCACAAAACTCCTCACAATGCGGGAAATTCTTTGTGATAACTGGTATTCTGCTCGAAGGTATAGGCGGCGCGCAGCAGGGTTCCCTCGTTAAAGTGCCTGCCCATCAATTGCAGGCCGACCGGCAGCCCACCCGCGAAGCCGCAGGGAACAGACATGCCCGGTATGCCGGCCAGGTTTACCGAAATGGTACACACGTCAGAAAGATACATCTGCAACGGGTCGTCCGTTTTTTCCCCGATACGGAAGGCCGTAGTCGGTGATACGGGGGAAACAAGCAGGTCGTATTTTTCAAAGGCACGGTCAAAGTCTTCCTTGATCAAAGTCCGTACTTTCAGCGCCTTAAGGTAATAAGCGTCGTAATAACCTGCTGAAAGGGCATAGGTGCCAAGCATGATTCTCCTCTTGACCTCGGAGCCGAAACCCTGGCTGCGGGTTTTCATAAACATATCGATAATATCTTCCGAATCTTCAGCCCGCAAGCCGTACCTCACCCCGTCGTAGCGGGCCAGGTTGGAACTGGCCTCCGCGGGGGCGATCAGGTAATATGTCGGCAGGGCGTACTCAGTGTGCGGCAGAGTTGTATATTCAACATTAGCCCCGAGGGATTCCAGCAGCTCCAAAGCTTTTCTGATCAGACCATGAACTTCCGGGGCGATCCCTTCAGCCATGTATTCTTCCGGCACCCCTATCTTCATACCTCGCACGTCGTTAATTAAAAACTGCGTGTAGTCAGGCGCCTGGAAATCAGCCGAGGTAGAGTCAAGCGGGTCGTGGCCGCAAATAATGTTGAGCATTAAGGCACAGTCAGTGACGTCCCTGGTAAAGGGGCCGATCTGGTCCAGAGAAGAAGCGTAGGCAATCAGCCCAAACCGGGAGACCGCGCCGTAAGTAGGCTTCATCCCCACTACCCCGCAAAATGAGGCCGGCAGCCGGATCGAGCCTCCGGTATCGGAACCAAGCGAGCAGACTGCCTCACCGGCGGCTACCGCAGCCGCTGAACCACCGCTGGAACCGCCGGGCACCCGGCTGGTGTCCCAGGGGTTGCGGGTGGTGAAGAAAGCGGAGTTCTCTGTGGATGAACCCATCGCAAACTCATCTAAATTAGTCTTGCCTACCATGACCGCTCCGGCCGCGTCAAGTTTTTTGACAACTGTGGCGCTGTACGGAGGCACAAAGTTTGCCAAAATCTTCGAGCCGGCGGTTGTGGTTATGCCGTCTGTGCACATATTGTCTTTAATGGCTACTGGAATGCCGGAAAGAGGTAATATTTTTTCACCCTTTCGGATTTGTTCGTCTATCACCCGGGCCCGTTCCAGCGCCCGTTCCCTGATCCTGCTCAGGTAAGCGCCGACCTTTTCCTCAACCGACGCGATCCTGTCAAATACAGCCTCATTCAATTCTACCGCTGAAATTTCTTTGTTTATTAAAAGACTATGCAGTTCGTGGGCTGTTTGCCGGAAAAGCTGCAACTGATTCACCTCCCTGTCACCTATACGATTCTAGGCACCTTGAAATAGTCTTCGTCCCGGTCAGGACAGTTGGCCAGGGCATCCTCGCGCGACATGTGCTGTCCCGGCCAGTCTTCCCGCAGCACGTTTTTGAGCGGCAGCACGTGAGCTGTAGGCTGCACGTCAGTAGTATCCAGGCGCTCCAGAAATCGAAAATGTTCCAGGATATCGTTCAGCTGTCTGGTAAACATCTCTTTTTCCTCACCGGTCAGTTCCAACCGGCCCAGTAATGCTACTTGATCGACATCTTTTTTGGAAATCAAGGATCTCACCTTCCTCAAAAGCTAAATAATTAAACCAAATTGTTATAAAAAGGCTGCAACTTTTAAAATCTACATTATTATACCATTGTTATATGTGCGTTTCAAATTATGTATCGGCAGGCTAAAAGCCGCATAATAAAACACTGACCGGGAAAACTTACCGGTCAGCTAAACGTTAAGCTCAAAACACTATTCAAAACCGC
>NZ_QFFZ01000089.1 GCF_004369225.1 Pelotomaculum propionicicum
TTTCCGGCTAAACATACTGTCATTACTGGAGGATTGGCCATATTTGTAAAACCCCCTCTTACTAAATAAATTTAAAATTGCTCTCCTAATACTCTCCTCATATGAGCTATAAATGAATCTGTATTACCGGCTGCTTGACAGCCATTATCCAAACCCTGCCCTTATCACCCCCTCTTCTCTCTCTGTAAAGTCTAAAGCTCCCGCTATCACCCCCTTGGGTTTTTAAACTTGTCGCCAAACTACACTTGTCTATACCCTCTAAAAAATATATTGACTTAATCCCAACTGAATCTCCTATTATTTGGTGTATAATTAATACATAAGTCCCATAATATGTAAGCCGGAGAAACAAAAACTGCGGGTTACCCTTTAACCTGAAAAAAAATAGCAGATATGCAAAAATAATAATAATGGGCCTAATCTGAATTACAAGAACAGACTATACCCACCCCAGTAAAGTCAATACCCTTGCAGCCTGGCAATCATAGCCTCTTTTAACTGGCCTTAGACCCATAGCTTTGCGCCACCGGCTTTCGCTCGGTTTTGCTCAACACGATGCCACCTATTAAATTACAACTTAAAAATCAAAAACAAAACCGGGCAGGCTGTGAAAAACAAAGCCGGCCCGGTATGGTTAACCGGATCCAACTCCCCTTTTCACAATGGAAGGTACAACAGTTTCCCACCGCACCCTGGCGGCCAAGTGCCATAGCTTTGCAGCCTTAGGCAAACTGGCTCGGAGAGTATTTCTTTTATATTTTGTGATATTTTCTCTTATTTTGTATTTTTTATTTCTATTACTAAGATAATAAGTCCTGCAAAAGTTTAATTTAATTATTTTATATGTTGCATAAAGTTTTAGTTTTATTTTCCTTGTATCTATTTTTATAAATCAATAGCGAATTCTCTCAATGTCATATCATTTATGTTTATTTATGTTTATTTATGTTTAGCTGTATTATTTATTAAGTACATCTAAATTCTATTTGTATTATGTGTTGCTATGTTATGTACTGTGTAGTACAATAATAAAGCTGTCGAAATTATTCAATACTACTATCTTGTTAAAAAAAGGGACTTTGCCCGCATGCAAAGGGCAAAGTCATCATTTATATATCTCCACAAGGGAGGCACAGCAATTTTATGGAATTTTACTGATGATCAGCATTATAAGATTCTTTTTCTAGCTTACCTTCTCCACCTTAACCGCGCAGACCTTGTATTCGGGTATCTTGGAGATGGGGTCGCGCGCCGCGTTGGTCACCTTGTTAATCGGAACATCCGGGTACTGGAACGAGGTAAACACCATACCAGGCGTAACTATGTCAGTGATCTTGGCGGCAACCTCAACCTGGCCGCGGCGTGAGATCACTCTTACTTTATCCCCGTCACTGATGCCCAGCTTTTCAGCGTCGGCACAGTTGATTTCCAGGTATTCCGCCGGATAGAACACTTCCAAAGCGCCGGTGCGCTGGGTCATAGTGCCGGTATGGTAGTGATACCTTCTGCGGCCGGTGCTCAAGATCAGCGGGTATTCCGCGTCAGGCATTTCGTTGGGCGGGATGTATTCAACAGGGTGGAATTTCCCTAAGCCGCGTGCGAATTTGCCCACGTGCAGGAACTTGGTGCCCGGGTGTTCGGGTGTCGGGCAGGGCCACTGCAGGCTGCCGTTTTCCAGGCGGGCGGACGAAATACCGCCATAGGACGGAGTTACTTTCGCTACTTCCGCAAAAATCTCTTCAGCGGAATTGTACTGCATGGGGTAACCCATGGCCGTACTGATCATAGAGATAATTTCCCAGTCAGCCTTGGCTTCTCCCGGCGGTTCGACAGCTTTGCGCACCCGCTGGACACGACGCTCGGTGTTGCTGAAAGTCCCGTCCTTCTCTGCGAAGCTTGCAGCCGGCAGAACAACATCAGCCAGCTGGGCTGTCTCGGTCAGGAAGATATCCTGCACCACCAGGAAGTCAAGATTCTCAATGTTATGGGCCGCGTGGTTGGCGTCGGGATCAGACAGGATCGGGTTTTCGCCCATAATCAAGAGGGCTTTGATTTTCTTGCCCGACTCATCAATGATCTCACCAACAGTCAGGCCGGGTTTGCCGGGCAGATCTTTCACGCCCCAGAACTCTTCGAACTTGGCCCTGTTGGCGTCAACAGCCACAGGCTGGTAAGCGGGGAAGAAAGCCGGCAGCGCGCCCATGTCACAGGCTCCCTGCACGTTGTTCTGCCCGCGCAGGGGGTTAACCCCGCTGGACGCTTTCCCGATTTGGCCGCAGAGCATGGTCAGGTTGGCCACGGCAAAAACGTTATGGGTGCCGCAAATATGCTGGGTAAGACCCATGGTATAAAGGATGCTGGCGCTCTTCGCCTTCGCGTACCCGCGCGCCACTTCTTTTAGAGTCTCAGCCGGCACACCGGTGATTTCTTCCACATACTCAGGTGTATATTTGGCTACCGTTTCCTTCAGGGCATCAAAGTCCTCGGTGCGCTCCTTAACAAATTCCTTATCCCATAGGTCTTCCGCAATAATTATATTGGCAAGACCATTGAGGAGCGCTATGTCGGACCCGGATTTAATCTGCAGGTGAATGTTGGCCAGGCCGGCAATTTCAGTTTTGCGCGGGTCAGCCACAACCACCGTCGCA
The DNA here is from genome assembly GCF_004369225.1 of Pelotomaculum propionicicum. Lineage (GTDB taxonomy): Bacteria > Bacillota > Desulfotomaculia > Desulfotomaculales > Pelotomaculaceae > Pelotomaculum_B > Pelotomaculum_B propionicicum. The sequence goes on from NZ_QFFZ01000089.1 coordinate 2,649, forward strand.
CCTTTGCGAATAGCCTTTTTGACCTGGATTCCGATTACCGGGTGACCCTCGGTCGTGTTGGTGCCTGTCGCCAGAATAAATTCCGCGTCTTCAATTTCTTTAATGCTGTTGGTCATCGCGCCGCTGCCAAATGCTGCCGCCAGACCGGCGACAGTAGGAGCGTGTCAGAGACGGGCGCAGTGGTCGATATTGTTGGTACCGATCACAGCGCGGGCCAGTTTGTTCATCAGATAGTTTTCTTCGTTGGTTACACGGGCGGAAGAAAGTATGGCAATGGCATCTGCACCGTACTTATCTTTCGTTGCGCCCAATTTCTCCGCCACCAGAGTGATGGCCTCATCCCAGGTGGCCTCCACAAATTTCCCGTCCTTCTTTATCAGCGGGGTTTTGAGGCGGTCGGGATGGTTGATGAAGCCGTAACCAAAGCGTCCCTTCACGCACAGGGCGCGGCCGTTCACATCCCCGTCAGTGGAAGTAACACCAATAACCTTGCCGTCCTTGACATTAAGGTCAAAGGCACATCCCACACCGCAGTATGGACAGGTAGTCGTGACCTTTTTAATTTCCCAGCGGCGCCCCTTGCCAATCATGCCCTTTTCACTGAGGGCGCCGACCGGACACACTGAAACGCAGTTGCCGCAGAATACACAGTTGGATATTTCCGTGTCGCTGTACGGGGCGCCCATAGCCGGAGTGACAATTGAGTTAAAACCTCTGAAAGCAAAGTTGATTACGTTGTTGCCCTGGATTTCTTCACACATTCTGATGCATTTGCCGCACAAAATGCATTTGTTCATATCCCTGACGATGAACGGGTTGTCATCTTCTATGGGATAATTATGTTTTTCGCCTTTAAAGGCGCCCTGCTTTACTCCGTAGTAGTAAGCGTATTCTTGTAAAAGGCACTCGCCGTTCTTGTTGCAGGTAAGGCAATCTTCCGGGTGGTTGGCCAGCAGAAGCTCGAGGTTTGTTTTCCGCGCTTCAATAACAGCAGGTGAGGCGGTGTATACAACCATACCTTCAGTAGCTTCTGTGACACATGATGCCGGGAGATTGCGAGCGCCGGGGATTTCCACCACACATATACGGCAGGCCCCTGGTTTGCTCAGTTCAGGGTCGTGGCAGAAGGTGGGTATAAAGATACCCGCCTGTTCAGCAGCTTCCAGCACCGTGGTCCCTTTGGGCACGGTGATCTGATTGCCGTCTATGGTAAGCGTAACATTTGCCACCATTTTAACCTCCCTTCAAAGAACTAAGCTCCTTTCCTGAGGGGGAGGCATAGCCGTTTCTGACTACACCCTGTCGGCCAGCTATCATACCAGGCAGGTTTAGATAGGTTGGCTCGGAGCATTTTGTTTGTATGCATTGTCTACTTTTTCAGCTCATCCAGCTTTTTCAGAACATCATCCATGCCCAGCGCTTCCGGCCAGGAGACCTCCACAAACTGCTCGTCCTTCTTGAGCATTGGCTTAACCGGCTCGTCAGCATAAAGGAGCTCCAGCCCCAGCCTGCCTTTCAGGCAAAGCGGCCTGCCTACACCCGGCTCTTTGGCTGTCACGCCAAGCACCTTGTCACCCTTGTAGTTCAGGTCAAACTGGCAGCCTGCCTCACAGAAGGTGCAGGTAACCTGCTCCTTCCTGATTTCATAAGTGCGGGCTTTGCCGGCCAGGTTCTGGTAGGTCAGTGCCCCTACAGGACAGACCACAACACAGCGCGCGCAGGAAACACAGGCTGACTCGGCAAGGCTGGTGTCCATTGCCGGCGCCACCTTGGTGTTAAAACCACGGTAGGCAAAGTTGATCACCTGGCGGTCCTCCACCTGCTCGCAGGTGCGGACGCATCTCCCGCACAGGACGCACTTGTTCAGGTCTCTCCTTATATAGGGGTTGGAATCATCAATCGGGTAATTGTGCTTTTCACCGGTAAAGCTGGATTTGCGCACGTCGTACAGGTATGCGTAATCCTGCAGGCGGCAGTCGCCGTTTTTGTCACAGGTCAGACAGTCAGCCGGGTGGTTGGCAAGGAGCAGATCAATTATTGTTTTCCTTGCTTCCACCACGTCTGGTGATTCAGTTTCCACAACCATGCCGTTGGCAGCCTCGGTGACGCAGGAAGCTACCAGAGCCCGCGCCCCCTTGATGTTAACCACGCAAATCCTGCAGCCGCCGTAACCGGGATTGTTGGGATCATGGCAGAGGGTGGGGATAAAAAAGCCAGCTCCCCTGGCGGCATCAAGGACAGATGTGCCCGCCGGGACAGTTACCTCTTTACCATTGATGGTAAGAGTTACATTAGCCAAAACTTATCCCCTCCTTTACGCCTTAATAATGGCGTCGAATTTACATTTTTGGATGCAAGCGCCGCACTTGATGCATTTTTGCGTGTCGATGACATGAGGCTCTTTCTTCTCGCCGCTGATGGCTCCCGCCGGGCAGGTCCTGGCGCAGGCGCCGCAGCCGGTGCACTTGTTGGCCAGAATGGTGTAAACCAGCAGTGCCGAGCATACTCCGGCCGGACAGCGCTTATCCTTAATGTGCGCAATGTACTCGTCTTTGAAGTAGCGC
>NZ_QFFZ01000009.1 GCF_004369225.1 Pelotomaculum propionicicum
CCAACACCACGTGCTTGGAGATATCATACGACTTTGTTTTGTTCATTGGCTCCTCCCTTGCGGTTGACCATTGTTCAAAACTGGATAACACAGCCCCTTCGCTCCACTCCCATTACGGAGCTTCGTCACTACTACAGGCTGTTCCGCCCCTGCACTCCGCATCGGTACTTTCGTCCTTACGGGTCTTCCGCTTGGAGTTTTCCCTTGGCATCGGAGGGCAGGTTCCCACGTTCTTAATCAAAGCCTGTGCCACGTTCACGCCGCCTACATGCCGGTCACCACCTGGCCGGTAAACAGGTTTCCTCCAGATTTATCCCGGGTTAACGACTACCCCCCGGTTTTGATGACGTTCCTACGCTTTCGACACTTTATCAACGGTTCACTGGTGTTCGTCTCCATTGGCACATACCTGACGAAGTCTCGCTCCGCCTTTTCCGTAACGCTCACTACCATGGCTTTTGTCCACAGCAGCTTACGGTGGTTTGAAGCCTCCACCTGCATGGCGGCTCCGAGGGGCCTTCCCTCATCTTCGATTAAGCATGGCTTTAGGGCTCTCATGCAGCCCTGCGCCTTCGTGGCGCACGATCGTCGGCGTAACGCACGACAACCACCTCTCCAAGGGCCTGTCTCTTTCGCCAGTGGTTTACCCACAGGTCAAAAACATAGTGCAGGTAGATGTTCGCCAGAATTGGCGATGCAACTGCCCCTTGAGGTGTGCCCACCGTCGTCTTTGACCATTGGCCATCTTCGGATACTCCCGCTCTGAGCCATTTGCGAATTAGGCGAAGCACCCGTGAGTCTGCAATACGGTGCTCCATGAACTTCATCAGCCATTCGTGGTCAACGGTGTCAAAAAAAACTGCGTATGTCTGCATCCAATACCCAGTTTACTTTCCGCTGTGTGATTCCTACCCATAGTGCATCCAGTGCGTTGTGCTGGCTGCGTCCCGGTCGGAATCCGTAGCTGAAACCTACAAAGTCCTCTTCGTATATCTGGTTTAGTACCCATACTACTGCCTGTTGAACTATTTTATCCTCCAGTACAGCTATGCCGATGGGGCGTTGCTTCCCGTCCGGTTTGGGTAACCAGACCCGCTTTGAGGGCGTTGCGCGATATCTGCCACTTTGCACACGCTGGTGGAGGTTTGACAAATTTTCCTCCAGTTTATTTCCATACTGCTGCCATGTCACCCCGTCTATTCCGGGTGCCGCATTTCGCTTTAAGGCATTATACGCCTCCCGGAGCAGATCGACTGTAACATGGTGCATTAGGCTGGTGAAACGGAGGTTCTTGTCTCTCCTCGCTGCTTCACGTATTCTGTCAAGCCCGCTCAATGCTTCCCCCTGTCTCTGCGTACAGTTCGCAGTCGTCTCTTCAGAATTTCCCTTGGTCACCGGCCTTCCCTCCAGCGCCTCCGCCATCGGTTAACCAATTTTGTTCGGCACCTTCTTCGGTACTATACCGGTGTCTGGCTTCTCAGCGGCGTACATGCCAGGATTACGGCCACGGGCCTTCCCTGGCCGACCCGCCGGCATCTTGCGCCAATGGGTGCCGCTGAGATCTCCCGGTTCTCGAACATAGAGTGTCCACGCATGCTCAGGGTCTCTGACTCCGCGGGGCCGGTATACGGCTCGCTGCGTTCTTTACGCCGTTATACCGTATTGCCTTCCCTGCCGGTTCACGAGGTCGGCACCCCGGAAGGGTGATTTCGGAGCTCAATGGCTGGCCTGCGTTTCCCCCTGTCAACGCTTCACGTGCGGCCTCACGACCACCCGCGCATGACTCGGGGCCGTGGTGGTGCAGCTTCACCTTCCACGTAGGGCTCTTTCATCCCCTACTCTATGCCGGTTTATCCCGGCGCTTTCGAACCGTCCCCTTGTCTCACCCTTGTCTCACTTCCCTTGTCTCACTTATCTCACGTAGTTTTGGATATGTTAGTGGTTGCCGTTGCGGCCCTGGTCGCCGCCGGAACGGTCATCTTTATTGTTTGACCTGCCCTTGGATTTTCCGCTGTTTTCATCCCGCTGGGAATCCTTTTCCTTATTTCCGTTATTTAAGTCATGGCCGGGCATATTTATTTTGCCGTTATCTTTGTCCTGCTTTTTGTTGTCAGCAGCATTGTCTTCCTGATCCAGCTTTTTATCCGCTCCTGGTATATTTTTGCCTGACGGGTTATAGCGCTCAACAAAAATTCCCCGTCGGTCCGGCATATTTCCCTGTTCTCCCGTACTGCCGGTATCAGCTCCTTGTTCCGAGTCGTTTAACAGGTGAATGATAGAAAACTTCTTCTCTTTTTCCAGTTGACCCAGGTTTATAGTCCCCACTTCGCCGGCGCTGAATTCTATACTCTTTTCGGCCGACTTCTGGAGCAAAAGGAACCTGCCGGTGGATACGCCGGATTTTAATGCCTCCCGGCGCACTTCAGGCTGTACGGGTGTGATGATCACTTCAGCGTCCAGGCCGCCTGTGTCCATAGGTTCTCTAATCGCCCCGTAGACAGACTCCAAATCTATCGCGGCATCGTCACCATTATCAAAGGTGATGGTCGCCAGTACAACATTGTCCTGCCCGGCAGACAAATAACCATCGGTGATAGCCTGCTTTATAATCAGCTCAACCGCCTCGGGCAGGGCACGGCCTTTTACCTTAACTTTTGAAATTATGGCTACACCGTCACTGTTCAGGCCGCTGCCTGAAACCACTGTCCCGTCACTTGCCACCGCCAGCTCAATACTGGGGTTAATATCTATGGTCATATAGGCGGAGGCTTCCGGAGCCTGGCTGGAATAAAACCTGCCGGCAAGAATGAAAACCAGCAGCATTGAAGCGGCCAACACAAAATGTCTCAGGTATGGAACTTCTCTTTTTTCCCTGAAAGTTATCTCCTGGCCAATCTCGGTTAAACCACCGCCGGGCAGCGGAACTTTCTTGAACTCACCTTCAGGAGTGATTACTATACACGATTTCCCTTTGATCTTAGTGACAATACCACGCTCTTCCATCTTAGGCCTCCTATCCCTCGACAGGCAATTTCAGGTAAGAACTCAGGTGCAGAAAGTCATTCTGCCTGGAAATAAGAAGTGAAATGGCAATTATATATTTGCGGCCCCTTTCCAGAGTCTTGCGGCTAATACCGGTGCAATTCTCCAACTCCATCAGCGGCAGCTTTTTTTTAGCTCTGAACTCTTTTAAAAGGTTCTCCCTTTTGGTCAGTTCCGCGGCGGCAAAGATCAGGGAACGGCGGGTGTCACGGTGCCTCGGTGAACACTTGACCAGATCTTCAAATGACACGCCGTATTCTCTCAGCAATCCTTCATACTCCCTAATCTCTTCCGCCCTTTCCCTGGCAGCGGTTTCCAACAAATAAACTTCCCAGGCTTTACTGAATTCCGCGCTGTTTGATTCTTCCCCCTGCTGCGGCAGGGGAACCTCAACGGAAGTATTCCTGTTCTCCCGCCGCCTGTGGTCAGTGAGCCTGCTCATAATAACGATCCTGGCGTAAGCCGGGAAAGGGACCCCCGTGTCCGCGCGGAAACGATCTATGGCTTCGTTGAAAGCCACCAGGGCAACAGCAAGCTCATCATCCCTGCCCCATTCCAAATACCGCCTGGAGAATTTACAAGCAATTTTATGGATAAAAGCTTTATTGTTGTCCAGGAAATCTTCCCTGAGTAAGCGGTCACCTTCTTTGATTTTTCTGATATCCTCTTCAACCTGTACAGGATGCAAGTTTTCACTCCCCTTTTTGCCTGCGGAACACCTCTTTTCCGTGTGCTATAGGGGCTGGCTGTAGACCACTCCTATCTTTTTATACGAAAAATGAGGCTTTTTTGAGGGGCCTAAAAGATAATCCACGCTAAAATAAAAAACCGGCAGTACAATAGTTCGTTCTCCGGAAGCGTTAATGGCAAATTTTCTTCTAAGAAAAGGTATTCGTATAAATTCATTCAAAACGCAGGCAATCTAAAAAATCAGGCAGTACTGACTAACAACTAATGAAAATTGCGGAAAATCAATATTTGGGCGATAAAAATCACAGGGACACCAATTATGAAAAGCGGTTTCTTAGTTTTATGCCTGAACAAATGCATTCCCAGGTATAAACCAACCGAACCGCCCACCAGGGCCACTAGCAAAAGACGGCTTTCAGGGATCCTGTATTTGCCGAACCTGGCCAAGACCTTATCATACCAGATCATCAAAAAGGCAGCTAAGTTAACAGCTATGATATATATAATCATTTATATATACTGGTCCATAAGCCAGCCTGTATCCTCCGCCTGAGACTGTTTTGGTGCTGTAATAGTTGTAGTCCTGCCGCCTGAAACATATGTCCTGCCGCATTCAGGACAAACAGATGTGTATATTTGCACATACTGCGCCACTGTTTCCCTGTTTTCTCTCACAGCTTCTCCCTCAATTAATGTTTAAGAGAAAAAAACCGATACTGCTTATACCCGTTTTATTCTATGCCGGTTATTATTTTCCTGTATTTAATTCAAAAAGTCTTAAAGTAAAGTGAGAAAATATTATGCATAGAAGAAATGCACTATGCCCAGACTAAAGGCATGGGAATTATAGCATTACACGGCGGGTTGGACACAAGCAGGGAAAAAGAGTACATGGCAGTTCTGCAGGAGGCGGCTCTGCTGGGATACGGGCTATTGGCAAAAAGCCGCACCCAGGCGCTGGAGGCGGTGCTGAGGGCACTGGAGGACTCGCCTAAATTCAACTGCGGCTACGGCTCTGTACTCAATATGGATGGAGAAGTTGAGATGGACGCGGCCATCGTAGACGGCCCGACCGTACGTTTTTCCGCTGTCGCAGCTATCCGCAATATTCAAAACCCCATTTCGGTGGCCCGCGTGCTGATGGAAAAGACCAATGAGGTCATCTTAGCCGGGGACGGAGCGTTTAAGTTCGCGCGCCAGCATGGTTTTCCGAAGGTTAACTGCATCTCTGAAGAACAGCTGGAGGCCTGGCGCAAAGCCCGGGAAAGCCTGGCGCGAGGCGAGACGCCGACGCAAAATTTATTCACCGGCCTTGAGTACAGGGGCGACACGGTGGGGTGTGTGACTTGGGACGGCAGCGGCCTCGCAGCGGCTTCTTCCACAGGCGGCTGCTCATTAAAAAAACCTGGCAGGGTTGGTGACACGCCGAGCCTGGGCGGCGGCATCTTTGCCTCCGGGACCAGCGCCACGGTGTGCACCGGTGTCGGAGAAGCATTTATAGAAACACTCACTGCCAAGTTCATCGATGAAAAAATATCGGCGGGCGCGTCGCCTCAGGAAGCTGTGGAACTTGCCCTGAAAAGGCTTTATAAGCTAAAAAAAGTCGAGGGAGGAATTCTGTCTATAGATGCAAAGGGGCAGATCGGATCAGCCTTTAATGCCGGCCAATACCCGGTAGTTGTTGTAGTTGACGGCAAATTACTGGACAGATTTGAACCGGTCAATATACGGGGCAGCATATCGATGCATTAGGGTTCTCTGATCTCAAACCAGGGAAACATGTTTTTTCCATCCGGGTGATAATCTGTAGTATACAGCCCGCCTGACATTATGGTAAACAACGGCAGCGTAACCTTCCTGTAAGGACAATGCTCGGTGGCATAAACAGAGCTTCCCACAATCTCAAACCAAGGCAGTACACCCGGACCATCAGGGTGCTGCCCCGCTGTGTATATTTTTTTGCCCTTTATTTCAAACCATAGCAGACCCTGGCCCGCATCAGGATGATGGACAGTGGTATAGATCTTACTCATCTAATCGCCTCTCAGCAACATATATTTCTATATATCAAAGTATGATTTGCTTGCAGCCTATTCCTGCCAAAGGTCTACCTTTTTGAGGAATTCGGCGGATACTAGTGTATTGCGATCATGCTCTTCCTCCAGGAAAACTAACTTATAAATACCTGGAACCACATCAAATTTATGGCCTGAAGCAGCTGATATTACAGCTGACTTCGGTTCTGTCTCCCTGAACAGGTCTTCATTTAAGACAGCATAATGTTCGAAATAGAATACTTCCCTCTCTTCAAAATCATCTTCTTTTTTATTAAGTTGTTCTACTTTAATAACCAAATACTCTGCCATTTTATCATTCCTTCCAAATAATGTTTATGCTAAATCTTTACTTCATTCACCAGTATTTACTAAATTTCCGGCATCATCTGTTTTTAAATTATCCGTTATTATAAGCATTTTTTATAGTTGAGGCCAGGGATCAGACTGTCATCAAATATATTTATCCCCAAATTATCCGCCAAAATTATGCCAGGATCCGCATATATTTTATTCAATGCTCGTTTGCTCTTTCCTTTTGTCAGTTGCTAGAAATTACTGAATAAATATGGTATTTAAAATTAGCGGGCATTGAAAATCCTGTTGCTTTTTTGCCAGTTTGCCAATAATTTTAAGAATTTTGTATTTTTATGAAGGAATTTACGATGTGTTGGGCGAAAGAACAAGTATAACCAAAAGATACAATTTGGCGATTTTAAAAAATTAGTTTCACAAACCAAAATAAAGTGAGGTTAAATATGAAGAGAAATTTTATTATTTTTGTTTTGCTGTTGACAACAGTAGTTTTTTTAAGCCTAAGCCTGCCTGTATATGCTGAAGGAGAAGCGCTTAAAGAAGGCATGTCCGGGGACAGTGTGCTTAATCTGCAGGCAAGATTGTGCGACCTGGGGTACTACCGGGGTGCTCTCGACGGATCATTCGGCCCCGGAACACGCAGTGCTTTAATCAGTTTTCAGTCTGACAACAACCTTGAGGCCGACGGTATTGCCGGCCAGGCCACACTCACGGCTCTGGACATTACCAGCGCACCTTCCGGTGGTGACCAGCTCCCGCTGAAAGTTGGTTCGTCGGGCACCATGGTGCTTAGACTGCAGGCCAGACTGCATGACCTGGGGTATTATCAGGGCGCTCTGGACGGCTCATACGGTTCCGGCACAAGCAGCGCCGTGGCCAGCTTTCAGTCAGCCAACCAGCTGGCTGCCGACGGCATTGCCGGCATGGACACGCTGAGAGCGCTGAGTCTGATCAGTTCAGAAGTTTCCAGAGGTGATACATCGACCAGGACTGACACAACCCAAAACAATGCTCAGCCGCCTTACAAGGAAGGCATGTCCGGCAACAACGTGCTAAAACTTCAGACCAGACTGAGCGAGCTGGGTTACTACCAGGGACCTCTCGATGGTAAATTCGGTGCGGGGACACGAAGCGCCGTAGCCATTTTCCAGGCAGATAATTACCTGGAGATTGACGGCATCGCCGGCCTGGCAACCCTGACAGCGTTGCAGTCGGCAAAACCCCGGTCAGCTATTCCCAACAGGGGGGATGTGGACCGCAAAGCCCCGGCCCTGGTCGCTTTCGCCAAGCAGTTCTTAGGCACACCATATGTCTGGGCGGGCAAATCACCATCAGGTTTTGATTGTTCAGGTTTCACTTATTATGTGTTTAACCACTTTGGTATCAGTATTCCCCGTGCGGCGGATGAGCAATATTTCTCCGGCGCCAAGGTAAGTCAGCCGCAGTTGGGAGACCTTGTGTTTTTCTCCACTTATGAAGCTGGTCCTTCGCATGTCGGCATCTACATAGGGGATAATCAGTTCATACATTCCAGCTCAGGCACGGGAGATGTCACCATTACTTCATTATCTGCATCATATTACAGCGCAAGGTATTTGGGAGCGTGCCGCTATCTCAGGTAACCACAAAAAATTTACTGGGAGATGTTCTTAATGGAACAAGGAAAAAACCACTCTGAGAGTGAATTCGACTGTGAGTGCGGCGGTGAGACGCAACATCTTTTTACTACTGAAGACGAGGATTCAGTTTACAGGTTTTTCAAGTGCAGAAAATGCGGCGACGTAATTAATACCGACAGCCGCAAGTAATTTGTTTTGTAATGTTTATAAGACCCCGGCTCTGTTATAATAGCAGCCAGCCGGGGTTTTAACTTTTGTTCTTCCTGATTGTTTCCAGGCCGATGATACAAACTGCCAGCCAAGCGCCTCCCGCCGCAAAGCCGGCGATTACATCACTGGGAAAATGCACGCCAAGGTAAACACGGCTGCCCCCTATGAAAAATATAAGGCACGGGGTTATTATGACCACAGGCCAGGCCGGCTTTGCCCGCTCACGCAGGTTAAGCCACAGTAAATAACCCAGCATCCCGTAAAAAGCTGTGGAGATCATGGCGTGCCCACTGGGAAAACTGTAGCCGCCCACCTCGATCAGGTGCTGGATATCCGGGCGAGTGCGGTGAAAAGTATGTTTAAGCACAGTATTCAACAGCCAACCGCCAGCCAGGCTGCCGCATAGTACCACTGCTTCCCATTTATGTTTCAAACGAAACAGCAAGTACCATCCCACCAACAGCATCAAGCTAATCTCCACTGACGCAGACCCCGCCTGGGTTATGACAACAGCTGCACTGGTTGCACCGCTGCTGGCAAAACTGCGGATGAAATCACCCACCACCATGTCAAACAAACCAAGCTCTTGATATAAAAGATCCTCTACCAGTTTTGCAAACACCAGCAGAAGCAAAGAACATGCCGCAATTCCCCAGGTCAGGCGTGAACCCAGTTTGCCCAGGGGTGAGCTATGTAAAGAGTTTTTTAATCCTTCGAGTCTGATCACCCTCACACCCTCTGTAAGAATCTATTCCAACAAAACAACCTTAATAATACTATCTTTTTTATTTTGCCAGATCAATAGTTCTTATAATTATTATAAAACTTACAAGAAGAGTCTCTGAATCAATAGAGAATAGTTTAAGCGTTGGCATCCCAGACAACAAAAAAGAAGGCCACCCGTACAGGTGGGACGTCTAAGACAGAGTTTTTTTTGAATCAAGTTTTAGGAATGAAGGCTGTAGAAAACATAAGGGGCAAGTAAGGTCCAGACCAACACCAATACCCATAGTCTGCCCTTAAGCAAATTATAGTTGTACAACAGGTCGTCCCAGGAGTGTTTCATAACATAGTGACCGAAAATGAATTCAAACACTATTGTGAGAACAACCCAAACTCCACCTATAGCAAATGCCTGCCCAGCTGATCCTATAATCCAGATTCCTGTAAGGATCCAAATGTATACGCCGAATAGCATAATGCCGGTGAGAGTGGAAAGCTGGTGGGCGGTAAGCTCACCCATGTGAGGGCGATACCATTTTTCACGGACCCCTCCATTAAGAATTGCTATTATTACAAGCCCAACCCAAGCTAAGGCATATTTCATTATTATTCCCATCTAAAAACTCCCTGATATTAAGAATCATAGAATCAAACATAGAACTCTCTCATGTCGTCCAGCCTGAGGCAGCCAATTTTTCCGCCATAGGCTGCTCCGCAGTCAACACCAATTTTGTCGCCATATTTCTCATCAAACCAAATGTAATTTTTGTCGTGCAGGACCGAGGTGGGTGTGTGACCAAAGATAACAGTTCTCCCCGCGAAAGCACTTCTCCTGTAAAAATCGCTCCTGATCCAGAGCAGGTCGTCTTTTTTCTGTGACTCCATTATTTTTTCTACCGTACTGTCCTTTGAGTCCGAGATGTTTATTCCGGCGTGCACCAGAATGAAATTGCCCACCATCTTATATAAATCCGTGCTCTGAAGGTAGTCAAGAACGTTATTTCTTCTTTCCTGGGAAAGCCTTTCATACTGTTGGAGAGTCGTACCGCCCAGGTTATCCACCCATAAATCCATTGTTGAGTTCTTTCCTCTGGAAAGGTAGGACAGAAACATCTCTTCGTGGTTGCCCAGAATCAACTCCATATTACTCTGCTTCGTTATGTATTCCAGTAAATCGATGGGCTTTTCGCCCCTATCTATTACATCGCCCAGGATGTACATCTTATCACTGTCACCAAAGCCGATTTTATCCAACAAAGTCATAAACCCTTCATATTTTCCGTGAAGGTCGGATAATACATACTGCATAAAAACTCTTCTTGCCTTCTCTCCGCTTTGTCTGATTATTTGGAATAATTAGTATACTAACACAAATTCTTAATAATAACAAGACGAAATTTGTATTCAGTAGCTGCTGATTTTAAGCATAATCTCAGCCGGAACTCAGACGGTTTTAAGATATATAGCACATATACTAATTTAAAAATCAGCTGTTCCGCTGATTCCAGACAAGGCGCCCGGTACTAATTCGCAAGCCATTACATATTCATCAGGGATATTGTATCTACTTTTGATCCCAAAATTAAATGCGCCTTTAAAACCAAATCTATGGTAATATGCAGGGTCCCCAACAAGCATGACGGACGTGTATCCCATTGCTTTTGCCAATCTGAAACTTTCCTTTATTAAACCGGAACCTATCCCTCTATTTCTGTACTCCAAAACAACTGAAACCGGCGCCAGAAGAAGTGTTTCAAATCTAGTGCTGCTGCTTACGATACAAGTCTTTGTCAACATTATATGTCCAATCAATTTGCCGTTTTCCTCAGCAATCAGAGCAAGCTCCGGTATATAATTACCGCTGCCGCGCAGTTGATTGACAAAATCCTGCTCCTTGCCGTCTGCAACTTTTGCCGTCTGAAAAGCAACTTTTACCAAATCATATATTTGTGAAAATTCTTCCGGTTTTTCTCTTCTGATCAGCACTTATGATCTACCCCCGTTTTCATTAACAGGACATGAAGGCCATTCTTTTTTTGTGCGACGATTGCCAATTCCGGTGATTCAGAGTCATACTCTTTACCAGCAACATCAGAATATGTTTCAATAATTTGCAGATTGTTTTCTTCAAATTCTCTTTTCAAAGAATCCTTGCTGTAATGTTGAAACCAGTTATAGACAATACTAAAATGGTAAGCTACATCCAAAAAGAATAAGACCCTCCAGTATAGTTAGAGTGCCTTAAACTAAATAATAGTGTATTAGTCATTACTAATTAGTATCTTAAAGTAAAACCTGCATTGCCAGCAGGTTAGCTTATATCCACATATATTGCATTTTCGCTCTCATCGTACCTTGCGATGAATTTGCCTTTTTTATCAATGCCGAAATGGTTGAAAAATCCCCTGGCAAATGCCTTTGTTTTCTTTAATGTTTGACCTTCATCCGATGCCTTGATTCTAATAGTTTTGGTATCTTTATCATAAGCTAATTCAATTTTCTGGGCCTGGAGTTTTTCACGCACATGTTTATTAAGGACAATCGCGTTCTTAGATAATGATACGATAAATTCCTTTTTAACCTTTTCCCCTCTGGGTTTATAAATTTCAAATACCATATTTCACAACCTCCATATTCTTGGTTATTTTTTACATATGCAAAATTATACTACTATAACAGCTAATTTATCAATACTTTTTTATTATAGCTCGGTTGTTACCCCCCTTTTCTTAATTATTATTCGACTTCTACAAATATTTATAATGTCCTCGGAGTTAAGATTAATTAATTTCCGACAAATTGTTCTATAATATTACATAAAAGCCTTTTGCCTATACTACTAAAGGAATTGATAATTATGCCTAAAATTATTTTCCATAAAGAAAACACAGCCATTATAAAACTATCGGCTTCAGATCCCAGATTAGGAGATTTAATGAATCTGGTTGGTGCCTGCACGCTAACCCTCAGGAAAGATTACTTTTCTTCACTGCTGAGGGCGATCACCGGCCAGCAGCTTTCCGTTCAGGTTGCCAGGACAATCTGGAGCAGGATTACCCGGTTATGTGCTGATATTGAACCTCAGGCCATCCTGTCCCTGGCTGATGAGGATTTAAGAGGGGTTGGAATTTCCAAGCGGAAAGTTTTATACATGAAGCCAGCAGAGCCCTATCCTCCTGGCCAGGTAAGAGCCTTTATTAGTTTATCCGATATTCGGTGGCTTTACCCATTTACACAAAACATGGTACACTCCCGTTGTACTTGTTCTTAACAATTTTCACGTCTTTAACTCTAGCTTATGTCTACATATATTGCTTGTTCGCTCTCATCATACCTTCCAATAAACTTGCCCTTCTTATCAATGCCGAAATGGTTGAAGAAACCTCTTGCGAATACCTTTGTTTTCTTTAATGTTTGCCCTTCATCCGAAGCCTTGATTCTTATAGTGTTGGTATCCTTATCATAAGCTAATTCAATTTTTTGTGCCTGCAGTTTTTCACACACATGTTTGTTGAGCACAATTGCATTCTTTGATAATGAAACAATGAATTCCTTTTTTAACCTTTTTCTCTCTAGGTTTGTAAATTTCAAATGCCATTCTGCCATACCTCCATATTCTTGGCTGTTTTTTTTAGGGTATGTAAAATTATACTACTATAATAGCCAAATTATCAATCTTTATTTGTTAAACTTAATAAAATTAAGAATTACAGCAAATAATCATTAACTTTACTTATAACATCCCTCTTTTTACTTGTTTAACCAAACGGCTTATTTCCGTAGCTGACAAAGGCAATAATTTCAATTCCACTATATTTGTTATATTCCTTTAATTATCTTTTTCAAAAGGTTTTGTCGGAAAATGGAAAACCCTCCCGGAGGAGGGCTGAGAGAAGAGATATTTCAGTCTGGTATTAGCATACCCTGGTCACTAGGCGCAATGCATACCGCTGGGTACTTTCATTTATGTGGATAAGTAACATTTTGAAAGCCTTAGCAAAGTAAAATCACAACGGTAGTTGTAGCGCAGTGGCTTGCACGGCGAAGTAATTTTAAGAGTACTCTCCGTTAAAAAATTCTAACACCACACTTTTTTTACCGGCTGTACTATTTTTTACTTCTCGTTTATTTTACCATTTCCCGCTTTTAATTGGAACGCTTTCCTAAAGGGGGGAAATCCCACCAAATAAAAGGAGTTCAACTAAAAACGTTGAATAAAGGATAAAACGGGAGGAAAAACAACTCCATGAGAGAGTTGGTTTTCCTAGTTTAATTCCTAAATGAAGGGGTTGAATTCAATGATAGGTAAAAAAGTAACCCGGCTCGTATTAATGAAGAGTATGCCAAAAACACCTTTTTCAAAGGTAGAATTTAGATAATCTCAAAAGGAAACAAGAAGGGATTTACCGAAAACTACCGAATCAAGGATGAAAGTGGTAATAATACGACCGCCCAAGAAGGGTGGTCGTTGTGGTTTTGGGGCGTTTCGACAAATGGCGACATTTCATGACCATCTTATGAGCCTGTCTATTTATTGCATTTTAAACACCATTTTATTTATTTGGAATTGCCATTTTGTATTCTTAGATAATGACAAAGAAACACTAGCCAATAGCTTCATTATCCGGAAGCAATAAGCAAAGCAGTGGTCGAACAATTGTTAAAAAATTGGTATCTTTGGAGGCCCCGATGATAGCTATAGTCAGGAGTACTGTCCTGTACGGCCTGGAAGGCCAAGTTGTGGAGGTTGAAGTTGATGTTTCCAAGGGTTTGCCTGGCTTTGACATAGTAGGGCTGCCGGACGCAACAGTGCGGGAATCGAAGGACCGTGTCCGCGCCGCTATAAAGAATTCCGGCCTCGAATTTCCCGTTAAGCGGGTTACTGTTAACCTTGCCCCCGCCGACCTAAAAAAAGAAGGTCCGATCTACGACCTGCCAATAGCCGTGGGAATTTTAGCGGCCACCGAACAGCTGCCACCGGAGCGGTGCGGTCATTTTGTGTATATCGGCGAGCTTTCCCTCAATGGGGCCCTGCGGGCGGTAACAGGCGCCCTGCCAAATGTGCTGGCAGCCAGGGAGTCCTCTTTAAGTGAGGTTGTAGTACCGGCGGAAAACGCATCCGAGGCTGCTGTCGTTGAGGGAATGAATATTTTCCCCGCGGGCAGCCTTGCTGAGCTGGCCGGTTTTCTGCGGGGTGAAATTGAAATAAACCCCTGTCAGGTTGATCTGACAGAACTTATGAAAAGCAGCAGGGTCAGTGAACTGGATTTTTCGGATGTTAAAGGGCAGCAGTCTGCCAAGCGGGCGCTTGAAGTTGCGGCTGCCGGAGCCCACAACCTGATCATGGTGGGCAGCCCGGGTTCGGGCAAAACCATGCTGGCGCGCCGCCTGCCGGGTATACTGCCGGAGATGACCTTTGAGGAATCCATAGAGGTGACTAAGATTTACAGTCTGGCCGGATTGCTCAAGCCGGGACTGCCTCTGATTACCAACAGGCCGTTCCGGTCACCGCACCACACCGCTTCCACCATAGGACTGGTCGGCGGGGGCAGGATACCCCGCCCCGGTGAAATCAGCCTGGCCCACCAGGGGATATTGTTTATGGACGAGATGACCGAGTTTCAAAAAGACGCCCTGGAAGCTCTGCGGCAGCCCCTTGAAGACGGGGTGGTGACCATTTCCAGGGTTAGTGCCTCCTTAACCTACCCGGCCAGGCTGATGCTGGTCGGCGCGCTGAACCCATGCCCCTGCGGCTACTATGGCGACCCTGTGCGCGAGTGCTCATGCACTCCTAACCAGGCGCAACGGTATATCACGCGCCTGTCTGGCCCGCTGCTGGACCGGATTGACATAAGCATTGAAGTGCCCAGGCTGCTATACGAGGAAATCTCCGCCGCCGAAAAGCCGGAAAACTCCCAGACCATTAAAAACAGGGTCGAGGCCGCCAGGGAGCGCCAGCGGGCCAGGTTTCGCCAGCAAACGGAAGAAGGCGGCAGCCGCCAGCCGCCTGCCTGTAATGCCCAGATGGGGCCAAAGGAAATCAGGCGGTATGCCGCTATGACAAAAGCAGCCCGCAGTCTTTTTAAAGACGCCTTTGGCAGGCTTTCCCTGAGCGCCAGATCACATGACAAGATTTTAAAGGTAGCGCTTACCATTGCAGACCTGGAAGGCTCCGAGCTAATAGCTGAACACCACCTGGCGGAGGCTATGCAGTATCGTTCCCTTGACAGAAGCTTATTACTTTAGGTTGATTATGACAGGTGCCCTCTGTTTTTTTGATTCAGATGCTAAAACAACCTTTTCCACCAGGGCCTGTGGTCTTGTTTTTCTCCTTCATTCTCAGCGTCCGCCTGATCAAATTTTCTTTCAAAAAGCTGCAGGTAGCTTTCTCTGACACTCTGGAAAGGATCTTTGGACGGTGGCCTGTCCCCCGCTCTGACGGGAGGTTCCATTTTTTTATCATATATTTCCCTGATCTGACGGACGGGATCCTGCTGTGCTTCTTCCGAAAGGCTTACCACGAAAAGGCCTTGCTCGACCCCATGTTCCTCTTTTGCATCCAGAATTTCATCATAAGTCTTCCGGATATGCTGAACGGAATCTTTCTCCATGGCCTCATCAAGGGCATCTCTGAACAAAGCCCATATACTTTTCTTCGGCCCTTTTTTATTTATGCTGCCTTCCTTCATGTATTTACACCTTTCCGGACGAAGGTTAATTCATGAACTGCCGCTGCTATTGAACTTCTTGATCAACTTATAAAATCCTGCCGCATGAATTTGTCGAACATTTATTCTGTTTTCAATCTATCCGATGTAAAATTCAAGGCAAATTTTCACCCGGGGTTTGGCAGCTTATAAAAGGTCCAGGCAAAACAAAAAGACCGGGCTATGCTAAAACTGGTAAAGGACTTATCAGCCTACCCGGCCATGTGTCAAACAGGAAACGCCACTTTGCTTTTATCTGAAAACTAAATTATTCTTTCTTAATCCCAGCTTTTTCAGCGATCCTGTCCAGCCCGACAAACAACACCCAGTCCAATGAATTCTCATCCGCATCCTTTAATTTTGCAATATGCTGGTCTGGCTCAACCAGAATGCCGCGTAATGACAGGTTCTTGATCGCCGCAATGCCCTGCTCGATTTTCCAGGGCTCTTTTTCAATAAGCTTGGCCATTGGCTCTATCACTCCCTGCATGTTTTTAGCCACGTCATTCACGAAGTCTTCCCAGGTCCTGCCGTGCATTTGAAAATAGCCTACCGGGTCTGTGTGGTCGGTCTCTCCCCATTGTTCGCTTACCCAGGCATGGCTGTTCAGTTGATTCATATTAGAAGGTTCCCACTGGTATTTCCGGCAAAGCATTGACGCCAGCCATACCCCACGTTTCCACACTTCCTGAAATTTTTCGGGATCGGTAAAATGACACAGTTCCACAGATAAAAACCTTCTGTTTGCAGTAGGCCCGGCATGCCACGCAACTTCATCCTCAGGTATTATTTGGACAATGGCGCTGTAATCAACAAAAAAGTGCGCGGAAGCTTCCCTATAAGCATTATGGAAATAAGCGCTTTCATTATTGCTTGTAGCTCCCGGCGTAGCCGTTTCGTGAACAGTTAAGCCCTGCGGGACCAGTTCTGTTCCTGGACGGTTATACTCTCTGCCCAACTGCAAAAAGTCCTGTATTATTTCATACTCCTGCATTTACACTCCTCCCTTCGTTTTTTCTTAGTGAAAATAACCAGACGATATAACAGTAAAATTTTACATATTTTGCATTTATCCTGCCAGAGAAATCCAATACTATAAATATTTTTGCAATATTGAGATGCGGTGGAAATATCATTTAAAGGGATTGGTTTTCCAACTGTTGAATATTAACGGTATCGTTAGGGCACGGGGTGATGAGTTTTGTCTGATATTACTGTGGTAATTGACGGTATGACCGGCGTAGGTAAAACATCTTTTTTAAAAATCATTGCCGCCAGGCTTAACCTGGTTCCATATGAGGAAATCTTCAGGGATGAAAACGACCTTTTGGGAAAATTCTTTACCGAGGGAAAAGAATGGTGCTTCCCCATGCAGATCAGTTTTCTCAACAACAGGTTTGTCCAATATAAAGAAGCGCTAAAACTCGGCAAAGTGATTATGGACAGGTCCATTTACTCCGATCCCATCTTTGCGTCGTTCTATTATAAGTCCGGTGATTTCAAACCTGAGGAATACTATGTCTACAAATCACTTTTCAATAACCTGATAGAATCGTTAAAGCCGCCTTCCATCGTAATCTATCTTAATGTTTCGGCTGAAGAGGCCATGCGGAGAATCAAAAAAAGAGGCAGGCCCGACGAACTCATGGTTGCTGAAAGTTACTGGCGGGCCCTGCATCAGGAATACAGCGACTATTACCAGAACTACAGGCTTTCCCCCCTCCTGACTATTGATGTGGACAGCCTGGATTTCGTTAATAATTTAAAAGATCAGGAATTCATTGTCAGTACGGTTCTTAACGCCATCAACCTATAAATCTCAAAAATAATAAATTGCTCCCGCCAAGAGAGCAATTTACTAAGAAAATTTCTATAATAGTATCTTAACCGGTCAAGCCGGTTTATTTTATCCTATCAACCCAACTGGTCGATCAGCCTGAAGTGCTGGTCCACCAGTTCCTTCAGCTTACGCCGCAGCTGGTCCAATATGCTCGGCTCACCAGTTTGATTGATTTTTTCTTTAACCTGATTAATATCATTTATGGTGTTTTCCATGGCCTCCAACAATTCATCCCTGTTCATCACCGCACATACCCCCTTTTAGTTTTTTCAATATATACAAGGTAAAACATAAATCTTACGGTTTTATTACCACATTATTAACAATCATAAAAAATTAATTAATTGTAGGTGCGAGTTTATTCGCACAATACTACCACCTCTTATTTTGCCTGTCTGGTTTTCAGCATATGGCGCCCGGTTTCAGGAAAAATCTTATACTTGTCATTAAGCCTGATGAACCAGGCGGCAGACTGGCCCTGAAATAAAAAAGCGAGCGAAACCATAAAAGCCGCGGTAACACCAAAAGACGCTGCCGCCAGGCCGATTGAAATCGCCAGGTTGCGCAGGACAGTGCCGAAAACAAGGGTGACCGAGTCCTTCCTGTTGAAAAAAAGTCTGCCTGCTTTTATGGAAATAAAATAATTAACAAAGTAAAAAACCACCCAGACCAGCAGCGAGCTGAGCAGCAGGCCAGGCTGTGAAACAATCAGGCGGGCGTTGGTGCTGATACCGGTAAAAAGCATGTACACCATTCCCCAGGCGGTAACCGCCGGCAGCCAGGGCTTGACCGACTTTTCAAACTGCTCCTGGGAGTATTTCTTCAGTAAAAGATGATAAGTGAAGACCCCCAGGAAGAGCGGCAGGAACACCACTATGGAGATGTTCTTCAGCACAGCCAGCAGATCTATATGGATATAGCCGCCGACCATTACCAGAAGGTACCAGGGCGCCAGCAGCGAGCCGGCGACAAGGCTGAGCACGGTGAGTTTGACAGCGGCCGGCACATTCCCCTTGCCGAAATGAGTGAAAGCTATCGTCATGTTGGAGGTGGGCAGCAGGGAGGCAATGGCCAGGCCGGCGAAAAGCTGCGGGTCACCCAGCAAAAAAAGCACACCCAGGATGTAAGCCAGCGCGGGGACCAGAACAAAGTTGATCACTGACGCGGCAAGCAGCAGCCTGGTGTGGCTCAGGTCCACTATTTCCTTGATCTTAAACCCGATCATGGTGGGGTAGATCATCAGCACTGTGGCTGTCAGCAAATAGTTTTTCAGCACGCCGGTATCCCAAAACAGCCCTGCTATAAACCCCACCGTCAGCACCAGAGGAATGGTCAGTGTTATGTTGCGGGACGGGAGGAAAAAAAGATTAATTTTTTTCAACTGCAATCTCCTCGTATAGAATTTATTCTAATGATTATACGGTTAGCTCAGTGTAAAGATAAAACAAATTGACAGGATTTTTAAGGACAAAGAGAATACAGGAGTCAGGAGACTGAATATATAAGATCTTTTTTATTTCTGATTTTAGACTTTTGACTTTAAACTTCTGACTACTGAATTCTGAATTCTGAATTCCTTAAACTATTATCCTGTAAATCCTGTCAATTTGTTTCATTGGCAAAAGACTTGCAAGGCAACCCAAGTATGTTACTGAGAAAAGGAATAATCATATTTATTTTTAAAAAGCGTTTTCTATATGTTCCAGCCGTTTAACCCTGTCATCAAGGTCAAATTCCACGGCAATGACATCAAAACGGCAGTCGCTGCCGGTCTTCCTTTCGGCTTTGAGGTAATACCAGGCCAACTGCCTTAGCCTGGATTGCTTGCGTTTGGTTATGCTCTCCTCGGCCAGCCCAAACCCTTCGCTGCTCTTTGAGCGCACCTCGACAAACACCAGATACTCGCCTTCCTGCGCCACTATGTCTATTTCGCCCAGGCTGCAGCTGTAATTCCTGCAAAGGATACGGTACCCGTTCTTTTTCAAATACTGGCAGGCGGCCTCTTCTCCTTTTGAGCCCAACTGCTTTCTGCGTATCGTCATAGGTTCAGACACTCCTGTACGGGCTTGTACCCAGCCCGGTGGATCGGGCACGGGCCAAATTCGGCAAGTGCCGCGAGGTGCTCCGGTGTACCGTAGCCTTTATGGCGGTTAAAGCCATACTGCGGGTAAAGCTCGTGGTAGGAGTCCATCAGGCTGTCCCTGGTTACTTTGGCAATGATTGAAGCGGCGGCGATGGAGGCGCTCAGGCCGTCTCCCTCAATTATGGGCGTCTGAGGGCATTCGAGCAGGTCAATTTTAAAACCGTCCACCAGCACATGGGCAGGTTTAAGTTCCAGCCCCAAAACTGCCTTGAGCATGGCTTTCAGGCCGGCCCGGTGGATGTTTTCCTCAAAAATCTCCTCCACTGAAGAGATCCCCACCGACCAGGCCAGAGCTGTCTTTTTGATCTGCCCGGCCAGGACCTCACGCTTGGCGGCGGTTAGTTTTTTTGAGTCATTCAAGTCGGTGAGAAAGGTACCGTCAGGCAGGATTACGGCAGCGGCCACCACCGGACCGGCCAGTGGCCCGCGCCCGGCTTCATCAACCCCCGCCACGGGGTGAATGCCCCTGGCTTTCAAATCATTCTCATACAACAGCATCCTGGCCAGGCGTTGTTTTTCCGCTTCCGCCGCGCTTCTGGCCCGCATTAATTTCCTGTATATATCCCGCACACCTGATCTGGAGTCACTCAGCAGGGCTGCAAGCAGGTCCTCACTTACTTCTGCCGGACTGCCCGCTATCCTCTTGATCTCATTAACAGTTAAGTTTGACAGGTCCAATTGACAACCTCCTAACACTGTTACATTATGTTTTTGTTGCCAAGGACAATTTTACCTGCCGTGAAAAAATATTTTATGGTTTTATATAATATTTGGCACTTTTTGTAGGTTTAGATTTGAGAGGATAAATAAATTAATTGACAAGCATTTTTTCGCTTGTTATATTCTTGGCAGACCATAAGTGAAAAAGCATCTGGGAATTATACTCTATAACGAAAGCAGGCGGTTATATGCTGGACCAATCTCTTCAGAAAGTACTGGTGGACTTTAATCAGGAATTTTTAAAGGTTGAAGTGCCGGAGGGCGCCATAACTTTTGCATCCCCTGCCCCTGAAGCATTACAATCGGGCATGATCGCATCGACCCCTTTGCTTAACATCTGCCCGCCCCAGGTAAAAGCCGGCGATTTTTTTGTTACCCTGCATCAAGTTGCCGGAGTAATTAAAAAATTCATGCCGGATTTGGCCGGGGAACTGGAGCAAATTGAAGCCGCCCTGCCTGCCCAGCCTGAACAGCAGGAGTTGTTTGTGGCCGCGGCTTTTAAGCCGGGTACCGACTTGCTATCATTACTGAAGCAAGACCTTCCGGCGGAAACCTTTGGTTTCTTACTCAATCACACTGTTAAGCCGTTCATGCTGCAATATGCCCTGAAGGCGCAATCACTCTATGACCTTGAGCAGTGGCTGCAGGGAAACTGCCCGGTTTGCGGCGGCAAACCCACCCTGTCCCTGTTGGAAAAAGGGACCGGCAAACGTCAGCTTTTCTGCGGTTTATGTGAGATTAAATGGCGTTTTCACCGCCTTGGCTGCCCGTACTGCACAAACAATGAGTCCCAGTTTTTTACGGTCGAAGGGATGGAAAAGTACCGCGTTTATTTTTGTGAAAAATGCCGCGGTTATATCAAAACCGTCGATGAAAATAAAGCAGGCGGTGAACCTTTGAACCTGCTTTGGGAGGATATCAATACAGTGCAGTTGGATGTCCTGGCCATGCGTGAAGGTTATTTCAACCAGCAGGTTGACGAACCGGCGCCGGAACATGAAAAATAATGTTCACCTGCAGGAGTTTTGCTCGCTTCTGTCAAAAAATGTACTATTAAATTATGAAAGGGGTGTAAATAGCTCATGCCGCATATTGGAGCGCCTGAATTAGTTATAATTGTAATACTGGCCTTGATTATTTTTGGCCCCGGCAAACTACCCGAACTGGGGAAAGCTGTAGGCAAGACGATCAGGGAATTTCGCCGTTCCTCCTCGGAAATAATGGATGAAGTAGAGTCAAGCGCAACTAAAGATAAAAAAGAAGAACAACTAATCGAAGCGGCGAAAGGCTAAGCCTTTTGCTCATAGAGAGGGTAAAAAATGTCTAAGAAAACCGACGAAATGTCTGTGATGGAACATCTTGAAGATTTGCGTCGGGTTTTAATCGTGTCTATTATCAGCACCATAGTGCTCGCTGTGGCTGCTTATTTCTTCAGTGACCAGATTTTGGCCACCCTGATGGAACCACTGACCAAACTCGGTCAAAAAGTGTTTTTCACAGGCGTTACTGAAGCAATTTTTGTTAAAATCAAGCTCTCGTTTTTTGCGGGATTTTTAGCTGCGCTGCCGATCATTTTGTGGCAGGTCTGGAGCTTTATTATTCCTGCGCTGAAAAAAAATGAGAGGTTTGCTTTTACTTTCTTTGTTTTGATTTCGTTTCTCTGCTTCATAGGCGGAGTGGCTTTCGGGTTTTTCGGCGTGTACCGCTACGGCGTCACGTTCCTGCTGCAGTTTGCCGGTCCTACCCTGGCGCCGATGCTGACAATTGACAAATACATCTCTTTCACCATTTCGTTTCTCCTGCCTTTCGGCATTGTTTTTGAATTTCCGTTGATTAGTTATTTCCTGGCGAAACTGGAGATAGTCAGCTACGCGTTCTTTGCCAGAAACAGGCGCTACGCCATTCTGGCGGTAGTGGTTATCGCCGCTGTGATTACCCCTACCCCTGACATCATAACCTGTTTGATCGTCAGCGGCCCCATGTACCTGCTTTTTGAAGCAAGCGTGCTGGTGGTGCGGATTGTTGAGCGGGGCATAGCCCGCAGGAAACGCCGGGAGCAAGAAGCCGAAATGGCTAACGCCCAAACGCTTTAGCCTTTCATGTTACATGGGAAGAGGTCGGGTTTGTGAAGCATAAAATCAACAGGCGTGATTTTTTTAAAATATTGGGTTTGAGCACAACCGGAAAAACCTTTTTGGAAGAGGTTAGGGCAGCTCCGGCTATAGTCACCCCGCCGGAAAACAAGCCTGCTTTTGTGCTCGGCCCGGTGAAGTTAAATAAAGCTACCGAATATATTACCATCTGTGATGATTGCGCCTGCGGCTGCAAACTAATTGTGTACTCCGAAGGCAGCCGTGTCATCCAGGTTGAGAGATTTGCCGACAGTCAAGACAACGAATTATTATGCTGTAGAAATAAGGACATGAACAAAATAGATAATAATAATTAGAACCGCCTCATAATAACAAAACCGGTTCATAGCTTAAATTGCATCTACTTTCAACAACACCCTGTAAATATTTAAAATTTCTTTATAAAACAAAGAAATTTTTATTTTTATTTGCAGGTAAAAAAAATAATTATACAGAATTAAATTAGATAACTTGTAGGCTACTCATATAATTAATTTACGGCTTTATTACCTTTATTAAATTTTAAAAAATGATGTAGCCGAAGGATTAAAGTTTTTAAAGAAAAGAAAGGAGGCAAGCCACAAGAGTATTTACAGAGGAGAGGGTAAAAATATTTTTCCCAGCAATCTAAGTTAAACATCTCCGAACCTGGCGATCTAAGGCTTAAAGCTATGATTTCCAGGTCGTTAGGGTATATAGGGAAACCGGTATGCCTCCCGGACTTGGAAAGGAGATAAAACGAGATGACTGAGAGTGCGCACTTTTATGTCAAAGGAGGTCAGGTTTGTGAAGCAAAAAATCAGTCGTCGCGATTTTTTGAAATTTTTGGGTCTGGGCACTGCCGGAACAGCTTTGCTGGAAGGCGCAACCGCTATACCCGCGTTTGCCAGCACAGCTGAAGACAAGCTCCCCACTTTTGATTTAGGGCCCCTGAAGATTAAAAAAGCCAAAGAAACCGCTTCAGTCTGCGCCTTTTGCGGCTGCGGCTGCGGTCTTATTGTCTATTCCGAAGGTGACAGGGTTATTCACATCGAAGGTGACCCGGATAATCCCAACAATGAGGGTTCCATGTGCTCCAAAGGTATTGCACTCGGCGACGCCAATACCATCGTTGACAAAAACCGCAAGAGAGTTGTCAACAACCGGCGGATTATGGATGTGCTTTACCGCGCTCCCGGCAGCAATAAATGGGAGAAGAAAGACTGGGATTGGGCCCTTGCAGAAATCGCGAAAAGAGTTAAGAAAACTCGTGACGAAACCTTTGAAGAAAAAGACGAAAAAGGCGTCACGGTTAACCGTACACAGGCCATCTGCCACATCGGCAGCGCGTCCTGTGACAATGAGGAAAACTATCTCTTCCAAAAAATGCAGCGTGCCATGGGGGTCATTAATATCGACCACCACGCCCGCCTCTGACACTCCTCCACTGTGGCCGGTCTTGGCCAAACGTTCGGCAGGGGTGTTATGACCAACAGTTTTACTGATTATAAAAACGGTGACGTGTTCCTGGTTATCGGGGCCAACCCCGCGGAAAACCACCCGCAGGTTATGCGCCATATGGGAATCGCCATGGCTACCAGAGGCGCCAAGCTGATTGTCGCCGATCCCAGGTTTACCAAAACGGCAGCCAAGGCTGATATCTACGCTACTCTTCGCCCCGGCACCGACATAGCTTTCCTTTACGGCATCATGAACTACGCTATTCAGAACGGCCTGTATTTTTATGATTACGTCCTTAACTATACCAACGCTTCCTTCCTGGTAAACCCGGAATATGGTTTCAGCGACGGTTTGTTTACCGGGTTTGCCGACGGCAAGTACGACACAAAAACATGGGCATACCAGATGAACGGGGATGCTATAGCAAAAGACCCGACCCTGCAGGATCCACGGTGCGTGTTCCAGATCCTGAAAAAGCATGTATCCCGTTATGATATCAAAACAGTATGCAAGATTACCGGCACACCAGAAGATGTGTTTAAGAAAGTATGTGACCTGTACTGCTCCACCGGCAAGCCGGACAAAGCCGGCAACCTGATTTACGCCATGGGCATCACCCAGAGCTCGCACGGCAGCCAGAACGTCCGGGCCACAGCCATGCTGCAGCTGCTGCTGGGCAACATCGGCATCGCCGGGGGCGGTGTCAACGCCCAGCGGGGCGAGTCAAACGTGCAGGGTTCCACTGACCAGGGTATACTTTATCACTATCTGACCGGTTATCTTGGTTCAGTAAACGCCACACTGCACCCCACGCTTAAAGATTATCTCGACAAAGAGACTCCCAAGACCAGCTTCTGGTCGAACAAGCCTAAGTTCCTGATCAGCATGCTGAAAGCCTGGTACGGAGCCAAAGCAACCAAGGAAAACGACTTCTGCTTCGATTATGTCCCCAAACATGACGGCAAAGACCACTCTCACCAGGCAATATTCCAACAAATGTCTGAAGGCAAAATCAAGGGGTACTTCGCCTGGGGCCAGAACCCCGCGGTAGGCGGACCAAACTCGACTGTTGCCCGCAAAGCACTTGAAAACCTTGACTGGATGGTAGCCGTCGACCTGTTTGAGACAGAAACAGCTTCGTTCTGGAAGGCCCCGGGGGTCAACCCGGCCAATATCAAGACCGAGGTTTTCCTGCTGCCCACCGCTTTTTCCTATGAGAAAGAAGGCACAGTGGCCAACAGCTCCCGCTGGATCCAGTGGCGCTGGAAAGCGGTTGAGCCGCCCGGGAAGGCCAAGAGCGACCTCTGGATCGCTTATGAAATATTTAAGGCTGTCCGCAAGGAATACCAGGCCGGCGGCAAGTTCCCCGCCCCCATCCTGGATATGGTCTGGGATTACGACCTGCCCGGCCATGACGAGCCGGACATCATGAAGATCGCCAAGGAAATGAACGGGTACACTGTAGCCGACGGCGCCACGCTGGACGCCTTTTCAAAACTTAAGGACGACGGTTCAACGGCATGCGGCGTCTGGATTTACGCCGGCTATATGTTTGAGGATCCCGTACTGAAGGTTCCCGCATCGCAGAGGCGCAGCCGGGAAGACAAGAGCGGCCTCGGCCTCTTCCCGAAATGGTCCTTTGCCTGGCCGGCCAACCGGCGCATCGTTTACAACCGCTGCTCGGCCGATCCTTCCGGCAAGCCCTGGGATCCCAAGAGAATGCTGGTTTCCTGGGACGGCGCGCAGTGGGTCAACAATGATGTGCCTGACTTCGGCTTTAAAGACGCGACCACCGGCGCCTTTATCACCCCGGACAAGTCAGCCGTTAACTGCTACATTATGACCACCGAGGGTGTAGGCAGGCTGTTCGCGCCGACCGGCTGCAAGGACGGCCCCCTGCCGGAACACTACGAGCCGGTGGAGAGCCCGGTAAACAACCTGATGAGTAAACAGCAAAACAATCCGGTGGCTGTTAAATACAAGGGTGACTTTGCCAAGCTGGCGCCGACGGCGTCTCCGGACTTCCCCTATATCGGTACGACCCACCGCCTGGTTGAGCACTACCAGAGCGGCGCCGTAACCAGAAGCTGCCCCAACCTGGCGGAACTGCAGCCGGAAATGTTCGCTTCAATATCTCCAGGTCTGGCCAAGAAGCTGGGAGTCAAGCCGGGTGATATGGTAGCTGTCAGTTCCATCCGCGGCGAAATAAAGTGCAGGGCCAACGTCCTGCCGATTATCAAGCCGTTCAAGATTGACGGCAAGGAAATTGAGCTTATCGGACTGCCCTGGCACTACGGTTTTTCGGGGATAGCCACAGGCGCCACGGCCAACGACATAACGCCCAGCGTCGGAGACCCGAACGTGATGATACCTGAATCAAAAGCTTTTCTCTGCAACGTTAAGAAGGCTTAAAGCTTGGTGAAAACCATAAACACCTAATTTCAAGCAGAAACCGGAGGTGTAACGATGTCAAAAGGTGTCCTGGTAGACGTTACCAGGTGCATCGGCTGCCGCAGCTGCCAGGTGTCATGTAAATCATGGAACGACCTGCCGGCAAAACTGGGCACATTCTCCAATAACTGGGACAGCCCTGGAAAAACGAGCGCCGATACCTGGACCAACGTAAACTACTACGTGATAGAAGATGGCGACAATCTAAAGTGGCGCTTTGTAAAAAGACAATGCATGCACTGCAACGAGCCGGCCTGTGAATCAGCCTGCTTTACCCACTCGTTCGTTAAAACTAAGGAAGGAGCAGTCATATATAAGCCAACCGAGCTGAATAAGGATTACTGCGTCGGCTGCCGTTACTGTATGATCGCCTGCCCCTTCGGCATACCCGGCTTCCAGTGGGACAAGGCTTTCCCCTACGTGCAAAAGTGCCGCTTTTGCTATGACCGCATGAAAGAAGAAGGTCTGGAACCGGCCTGCGTAACTTCCTGCCCCACTGGCGCCCTAAAGTTCGGCGACAGAAAAGAGCTGCTGGCCGAAGCCTGGGACAGAATCAATAAAAATCCCAGATACGTTAAAGGGGTATATGGTGAGAAGGAATACGGCGGTACTTCCTGGCTGTATATATCCGACGTTCCTTTCGACAAGATCGGCTTCAGGACGGAAGCTTTCGGCAAGCCCGTCACCCAGAGGTCAATCCCGTCTTTGACCTGGGACGTGCTCAAATGGACTCCCTACCTGTTCTTCGGCTGGGGCGCCATCCTGACCATCATGCGCGCCTACACCAAGCGCCACGCCGAAGTGCATGACGAGTCTGAATTATATGAACCGGTGGATAACAAATAAGAATTTTTGACAATTGGAGGTGAGATTAAATGCAAAAAGGACGTAACTGGACTTTCAGAATGACAGGTTTCAGAAAGCTGCTTATTTTGTTAGTAGTGATCGCGGTTTGCGCCGCCCTCTACCGTTTTGTATTCGGCCTGGGCTCCGTGACCAACCTGAGCGACGAGTGGCCCTGGGGCCTGTGGATCGGCTTCGACCTGCTCTGCGGCATCGCCCTGGCCGGCGGCGGCTTCAGCACCGCGCTTATTGTGCACGTGCTGCACAAGGATAAATACCTGCCGATCGCCCGCGCTGCTTTATTAACATCGCTGATCGGTTATATCATATCAATGGTCAGCCTTTTCCTGGATATCGGCCGCTGGTTCAACTTCTGGCGCCCGTTCTTTTACTGGGGATTCCACTCCGTGCTGTTTGAAGTATTCTGGTGCATTTCACTGTATACAACCGTGCAGGTGCTTGAGTTCGGAGAGATCTTCTTTGAAAAAATCAAGTGCCCCGGCCTGGAGAAGGTACTGCATGCCATGCTGCCTTTCCTGCTGATCCTGGGCATTGTGCTGCCCTCACTGCACCAGTCCTCACTCGGCTCGCTGTACATCGTGGCCGTTGACAGGCTCTACCCGCTGTGGTGGTCCCAGATCATCCCGTTCTTCTTTGTCTGGTCCGCCTTCTTCCTCGGGCCTGCCATGGTCACCGTGGAAGGCACCCTGGCCGCCAGGGCTTACGGCAGGGAACCTGAGACACCGGTATTTTCCAGCCTGACAAAAGTAACTTTAGTCATGCTGATCATTTACCTCATTGTTAAAATTGCCGACCTGGTATACCGCGGCGTGCTTTCCATGGCCTTTAACGGGTCCTTTGAGAGCAACATGTTCCTGATTGAGATGATCGTGTTTATCATCCTGCCGATTATCATGTACGCCACACCGTCTATCCGCAACAAGCAGGGCGGTGTCCTGACCGCCTCCATCCTGGTAGTCGCCGGTGTTGTATTCAACCGGATGAACGTGGTGTTTACCGGTATGGCTGATGCCATGGGCGGCAGCTACTTCCCCAGCATCTGGGAATGGTTGTGCACACTTGGCATGTGGAGCTTTTTGGTCTTAGCCTACTGCTTCGTTGTTGAGAACTTCCCGATCCTGCCCAAGGAAGAGCATGTGCATAGCGGCGGTCACTCGCACGGGGCAGGTTTCCACGCTTAAAAAGAATTGATTGACAAGCCTATACTGATAATTTAAAATGTTTTAAAGTATTGTTTAGGGGGGAATATAATATTCCCCCCTAATTCTTGGTATGACTATAGTCAGCAAATCTTTGCGGGGATGTGTTAAAATGCATGAATGGGCGCTGGCGGAAGCAGTTGTCGAGACTGTGCTGAAAGAAGCCGGAAAAGAAAACCTCAAAGAGATCGTGCGGGTAAAAGTCATGGTGGGCGAGCTGCAGCAGATAGAACTGGACGTTTTCAACTTTGCCATGGAGAATATCCTGCAGCAGGGCGGCGGCGCCCTGAGCATGGAAAAAATCAGCCTTGAGGTGGATAAATGTGTTCTGCGGTGTAAAGTATGCGGGGAAGACTGGTACTACAGCGACTCCCTGCAGGACCTTTCTGAAGAAGACTCCGAGGCCATCCACTTTGTCCCGGAAGTCGCGCACGTTTATGTCAGGTGCCCCCGCTGCGGCAGTCCGGATTTTGAGATAACCAGCGGGCGCGGGGTCTGGATAGATTATATTGAAGGTGAGAAATGATGGACCCAAGACTTAATGTTATTAACAAGCGATTCCAAAATGTCAAAAAAATAATAGCGGTTTCGGGGGGCAAGGGCGGCATCGGCAAAAGTCAAACAGCTGCCAGCCTGGCGTTATGCCTGGCAAAACATAACTACCGGACAGGACTGCTGGACCTGGACTTCTGCGGCCCTTCCACACACGTCATACTCGGGGTCGAAGGGATTTACCCGGAGGAGGAAAAGGGTATTGTCCCGCCGAAATTTAACGGCATTAGTTTCATGTCAATTACTTATTACACCGGCAATAACCCTTCCCCGCTGCGGGGAAGTGAAATTTCCAACGCCATCATTGAAATACTGGCCATAACCCGCTGGGAGGACCTTGACTTTTTGATTATAGATATGCCCCCGGGCACCGGTGACCCGGTGCTTGATGTAATCCGTTTAATCAAAAGAGTTGAATTTCTCCTTGTTACCACTCCGTCCAGGGTTGCTCAAGAAGTTTTAAAGCGTGAACTAAAGGTTTTAAACGAACTTGGCATTACCGTCATCGGCATACTGGAAAACATGAAAACAAAAAAGGGTTCACAGGTTGCTTCTGAACTGCTCAACCTGGGTGTCCCCTTTCTTGGCTCCATTGATTTCGATTATGACCTGGAAGACGCCCTGGGCAGCCCGGCAAAACTTCTGCAAACGGACTTTGCCGCCCAGCTGGACCAGATCATCAGTCAAAAATGTCTTTAGAATGACACAGGCAGATATAAAAATAAACGATGTAGGTTCGGTTTCAACCGAACAGGGCGCGCCAGCGCCGAACTTGTTGGTAATATTCAGAATTTGTGCGAATAAATTCGCACCTACATCCATAAAGACAGTAATGGTTTATTCTTAGGTTCTTTATATGGGGGTTGGCGGTAATCACACAAGATCTTAACCCAAAAGGAAAAAACATTACCAGATACCACATAGTCATAAAAGGGGTTGTCCAGGGAGTGGGCTTCCGCCCTTTCGTTTACAATCTGGCGCGGCGCTGGAAAATAAACGGCAGTGTGTTAAACTCAGCCGGCGGCGTGATTATCGAGGCTGAAGGAGAAGAGGCGAACCTGACCGGTTTCTCAAACGAACTCAAAGATAACCCGCCCAAGTTAGCTCTGATTACCGGTTACAAGCTGTATCAGCTCCCGTACCGCGGGTATGCGGATTTTCAGATCCTGTCCAGTGACACCGCCCTGGACAAGGAAGCCCTGGTGCCGCCTGACGTTGCCACCTGTCCGGCCTGCCTTGAGGATGTCTCCGATCCGGCCGACAGGCATTACAATTACCCTTTTACCAACTGTACCAACTGTGGGCCCCGTTTTACCATAACCAGAGAAATTCCCTATGACCGGCCTTATACGGCCATGGCTTCTTTTCAGATGTGCGGCGATTGCTCCGGGGAATACAATAATCCGGCCGACCGTCGCTTCCATGCCCAGCCGGTGGCCTGCCCGTTTTGCGGGCCGCAGGTTGAATTAGTCGACCGCCGGGGGATAAAGGTCGCCGGCAGGGAAAACTGGCTGCAGGCCTGCTGGGATTTGCTGCAGGATGGTAAAATCCTTGCTTTTAAAGGGCTGGGCGGCTTCCACCTGACCTGTGACGCCATGAACAGCAAGGCCCTGGAAGTTTTACGACAGCGCAAAGGGAGAGAATGCAAGCCTTTCGCCGTAATGTGCCGGGATTTAAGGACAGTGGAGAAATACTGCCGCGCCAATGAGGATGAAGCAAAACTGCTGAGCTCTCTCCAGGCGCCTATAGTGATCCTTGCCCGCAAACCCGGCTACTTATTGCCTAAGGAACTGGCGCCCGGTTTAAAAACGCTGGGCGTAATGCTTCCCTATACGCCTTTGCATTACCTGCTTTTTACCGGGCCTTTCGACCTGCTGGTCATGACCAGCGGCAATTACAGCAGCCTGCCGCTGGTAAAGGACAATGACCGGGCACTGGATGAACTGGGTGAAATCGCAGACTACCTGCTCTGGCACAACCGGGACATTGTCAACCGCTGCGACGACTCCCTGGCCCGCGTCATCGACGGGGGAACCCATATACTTCGCCGTTCCAGGGGCTATGTGCCCCACCCTGTCGCGGTCAGGCGCGATGCGCCCGCACCGGTTATTCTCGGGGTAGGCGGCGAAATGAAAAACAGCTTCTGCCTGCTGAAGAGAGACCAGGCTTTTATGAGCCAGTATATAGGTGAAATTGACTGCCTGGAAGGAGAGGAAAACCTTTTCTCCAGCCTGATCAATTTTCAAAGGTTAATAGGCGTGACGCCTGAGATTGTCGCTTATGACATGCACCCCGGCTACGCCTCAGCTGAGGTGGCCCGGCGCATACCGGCCCTTCACCTCGTTGAGACGCAGCACCATCACGCGCATTTCGCAGGCTGCCTGGCGGAAAACGGCATCGAAGACGAAGAAGTTATCGGCGTTATTCTTGACGGGACAGGTTATGGTACAGACGGCACTCTCTGGGGCTTTGAAATAATCACCGGCGGTTATACCGGCTTTAATAGATTGTGCCATCTGGCGGCGGTTCCCCTGCCGGGGGGTGAGGCTGCCATAAGGCAGCCCTGGCGCACCGCGGTGTCATACCTGCATACTTTTTTAGGCGGTGCGGGGAAACAGGCGGCGCGTGAGATTTTTAAAGATAAAGAACTGCCTTTAATTGAAAAGATGATCGAAAAAGGTTTCAACGCGCCTCTGTCTTCTGGCTGCGGCAGGCTTTTTGACGCTGTTTCAGCGATACTGGGAATATGCCTGGAAAATCACTACGAGGGGCAGGCCGCGGTCGAGCTGGGTGAAATAGTCCTGGCCGGCGCAGAGGGTGATCTTCTTTCCCCCTACCCCTATGCAATTAAAGAAGGGATTATCAACCCGGGCGAGATGCTGGCGGAGATTATCAAAGACCGTTCAGATCACACACCGGTTGAGATTATCGCCACCCGTTTTCATAAAACACTGGTAAAAATCATATTTGAAGCAGTGCGGGAAATCAGCCGGCGGACCGGCCTGAAAAAGGTGGCGCTCAGCGGGGGGACCTGGCAAAACCCGTATCTATTCCAGTCAGTAAAAAATCTTTTGGCTGCGAACGGCTATCAGCCGCTCTATCACCGCCAGGTACCCGCCAACGACGGTGGTATAGCCCTGGGGCAGGTCATGATTGCACACTGGAGGTGGCTTAAAAAATGTGTTTAGGTATACCGGGTAAGGTTATTGAAGTGAATCTGGCTGAAAACTGGGCTGTCGTGGAAACCTTCGGGGTACGGAAGAAAATCAGTATCACATTAGTTGACGAGGAGATTACACCAGGGGACTATTTGATGGTCCATACCGGCTACGCTATCGGCAAGATTGACCTGAGCGATGCTGAAACGACACTAAAGCTGTGGGAGGAGATTCTGCTTGCTGAATAACATGCCCGATCCGGCTTTGGGACAAAAGATTTTAGCCAGGCTACCCTCCCTGGCGGAAAAGGCCTCCCGCCGCCTGGGGCGCCCGCCTGTATTGATGGAGGTCTGCGGCACCCACACCATGGCCATAGCCAAAAGCGGGATGAGGAGCCTGCTGGCCGGGCACCTTGAACTTAGAAGCGGCCCGGGCTGTCCCGTTTGTGTCACTGACCAGGGGGACATAGATAAGATGATCGCCCTGGCCGGCAGGCCTGAAGTTACTATTGCCACTTTTGGCGATATGCTGCGGGTGCCGGGGACAGACTCATCCCTGGAAGTGGAGCGGGCCCGCGGGGCCCGGGTGGAAATATTTTATGCGCCTGCCGACGCGGTGGAATTCGCCGCCGGCAGCCCTGAAAAAGAAATAGTATTTCTGGGTGTTGGCTTTGAAACCACTATACCGGCTGTTGCTTTAAGTTTAGAGCTGGCTGTCGCCCAGGGCCTGCGAAATTATTCAGTCCTCTCATCGCACAAACTGGTCCCGCCGGTAATGAAAGCGCTTCTAAGCGACCCTGAGCTAAAAATTGACGGCTTCATCCTGCCGGGTCACGTGTGCGCGGTAACCGGCAGGCAGGCCTTTGAATTTATCTCAGGGGAATATCACATTCCAGCCGTGATCACCGGTTTTGAGCCGCTGGACCTCCTGGCTTCAGTCTGCCTTTTGCTGAACCAGATTGCGGACGGCCGTCCTGA
This sequence comes from Pelotomaculum propionicicum, assembly GCF_004369225.1. Taxonomy (GTDB): domain Bacteria; phylum Bacillota; class Desulfotomaculia; order Desulfotomaculales; family Pelotomaculaceae; genus Pelotomaculum_B; species Pelotomaculum_B propionicicum. The sequence goes on from NZ_QFFZ01000009.1 coordinate 32,837, forward strand.
AACTGTCAACGGCTATACCAGGCTGGTACGTGAGGAAGGGAACAAAAAAGCAAGGGCGATAATGGAAAAATATTTTGAACCCGCTGATGCCCTCTGGCGCGGTTTTGGGCTGGTGCCCCAAAGCGGCCTGGCTCTTAAAAAAGAGTATTCTCTTTATGACGCCGCAGCCAGGTTCCCGCTGCAGGTCCCCGCTTCCCGCCCGCTTATTGGGTGCGCCTGCGGCGATATTTTAAAGGGCAAGCTCACCAGCCCCCAATGCCCTCTATTTGCTAAATCATGTACTCCGCTAAACCCGGTCGGCCCCTGCATGGTTTCCTCGGAAGGGGCCTGTGCCGCGTATTACCAGTACGAATGGGCGGCAAAGTGAAAAGGAGTGAGAAAATGAGCACAAACGAAAATGAATTAATTTTACTCGCTCATGGCGACGGGGGCCTACTGACCCACCAGCTTTTAGAGAAATACTTCCTGCCCGGCTTCAGCAATGAACTGCTGGACGAACTCAGTGACGCCTCCGTATTCAGCATGCAGGAAGGCCGCCTGGCTGTCAGCACCGACTCTTTCGTGGTGGACCCCATATTTTTCCCTGGCGGCAATATCGGCAAACTGGCCGTGTGCGGCACTGTCAACGATATAGCTGTGAGCGGCGCCAGGCCGCTGTACCTGACCGCTTCCTTTATCCTTGAAGAAGGTTTGCCGCTGGGCGAACTGGCCAGGATTGTTGCCTCCATGTCGGATACAGCGGTTAAAGCGGGTGTAAAAATCATTGCCGGTGACACCAAAGTCGTCGGACGGGGGCAGGCGGATAAAATTTTTATTACAACCACCGGTATAGGCCTCCTGCCGCCGCAGGTCAACCTGGGCTACCGCCGGCTGAAGCCTGGTGATAAAGTGCTGGTTAACGGCAGTTTGGGCAACCACGGGCTCGCCATCCTGCTGCAGCGCGAAACTCTGGGGCTTGACAGCAAGGTGGAAAGCGATTGTGCTCCTTTAAACCTGATCATAGAGAAATTGCTCAAGCGTTTTAAAAGCATTAAAATAATGCGTGATCTAACCAGGGGAGGCCTGGCCACCAACGCCAAGGAAATTGCCCAGTCTGCCAGGGTCGACATCTGGCTGGACGAGCAGTCCCTGCCGGTGGACGATTCTGTCAGGGGAGTCACTGAACTGCTCGGCCTCGACCCCTTGTACCTGGCCAACGAAGGCAAATTTCTTATTGCCGCGGCAGCGGATGAGGCAGCGGACCTTTTGGACTTTATGAAAAAGGACAGCCTGGGCGAAAACTCCAGGCTCATCGGTGAAGTCCGCGCCGGCAGCGGCAATGTGTATTTAAAAACAGCATTGGGCGGCACGCGCAAAATCAACATGCTGGCCAGCGCCCCCCTGCCCCGGATTTGTTAGTTTCTTTAGAATTCAGAAGACAGAAGTCAGGAGACAGAATAAACAAGCCCCAGGCAAATGTAGGTCCGGATTTATCCGGACAAAGCCTGAATATAGATAACACTAAGTCCATGGTGTTGAAACAAGCTGCTCCATTGCGGAGCGTCGCAAGTGAACTCAGCGAAGCTGAGGTTGCGAAATTGGATTCGCGAGACAGCGGTTAGGGGACACACCTCTGGCTTTAGCCTGACTCTACTGAGAGGCATGTCCCCAACGTATTTCGCGAAAGCCTGAACTGAGCCAGGACGGCGAATTGAAGGCGGTCCAATTTCGCCCGAAGCGAGCTGTTAGTTCACTCGACGCGGAGCAGAGGAGCCAAGCGGGTTTCAACACCATGGACGACTCTGGCTACTAACTGAATGCGGCTAAAGCCGCACCTACAGTTACAGCAGTTGAACTTCTATGGCAAGGAAGGTATGTTATGCCCGATTTTGAAAAAAGGATTGTTGTAATCGGGGTCGGCAACTTATTGCTGGCAGATGAAGGCATCGGCGTCCATGCTGTAAATGAACTAAAAAAAGAGAGCTTCCCCTCCTCTGTGGAAATAATCGACGGCGGCACCGCGGGTATCGACCTGTTATACCTGCTGGAAGACGCCGACAGCGCTATTATTATTGACTGCGTTGATGCCGGCACGGAACCGGGCTCCATTCTGCGCATGCCGGTGGATGAGCTGATGCTGCAGAAGCCGGGGCAGGCAGTTTCCCTGCACGATATTAACCTGGCTGAAGTACTGTCCATGGCCAAATCTCTGGGTGTATTGCCTCAGACTGTAATCTTCGGGGTCCAACCTGTTGAAATAGAATTCGGCACAGAGCTTACCGCAGCTGTTAAAAATACCCTGCCCCGCCTGGTGCAACTGGTTAAAGAGGAAATCAGCAGCCTTATCATTTAAACTGGGACGTTTAATAAAATTTCTTTTTGACATTTGCAGGATTTTTAACAATCTGGTTGAATAGTATTAAAAAATCTCCGAGCCTGGATGACCTTAGCCTTTCGAGGTATGGACGCCAGGCCGTTAGGGTGCGGCTGGGAAACTGCCGCGCCTCCCATTGTGGAAAGGGGAAGTATAAAATGTACAGATCTTTAATAATCGTGTTGGGCAAAACCGCGCGAAAGCCGGTGACGCAAAGCCATGGGTCTAAAGGCCTTTATTGGGGCCATGACTGCCAGGCCGCAAGGACTTATGGACTTTACTGGGGTGGGTAATGTCAGGTAAAGCTTTGTCCTTTTTTATAAAGCGGCAAAGCTTTTGTCGTGTCACTCTCCGATCCTTTAAAACCTAAAGCAGCAGCCATGGTTACAGGACGTTAGGGTTCTCGAGGAAACTGGAGCGCCTTCCATTGTGAAAAGGAGAGTTGGGTTTGGCTAAATGATGCTGGACTAGCTTTGCTTTTTGCAATGCATTCCGGCATTATTTATTTTTATAATGCAATTTTCCATTGTTATGAAGGCCGGGAGATTGCAAGTATCCTAAAGTAAAGGGGGTACGCTTAGAGGCATTATATGACTCTCGTTAGCAGCGCGAAATTGAGTTGAGTAAATAAATAGCAATTAGGAGGGATGAGGACTTGGGTTTATCAAGGCGTGAGTTTATAAAGCTTTGCATGACTTCAGCAGCCGGAGCAAGCCTGATTTCAGTGCTGGGCCCCGAAATAAACGAGACTCTGGCCATGGCCGCCGAGGGTAAGCCGCCGGTAATCTGGCTGCAGGGCGCAAGCTGCACCGGGTGCTCCATATCGCTGCTGAACAGTGTTGACCCGGTCATCGAGAAAGTGATTCTTGATGTGATCAGCCTGAAATACCACCCCAATATTTCAGCCGGCTCGGGGCATCATGTCGGAGAGATATTTGAAGAAGCAATCAAAAATTATAAAGATCAATTTATACTTGTTGTGGAAGGCGCCATTCCGCTTAAAGCTGAAGGCAGGTACTGCACCATCACCGAAATGGGCGGCAAGGAGATTACCATTCTTCAGGCCGTGCAGGCGCTGGGCAAAGCTTCCATGGCAGTTATCGCGGCGGGCCAGTGCGCGTCATACGGCGGGATTCCAGGGGGAGCGCCGAACCCGACCGGTATTGTGGGGGTTAATAAAGTTGTTGACCCGAAAAAGGTCATTAATTTATCAATGTGTCCGATGCACCCTGACCACTTCCTGGGCACTGTAGTTTATGTTCTGAAATACGGTAAAATACCCGAGCTGGACAGGCATAACCGGCCCAAGATGTTTTATCCGAAACCGATCCACGAGTCCTGCGAGCGCCGCCCGGCGTTTGACGCCGGTAAGTTCGCCACCTTTATTGGCGATGAGGGGTGCCTTTCCCTGTTGGGCTGCAAAGGTTTTATCGCTATGTCGGACTGCCCGGTGCGCGGCTGGAACAACAACGTGAACTGGTGCGTAAAAGCGGGAGCGCCCTGCATGGCCTGTTCCGAGCCGACTTTCCCGGACGGGGCCTCACCGATATACGGCTCCTACCCGCTGACCAACAAGCAGGCGCCAGCCTCCGCTCAGTTTGAACCACAGAAAACAGAGATATTGGAAAAGAGAAGAGATAGTAGAAAACTTTAGTGTGAGGTGAAAATTTACTGTGGCCCAAAAAATTGTTGTTGACCCGGTAACCCGGATAGAAGGGCACCTGAAAATAGAGGTGGAAGTGGACAACAATAAGGTAGTCGAGGCTAAATCCAGCGGGACCTTATTCCGGGGGATCGAGTTAATCTTAAAAGGTCGTGACCCCCGTGACGCCTGCCACATCGTACAGCGGATCTGCGGCGTCTGTCCGATAGCCCACGGTACCGCCTCCATGTTGTGCCTGGACGACGCTTTTAATGTCAAGCCGCCCACCAACGGCAGGATTGTGCGCAACCTGATTCAGGGCGCAAATTACTTGCAGTCGCACATTCTGCATTTTTACCACCTGGCGGCGCTGGACTATGTTAAAGGACCTGAAACGGCACCGTTCATTCCACGCTACGAAGGTGACTACCGCCTGCCGAAAGATGTAAACGACAAGGCCGTGGAACACTACATCCAGGCCCTGACCGTACGCAAAAAAGCCCATGAAATGGGTGCGATTTTCGGGGCAAAAATGCCGCACGTGACATCCTTTACCGCCGGCGGTGTGACCGAACATGTAACACCTGAAAAAATTACACAGTATAAAAACTACCTGCAGGAAATAACAGCGTTTATTGACAATGTGTACATTCCGGACGCGCTGGCCGTAACTAAAGCTTATGACGATTGGTTTACTATCGGCACCGGCTGTAAAAACATGCTGGCCTATGGCGCTTTCAAGCTTACTGACGGGGACGACCCTGACGGACAGAACCAGTTTTTCAAACGGGGTATTTACAGTAAGGGACAATATGGCAGCTTCGATAAAAAGAAAATCACCGAAGAAGTAAAATATTCCTGGTACGATGACAAGTCAACCGGCAAGTACCCCGGTGAAGGCGCTACTGTTCCCAACCCATACAAAAAAGAAGGTTATTCATGGCTAAAAGCTCCGCGCTATGACGGCCTGCCTTTTGAGGTCGGACCTCTGGCCCGCCTGTGGGTAAACAAGGAATCAAATGTGCTGGGCCTGGGAGAAAAAGCTTTCTCCGTGCACGGCAGGCATTTCGCCAGAGCCCTGGAAACCAGTCAGATTGCGCACGCCATGGTGGAATGGCTGAACCAACTGGTGCCGGGCCAGCCCACTTACGCCCCCTTTGACATTCCCAAGGAAGGCGCGGGGGTAGGGCTGCACGAGGCTCCACGGGGCGCGCTTGGCCACTGGATCGTAGTTAAGGATTACAAAATAGACAACTACCAGGCCGTGGTGCCCACCACCTGGAACGGCGGTCCGCGGGACGCCAAGAAACAGCTTGGTCCTATTGAGCAGGCACTGGTGGGAGCGCCGGTTAAAGATCCCGAAAATCCAATTGAACTGGTGCGTATAGTCCGGGCCTTCGACCCCTGCATCGCCTGCGCGGTTCATGTTCTTGAGATAAAGGGTGTTGCGAAGGAGCCCAAGAAATTTATTATCTAACTACCTTATATGATTTTGACAGACAACCTTTATTGGAGCGGAAATAGGAGGTGTAATAATGTCAAACGGTGTTTTGGTGGACGTTACCAAATGCATCGGCTGCCGGAGCTGTGTTACAGCCTGCAAATCGTGGAACGACTTGCCCGACAGGGTTGCCCAAAATACTGAGAATTGGGATGTCCCCCTGCAGATGGATTCGGACACCTGGACTCAGGTCAACTATAATCTGGTCGGGCAGGGCACCCAGCGCAAGTGGCGTTTTGTCAAAAGGCAGTGCATGCACTGTGAGGAGCCAGCCTGTGAGTCGGCCTGCTTTACGCACTCTTTCGTCAAAACAAAAGAAGGAGCGGTTATCTATAAGCCCACCGATTTAAACCAGGACTACTGTGTTGGCTGCAGGTACTGCATGATTGCCTGCCCCTTTGACATACCCAAGTTTCAGTACGAAGAGAGATTCCCGTACGTGCAAAAGTGCCGTTTTTGCTACGACCGGATGACTGACGGCAACAAGCGGCCAGCCTGCGTGTCCGCCTGCCCTACCGGCGCCTTGAAGTACGGTGAAAAGGAAGCTTTACTCGCAGAGGGCTGGAAGAGAATTAACGGAAATGCACAGTATGTCAAGCACGTGTATGGTGAAAAGGAATACGGCGGCACTTCCTGGATGTACATTTCGGACGTGCCTTTTGACCAGCTTGGCTTCAAGGTCAACGTAACCGAAAGGTCCATCCCCTCTTATACCTGGCAGGTGCTGAAATGGACACCTTATATCTTTGTAGGCTGGGGCGCCCTTCTGACTGCCATGAGGCTTTATACCAAGGGTAAGTCCGTTGCGCACGACGAGCACGAAATGTACGGCCCTGTAGATCCAAAATAAGTTAAACCTTTTAAATTGGGGGTGAGATTTAATGTCCAAGCCAAGGAACTGGAGTTTTAGAATAACCTGGTTCAGACTTTTACTTATATGTTTTGTAATCGGCGCGGTTATAGCCGCCCTGTACCGCTTTTACTTCGGCCTGGGCTCAGTTACCCACCTGAGCGACCGGTGGCCCTGGGGTTTGTGGATCGGCTTTGACCTGCTCTGCGGCATCGCCCTGGCAGGCGGCGGTTTCAGCACCGCCCTGATCGTGCACGTGCTGCACAAAGACAAATACCTGCCCATCGCCCGGGCCGCACTACTAACCTCAATGATCGGCTATATCATCTCCCTGATCAGTCTTTTCCTGGATATCGGCCGGTGGTATAACTTCTGGCGGCCTTTCTTCTACTGGGGCTTCCACTCGGTATTGTTCGAAGTGTTCTGGTGCATATCGCTGTACACCACAGTCCAGGTCCTGGAGTTCGGGGATATCTTCTTTGAAAAAGTGAACTGCCCGTCGCTGAAAAAGATTCTGGGCGCCCTGATGACCCCGCTGCTCATTCTGGGCATAGTGCTGCCATCCCTGCACCAATCGTCTCTCGGCTCACTGTATATTGTGGCGGTAGATAAACTGAACCCCCTGTGGTGGTCCATGCTTATCCCCTTCTTCTTTGTCTGGTCAGCCTTTTTCCTGGGGCCGGCCATGGTCACCATCGAAGGGACTCTGGCGGCCAGGGCTTACCGCCGCGAAGCGGAGCTGCCTGTCTTCCAGAGTTTGACCAAAGTGACCTTGTGGATGATGATTATCTACTTTATTGTTAAAATAATTGATCTGAATTACCGGGGTGTTATGTCGCAGGCATTTAACGGCTCATACGAGAGCAATATGTTCCTGATCGAAATGATCGTGTTTGTGCTGCTGCCTATTTTCCTGTACGCCATTCCCGCCATCCGCACCAAGCTGTGGGGGGTGGTGACCGCCTCGGTATTAGTTGTGGCCGGCGTAGTGTTCAACCGTATGAACGTGGTTTTCACAGGTATGGCCAAGAGCGTGGGAGGAAGCTATTTTCCGTCTTTCTGGGAATTCCTGATCACCATCGGCATGTGGAGTTTCTTAATCCTGTTCTACTGCTTCGTGGTTGAAAACTTCCCCATCCTGCCCAAAGAGGAGTACCTGTCGCACGAAAGCAGCATCCCCTCAAAACCGGGTGTGCATGCTTAATACCTGGGAAGGGGGAGCATATGCTCCCCCTTTCGTATTAATATTAAAACTTGCCTGGTTATTTCCGGCCAGTTGAAATGCAATCAATCTGTTTTATCAAGGTTTAATGCGGAAGCTTGCCCTGGGCTATATTGGCAGCCTGTTTGACATCTTCTTTTACTTCCTTTACTTCCTTTGCTATATCGTCAAATTCCTGAAAACTGTTATATGAGGCCCTGCGAAATTCATTCATCGTCCTGCCCAGAGTCCTCCCTATTTCAGGCAGCTTGCTGGGCCCGAAAATAACCAGGGCTATAATCAAAATCAGGACCAACTCAGACATTCCCAGATTGGGAAACATATAAATCCCCCCGCCTAAGGATTTTGCCCACGATTAATATATACTTCGGTGTCATTTGAAAATATCCTGCTTTACGGCCGGGTATAATTTTCAGGATTCCGCCGGCTCTTCAAGTGTAAAACGGCCCAGTATACCGCCCCGGAACTCCTTGAGCACGGTTTTGGCGGCTTTTAATGAATCCACTACACCGCCCGCCTGATAATAACCTCGTTGCGCGCCTATTGCTTCCAGCAGCTGCTGTGGGTCTTCCGGCAACTCATCTATTTTGTAGCGTTCCCTGATTGATTCAGGATGATGGCCGGCCAGCCAGTCCAGCAGTTCCCCGACCACGGCGTTCAAGTCAAATATTTCCTCTTTAATAGCGCCGGTAACAGCCAAACGGAAGGAAACCAGCTCGTCCCCCAGCTTTGGCCAGAGTATACCGGGGGTGTCCATCAACTCCAGGTCACCGGCGACCTTGAGCCACTGGCGGCCCCGGGTGACTCCCGGTACATTTTCAGTCCTTGCCGCCCGGCGGCCTGCCAGTTTATTTATGAAAAGTGATTTACCCACATTCGGGATGCCCAGGATCATGCAGCGGGCAGGCCGTGGCCTTCTCCCTGACGCCGCCAGTTTGGCCTTTTTAGGCTCAAACAACTCCTGAATATAGCCGGGCACTTCCCGCACCCCCCTGCCGCCATGGGAATCCACAGCCACAGCCGGGCTGCCGGTTTTTTTAAAATAATCCACCCAGCGCCTGGTTAAGGCCGGTTCGGCCAGGTCAGCCTTGTTTAGTACAATAAGCCGGGGTTTTCCCCCGGCTATTTGGTTGATGTCAGGATTGCGGCTGCTGGCCGGTATTCTGGCATCTATAATCTCAATTACAACATCAATCAGCTTTAAATCCTCTTTAACCTGCCTTCTGGCTTTGGCCATATGGCCGGGAAACCACTGTATATCCATACCTGATCCCCATCTGCGGTTTTAGTTTAGCGCGCGACGCCTATTCTCGACGGCGGCCAATAGATAAAAATCTCCTTGCCCACAATCAGGTTCCTGGGCACAAACCCCCATTCCCTGCTGTCACTGCTGTTGTTGCGGTTGTCCCCCATCATGAAATAGTTTCCGGCAGGCACTTCCACAGGACCGAAATCAGAAAAACGCAGGCCCCGCGGCAGGTAATCTTCCGCTACCTGCTGGCCGTTGATATAAAGCTGGCTGTTCCGTATGGCTACAGTCTCCCCGCCTGTCGCTATGAGCCTTTTGACAAAATAGCGCTTTGTATCCCTGGGATACTTGAAAACTACAATATCCCCCCGTTTAGGTTCTGAAAAACGGTAGGTAATTTTGCTCGCAAAAATATAGTCCTGGATCTGCAGGGTAGGCTCCATGGAAGCAGAAGGAATACGGAAGTTTTGCACCACAAAAGTATGGATGAGCAGGGCCAGTACCACCGCAACGACCAGCGACTGGATAATTTCCACAGCCAGACTTCTTTTCCCGGCTTCGCTTTTGTGATCCTTTTGGTCCATTCTTTAACCCCCTTAAGCCGCAAGGCTCAGCCTTATAAAGCGAAAGGGGACTGTACAAAGCCCAGTCCCTCGTTCTTTAACGCTTATCCTGAATACGGGCGGCTTTGCCGCGCAGCCCGCGCAGGTAGTAAAGCCTTGCCCGGCGCACCCGGCCTCTTCTGAGGACTTCAATACGTTCAATTTTGGGTGTATGCATGGGGAATGTTCTTTCTACACCCACACCATAGGATACCCTTCGCACAGTAAAAGTTTCACTCAGGCCGCCTCCCCGGCGCCTTATTACCACGCCTTCGAAGATCTGAATTCTTTCCCGGCCGCCTTCAACCACCTTAACGTGCACCCTTACAGTATCGCCAGGTGCAAATTTAACTATGTCTTTTTTGACTTGCTCCTGTTCAATTGAATGAATGAGGTTCATCTAAAATCCCTCCTTCCCGAAGATTGCTTCAAACAATATCTTACATAAACATAAAGTCCTTTTTAACGCTCAACAAAGGTAATTATAGCATAAACGATTATAAGCGGCAAGAAATTTCCTGGAAAACCAGCGAGTATCGGCCGCAGGCCTTTAACTCCGCCTTAGAGCCCTAATCAAGGCCAATTTCCTGCAGTTCTCTAATCATCTTTTTCAAAATATCTTTGTCTTCCCCGGTCAATTCTATCTGTGAAAGCAGCTCGGGCCTGCGCAGCAGGGTCCTGAGCAAAGACTGCTTGCGCCGCCACTTCCTGATCTCTTCATGATGGCCGCTGAGAAGGACGTCCGGCACCGTCAGCCCGCGGTATTCCTTGGGCCTGGTGTAATGAGGGTATTCCAGCAGGCCGGCGTTAAAGGATTCCTCTTCCACCGAAGCTGCTTCCCCAAGCACTCCGGGAATGAGACGGGCCACCGCGTCCACTACCACCATGGCCGGCAGCTCGCCGCCGGTAAGGATATAATCCCCGATCGATATCTCGTCGGTCACCAGCATTTCGCGGACACGCTCGTCCACACCCTCGTAGTGGCCGCAAATAATGATCAGCTCTTTTTCAGCGGCTAAATCCCAGGCCAGCGCCTGGTTGAAAGACCTGCCCTGCGGGCACATCAGCGCCACCCGGCGGGACGCCCGCCCGGCCTGGCCCCGCACATGCTCAACAGCCTTAAAAATTGCTTCCGGCCCCATCACCATACCAGCACCGCCCCCGTAAGGGGTATCGTCCACAGTGTGGTGTTTGTTGGCTGAAAAATCGCGGATATTCACCAGGTTGATCTCAATTAAGCCGCGCTCCCGCGCCCTTTTAACAATACTGGAGGAGAAGGGACCGTCAAACATTTCCGGGAAAAGAGTCAGAATGTCAATTTTCATCATCCATCAGTCCTTCCGGCAGGTCAACCACCATACGCCGCCCGGGCAGGTCAATTTCTTTAACAACCTGCTTTAGGGCCGGAATTAACAGTGGCTTGCCTCCGGTTTCAACAATATATACGTCATTAGCCCCGGTCTGAAGCACCTCGGTAATTTTACCGAATTGCTCCCCACCGCTGCCGTACACACTGAGGCCGATTATGTCAAAAATATAATAGCTCCCTTCCGGCAGTTTGACCAACTGGTCACGGGTTACCTCCAGTATTCCCCCTCGTATACCTTCCGCGGCGTTCATGTCGCTGATTTCTTTAAATTTAACCGCAATAAATTTTTGGCGCCGCACTGCTTCTTCAATGTGCATAACCTGCCGGACGCCTTTGACTGATAAATAGACATCCTTTAGTTGTTCATAGCGGCCGGGGAAATCAGTAAGTGGCAGCACCCGTACGGCACCGCGGTTACCCTGCGTTTTCAGGACCTTGCCGATGGCAATAAACTCACCGCTCACTGCTGCCGCTCCCTCCGGCGCTTCCCTGCCTGATGGCGGAAACGACGCCATCCTGCAGGATAATTTCCATGCCTATTACCTGCCCCCAGTTATCTCCGGCCTTAATTTCGACAGGGCTTTCCATTTTGCCTGAAATTACCTCTGCCCCCAGGGCCAGCTGCCCCACTTCCTTAAGTTTGTCAATCAATTTCTGGCGGCTGGCCAGCCTGCGGCTGCGTTCCTGTTCCAAATCATGCCTGGCGTCGGGGACCCCCTGGGGGTTCTTCTTTTCCAGCTCGGCCAGCAGGCGCTTTTCCTGGAAATCCAGGTGCTGCAGATCCAGTTCAACCCGCCGGACCGCCTCCTGAAGCTCAGCAGCCAGGGTTTTCTTATAATTCTCGGTGACTATCGTTTTTATAAGAACAGGCCGGATCAGGGTCAGACTTTGCATGCAAGAGTTCCTCCAGCGGGCTAAATAGAATCCCTTTGTTAAATAATCTCAACAATTACTTTCTTCTTTTGCCTGGTCGCGGCTACCTTGACCAGGGTCCTTATGGCTTTGGCGATGCGGCCCTGTTTGCCGATCACTTTCCCCATATCTTCCGGGGCTACTTTCAGTTCAATCAAGGTTGATTTGTCTTTTTCAATTAAATTCACTACAACTTTTTCGGGCTGGTCAACGAGAGCTTTGGCCAGGTTTTCCACCAGTTCTTTCATCATAGCAGCCTCCCTAATCTACTGACCGTCTCCCGCCGTTTTCTTTATGACCCCGGCCTTGTTAAACAAGGCTTTGGCGGTATCGGAAAGCTGAGCCCCTTTTTGCAGCCAGTCCAGAGCCCTTTCCTCATTGATCTTGATTACCGCCGGGTTCTTCAGAGGATCGTAAAAACCAATCTCCTCAATGAACCTGCCATCTCTCGGGGAGCGGGAATCAGCAACTACAATACGATAAAACGGGGCTTTTTTCGCACCCATTCTTCTCAGGCGGATTTTAACAGCCACGCGCCCTCACCTCCTTATTTTAACTTAGCTGAAGAAAGGGTTTTTCAGCATCTTGCCGCCCTTTTTCAGCGATTTTTCCATGTCTATAAACTGTTTCATCATTTTCTTGGTCTGCTCAAACTGCTTCAGCAGGCGGTTAATTTCCTGCACGGTAGTGCCGCTGCCTTTGGCGATCCGCCTTTTCCTGCTGCCGTTCAATACACGCTCCGGATCACTGCGCTCAGCGGGAGTCATCGATTTGATAATCGCCTCCGCAAAAACCAGTTCCTTTTCATCCACCTTAAGGTCCTTTAGTTTTTTGTTCCCGCCCAGCCCCGGGATCATACTCAAAACCTGTTCAATCGGCCCCAGCTTCTTGACCTGGTTGAGCTGGTCCAGAAAATCCTCCAGTGTAAACTCCATGCTGCGGAGTTTTTTCTGCATTTTGGCCATTTGATCAGCGTTGAAATTCTCCTGGGCCTTTTCAATCAGGGTAAGCATATCACCCATGCCCAGAATCCGCTCGGCCATACGCTCCGGGTGGAAGGGTTCCAAAGCGTCCAGTTTTTCACCCACACCCACAAATTTAATTGGCTTCCCGGTTACAGAGCGCACCGACAGCGCCGCTCCCCCCCTGGTGTCACCATCCAGCTTGGTCAGGACCACGCCGTCCAGCCCCAGTCGGCTGTTGAAGGTTTCGGCCACGCTTACCGCGGCCTGTCCGGTCATGGCGTCTACCACCAGCAGTATTTCATGCGGCTTGATGGTTTCCTTCATGTTTTCCAGCTCTGCCATAAGCTCTTCATTAACTTCCTGCCGGCCGGCGGTGTCAATTATAACCATATCCCGCCCGGCGCCGGCAGCGCTCTCTACTGCCGCCAGGCCAATGGCTACCGGTTCAAGCTGATCACCCATGCTGAATACAGGCAGGTTAAGCTGCCCGCCCAGCACTTCCAGCTGTTTTATCGCTGCCGGGCGGTAAACATCGGCCGCTACCATGAGCGGTCTTCTGCCCTGCTTGCGCATAAGGTTCGCCAGTTTCGCGGAGGTGGTTGTTTTGCCGGCCCCGTTCAGGCCGACCATCATTACCACAGTCGGGGGTTTGGGAGCTAAATTAATTCTGCTGTTTGAACCGCCCATAAGCGTTGTCAGCTCTTCATGCACGATCTTGATCACATGCTGGGCCGGGTTCAGGCTGGCCAGCAGTTCTTGTCCCACTGCCCTTTCTTTGATCCTGGCAATGAAATCTTTAACAACTTTAAAGTTCACATCGGCTTCAAGCAGGGCCAAACGCACTTCACGCAGAGCTTCATTCACATCCGACTCAGTGAGGCGTCCCTTGCCGCGTAATTTTTTAAAAGTTTCCTGCAGTCTTTCAGCGAGGCTGGCAAACATCATTTACCCCCCTTATTTTATATACTGCGCTAAAGCTCAAGAATCTCATCTATAATTTCCCTGGCCCGGCGGATCCTGCCGTCGGACTGGACACTCCCTGACTCGTCCAGCAAAGCCGCGGCGCAGCTCAGCTTATTTCTTTCAGCCTTAAACCTTGCCGCTAGCCCGAGCTTCTCCTCGTACTGTGCCAGAAGCTGCCCGGACCTTTTCAAAGTGTCGTAAACCGCCTGGCGGCTGACCTTGAACTCTTCAGCTATCTCCCCCAGGGACAGGTTGTGGGCGTAATAAAGCTCCATATAATCTCTTTGACGGTCGGTTAACAGCTGCCCGTAAAAATCAAAAAGCAGGTTCATCAGGTCGACTTTCTCCAGCAATCCCGCCACCGCCGCTTTCGTTTTTCTTGCCTGCCAAGGTGTTTACCTTTACAGAAAGATTCTACTTAATTGTCGCGGTATTGTCAAGAAAATTGCTGGTTTTTTTATCTTGCCGTGGAGGTTATTTCAGGGAAAAAGAGAAACAATAACTAGGGACATCCCTTTTCTATCATTAAAACAAATTGACAGGATTTACAAGATTAAAAGGATTTACAGGATAATAGTTTAAGGAATTCAGAATTCAGTAGTCAGAAGTTTAAAGTCAAAAGTCTAAAATCAGAAATAAAAAAGATCTTATATATTCAGTCTCCTGACTCCTGTATTCTGACTCCTGTATTCTATTTGTCCTTAAAAATCCTGTCAATTTGTTTTATCTTTATACTGAGCTGACAGTGTAATCATTTTATTTTTTACGGAGGTAACCCATGAAAATATCCTTTACAAAAGAGCAGAGTTCCAGGCCTGCCGGATTAGTATCCCTTAACGAAGCCATTGAGCAAAGCCGGGGGCAGGTGGCGGAAAACCACAAAACTTACCTGAACGCCGGGCTGGCCATGATGCTCGGGATGCTTGATTTTAATAAAAAATTCGTAAAAGCCTCGGGTGTTTACGTTTGGGACAATGAGGGCAAGCAGTACCTTGACTTTCTGGGCGCCTACGGAGCCCTGAACCACGGGCACAACCACCCTAAAATACTGGCGGCCATGGAACAGGTAAAAGAAATGCCCAACCTGCTCCAGGCCTCCCTGAATACCCTGGCGGGCGCCCTGGCCAAAAATTTGGCGCTGGTCACGCCAGGCGCCCTGCAGCGTTCTTTCTTATGCAACAGCGGGGCTGAAGCTGTGGAGGGAGCGCTCAAACTCGCGCGCGCCGCTACCGGGCGGCAGGGGCTTATTTACTGTGAGGGGTCCTTTCACGGTAAAACTATGGGTGCTCTTTCGGTAACCGGGCGTGAAAAATACCAAAAAATCTTTCAGCCGCTGCTGCCCGGCTTAGAATCAGTACCCTTCGGCGACCTGGTCGCCCTGGAAAGCAAATTGAAGGACAAAAACGCCGCGGCGTTTATTGTTGAACCTATTCAGGGCGAAGGCGGCATTATCATTCCTCCTGCCGGTTACCTTTCCCGCGCGGGAGAGCTCTGCGCCAAATACGGCTCGCTTTTGATCATCGATGAAATACAGACCGGGTTCGGGCGTACCGGCGCAATGTTTGCCTGCCAGTATGACGGCGCGACCCCTGACATCATGTGCCTGGCTAAATCCCTCGGCGGCGGCATCATGCCTGTGGGAGCCTACATAACCACAGATGAAATATGGAAAAAAGCATACGGCGGTATGGATAAAGCACTGCTCCACACCTCAACTTTCGGGGGCAACACCTGGGCCGCGGCCGCGGGCATAGCCGCGCTGGAAGTAATTTACGAAGAAAACCTGCCGGAGCAAGCGCGGGAAAGCGGGGCCTACCTGCTGGAAAACCTGCACAACCTAAAACAAAAATACCCCCTGATTAAAGATGTCAGGGGCCGCGGGTTAATGGCCGGCATCGAATTCAACCAGCCAGGGGGTCTGGCTGCAAAAGTGTCTATGGGTATGTCCGGCAAGCTTTCAGAGGAATACATGGGGAGTTTGGTGGCGGGCGAACTGCTGAACAAGTACTGCATCATTACGGCCTACACTTTGAACAATCCCAATGTGATCAGGCTGGAGCCGCCTTTAAATATTACCAAGAAACAAATTGACGTGCTGATACAAGCACTGGAGGATATATTCTCCACTCACAAAGGTTTCCTGAGTGTCGCGGCTTCAGGGGTTAAAACCATTCTAAAAACTATGATAAAGAAGTAACTGCATCTTTTTCCGCCAGTTCCGGACTGACCCTGTTGCGGCCTAAAGCCTTAGCCTTGTACATTTCCGCATCAGCCTGGGCCAGCAGCTGATCCAGCAGCGAGCTCGGGTAAGCCTCAGACTTCCCGTCATAGGTGGCGACGCCCAGGCTTATGGTTAGTTTTAAAAAGCCATAGGTGGTTTCAAAGGGCCATTTGCTCGCGGTTTCCCTGAGCCTTTCGGCAAGGATCAGGGTCTCCTGGAGGCCGGTAAGAGGAGCGATGACGATAAACTCTTCCCCGCCGTAGCGGCCGAGCAAATCAGATGTCCTTATGCTTGAAGACAAGACCTGGACTATTTCTTTGAGGACCTCGTCGCCAACCTGGTGGCCGTGTGTATCATTGACATTTTTGAAATGATCTATATCGATCATGATTATTGACAGGGGCAGGCCGTGCCTGATGGAGATGGCCAGCTCCTGTTCAATTTCACGCATGATGTAACGCCTGTTATAAGCGCCGGTGAGCTGGTCGGTGATCGCTATCAATTCGAGGCGGGCATTGGCTTCAGACAGCTCTTCGTTCTGGGCGGCAATTTCCTGCTTCTGCGCTTCCAGCAAGGCTATTTGTTTAAGAAGCACCTCGCGCTGCTCTTTCAGCTTCATCGACATTCTATTGAAGCTGACAGCTAAAGTATTGATCTCACGGTTTGCGCCCAGGTCTAATGTGATCCCGTAGTTGCCCCTGGCAATTTCATCAGCTACTTCCGCCATCACTTCCAATGGGTGGGATATCTTCCGGGCTACCAGTATAACCACGGGCAGAAATAATATAACAACCAGGACGGCTGCAACAGCTATGTTCCTCGCAGCGGCGCCTGCTTCCGGCATAACAATATTTAAATAATGGTGGCTGACAGCAATAGTGACAGATACCAGCGCCAAAGCCAGGAGCAAAAAGCCGGCCAGCAGAGAATTTTTAATCTTACCCCGCCAAAACAAATCGAATAACTTGTTCATAATGAATACTATATTTTGTATAAACAACAAATTCCCTTCTCAAAAATATCATAGCCAATAAAAATAATCCATTTTTTGGCCCATGCCTTACCACACCTGGGTTACAGCGCACTTTAAATAATATGTTTCAGGTGCGGCGAGCAGCATTGGATGATCTTTAGCCTGGCGTCTCAGCTCAATCAGGCGCGCCTGGCGGCCGGCATCCCGGGCCGCATCCTGGATTACATCCAGAAAGCGGCTTTCCGGCAGGTGATAGGAGCAGGTGCAGGTAACCAGAAAACCTCCCGGCGGCAGCAGTTTCATAGCCCTCAAATTAATCTCCTTGTAGCCCCGTACCGCTCCTTCCAGCGAGTTCCTGGACTTGGTAAAAGCAGGGGGATCAAGGATGATTAAATCATACTTCTCCTTTTTTTTCTCCAATGCCCGCAGCTCATCAAATACGTTGCCCTCGTAAAACCGGCAAATTCCGCCGAAACCGTTTCTGAGGGCGTTTTTTTCAGCCACGGCCAGCGCGGGCGAAGCAATATCTATACCGTGTACTTCTTTCGCTCCGAAATGTGCCGCGTAGACGCTGAAGGCCCCGGTATGGCAAAAGCAATCAAGCACGCGGGCGTCCCGCGCCAGTCCTTGCAAAACAGTCCGGTTTTCTCTCTGATCAAGAAAGTAACCGGTTTTTTGTCCTCCCGCAAGGTCAACCAGGAAGTACAGGCCGTTCTCTTTAATCTCTACCAGAGTCTCAAAAGGTCCCTTTAAAAAACCTGACTTAAGCGGCAGCCCTTCCAGTTCCCGGACAGCGGCGTCGTTTCTCTCATAAATCCCGGGCGGTTCCAAAAGCTCTTCAAGTATATCAACAATCAAATCTTTATACTTATCTATGCCCAGGGCCAGGGTCTGGAGCACCAGGTAAGCTCCAAACTTGTCCACGATCAAAGCAGGTATAAAGTCAGCTTCGGCATAAATCAGCCTGCACGAGTCAGAATCCCGGACTACATGCCGGCGGTAAGCAAGGGCAGCCTTGATCCGCCTGACAAAAAAATCGCGATCTATCAGCTCGCTGCTGTCCCTGCTCAGGATCCGGACCAGGATCTGCGAGGCTGGATTAATATAGCCGCGTCCCACAAACCGGCCCCGCTGGTCGATAACCTCCACGAGATCGCCCGGCTGAAAATCTCCGCTGATTTCTGACACCTCTGTACCGTAAACCCAGGGATGCCCGGCTAAGACCCTGTGTTTCATATTCCCAGCCAGTTTCACAACAGCCAAATTAAGTCACACTCCAGAAAAAACAATTTGACAGGATTAACAGGATTTAAAAAAGGATTTACAGGAGTTAATCTTATTTTAAAAATTCAATAATAAACAACATGTATATTAGGCATTAAAGCATAGGAAAATGTAAGTTTATTATTATGCTTTATAAATAATTTTTAATCCTGTCAATCCTAAAAAATCCTGTAAATCCTGTCTATTTGTTTTACTATTCCTCTCCAACCAACCTGTCCGCGCATTTTTGCGCCTGTGTCATTACCTCTTTTTCATCCATGGTCAAAACCCGCCTGCCTTCCATGACGATTTTACCGTTGATGATAACTGTATCAATATCACTGGACTGAGCGGCATAAACCACGTGAGCATAGAGGTCATGCCTGGGATACAGGTGGGGGCGGCGGAAGTCAACCAGGATCAGGTCTGCCTTCATGCCAGGCTTGATCAGTCCGACATCCTCCAGTCCCAGAGCACGGGCGCCGTCTGTGGTGGCCATTCTCAGCGCGGCAAAAGAAGGCAGCGCCATCGGGTCACCGGTGGCCACTTTTTGCAGCAGGGCGGCGCTGCGGGTTTCTTCCATCATGTCCAGGTTATTGTTGCTGGCGGCACTGTCGGTGCCGAGGCCAACCACTACCCCGGCATCAAGTAATTCTATGACGGGCGAAATACCGCTGGCAAGTTTCATATTGCTCTCCGGACAGTGTGCTACTCTCACATTTTTCTGTTTCAGGATGGCAATGTCATCCTTATTTAGGTGCACACAGTGCGCCGCCAGCACCGGCACATCAAAAACACCGTTTTCGTCCAGGTATTGTACTGGTGTCAGGCCGTAGTTTCCCTTTATTTGGTCAATTTCGTCTTTGGTCTCCGCTACGTGAATATGGATGCCAACGTTATGATCAGCCGCCAGTTTTACCACCTTTTTGAGGTATTCCGGCGGGCAGGTGTACGGGGCGTGCGGTCCGAACATGGTGGTAATCCTGCCCCCGGCTTTACCCTGCCATTCCTCCACCAGCTTGATGCTTTCATCTACCGCGGTCTTGGCGTTTGCCGCCACACCAATCATACCGCGCGAAAGACAGGCCCTCAGGCCGCTCATTTCCACAGCCAGGGCAACCAGGTCCATCTCAAAATACATATCGGCAAAAGTGGTCGTGCCGGACTTGATCATTTCCAGGCAGCACAGCATTGTTCCCCAGTGAAAATCCTCAGGCCGCATTTTCGCCTCCAGCGGCCATATTTTTTCATTAAGCCACTGCATCAGCGGCATGTCGTCCGCGTAGCTGCGCAGCAGGGTCATCGCAGCATGCGTGTGGCAGTTGACAAAACCGGGCATGACAACCATACCTGACCCGTCCAGCACACGGTCAGCCTTGAATTCTCCCGGAACCGAACCGCGCGGGCCGGCTGAAATGATCTTGTCTCCGGCAACGGCAATTTCCCCGTCCTTAAAAACAGCGTCGTGCTCTTCCATCGTCAGTACAGTTGCGCCTTGAATTAATAAGTTGCTCATAAAACCCCTCCGCATAATTTTACTGCTGCCAGTCGTTCAAATAAGATTGCTGATCCGAAGTCAACCTGTCGATCTCTATGCCCAGAGACTTTAGCTTAAGGCTGGCTACGCGCCTGTCTATCAGCTCCGGCACGCGGTACAGCTTTTTATCCATCGCACCGGCGTTATCTTTAATATACCTGGCTGAAAGCGCCTGGATTCCAAAGGACATATCCATAATTTCAGCAGGGTGCCCGTCCCCCGCCGCCAAATTAACCAGCCTGCCTTCCGCCAGCAGGTAGATCCTGCGGCCGTCCGGCAGGCTGTACTGTTCAATGTTTTGACGCGCCTGACTGTGTGATTGGGCCAGCCCGGCCAGTTCCTGCTTGTTGATTTCGACGTCAAAGTGTCCGGCGTTGGCCAGTATGGCCCCGTCTTTCATCCTGGTAAAGTGGCGCCTGCCCAGCACGTCCCGGCAGCCTGTCACTGTGACAAATATGTCACCGACCCCGGCAGCCTCCTCGCTGCTCATCACCCGGTACCCATCCATACAGGCCTCAATGGCCCTGACCGGGTCGACTTCACAAACAATGACCCTGGCTCCCAAACCGCCGGCGCGCATGGCGACACCTTTCCCGCACCAGCCGTAGCCCATCACAACCACATCCTTACCGGCCACAACCAGGTTGGTGGTGCGCATTATCGCTGACAAGGCGGATTCCCCGGTGCCGTACCGGTTGTCAAACAAGAACTTGCAGAAAGCGTCATTAACAGCCAGCATCGGGAACAACAGCTTCCCCTCCCTGTTCAGGGCCTCCAGGCGCCGCACCCCGGTGGTGGTCTCCTCACAGCCGCCGATTACTTCCGCCGCCTGTTCCCTGCGCACAGTGTGCAGCAAATTAACCAGGTCGCCGCCGTCGTCAATTATTATCTGCGGCCGGCAGTCAAGGACATGCAGGAGGTGGTCTTTGTATTCCCGGGAGGTGGCGTTGTACCAGGCGTAAACCTTCATGCCGGCGGCAGCCAGCGCGGCGGCGACGTCATCCTGGGTCGAAAGCGGGTTTGAGCCGGTAACCGCCAAATCAGCCCCGCCGGCCCGGATTACTTCAGCCAGGTAGGCCGTTTTAGCCTCCAGGTGGATGGAAAGCGCCACCCTCAGTCCCTGAAAAGGACGCTCCCGCTCAAATTCCTCCCTGATCGCGTTCAGCACCGGCATATGAGCGCGCACCCAGTCTATTTTCAGCCTCCCGGCCGGGGCCAGGTTAATATCTCTCACAATATAATCAGGCATTTTGTTTTCCTCCTCAATTAATTTTTTTTTGAGGTATGTTTATAAATATAATGATACAGGAATTCAGGAGTCAGGAGTCAGAATTCAGAATAAAAAAACAAAAAAATTACTTCTTCTGACTCCTGAATTCTGAATCCTGAATTCTTAAAGTTAATTATCCTGTCCAATTGTTTTTCTTAGATTTTCTTGATACGGCGGCCGTATTATCCCGCGCTCGGTGATGATCGCTGTGACCAGGTGGTTGGGCGTAACATCGAATGCGGGGTTCCAGACCTGTACGCCTGCGGGGGCCACCTGGCATCCGGCCAGGTGGGTTATCTCGTTTTGCTCCCGCTCCTCTATAGGTATTTTATCACCAGAATCAAGGCTGAGGTCTACTGTGGAAACAGGGGCGGCCACGTAAAAGGGCAGGCCGTGGGTCCTGGCTAAAACCGCCACACCATAAGTGCCTATTTTGTTGGCGACATCACCATTGGCGGTGATACGGTCCGCTCCGACAATTACCAGGTCCACCTTCCCTTTCGCCATCAGATAACCAACCATACTGTCAGTAATTAAAGTTACAGGAATACTATCCTGCAGCATTTCCCACGCCGTGAGCCTCGCCCCCTGCAGCAGGGGCCTTGTTTCATCCGCAAAAACACTTATTTCCTTCCCAGCTTCTTTAGCTGCCCTGATTACTCCCAACGCGGTGCCGTAGCCCGCTGTGGCCAGCGCTCCCGCATTGCAGTGAGTGAGAATACTCGCCTTTGGGGGAATCAACACCTGCCCGTACTCCCCCATTTTGCGGTTGCCTGCCAGGTCCTCATTATAAATTGCATGAGCTTCCTCAAGCAGCAGCCCGCCCAGTAACGCAAGGTCACGAGAAGCAGCCTCCCGCAGCCTGCCAAGCATCCTTTCCAGCGCCCAGCTCAGGTTCACCGCTGTAGGCCTGGTGGATTTAAGTTCACCAGCCGCCGTCTCTAAACTCTTAATCATCTCCTTGTATGAACAGGCTGCCGCCTCTTGTGCCGCCAGGACCAGCCCGTAGGCGGCAGCCGCGCCAATAGCCGGGGCACCCCGCACCGCGAGCTTTTTAATAGCTGCTGCGACATCCCGGTATGAGCGGCATTTGATAAAAGCAACTTCTGATGGCAGCCGGGTTTGGTCAAGCAGTTCCAGGCAGTTTTCACCAGGCAGCCAGCGCATTGTCTCCAGCATACTTTCTTCCTTTCCCGTATAAAACAAATTGACAGGATTTACTGGATTTCAAAGATTTACAGGATTAAAATATACTTTTTTCAAGTAATAATGACACTAAAATATCTTTATAAATTAGTCCTTAATGCAGATATATGTTAATCCTGCATCCTATCTGCCGTCTAATTCTTTATCTTTTTGAGCCGGGTGGCATTCACAGGGCTGGCCGGGCTCGATCCAGGCTATGGTTTGCATCAGCAGCTTTCTGATCTTCTCGCTGATCCGGCCCATCATATCCAGCACTTCCGCGTGGGTCAAGCGGGCAGGTGATATACCAGCCGCGTAGTTAGTGGCAATGGCTATGGTTGCGTAACACATTTCAGCCTCCCTGGCCAACTGGGCCTCCGGCACACCAGTCATACCGACCAGGTCGCCTCCCAGCAGGCGGTACATCCTGATTTCAGCGGCGGTTTCAAACCTTGGCCCTTCACAACAAACATAAACACCAGCCGGGTGTGAGACATACCCAAAGCCCTGAGCGGCGCGTGACAGCAACTCTCTTAGCTTGGAGCAATAAGGGTTGGTCATGTCGGTATGCACCACCCCCGCCGCGCCGCCGTCATAGAAAGTATACTGCCTGGATTTGGTGAAGTCCAGGAACTGGTCGACAAATATTAAGTGCCCTGGCTGCATATCTGGATTGAGTGAACCCACAGCTGCTGTCGCCAGTATATTCTTCACGCCGATCCTTTTCAGCGCGTCGATATTAGCCCGGTAGTTTACCAGGTGGGGCGGTATGGCATGCCCCTCACCGTGGCGGTTCATAAACGCGACCGGTTTGCCCCCGTAGCTGCCTATTTTAAGTTCAACATCCCCGTAAGGCGTCACTACTTTTTCTTTCCGCATATTAGTCAGCATACTCGGGTCATATACACCGGTGCCGCCTATCACCGCTATTTTAACTTTCAACTTCCAGGCCTCCTTATTTTCCAACGGCTGTAGAAAACTGTTTCCAAATCAAGCTATTATTCTACTTAGCTGTGGTTATTCCTCTTTTGCATAATAAATTGGCTGGGTTTTAATCCATCAGCCTGTCCTCTTCCAGCCTCTTAAATCCCAGGGTAACATCAAAATGACAGTGTGGGCAGTAAAACAGGTGAATACAATAGACCTCGTTATAATGTCTGTATCCGTCCTCATAAATGCCTTGATCAAGGTATGCGCTGTAATCGTCATAAAAATCCTGAAGCAAACCGGCGTCAAGCAGTATTTTACCGCAGCGGGGACAATCCTTTTTTGCCGCAGCCAGGCTGTTGCATACCGGACATACCGGCATCTTTGTACCACCTCTCTGTGTTCATGAAAATTAACAGGTAATTTTACATTCAACTAATGAACCTGCCTTCTAGTTTTCTTCAGCTCAAATAACTGATTACCTTTTGCAATTGAAGAACACCCTTATATTTAAAAATAATGTTTCCCGGACCACTGAAAAATATAAGAAGGGCAAAAAAACACAGCCCGTGGAAGATGAGGTATTTCCAGGGCTTTGCTTAATCGTAACTATATGATTATGTTCTTGCTGCCGGCGGTTAATTGTTGGCTGGCTTAAGGGTCTTTACATGCAAGCTGTGGTTATTCGTCAAAAAGAGCGTCTGCAAAATCACCGGGCGAAAATGGCCTAAGGTCCTCCAGGCTTTCTCCAATACCAATCAACTTAACAGGTATATCCAGGGCTTGTTTTACCGCTATAATGACTCCACCCTTGGAACTGCCGTCCAGCTTGGTCAAAGCTATACCTGTAATACCGACGGCCTCTCCAAATAACCTGGCCTGGTTGACAGCATTCTGGCCGGTGGTGGCGTCTAAAATTAGCAGCACTTCGTGCGGCGCGCCGGCCATTTCGCGGCCCAGTACCCTGCTGATTTTTTTCAATTCTTCCATAAGGTTGGCTTTCGTGTGCAGCCTGCCTGCCGTATCAACGATCAGCAGGTCAGCCCGGCGGGCTTTCGCCGCCTGCAGGGAATCAAAAGCAACCGCCGCGGGGTCGGCCCCCTCCCGGTGTTTGATAATTTCCACCCCAACCCGTTCAGCCCATATTTCCAACTGGTCGATAGCCGCCGCGCGAAAGGTGTCAGCCGCACCCAGCAGCACTTTAGCCCCCCGGGACTTGTAATAGTGGGCCAGTTTGCCGATTGTGGTGGTTTTCCCCACGCCGTTGACACCAACCACCATAATCACTGTGGGAGTTTCATCTGTTATATTTAAAGACGCCGTATCAGTGCCGAGCATTTCTCTGATGTGTTCTTTTAAAATGGCTTTCAGTTCACCGGCATCATCCACGCGCCTCTCTTTAACGGAACGGCGCGTCTTCTCGACCAGCTCCATAGCGGTATTTACTCCGACATCAGCCTGTACCAGAATTTCTTCCAATTCTTCGTAAAGGTCTTCGTCAATAGCTTTGTGCCGGTGGACCAGGTTGTCAATTTTCTCTACAAAACTCTGTCTGGTTTTGGTGAGACTCTCTTTTAAGCGCCCGAAAAACCCTGTTTTTTCCAATTCCGGCTCTTGTGTTGTTTCGCTGGCGGCGGCAGCCTGCTGTGAGCCGCCTTTAATGCTTTCCTTTAAACGGCTGAACAAACCCATGACGCTAAAACCTCCCATTGAGTCGTGGGAATTGGGACGTGAGACGTGAGATGTTGGACTTGGGTCGTGAGAAGTGAGACGTGAGAATCCAGGTATTCCTCTGTCGCATAATGCAATAAGGATACTTATTTCTCCCGCGTCAAGGTCTCTTGTCCAATTCTATGATTATTTGTTTTACGCAACAAGTCCGGATAAATCCGGACCTACAAAAACCCATACAACGACCGAATTTGTAGGTTCGAATTTATTCGAACTCTATGACCACAAAGGAATGCGGGATATTCCCACTTCCCACTTTTCACTTCCCAATTCCCACGTCTCACTTCTCACGTCTCAATTCAAGCAGCGCCGATTTGGCGGCTTGTTGTTCCGCTTCTTTTTTTGAGCGGCCGGCCCCGCTGCCAACCAAACCACCTTTATAAACGACGCCTGCTGTGAAAATCTTATGATGATCGG
Source organism: Pelotomaculum propionicicum (assembly GCF_004369225.1). Taxonomy (GTDB): domain Bacteria; phylum Bacillota; class Desulfotomaculia; order Desulfotomaculales; family Pelotomaculaceae; genus Pelotomaculum_B; species Pelotomaculum_B propionicicum. Next base: position 57,989 of record NZ_QFFZ01000009.1, read on the forward strand.
GACCTTGTTCTTTCAGGATCACATATTGAACCTGTTCATTACCGCGCTGCTGCACGTACTCCTGCAACTCCGTCTTGTAATCCCTGTCCAGCCGCCCCTCCAAAACATCATTAATTACCGGCCTTAGAAACTCTATGGCCAGCTTGGCGGCCTGGTCAAGTCCCTGGTCTAAATAAACGGCGCCCAACAAGGCCTCGAAGGCGTCAGCCAGAATTGAAGGACGTTCCCTGCCGCCGGAGCGTTCCTCCCCTTTCCCCATGTTTAAACAATAGCCAAGCTCCAGTTCTCTCGCCATTCTAGCCAGGGAGGGCTCGCATACCAGCGCCGCGCGCAGTTTGGTCAGTTCTCCTTCGTCACGGTGGGGGTGGTTGCGATAAAGGTAATCGCTCACCGCCAGCCCCAGTACAGCGTCACCCAGAAACTCGAGACGCTGATTATTCTCAGAGCTGTTCTGGCGGCTTTCATAGGTGAATGAGCTGTGTGTCAGGGCCTGCTCAAGCAGGTCCAAATCATGCCAGCTCAAACCAATCCTCTTTTTCAGACTTTCTAAATATTCTTTAGTTTTAACCACCTGTATCACCACAATAAGGTTTATTTAAAGGGCGATTAAAATAATTCCATACTATTTGGGACATACCTTCATTTGTCCGCTTGGGGACATTCCTCAGCCCCAGAGGATAACCCCCAATTGAGGTGTGTCCTCCTTCCGCTTAGGGCCGGAACTTTTTAAAAACCAGAGTGGCGTTATGACCGCCAAAGCCGAATGAATTTGACAGAGCGACATTAACATCAGCCTGCCTGGCCGTGTTGGGGACAATATCCAGGTCACAATCAGGATCAGGCTGCTCATAATTGATGGTTGGTGGAATAACACCGTTGACGATAGCCAGAATACATACCATCGCTTCCAGGCCGCCTGAAGCGCCCAGGAGGTGACCGGTCATGGATTTAGTTGAGCTTACCGCCAGTTTGTACGCGTGCTGTCCAAATATTTTCTTAATCGCCAGAGTCTCGGCTTTATCGCCCGGTGGTGTGGCGGTAGCATGGGCATTAATATAATCCACGGCAGTTGGTTCAATTCCGGCGTCCCATAAAGCTTCCTTCATGGAATTGGCCGCGCCGTAACCTTCCGGTTCCGGCGCCGTCATGTGATAAGCGTCACAAGTGCTGCCGTAACCAACTATCTCGGCGTAAATCCTGGCGTTTCTGTTCAGGGCGTGTTCCAGGGTTTCCATAACAAGTATGGCCGACCCTTCTCCTATTACAAAACCATCCCTGCCCGCGTCAAAAGGCCTGCTGGCCTTCTCCGGCTCCTCATTCCGGGTGGACATGGCTTTCATGGAAATAAACCCTGCCATGGCCAGAGGTGTGATAGCCGCTTCGCTGCCCCCGCTGATCATCACATCCACCCGGCCGCACTGCAGCATTTTAAAGGCGTCCCCAATGGCATTGCTGCTGGACGCGCACGCCGAAACACTGGTAATATTCGGTCCTCTCAGGCAGTGGCTGATGGCAATCTGCCCCGCTCCCATATTGGCAATCATCATGGGCACGAAAAATGGACTAACCCGCCCGGGCCCTTTTTCAGCCAGGACTCTGGCCTGATCTTCAAGGGTCTCGATACCACCGACACCGGAGCCCAAAATAACCCCGATCCTGTCCCTGTTTTCCACCTCTAAATCAAGGGCGGCGTCTTGCAAAGCCATTTCAGTAGCTGCCACTGCATATTGGGTGAAACGGTCCATACGCCGTACTTCTTTTTTACCAATATAACGGGTTGGCTCGAAGTCCGTAACTTCTCCCGCTATTTTAGTGCCGAATTGGGCCGCATCGAACCTGGTTACCGGTCCGATCCCGGAGACGCCGCCAGTTAAAGAAGACCAGAATTTTTCCAGGCCCGTCCCCACCGGAGACACTATTCCCAGGCCGGTAATCACAACCCGTTTTCGCAAGAATGATTCCTCCCCTTCAAAAAAGTCCCGTGGTTTCCACCCGGGACTCGCACCTTAGATAGATTTACTGATGCTCCTGGATATATTTTACAGCTTCGCCTACAGTCCTTATTTTCTCAGCGTCTTCGTCAGGTATTTCCAGGTCGAACTCTTCTTCCAATGCCATTACCAGTTCCACAATATCTAAAGAGTCGGCCCCCAGGTCATCGACGAAGGATGACTCCATTTTTATGTCCTCTTCCTCAACTCCCAGCTGCTCAACAATAATTGACTTAACCTTATCAATAATTGCCATTATTAAAATCACCCCCTTCCAGCGCTAAACATCAAACTCTTTAGACACCCGCCATCCCACCATCCACCGCAATAGTCTGTCCGGTAATGTACCCGGCGGCGTCAGAAGCCAGGAAGGCGACAAGTTCAGCCACCTCGTCCGGCCCGCCGAACCTTTTCAGCGGTATCTGGGAAAGCATCGTTTCCTTAACATTTTCCGGCAGCCCGGCGGTCATCTCCGTGGAAATAAACCCGGGCGCCACAGCGTTCACAGTTATATTGCGCGAGCCAAGTTCCTTGGCCATGGCTTTGGTAAAACCGATTAAACCGGCTTTAGCCGCACAGTAGTTGGCCTGCCCGCTGTTGCCGATCAGTCCTGCCACCGAGCTGATGTTAATAATTCTGCCGTAACGGTTTTTCAGCATACCCCGGGCGACCGCCCTGGTGCAGTTAAAGGCTCCTTTAAGGCTTACACCCAGTACTTTATCCCAGTCTTCGTCTTTCATATGGAAAATTAGACTGTCTCTGGTAACACCTGCGTTATTAACCAGAATATCAACCCGGCCGAATTCGGCATTAGCTGCTTTCATCAGAGCGGCAGCCTCGTCAGGCGCCGCCACGTCAGCCTGAAAGGTCAGCACTCTGCCGCCGGCGCTGCTGATTTCCTGAGCTGTCTGGGCCGCGGCGCCGGCATTGCTGGCGAAATTCAAAACCACTGCCGCCCCTTGTCGGGCCAGGGTTTTGGCGATAGCCCGTCCGATACCGCGGGAAGCTCCCGTGACTATGGCAATTCTTCCGTTCAGAACCATTTTAGCTAACCTCCCTGGTTAACGCAAGGACTTTTTCCAAAGTTGCCTTATCTTCAACATTACTTATTAATACTTCACGGCTTATTTTTTTAACCAGACCGCTCAATACCTTGCCGGGGCCAACCTCGACAAAAGCTTCACTGCCCAGCTCAAGCAGCTTTAAAATAGTCTCCTCCCAGCGCACGGGGCTGTATACCTGCCTGATCAGTGAATCTTTTACCTCTGCCCCCGTCAGGACCAGGTCAGCGCTGACATTTGCCACCACGGGTATCTCAGGATCTTTGATCACAACTTGCTCCAAATCGACGGCCAACCTTTCCCCGGCGGGCACCATCAGGCTGGAATGGAAGGGGGCGCTTACCGGCAGCGGCACCACACGCCTGGCGCCTGCTTCCTTAAGCAGCGGCTCAACCGCTTCAAGCCCCGCGGTATTCCCCGCCACAACCACCTGCCCGGGGCAGTTCAGGTTAACGGCCTCAATAACAACACCCGGCTCCGAGGCCTTTTGGCACACTTCCACCACTGCCGCGCTGGCCAGTCCCATGACCGCGGCCATACCTCCTTCACCTAAAGGAACAGCTTCCTGCATATACTGCCCGCGCTTGCGGACCAGGCGGACAGCGTCGGCAAATTCCAGTGAGCCGGCAGCCACCAGAGCGGAGTATTCTCCCAGGCTGTGGCCTGCCAGCGCGAAAGGCACAGGGCCGCCCACACTCTTCAGCACTTCCAGACAGGCCAAACTGGTTGTCAGCACGGCCGGCTGGGTATTCGCGGTTAAATTCAGCTCTTCTTCGGGCCCTTCAAAGCACAGGGTTGACAATGAGAAACCCAGGGCTTCATCCGCCTGCTTAAAAATCTCCGCCGCCTCAGGATAGTCCCGGCGGAGCTCTTTTCCCATACCCACATATTGGGAGGCCTGCCCCGGAAATACAAAGGCTATTTTCATTATGTCCTCACCACCTGTTGATTTAAACGATCTAACACCAAGCCGGCGCTTTCGACCACATCCATGATTATCTCACGTACGGGCTGTACCCGGCTTACCATGGCAGAAACCTGTCCGGCCATCACCGTGCCGTACTCGATGTCACCCTCGACCATAGCCAGCCTGAGGCTTCCCGTACCGAGCTTTTCCAGCTCTTCCGGCGGGGCGTTGCGGCTTTCCATTTCTTCGAACTTCCTGGTTAACTTATTGCGCAGGGCGCGTACCGGGTGCCCGGTAGTCACACCTGTAAGCGCTGTATCGCGGTCCTTTGATTTAATCACAAATTCCTTAACCCGGGGATGAATGGTACACTCCTGAGCACACATAAAACGAGTGCCCATCTGTACGCCTACCGCTCCCAAGGCCAGGGCCGCCACCAACCCCCTGCCGTCAAAAATCCCGCCGGCCGCGATCACCGGAATATCAACAGCGTCCACTACCTGCGGCACCAGGGCCATGGTTGTCAGTTCCCCAACATGGCCGCCTGATTCCATCCCTTCGGCGATCAGCGCGTCCACACCCGCCCTGACCAGCCTTTTAGCCAAGGCCACAGAAGAAACAACAGGGATCACCCTTGTCCCGACTTCCCGCAGCGAGGGCACATATTTGCCGGGATTACCGGCCCCGGTAGTCACCACAGCCACAGGCTCTTCTTTTAAAATTGCCATGAGTTCATCCACAAATGGCGAGAGCAGCATGACGTTAACGCCAAACGGCTTGCTGGTAAGCGCTCTGGCCTTTTGCAGCTGATCCCTCAGCCATTCCGGTGTGGCCGTGCCGGAGCCTATCACACCCAGACCGCCCGCTTCTGAAACAGCCGCGGCCAGTTCCGCGGTGGAAACCCAGGCCATGCCGCCTTGTATAATGGGGTATTCTATATTGAGCAACTCACATAACACGGTCCGGATCAATGCCTTCAGCCCCCTTTAATACAGATTGAATAATCTTCAGTTGAAATTTATTTTGCTTTACCATTTTAAAACTGCCGCGGCCCAGGTTAAACCGGCGCCAAAGCCCACCATCAAAATGTGGTTCCCTTTCTTAATTTTGCCGCAGCGCACAGCCTCGTACAGGGTAATCGGCATTGAAGCCGTTGAAGTGTTGCCGTAGCGGTCCACATTAACCAGCACCTTCTCCTTTGGCAGGCCGAGCCTTTTTGCGGCGGCCTCAATAATTCTGACATTGGCCTGGTGCGGTATGAAAAAGTCTATGTCGGCCGTTTTTAGCCCGGCTAAGGAAAGCACCTCTTCAGCCGCTTTCCCTGTTGCCCTGACAGCGAATTTAAAGATTTCCTTGCCCCTCATATGAACAAAATGCATATTATTTTCCACGGTTGCATGGGTCGCCGGGTTCCTGGCCCCCCCCGCGGGCAGCGTCAGGAATTCCCCGCCGGACCCGTCGGCCCATAGTTTTTGGGCAAGGATCCCGCTGCCCGGGGCGGCCTGCCTCAAAACAACCGCCCCGGCGCCGTCACCAAAGAGAACACAGGTCCTGCGGTCCTTCCAGTTAATAATTTTAGATAAATTTTCCGCCCCGATCACCAGCACATTCCGGCAGGAACCACTGGCAACAAACTGGCTTCCCACTACCAGCGCGTACATAAAACCCGTACAACCCGCGGCCAGGTCGAAGGCGCCCGCCTTTTTAGCTCCAATCCTGTCCTGCACCAGACAGGCGGTCGCAGGGAAAAGCATATCAGGTGTATTGGTGGCCACAATAACCAGGTCAACATCTTCAGCTGTAATTCCCGCGCCGGCGATTGCCTGCCGGCCGGCGGCAACCGCAAAATCCGACGTCACCATTTCAGGCGGAGCGATCCGCCTCTCTCTGATACCTGACCGGTTAATAATCCACTCGTCGGTTGTATCCACCATTTTTTCAAGATCAGCATTGGTAAGAACTCGGTCGGGCACATACGCTCCCACACCGGCAATTCCCACGTTAATCAATTCCTTCGGCAAGATTTCCACAGCCCCCCCTGGTTTTTATACTCTCTATATTCAAACTGATAGCGTTGACCAGACGGTTATCCACCGACTCTCTGGCAACCCTGATCGCGTTTTTGACCGCCTTGGCCTTGGAACTTCCATGACATATCACCGACACTCCGTTGACACCCAGCAGGGGAGCGCCGCCGTATTCAGCATAATCCAAACGCTTTTGCAGGCATTTTAAAGCCGGCCCGGCCAGTAGCGTACCCATTTGGGCCAGCAGGCTTTTTGAAATCTCCTCTTTCATCATTTTTAAAAGCATTCTGGCCATTCCTTCACCGGCTTTCAGCACCACATTCCCCGCGAAACCGTCGCACACCACCACATCGGCTGTGCCTTCGAAGATATCCCTGCCCTCAACATTGCCAATAAAATTAATGCCCGCGCCTCTAAGGAGCGGCAGAGCGGCCAGGGTAGTTTCATTCCCCTTGGTATCTTCTTCACCGTTGCTGAGCAGTCCAACCCGCGGGTCGGCATTGCCGAGAATTTTACTGGAGTACTGGTAGCCCATGATCCCAAACTGAAGCAGGTGCTGGGGTTTGCAGTCAACATTGGCGCCGACGTCCAATAGCACTGTATAACCCTTCTCGTTGGGCAGCACCCCGGCAATAGCAGGGCGGTCTATCCCTTTGATCCTGCCCAGGTTCAGCAGCGCCGAGGCCATAGCGGCGCCGGTGCTGCCGGCGGACACCACAGCGTCGGCCTCCCCTTCCTTAACCAGCCTGGTGGCCCTGACAATTGAAGAATTCTTTTTACGGCGCACCGCAATGGCAGGATGTTCGCCCATGCTGATTACCTCGGTGGCGTGAACCACAGTTACCCCGCCCGCGTTATGAGCGGCCAGCTCGGCGTTAATCCGCGCTTCATCTCCCACCAGGATTATCTCCAGCCCGTATTCAGCCGCGGCCTGGAGGGCGCCTATTATTATTTCACGGGGAGCATGGTCCCCACCCATTGCATCCACAGCTATTTTCACTGGGGCACGACCTCCTCAGGTTCCGCAACAATCAGAAACCTGCCCTGAAATACAACTTCATCTTTTACGTAGGAAGTAACCTTTACCATGTACTTATTGCCTTTTTTTATTTTAATAACCGCCCTCGCCAGTACTTTTTCACCGCATACAACCGGGCGCTTAAAGCTGACCCTGGCGATACCGGTTAAAGCAACCTCCGCGTCAATAATCGCCACTGCCAGTGAGTTGGCCTGGGCAAACAGGTGATGGCCTCTTAAAAAACGGGTCTTGCTCAAAGTCATGTCAGGCCTGACCGGCAGGATCGACATCCCCGCGCTGCCGACATCCAGATCAACCAGCTCGCCCATCATCTCCCTGCCTGACAGTGTTCTGGGCAGCGCAACAACACCCTTGGCCACGCTTTTCAGCCTTTCCTTCAGCTCGGGTATTTTCAGTTCAAACCGGTCCAACCTGATCGTCTGGACGCTTACCTTTAAGATCTGTGCCAGGTCCTCATCCGTAAGGAAGGGGTCGCTCTCCAGATACCTGGTCAGGCGCTGCTGTCTTTCCGATTTATTTGTGCTCAATCCGCCCATAATCTCACCACTGTCAAATATCAACAAAAAATTTAGTACCAGGTACTAAATATAGTATAATGCACATTAAGTTTATTTGCAAGTTAATGGAAAAAAACAAGCTCCTTTAAAAGAGCTTATTGACAGTAGTCTATATTTTGGTTACTTCGTGGCAACTACTTCCCTGTCCTTATAGTACCCGCACTCGGGGCACAGGTGGTGCGGCATGACCAGGGCATGGCATTGCGGGCAATTGACCAATGCGGGAACTTCGAGCTTCATATTTGCGGCGCGCCGTTGCCTGCCACGCTGCTTGGAAGATTTCCTTTTCGGTACTCCCATTTTTACACACCTGGTTTCTGAAATCTAAACAAATCATTTGTTTAGATTTCTCTCCCGTCCGACTATACGGGAGGCAGTTTCACAGGATTCAACTGCTGAGCTATGGACTCTCGTCCATATTCCGGGTGGCAGAAATGCCGCCCCAACACTCAACCTAATGCTTGATAGATTACATCCCTAGCGGAAAGATAAAACCTTCTCTAATTCTCTTACCTATCAAACGCTAGGTTGAGTGCTGGGTTCTGCCCGGAAGGGGGTGTTACCCACCGCCTGGTTGATATAACCTCCGCGCCCGACTTTCACCGCGTGTCTTTGCGACGCCTCATCGGATGTAACTGCTTAGAAACCTTTTCCTCTCTAAATTTTACTTAACTCTCATATGCCACTCACCTCCTGTGTCCACTATAAAATAGAACAGGTGTTCGTGTCAATGAATTATCATTCTTTACATACTTTTATTTAACTATTTTGTAGCTGCTTACAACCTCCTTAGAGTACGGATTACCCGCACTTCAGGTCTTATGAATAGGCGTTACTCTTTCTTTAAAAGGTCTTTTAAGATGCCCAGACGCGGGTCAATTTCTTCCGCGGCACAACCGCAGGCGTCTTCGTTAAGGTTTTTGCCGCACACGGGGCAAAGCCCCCGGCATTCTTCGCTGCATAAAGCTTTCATCGGCAGGGCCAGATAGATACTTTTTTCAACTTCCGGCGTCACGTCCAGATAATCCCCGGAGAAAGAAAGAAGGTTCCCGGCTGCCGTATCCTGCGCCATGGCATAATTTTCTTCGAAGGGTACTGCAAAATCGTAAATAAACGTCCCCAGACAACGGCCGCACTTTAGCTCCAGTTTACCGCCGACTTCCCCTGTAACGGCAATAGTTTTGCCGGTATTTAAAGCGGACAGGCGGGCGTTAACCGGCGCCGCAAAGCTGATAACCTCCCCGGATAACTCCAGCGGCGGTAAATCCTCCAGCAGGTCAAAACTGGCCGTATCCCCTGGAGACCTTTTTAGTCTGGCAACATCAAGCTGCAGCACAATATATCACTCCGAATTCAACACCACAAATTATATTAAGAAGGCAGTGTTTTGTCAAGAATTTTCCTTTTTGACTCATTACAGCCGGCCTGCAACAATATACTTTCTTAGGCTGTCCCAAAAGGAGCGAATTTAAATTGTTCATAAAGGTCAAAAACACCAGCCGCAAAGATGCTGCCAGGCTGGGCTGGACGGTGCTGGCGCTGGCTTTCACGGCCGCCATGATTTTTAACCCGCGCATCGTTTTTGAAGGTTCAGTCACAGGTCTCAAAACCTGGTGGAACATAGTTTTTCCTTCACTCCTGCCCTTTTTCATAGCTTCCGAGCTGCTGATGAGTTTCGGCGTGGTTAATTTTATGGGAGTGCTCCTGGAGCCTGTCATGCGGCCCCTTTTCAAGGTGCCCGGCGCGGGGGCTTTTGTTGTGGCGGTAGGCTTTACCTCCGGCTATCCTATTGGCGCCATGCTCACAGCCAGACTGCGCGCCGACGGCCTCTGCACCAGGGTCGAGGCTGAGCGCCTGATGTCCTTCACCAACAACTCCAGCCCTCTCTTCATGCTGGTCGCCGTGTCGGTCGGGATGTTCAACAACCCCGGCCTGGGTATGTTAATCGCCGCCGCCCATTATTTATCAAACCTGACCCTGGGCCTGCTCCTGCGCTTCTACGCCGCCGGCGACACCGAGCGCCTGGCGGAACCGCCTGTCAGCGGGCGCGGCGTGGTGAGACAGGCCTTCAGCAAGATGCTGCAGACGCAAAGACAGGAAAAAAGGCCTGCAGGCAAAATAATGGGAGACGCCGTGAAAAAATCGGTTACCAACCTGCTTAACATAGGCGGTTTTATCATTCTGTTCGCCGTGCTCATCAGGCTGATGAGCGCCGCCGGAATTATTGAGATTATTGCCAGGGCTCTTGGCGTATTTCTTTTGCCGCTGGGTTTCGCACGCGAAATCTTACCGGCGCTGGGCAGCGGTTTTTTTGAAATGACCATAGGCTCTAAACTGGCCAGCGAGGCTGCGGCCCCGCTGCTCCAACAGGTGGTCGCGGTAGGGATGATCCTGGCCTGGAGCGGGCTTTCAGTCCATGCCCAGGCGGCGAGCATGATCGCGGACACTGACATCAGGATGCGGCCGTTTATATTTTCACGTATTTGCCATACCTGTCTGGCCGGTTTTTACACCTACCTGGCCTGCAGGTGGGCCGGCTCTCTTGAAGAAACAGCGGCCCCGGTCATGGCCGCTGCCGGGCTGTTAAGAGATGCCGGCGTGGTTGGTTTTAACCTGAAGGTTTTTTTCCTCTTTATTCTCTTACTAACCACAATAATTACCACAGCCCTGCTCCTGCACACCGCCCGCAGCCTGAGGCTTTACATCACAAGGATAAAGCTGTAAAGATAATGTTCTGGTGCTTATAATTGTAGGTGCGACTTTAGTCGCACACGAAACTACTGAAGCCGTAGGCCGTAAGCCGTAAGTATGCATGTAATTCTTATAGGTCTTTAGATCTAACTTGTTAGGAATGCAGTATATTCCTACGCCCTACGCCCTACAGCCTACGACAAAACCCAAAAGGAATGCAGTATATGCCTACGGCCTACGACTTACGACCTACGACAAAACCTAAAAGGAATGCAGAAGCCTGCGACATTATTTTTATGAATTTTCCTCTACATTATGGAAAAGATAAAACAGGCACCAGTGAAAAGTCGCAGCAGAGAAGCAGGTGAATAAAACTTGACCGACCTGACCAGCCTGTTCAGCCCCAAGTCGGTGGCAATAGTCGGCGCTTCAAAATCACCCGGCAAGATCGGCAACGTGATTGTGAAAAACATGATTAGCTGTGGTTATAAAGGTAAAGTCTTCCCCATAAATCCAAAGGAGCCTGAAATAGAGGGGCTGAGCTGCTACCCTTCTGTGGATAAGACACCGGAACCGGCTGAAATGGCGGTTTTGGCGGTGCCGGCGGCCAGGTCGCTGGAAATCGCCGAGATGTGCGGCAAAAGCGGCGTCAAACATCTGGTGGCGATCACCGCGGGCTTTAAGGAAACCGGCAAAGAAGGGCTGGAACTGGAGCGAAAGCTGCTGGATACCTGCCGCAATTTCAAAATGAGGCTGCTCGGGCCCAACTGTGTCGGCCTGATGGATACCCACACACCTATCAACGCCTCATTCGCGGCCGGGTACCCGCTGGAAGGAGAAATCGCGTTCATTTCACAAAGCGGCGCCATGGTCCTGTCGATCCTGGACTGGAGCTTTAGGGCAGGCCTGGGTTTCAGCAAGTTTGTCAGCCTGGGCAATAAGGCCGACCTGACCGAGGCCCATTTCATTGAAGACGCCGCTGAAGACCCCAACACCAAAGTGATCCTCTGTTATATTGAGGATGTGGAAGACGGCTCTCACTTCCTCGAGGTGGCCAGGCGGGCAGTGAAAAAGAAGCCCATCATCATCTTAAAATCGGGGATCAGCCAGGCCGGCGCCCAGGCGGCTTCCTCTCACACCGGCGCCCTGGCGGGGAGCGACCTGGCTTACGAAACAGCGTTCAGGCAGTGCGGCATTATCCGGGCCAGGGAGATGTCCGAGCTGTTCGACCTGGCTGTGGCCTTTGCCAAACAGCCGGTGCCCAGGAGTAACAGGGTGGCGGTAGTAACCAATTCAGGCGGCCCGGGCATTATCGCCACCGATAGTATAGAGCAAAAAAACCTTGCCATGGCCCGCTTTACCAAGGAGACCATAGACGCCCTGCGGGAGCGCCTGCCCGCGGAAGCCAATATTTACAACCCTGTAGATGTGCTGGGGGATGCCAAAGCCGACCGGTTCCGGTTTTCGCTGGAAAAAGTGCTGGCCGACCCTGGTGTAGACAGCGCTGTAGTCCTGGTCTGCCCCACAGCGGTTACTGAACCGCGGGAGACCGCGCGGGCGATGCTTGACATGCGCCGGACCTACCCGGACAAGCCTGTCTTTGCCGCCTTCATGGGCGGTGAAAAACTGGCTGAGGGGATTGAAACTCTCGCCCAGGCGCAGATACCTTGTTTTACATTCCCGGAGCCGGCCATAACCAGCATCAGCGGCATGGCAAACTACGGCAGGATCAGGGACATGCCGGAGGAGCAGGAACAGCTCTCATTTCCTGATCTGGATCTGAAAACGGTTAAGGCCACCCTGTTCGACATCAAAAGAGACAACAGGCTGGTGCTGCTGGGCAGTGAAGCTGCTGAGATAGTATCCGCCTATGGTATTCCCGCCGTCCCGACGTTTTTGGCCAACAGCCCGGAGGAAGCGGCAGAGTTCGCGGAGCAGGCAGGTTTCCCGGTGGTACTGAAAATAGCCTCTCCCCAGATCATGCATAAGACTGATGTCGGCGGTGTGAAAATAGGTCTGAGTTCGCGTGATGAAGTAAGCAAGGGGTTCATTGAGATTATGGACAATGTCCACCGTTACCTGCCCCGCGTTGTTTTATACGGGGTCGAGGTGCAAAAAATGATGCCGAAAGGCGTGGAACTGATCATCGGCGTGACCAGGGATGTCCAGTTCGGCCCGCTGATAGCCTTCGGCCTGGGCGGCATTTATGTAAACCTGCTGAAGGACGTGGCTTTCCGGCTGGCCAACGGGCTCGTCACCAAAGAAATAGAAAAGATGATTTCAGAAACCCGGGCTTACACCCTGCTCCGAGGTTACCGGGGAGAAAAACCGTCTGATATAAATGCCGTTGTCGATACAATCGGGCGGGTGGCCAAGCTGGTTACCGATTTTCCCGAGATTACCGAGATGGACATAAATCCCGCTTTCGCCTACAGCCAGGGCATCAGCGCCCTGGACGTGAAAATAACCATATCGTGAGGTGCTCAAGTTGAAAAACCTGTATGTGATGGGAACACCGGGCAGCGGCAAAACCAGTGCCGGACTGGGCCTGGCTCTAAAGTTCCGCCAGGAGGGCCTGCGGGTAGCCTACTTCAAGCCGGTTGGCAGCCCTGCCGCCGCGGCATCCCGTGAAGACGAAGACGCTGTGCTGATGAAACAGGTGCTGCGCATGGAACAGCCCCTGGAAAATATCGTGCCCTACATGGCCGGTCCAAACTACCTGTCAGGCCGCCACAACTCTTGTGAATCAATGAAGACCATCCGGGCGGCTTACGAGAGTGTGGTCTCCGGCAACGACATGGTGATCATCGGGGGCGCCGGTTTCCCGCACATCATGGGCTGCCTGGGTCTTGACGCCGCGAGCCTGGCTCAGGAACTTACGGCCGTTCCGGTATTTGTGATCAGGATAGAAAACGACTACAGCCTCGACCACGCCATTTTCATCAACAGCTACATGCAGTGCAAGGGGGTGCCGGTATACGGGAATATCTTTCACAACGTGCCGCGGCCCCTGCAGGCCAAGACACAGGGAATTTACCGCCCGGTGCTGGAGGAGTTCGGCTACCGCACTCTGGGTGTGGTGCCCAGCCAACCGGAAATAACCTCACCGTCGGTAAAGGAATATTACGATGTTCTGGGTGGAGAAGTCCTGGCCGGCGGAGATAAAATGGACCGTATTGTAGAAGACATTGTCATTGGCGCTATGACTGCGGAAAGCGCTTTAGGCTACCTGAGGCGGGCTGCCAACAAAGCGGTAATTACCGGGGGAGATCGCTCCGCGGTAGCTCTGGCGGCGCTGGAAACAAATACATCGGCGCTCATCCTGACAGGAGGACTTTACCCCGATGTTAAGGTCGTCGCGCGTGCCGAGCAAAAGGGTGTGCCGCTTATTCTGGTTCATCTCGACACTTATACCACTATTGAAAAAATGTCTGAAGTAACAAGAAGGATCAGGGCTGATGACGAAAAGGCGGTAAACATGGCTTTGGCAAACACGGAAAAACATATTGACTGGCGAGGTATCTTAAAAGCCCTGCAGTAGTTTTTCCATGCTTATTTCATCAGCCTCAGTTCAGAGCGCCCCTGCTCGATCTGGCTGATAATCTTGCCCAGGCTGTCTTGGAGATTACTTAAAATATCATCCGCATATCCCTTGGCGCCTTCACGCATTTCTCTGGCTACGGATTCAGCCTTGGCGACTATTTCTTCTGCTACGATTTTGGCCTGGCGAGCTACTTCACTATCGTCAGCCTTTCTCTCAACCTGCTTCTGGACATCGTCCAAAATGCGCATGGCCTCTTTTTGTGAATCGCCCAGGACTTTCTCCCGCTCCTGAATGATCCACTTGGCCTGGCGAATTTCTTCCGGCATGGTTGTCCTGATGCGGTCCAAAAGGTCAAGCAGGCGCTCCTCTTCCACCATCACCTTCCTGGTAAAAGGAACTTTTGAGCTGGTTTCAATTAATTCTTCCAATTCGTTAAGAGCGCTTAAAAGATCCACTTTGTTATCTTTCCCCCCTCAAATTTTAAGACTGGTTTTAAACTTATCTTTCAGCCTTTGTTCAACCTGGTGCGGCACCAGGCCCCTTACCGAACCACCAAAGGCCGCTACCTCTTTTACCGTAGTGGAATTAATAAACGAATACTCTGCTTTGGTCATCAAAAAAATGGTTTCTATATGGCAGGCAATTTTTTTATTGGTAAGAGCCATGCGAAACTCATTCTCAAAATCTGAAATGACCCTGAGCCCCCGTACAACAGCAATAGCTTTGTTTTTAATAGCATAATTGACAGTCAGGCCGTCAAAGGTATCTATTTCAACATTGTGATAGGGCTCAAGTACCTCTTTCAGCATTTCCACGCGTTCCTCTATTGTAAAAAGAGGGTTTTTAATCGGGTTCCGGGAAACTGTCACGATCAGCTTGTTAAAAAGCAAAGAGGCCCTTCCGATGATGTCTAAATGACCCAGTGTAACCGGATCAAAACTTCCCGGACAAATTGCAGTTCGCAAATTAGTTTTTCACCCCCGTGCTACCGTTAATTTGATAAAAAGAAAGCAATGTATCTCCGTACTTTTCCTGCCGGGACATTTCCAGATTCGCTACCCGCCCGGGCAGGACACATTTTTTGCTGCTTTCAACAATGACTCTCCCTTCAGTCTTGAGCAGGGAGTTGGCGGCCACAGCCGCCAGGGTGCTTGTCTCAAAATCCTTTAAATATGGCGGGTCTAAAAAAATCAAATCAAACTTCAGGCCTTCCCTGCCCAGAGCATTAAGGGCAGGCGGCAGGGCCTGGCAGATCAGCCGGGCTTTTTCCGTGAAGCCGGTGCTCTTTAAGTTTTCCCTGATTACCTGGATATTCCTGCTGTTGTTTTCTATAAAAACCACGCTGGAGGCGCCCCTGCTCAGCGCTTCTATGCCGATGCTGCCGGTTCCCGCAAATAGATCAAGAAAAAAACAGCCTGGGATACGGCTTCCTGTTATGTTAAAAAGAGCTTCTTTTACCCTGTCAGATGTGGGCCTTACCGCCATCCCACGGGGGGATTTCAGCCTGCGCTTCTTGGCAGAACCGGAAATAACACGTAAAATGTAAAATCCCTTCCTTTAATCAGTTATTATAGCATATTTAATTTATAAAATCGATTTTTTTCGTAATTTTACGAATTACATGATTTTTTTACTGCATAACACCACTTTAATAGGATACCCTACTACTGGTTGAAATAAATTGGAGGTGTTTTTTTGAATCTCGACTTTTTCAAGAATAACAATATCAGTGTTGACCTGGCAATCGAAGCGCACGACATTGTCAGGGGCCAACTGGAGACGGAAATTCCGGGAGCGGTGGTTGACCGGCATAATTACGAAAACGCCACCGTAACCGTAGTCAAAATAGTTGAACCCCAGGCGGCGCAGATGATGGGCAAGCCGATAGGCACCTATATAACAATCGATGCCCCCGCAATCAGGGACAACAACCGTGTGGCCCAGAAAGAAGTGGCAGAGATTCTTGCCGCGCAGCTGTCATCACTCTTTAACCTGCCGGAAAATGCCAACGTGCTGCTGGTCGGCCTGGGCAACTGGCAGGCCACGCCCGACTCTTTGGGACCAAGGGTGGTAGACCAGACCATAGTTACACGGCACCTGTATAAATACGCGCCCGAGGAATTACAGGGAGGCATGCGTTCAGTAAGTGCCCTGGCGCCAGGCGTCCTGGGCATTACCGGCATAGAGACGGCAGAAATAATCAAGGGCGTGGTGGAAAAAATTCAACCGGACCTGATTGTCGCCATTGATGCCCTGGCAGCGGGTAGTGTGGAACGGATCGGCAGCACCATTCAGCTTGCTGATACGGGAGTAAGCCCCGGTTCGGGTATAGGCAACAAGCGCACCGGCATCAACAAAGAAACGATGGGTGTGAAAACTATCGCCATTGGTGTGCCCACAGTTGTCCACGCGGCGGTAATAGCCCAGGTAACCTCAGAGCATTTTCTGGAGAAGCTCCAGCAAAACCCGATGTTTTCACAGATATACAATAATCTTAGCCCCGATTACGCCCAGGATGTGATTAACAGTGTCCTGGCGCCTTTCGCCGGGAACCTGATGGTAACCCCCAAAGAGATCGACGATCTGATTCTAAGCACCTCAAAAATTATTGCCGGCGGGGTTTCCATGGCCCTGCACCCTGCCATCAATGCTGAACAATACAGTATGTATTTGAATTAAAAAGCAGCAAGCGGATGTTTTTTTTCGCTTGCTGCCTGTCTTACTGATTTGTGGAGAGTGGGTTGACAAGTTTTTTATTTTGGGATGATTTGATTCGTTTTAGTTCTACTACCCGGTTCTTTCTGAGTCTAGTATTAACTCAACCCTGTTTCGTTATGCCTGGAACTTGTTCCCTTACTAACTTATGACTTTTGATACCAGTTTTGATTTGCGTTTGGGTTGGCAAACCCCTTTTTCCGCCTGTTAGCCGGGTCCTTAAAATCAACGGCTATTTCACGTCCAACCTCATTTGCAAAATCACGGACCTTATTATTCATTTGGAAATTTCCCGCGTTGGTCCTTTTCCTATGAGCCATAAAAACACCTCCATGTTTATTTTAATATAGTATTAATCAAAATAACCTATATATACTGATAAAATGTTTCTTTAAAATCCATATAAAAAAAGAAAAACTTGATAATAAATCAAAAAAATGCGCACTTGAAATGACAAGTCAGCGCAGTTTGTTGATAGAGCCGTCGATAGTGTTGAAACCCGCTGTAGGGTGTAAGTCGTAGGCCGTAGGAATATTCTGCATTCCTCTTTGGATTCTGTCGTGGGGCGTAGGCCGTAGATATTTCCTGTATTACTAACAAGTTAAACCCAAATATTTATAAGAATTACATGCATACCTACGACATACGGCTTACGGCCTACGACATTTATTAGCCTACTCCAATAAAATTCCCGGCGGCGCCGAACCTTTCTTTCATCTCGCTGAGCAGCGCCTGGCTTTCGGCTTTCTTTAAAAGCGGGTCTTGTTTGACCCAGTTCAGGGCTTCCTCCCGTGCGGTCTCCAAGACCCGCCAGTCGCGCAGCAGGTCGGCTGCTTTAAATTCAGGCAGGCCGGACTGGCGCGTGCCGCAGAATTCACCCGGACCGCGCAGGCGCAGGTCTTCTTCGGCCAGGGCGAAGCCGTCTGTGGTTGTGGTCATCGCCTTCAGCCTGGCGCGGCCTTCTTCGGTTTTGGGGCTGGCGAGCAAAATGCAGTATGACTGGTGGCTGCCGCGTCCCACCCGGCCTCTGAGCTGGTGCAGTTGGGCCAGTCCGAAGCGGTCGGCGTCCAGGATCAGCATAACTGTAGCATTGGGAACATCCACTCCCACCTCGATAACCGTGGTTGAAACCAGGACCTTAATCTCCCCCCGCCGGAAAGAGGCCATTATCTCGTCTTTTTCTTCCGCTTTCATGCGGCCGTGCAGCAGCCCCACCCGCAGTTCTTTCAATTCGGTCCTGGCGAGGTTTTCAGCCAGGTCTACCGCTGCCTGCAAATCAATTTTTTCCGACTCTTCCACCAAGGGACATACTATATATGCCTGCCGGCCAAGGGCGGCCTGCTCCCTGATCAGGTTGAAGGCTTTGGGCAGGGCACTGGGTAAAACCGCGAATGTTTTGACCGGGCGCCTGCCGGGCGGCAGCTCGCCTATCACTGAAATATCCAGGTCCCCGTAGAGGGTCAGGGCCAGGGTGCGGGGGATCGGTGTCGCGGTCATCACCAGGGTGTCAGGATAATGCCCTTTATGCTCAAGCGTCGCCCTCTGACGCACACCGAACCGGTGCTGTTCGTCAACCACCGCCAGGCCAAGTTTTTGAAAATCAACATCTTCCTGGATCAGGGCGTGGGTGCCGATCAACACCTGCAATTCACCCTCCCGGACTCTTCGCAGGAGCTCATCCCTGTCCTTTTTTTTAGTGCCCCCGGTCAGCAGGCCAATTTGCACTCCGATGGATTCCAGGGCGTCTTTCATACCCAGGTAATGCTGCTCTGCCAGTATTTCAGTTGGGGCCATCAAGGCGCCCTGCAGCCCGCTTTCCACAGCCCTGAGCAGCGCCAGGGCCGATATTACCGTTTTGCCGGCGCCCACGTCCCCCTGCAGCAGGCGGTTCATTGGCGCCGGCGCCTCCAGGTCACCCGATATTTCCTCCCATACTTTTAATTGACCGGCGGTTAGCTGGTAGGGCAGGTTTTTCTTAAATAGTTTCAACAGCTTGCCTTCAGGCAGGTAGCGGTGGCTTTTCCTCCTGCCGGCAATATGCCTGCGCCGCACCGCCAAGGCCAGTTGAAAAAGAAACAGCTCCTCAAAAACAAAACGCCGCCTGGCAGACTCAGCGCCGCTTAACCCGACAGGAAAATGAATGTCTGAAACAGCCTCCGCAAAACCGGGCAGGGCAAATTTCCTGATAATTTCTCCAGGCAGAAATTCACCGGAGGAGCCGATACCGTCCAGCGCCGTTTTTACCATTAAGCGGAGCAGGCGCTGGTTTAACTGGGCCGATAAAGGATAGACCGGGACCAGGCGCCCGGCACTGAGGCTGTCCTGACCGTCATCCACCTCATATTCTTCCACTATTACCTGGGTTGCGCCAAAACCTTTTTCCACCTTGCCGGTTATAAAAACACTTGTACCCCGCGGGAGATTCTTCTTGATAAAAGGCTGGTTAAACCAGACGGCATAAAAAATACCGACTCCGTCATGCACAGCCAGTTTAGTAACAGTCAAACCGCGTTTCGGTTTTAAATCCTGGGCGGTGAGGACAGTCCCGCGCACGGTGACAGATTCCCCGTGCGCGCAGGCGCCCGCCGGGCGCAGCCGGGTCCGGTCCTCATAACGCCTGGGAAAATGATACAACAGGTCTTTGATTGTGAATATACCCAGCTTCTGCAGGGTCACGGCCCGCCGCGGCCCCACCATTTTAATGCCCTGCACTGGTCTCAGCAAAAAATTGTCCGCCATAAAAAACCTCTCAAACAGCCCGACATAGAATCCGCCCTTGCAGCCGAAAAAATTTTTTGGTAGAATGAAGGAGTGGTTTCAAAGGAGGTGTTTTCATGGCCAGAAATTGCAGCGTATGCGGCAAGGGCATCGTCGTCGGTATTAAGCTCAGTCACTCACATATCCGCACTAAAAGGACCTGGTCCCCGAACCTGCAGCGGGTCAAAGCTATCGTTGACGGCACCCCCAAAAGAGTGCTGGTTTGCACCCGCTGTCTGAGAAGCGGCAAGGTCCAGCGTGCCATATAAGCAGATTGTTAAAAAGCGGCGCATGCCGTTTTTTATTTTTTACCGGTCATTCATATTCTTCATCAAATTTGCCATTTCAATCGCGGTTACAGCCGCATCCCATCCTTTATTGCCGGCTTTGGTGCCAGCCCTCTCGATAGCCTGCTCGATGGTGTCGGCGGTAATAACACCGAATATGGCGGGCACACCGCTTTCCAGCCCGACCTTGGCCACACCCTTGGCCACCTCGCCGGCCACATAGTCAAAATGCGGGGTCGCGCCGCGAATAACCGCTCCCAGGCAGATAACCGCGTCATATTTCTTCATAGAAGCCATTTTACGGGCGACAAAAGGTATTTCAAACGCACCCGGCACCCAGGCCACCTCGATATCCTGGTCCTGCACACCGTGCCGGTTAAGGGCGTCAAGAGCGCCGCTGATCAGCTTGTTGGTGATAAACTCGTTAAAACGTCCCGCTACCAGCCCGAATTTAAGTCCCTGTCCCAGTAAATGTCCTTCATAAAGTTTTGGCATCATTAATCTCCCTTCACATTCCTTATTCTGTATTCCTTCTTGGTCTGTCGTAGGTCGTAGGCCATAGGTATATTCTGTATTCCTCTTGGGTTTTTGTTGTAGGCTGTAGGGCGTAGGCCGTAGGTATATCCTGCATTCCTTTTGGGTCTTTGGCTTATGAAGCTTTCTTGCACACCTACGCCTTACGCCCTACGCCTTACGACTATTTCTTGCTTATAGTCTTCCTGGGATGAGACAAGCGAACCGTCCCCTTGTCTCACCCATGCATTCCTACGCCATACGTCTTACGGCCTACGACATTTATGCTTACGCCTTACGTCCTATAGCTTACGACATGTTTACTTAGCGTTCGCTGATGTTGAGCAGGTGGCCCAGTTTTTTCTGTTTGGTGGCAAGGTAAAAACGGTTGTTCTTGCCGGGACGGATTACGATCGGCACCCGCTGTACTACCTCCAGGCCATGGCCTTCCAGGCCGGCGATTTTACGCGGGTTATTGGTGATCAGCTTTATTTTTTTAAGCCCCAGGTCGGACAGGATCTGCGCCCCAAGACCGTAGTCTCTGAGGTCGGCCGGAAAACCAAGTGCCAGGTTGGCTTCCACTGTATCCTTGCCCTGATCCTGCAGGTTATAGGCCCGTATTTTGTTCAACAGCCCGATGCCGCGTCCTTCCTGGCGCATGTACAAGAGTACACCCGTGCCCTCCTCCGCAATCATTTCCATGGCCCGCGCCAACTGGTCGCCGCAGTCGCAGCGTATTGAGCCGAAGACATCCCCCGTCAGGCACTCTGAGTGCACCCGTACCAGAGGGGCTTCCACCTTTTCCAGGTCACCCATAACCAGGGCGATATGCCCCTTGCCGTCCAGGACGCTCTCATAAGCAACAGCGTTAAACTCGCCGTACGTGGTCGGCAGTTTCGCCGCGTCAACCCTGCGCACCAGGCGCTCAGTACGGCGCCTGTACTGGATCAGGTCGGCTATGGTGATGATTTTCAAATTATGAGTTTTGACAAACTCCATCAGTTCGGGCACCCTGGCCATAGTCCCGTCTTCCTTCATGATTTCACAGCAAATACCGGCCGGGTACAGTCCCGCCAGCCTGGCCAGGTCAACGGTTGCCTCGGTATGCCCCGTCCGCCTCAGCACACCGCCTTCCTTGGCGCGCAGCGGGAAAATATGACCGGGGCGGCGCAGGTCCGCCGGCTTGGTGTCAGGATCGAGAACGGCCTTGACAGTCATGGCCCTTTCGTGTGCGGAAATACCGGTCGTGCATGACGCGGCGTCGATGGAAACGGAAAAAGCGGTAGCGTGCGGGTCGGTATTGTTGGTTACCATGGCCGGCAATTCCAGTTCATCAAGCCGCTGCCCGGTAATCGGCAGGCAAATGAGGCCCCTGCCGTGGACAGCCATGAAGTTAATGGCTTCCGGGGTTACCTTTTCAGCGGCCATGATCAGGTCGCCTTCGTTTTCACGGTCTTCATCGTCTACCGCGACAATGATCTTGCCCTGTCTGATGTCTTCAATAGCTTCTTCAATTTTGTTGAATTTCATTTAACTGCCCCCTTGTTTATCCCTCGACATTGATGATGTTTGGGTACCGGCTTTTTATTAGAGAAAGCCGTGTTCGGCTAAAAAGCTCATGCTCAGTTTTGACTTGCCGGTGCTGTTTTCCTGCAGGTTCAGCAACCTCTCCACGTACTTCCCAATCAGATCGCCTTCCAGGTTTACCGTGTCTCCCGGTTTTTTGAAGCCCAGGGTGGTCATATGGGCTGTGTGCGGGATCAGCGAGACCTGGAAGCTGTCGGGCCCTAAATCCGCCACAGTAAGGCTGGTCCCGTCTATTGCCACAGAGCCCTTCTTAATAATGTAACGCAAAACCTCGGCGGGAGCCTTTATCTCAATTAAGATGGCTATGTCATATTGCCGCCGCCCGGCTATTTTCCCCACCGCGTCGATATGTCCGCTGACCAGGTGTCCTCCCAGCCTGTCGCTCAGGCGCAGCGCCCTTTCCAGGTTCACCCTGTCACCTGTCCTCAAACCGCCCAGGTTGGATTTATCCAGTGTTTCGGCCATAACGTCGGCGGTAAAGCCGGTCGCGCCGAAATGAACGGCGGTGAGGCATACACCATTTACCATAATGCTGTCGCCCACCCTGCTGCCTTCCAGCACTTTTGACGCTTCAATAACAAGCTGGGCTGAATCCGCCCCGCGGCGGACAGCGGAGATAATTCCCAGTTCCTCTACTATTCCTGTAAACAACCATCTATCACCTCAATGCTTAAAATATCCTTCCAGCAGTATATCCGGCCCCAGGCGTCTCACCCGGACCCTCTCCAGCGCCGACGCCCCGGCGGGGTCGTCCGCGCCTGTACCCCCTACCGGGCCGGGCGCCGTGGCTCCGCCAATAATCTTAGGAGCGATAAACCAGGCCACTTTGTCAACAAGCCCGGCGCTGATCGCAGAGCCGTGCACACCCGCCCCACCTTCTATTAAAACGGAGGTAATCCCCCTTGAGCCCAGAATTCTCAACAGCTCAGCCAGGTCAACCCGCGGCCCTTCATTGACCACCAGCACCACCGCGCCTGACTCGCGCAGCGTCTTGAGTCTCTCCGGCGGCGCCGCGGAAGTAACAGCTATAATAGTAGGAGCTTCGGACTGCTGGGTTAATACCCTGGCTTGCGGCGGAATACGCGCCCGGCTGTCCAGGATCACCCTGACCGGATCACGCCCCCCGCCGCCCGGCAGCCGGGTTGTGAGAGATGGGTCGTCGGCAAGTACCGTCCCGATGCCCACCAGTATCGCGTCATACCAGTCCCTGAGCCGGTGCCCGAAAGCCCGCGCCGCCGGGCCTGTGATCCACTTTGACTTGCCGGAACGGGTGGCAATTTTCCCGTCCAGGCTCATGGCTGCCTTGGCTACCACAAAAGGGCTGCCGGTTGTGATGTACTTAATAAACACCTCGTTCAGCCGGAGCGCTTCCTTCTCCATTACACCCAGCGTCACATCTATACCGGCCTCTCGCAGCCTTGCCAGCCCCTTGCCGGCAACCAGCGGGTTAGGATCGGCCATTGCGGCGACAACCCTGGCAATACCCGCGTTGATTACCGCCTCCGTGCACGGGCCGGTGCGCCCGTGGTGGCAGCACGGTTCCAAAGTCACATATAGTGTCGCTCCTTTTGCTTCCTGCCCCGCCTCGTTAAGCGCGTGAATCTCAGCGTGCGGTGTACCGGCCTTCAGATGATAACCCTGTCCGATTATTTTCCCTTCCCTGACCACC
This sequence comes from Pelotomaculum propionicicum, assembly GCF_004369225.1. GTDB lineage: Bacteria > Bacillota > Desulfotomaculia > Desulfotomaculales > Pelotomaculaceae > Pelotomaculum_B > Pelotomaculum_B propionicicum. Next base: position 81,334 of record NZ_QFFZ01000009.1, read on the forward strand.
ACGGCGCCGACCATGGGGTTGGGGCTGGTCCGTCCCCTGGCTCTGACGGCCAGTTCCAGAGCGGTTTTCATGAAGATCCTGTCCATTTATCAGCCTCATTTTGGTAGTCGGTAGTCGGCAAAAAACTTAAAAAGATTTCTTAGCCTACCTTTTTGGTAGTCGGTAGCCGGTTAAAAAACAAATTAAAACCCTGGGGCGTTAGACCTCAGGGTTTGAAAGCAACAAGAAAAAGACAGCCAGCCTTAAGAAAAGCGAACTTTTAAAAAGGCCAACACTCACCTTCTCCCATCCAGACTTTAACTGTCGGCCCCGGACTTTAACCGGATCTGCCCGTTAGGGCTCGCGGGCTCAGCTTATAAGGCTTTACCGCCGGTAGGGAATTACACCCGTCCCTGAAGGTTTAATATTTATTTTCCCGTATAAACTTATAAAGCTATTATATGACCCGATTTGCGATATGTCAATAATCGTGTCATATTAAAATGCGGCAACCAGGCCTGGCAATAACCAGTGCGCACCTATAACGCAAATATCCGACGTTATTATATTAAAGCAATTATCGTGCCAGCATATCAGCACTCCCGGAGAAGTGATTGAAAACAAAAATTACCCCGTGGAATGTGGATTTTTTAATGATTATGCAATCCAGAGAAAAATTTCATGCGATGAACATATGCATCAGTTGATTGGAATTTGCCTTCTTTTATGTAATAATACATCACTTTCATATTTGCAGATATACATCACCTGATGGATTATCGCATCAGTAAAAAATAGAAGGCTCGGTTAAACCGGCATTTTTGGGGGAGGGGAATAGGAACTAAAAATAGAAATTCTATAAGGGGGTGTATTTGGTTGCTTAAAGTAAAGGACTTAGATGAGGACAAAAAATTGCTGCTTCTCGATTTATATAAATTAACTGAAGAACGCATACATGAATCCTGCCTCGGATATTGCGCAGGATGCCCGTCTTACCGTCCATTGCCTCATGATGCAACAAAGACGGCAGTATCTTCTCTGGTAAAAGAAGGATACATTGTTTTAGACGATCAGAATCACTATAAGCTCAGCGAAGAAGGTGAGCAATATGTAAAAGAGTTTATTAAAAAAGACAATAAGAATTAGACGTATAGGTAAAAATTACGCCATCAGTAAAAATCCGGGAAACCTCTTTCAAAATTAGCGCTAACGGGTTAGCGGCAGATCGTTGACAAGACCTTTGGAAAAGAGAATCTGGTGCACCGAGAGCCCGCTGTAACGGAACGACGCGGCGCATGAGCGCAGGTACATCCGCCACATGCGGACAAAACTTTCACCGTATTTTTCAAGCACTATATGTACGTTTTTTTCAAACCCTTCCGCCCAGCGGTCTAAAGTCATGGCATAATGCATACGTAAGCACTCGATGTCAAGAAGGTGAAAATCATAGTCAGGCAGGAGCCAGATAACTTCCCGGAGTGAGGGAATGTAGCCGCCCGGGAATATGTATTTTTCGATCCAGGGGTTAACCGGGCCTTCGACAGGATGGGTTATGGTGTGTAGTAATGAAAGGCCGCCCTGTTCCAGCAGATCCCGCACAGCTTTCATGTAGACCGGCATGTTGTCCCTGCCCACGTGTTCGAACATACCAATGCTTATTATCTTGGAGAATTTACGTCCTGTTTTTAGTAACTCCCGGTAGTCCATCAGCAATACTTCTACTAAATTATCCAACTGCAGATCTGTAATCCGCTGCTTTGTCTTTTCGTATTGTTCTTTGCTTACGGTTATACCGGTAGCCTTTACCCCGTACCGCTGAGCGGCTTTGATGATCAGCCAGCCCCAGCCGCTGCCTATATCAAGAAGTGTTTCTCCTTTTTTCAAGTGTAATTTTTTCAGGCTGTGGTCGATTTTTTGCAGTTGGGCCTCTTCAAGTGAATCTGACGGGGATCTGAAATAAGCACAAGAGTAGCTCATAGTGGGATCAAGCCAGAGGGCGAAAAAATCATTGCTGATATCGTAGTGGTGCCGGACATCTTTTTTTTGTTTTTCGATTGAAACGTGGCGGAGCAGGGAAGCGACCCTTTGAACAGCCTTGCCGCCGGTATACTTCTCGATAAACTCCTTATTCAAGTGTATTAGCCTGATCACTTCGGCGATATCGCCTTCCAGTTCTATTAGACCGTCAACGTAGGCTTCGCCGAAAACCAGGGCCGGGTTTTTTACCAGCTTTCCGACAATTGATTTATCCCGAATTATCAGCTTGAAGAAAGGCTGACCTTCTCCATACTGTTCCTCGGACCCATCCCAGAAAACAACCGCAAAAGCACCTGTATTTATGTGACTGAATAATTGTTGCAGCAGTTTCTTTTCCAAATCATCCATCTCCGTTTCAAAGCGGTTAAAGATCTGACTCAGCGGCACTTTCATCTTTACGGATCTCCCTTCATGACGTGGCAACTTCGGCCTGCTGTTTGCTTTCACAGAGCAGGACGGTCACCTGTCCCAGGCGCGAGACTAATCCCGCTGTTTTTTAGCAGGTTCGGCCGCTCCCTAATTAAATTATTTAACTATTGTTGGTAAATTATTCATGAGGATTTATGATAATAGAAAATGTTTGCGTATTCAACTACTTTACGTAAAGCCTTGGCCTTTTGCTTGCTTTCAATGAGCATGTCAGCCTCACGTCCCCAGGCGCGAGAATAATCCCGCAGCTTCTTAGCAAGCTCCGACGCTCCCCCATTGGAGTTTATCTGTGTAGAGCGGGCTCCCGTTTCGGCGACAATCTCCGCCAGAGCCTCCGGATTGTCAATAATGGGACAGGGGCGAAGCATATTGCTGTTAAAAGGCTGCCTTTTTTGATAGGCCTGCATAAGCGGCGATTTCAGCGCCTCAAGCAGGGATATATTTTTGATATTATCTGTGGCGTAGTGAACAAACGCGCAGGGCTCCACTTCCCCGGCGGCGTTGATATGCAGGTAGCGGCGGCCACCGGCGATACACCCGTTTACAGCTTCTCCGTCATTCCAGAAATCAATAACAGCTATCGGCTTGGTCTTTCTGAAACGTTGCACCTGCCGGTACATAAAGGCGCGCTGCTCCGGAGTGGCCATCATATCAAGGTTTATATCCCTCCCGATGGGAATGTAAGTAAAATACCAGCCGAATGTGCATCCCATTTTGATCATCAGATCCCAAAATTCTTCACTGCCGACCTCTTCAGTATTGTAGCGGGTGTAAGTGGCGGAAAAACCAAATATCACTCCGGCCTTATGGAGGGTGTCCATCGCCTTCATTACACGGTCAAATACACCTTGTCCCCGCCTTTTATCGGTGTTTTCCCGGAACCCTTCCAGGCTGATGGCAAAAGCTATATTGCCAAGCCGGGCTACCTCTTCGGCAAAACGGTCGTCTATAAGGGTGCCGTTGGTATAGACATGAAAAACCATATCCGGATACCTGGCAGCCAGCCTAAGTATGACGTCCTTATTCATAAGCGGCTCTCCGCCTGAAATCACTATAAAATAGATGCCCAGTTCCCTGGCTTCGCCACAAATTCTTACGAAAGTTGTGTAATTCAACTCCTGCTCCTTGCTGTAATCGCCAGCCCAGCAACCCGTACAGCGCAGGTTGCACCTGGAAGTCTGGTCAACAAGCAGTGCAAACGGTATGTTGACACCTAGTTTCTCGCTCATCTCCCGTTGTTTTGGAACCCCCAAAAACCAGGCATTTAAAAACATGTTTGTAAACAGGCGTTCCCTGACCCTGGGGTGCGCTTCTCTAAAAAACCTCATAAACAATTGATACCAGTTGTTGTTCTTGTTCTGGAAAGCCTTTTCGGCATCACGAACCATCTCCCGGTATACCGGGTCGAAAGGGATCCTTGCAGCCAGGTTTAAAAGAGATTGAATACCTTTTTCAGGATTTTTGTTTGCATAATTAACTACCATTTTTAAAGTAGTTTCTCCAAGAACTTTTGTAGCCAGACTCATGACTTCTGCCTTCTTTCAGCTATTTAATAATAAAAATCAACCATATTAAACTGCGCACATTTCTTGAATTTTCTCCAGCTTAAATGACCGGTTTTTATTTTTTTCAATTAATCTCTCTTCTACCAGAGGTGGTACAAAGCAACTCAGTGAACCGCCAAAAGATGCCAATTCTTTTACCGTGCTTGAGCTTATGCAGGAATATTCAGCTTTAGTCATCAAAAATATCGTTTCAACAACACCTGTCAGCTTTTTATTTGTAAGTGCCATGCGAAACTCGTTTTCAAAGTCAGAGATCACCCGCAGCCCCCGCACGATATGTTTGGCCTTCTTTTGCAGCGCATAATCCACCGTCAAACCTTCAAATGAATCCACCTCAACATTGGGATATAGCGCAAGGACTTCCCTGAGCATCTCAACCCGCTCTTCTGTTGAAAAGAGTGGATTCTTCAACGGATTGCGGGAAACTGCCACAATTACACTGTCAAAGAGCAAAGAAGCCCTTTCAATAATATCTAAATGACCAAAGGTTACTGGATCAAAGCTTCCGGGGTAAATGGCACGCATGCTAGCTCACCTCCTGGTTTAAACTCAACTTTGCTTTTTTTTGCGTGCTGCCAAGTTCTTGCTCAAATCTCTTTACATATTTTCTAATTCTATCGAGGAATAGTTCAATATTGATCCAACCATGTTCCTCAATATACACGTAACCTGCACTTGAAGTTTTTCCGCTTTTCCCTTTTTTACACAAGACATAGCGCATAAAAATCACCTTTACTTATAAAAGATGTGGCACTAAAGCCGGAAGGCATGGAATGCCGGCTTTCAACCGGTATCCATGCCCCCTCCCCCAAAACCGATTGCGACTTTAACGCGTCCGTTTACAACGAACTGTAAAATCTCTTTGAGATACTCCCTGTTTCTTTATATCTTTTTTCTTTTAGACTACCTTGCTCTTTTTTACATAAATACACACTATAACATTTAATTTTAAAAAAACAGCTTCACATCAGGCCTTCGTCTTCTGCAATTCTTTGGAGTCTTCTGTAAAGTACATGGCTATTGCTCCGATAACAAGCGCGATTATACAAATCCAAAAAGCTCTCTGGTAAGCTTCAACCGGAAACTTGCCGCCGACCTTGCCGTAGGCGTCAAGTACACGGCCCATAATAGTCTGGAAAAATGCTCCCCCAACGAAATACCAGATGTTTACCATACCGTTTGCTGTTGCAATAAAGCTGTGCGGCTGCCCCTCGGATACATGAGCGTAGTTGGGCACGTAACTGCCGCAGAAAAAGCCCATGATGAACAGCAAGGGGTAGAAAGCTCCTACAGGAATATGACCAGTCGCTAAAACCACAGGCAGCCAGACGATGATGTAGATTATCATGCCATAGAGAGACGCTTTCCGCCTCGACTTCAGCACCCGGTCTGAAGTCAAACCTATGGTGAAGCAGCCTATAGCCATACCTATCGGCCACATCATCAGCATGTTGGCGGCCGCTTGTTTAGTGAGACCGTAGATATCCTGCGCGTAGGGCACAAACCAGAGTCCCTGGAATCCCATGACCGTACCGTAAATCATAAACGCATAGACAGCTATCAGCCAGTAGTTCTTCATTCTGAACAGTTTGCCGCAGTTTTGCAGGAAGGTCGCATTGTGCGAGCCGTCTGCCGATGTGTAGTAATTCACACCATCAATTTCCGAAACGGTCGGCAGTCCCATGTCTTGCGGCTTGTTCCTGAGCAGGATAAAGTTCAGTATGGCCACTATTACCAAGCCGGCGCCGACCCAATAAAACGCGGCTCTCCAACCCATTGCGCCCACTATTAACGCCAGCGGGGCGGAAGCGATAATAGCGCCGACGTTACCCAGAGTGAGCATGGTACCCGTCAGCGTGGCAAACTCTTTAGGTCGGAACCAGTTGGCCAGGATCCTCATGCAAGGTATCCACACGACCGCCACGCCGACACCCATCAGGAAGCGGCCAAAAATGATTATGCCGAAACTTTTCGCAAGACCAAACATTATGGTCCCGATAGCTGCGATAAGGAAGAAAGTACCCACCGAAAATCTCGGCCCCAGGTAGTCTGACAGTACACCTGACGGTATCTGCATAGCCGCGTAGGGATAAAAATACATGGACGACAGAACCCCCAGCGCTGTTGCTGTCAGGCCGAATTCCTTCATCAGCTCCGGCGCGACAACAGCGGGACAAACACGGTCGAAATATACAAAAACGTAAGTAAACAATAAAATACCATAACAAACCCAACGATAACTGAGCATTTTCCTTGCTTTGTCGGACAATTGCGCTTTTGTGCCTAATTCGGCTGCCGCTTGATTCATAGCAATCCTCCTTGTATTCTTTAATATCATACCTTCACTATTAAGTTTTTATAAAAATAACGACTTTGTAACTACCCTCCTTCCCTGAAAATCGACTTTTTAAATAACTGCTCCTGAAATGAGCATTTACTCCACATACAGTAATTACAAGATAAAGAACTGCAAGGACAGCAAACATCCTACAATGGTTTAACCATACCTGAAACTAACCCCAAACCCGCCCCTGGGATACTGCCAGCTGATCGCCCCCTCCTTCGGGCAAATAATCCTGCAGGTGCCGCATTCCAGGCAGCCCGCGTAGTCAAAGGACAGCTCACCGTCCTCCTTCAGCGTGTACA
>NZ_QFFZ01000090.1 GCF_004369225.1 Pelotomaculum propionicicum
GGTTGATCGCCTCCTATAAGTGACCGCCTTCTTGGTTGCCCAGTTATTACCAGTTGAGTATCTGGGATCAGTTTTTTATTGCCTTTTTTGCTTTCCCAGGACAAAATATTTTCCAGTTTTCTCGAAAATGGTGCTTGACATTTTACCGCTGGGCTTTCCAAAAATAAAGTACTACATTAAGACGATTGAGAATGAGATTTGGATCCATTTTCTCGGAAGAATTTTTTTATTTATCTTCATAATTTTGGGAACCAAAAACAGTTTTCATCCGTCTTAATATGAATGCATTTTTCGAACGGATGGAGTAGTAAATCACAGGGGCAATGTGATTATTTCTAATCCTGCTGCGTTATTAACCAACTGGAACCGAAATCGCGTTCCTTCTGGTAAGCCCGATGTAAATACCCTCAAGATTTACTTCAGGCTAGAAGTCGTAACGGTATACCAATATCGAGCCTCCTCTGGTCACATAACACATAGAAATATTTTTGTCCGTGGTCGTTAAGTAATTTTGTACTGAATCCAAGGTGTCTATCGTACGGGCAAAAAAAACAAGGCTCAATGGCCACCTAACGGGTTATTAAGAGGGCCTATATATTTGTAATTTCTTACATTGAAAGATGGCCAGCCTTATACAGCTTGATTTTCAGAAAAGGCTGAAGACTTGAAGTTAAAATGAAAAATTTTTTAGGACAGAGGGGTATCATAGAAGCCTCCTTTTTTCTCTTTTATACATGTAGGGAGATTGTTGAAGTGCGTTTAGATTAAATCTGGCTGAAAATATATAGAACTTAGTTCTTTTAGATCGCCTGCATATTAACATTCCATACAAATATATGAACAATAAGGCAGGCTACCGAAAGATAAGGTTTAAAACCATTGGATCTTAGGGTATGGAATATATTATAACAGCTGGGTCCCACCAATGTTTTTTGATCTGCCTGTTTTCATATGGTAGGTTCTTTTTGTCTTATGGAGGTGGTGATAGATGTTTACCTATGCTACTCTTGGTACCCTAGCTGGTGCTGTGGCCGCGACTGTTCTGGTGGTTGATTCCATTAAGGAACTTGGTTTCTTGAAGCATTTTTCCACTCGTTGTCTTGTAGTGGTAGTAGCTGAAGGAATTGTTTTTCTGTCCGATATTACTGCAGGAAGTTTTACGCTAAAAAATGTTCCACTTTGTGTTCTTAATGGTTTGCTGGTGGCGGCTTCCGCCATGGGAAGCTGGCAGGTGATTCATGATCGGCTGTTTGGTGGTTCTGAAAAGGCAAAGGGAGGTTGAGTGCCTTGGAGGGCAAACCGACTTTTCATGAATTAGTTGTCCGGGCTAAATGTGGTGATGAGCAGGCTTTTATTCAAGTGGTTTATCGGTTAAATCCGGCAGTAAAAAAATATAGCCGCTGGTCGGGTCATTATGTTGAATGTTATTCGGATCTGATAACTTGGTTAATGAGCGCGATTCATCAGTATCCGGCTTAAAAACTTGAAGATATAAAATCGAAAACTTTTTTAGGACAGGGGGGTATCAAAAAGCCTCCCTTTTTTCTCTTTATATGGTAAGAGGGCAAGTTGGTTTTCATGATGGGAGGTGAGATAATGCACTTTACTTGATGTTTCTTCTGGAGGATCTGGCGCTCATGATTTTGATCCGGAGGAAGCCCGGGCGATTGCTTGGTTTTTAACCGGTCTGCGCCGTGAAGCGATCAGACTAACTAAAAAGTACCGGCAGCTGGATGAGCACGAGCTTTTGATCCTGAATTGTCCGGTGACTCAAAGCATTGATGGCGATAAGTTGACCATGATTGATGTCATTCCTGCCGCTGTGGATGTTCCCGGTGAAGCTGAGGGTATGGTATTTGTCCGGGAAGCCCTCTTGTTATTAACGCCACAAGAGCAAAGAGTGGTAAAGGCAACGATTCTGGATGGATTTACCGAGCTAGAAGCGTCCAAGGAACTGGGAATATCACAGCCTGTGGTTCATCGCGCGAAAGAGCGTGCATTGAACAAGTTGCGGAAAGTGTTATGCAATAAGTGAGTTTACCATTGAGTATAGCTTATAATTAGCTCATTAAATTAGCAAAATCAAGGAGGTTTTGATTTATGCCTATTTTAGGATATGCGTTTGAGGGTTTGGTCCCCGAAAATTATATTGAAACAAAGAATACATTTACTGTATCAGAAACGGAAAATGTTGATGTCGTTTTAACACAATGGTCGTATATTGGTGGATATCAGAATCCAGCTTGGCTTACTTACCAACTCATAGCAAAAAGCGGTGGTCAAACCACTGGAGAGATACGAGTTGATGGACTGTTTACCAGTAAAAGTACAACAATTACGTTTTACAATGTAGCACCAGGAACCTATGTTTTGAGAATATTCAACAAAGGGGCTGGTCTTGCATACGGGAATGGCTATATATATTATCACTAGGCCGACAATCAGGTAGTGGACCGAGTTACTCCACCCTGTACAGGGTGGAGTAACTATAGAACTAGCACAATATTTTAAAGGATTCTCATTACTCTAGTGGGACTTTTATTCTTTGTAGTTGGGAATCGGTATGGTTATACCCAACTTTCGGAAGGATAAGAACAAGATATTTTGGTATACTTTCAGGTGATTCATATATCGACTGAAAATTCGATACTGTCATATTTCCTCTAATCTGCCGGTTCACTAGAGATCCACAGCTTGTTCCGAGAAGATGTTCTTTATCGTCTGTGGCATAAAAATCTAAATTACTATATTCATCTGCAATCGGCTGAGCTAATTCATAATCGATTATAGTGCTTAATGGAGTAATTTTTACTTTCTTTACCGTGATGATGGTTTGTCCGATTGCCTCTGTTTTCATTGGTGAAAATATTCTGGTGGCTGCGTCTGTGTCTTTTCTTGATACAGGAATTGGTCCAAGCAGCCATTCTCCTTGTTGATTATCAATCTGGCGAATTACTATCTGCAAGTCGAATGTCTCAGGTAAATCCCCGCGGGGATAGATTTCCACCAGTCCAACATTGCCGTTTTCAATCCTTTCAGCTGTTGCCTGTCTCGTAGCATGGATGGCTTTGCCGTCAATAAATAATTGCATATCCGCAATAAGTAACGGAATAGAATAAGGCCAAACATCTTTAAGATACAGGTCAGGTCTGGAAGTCGTGACTGTATAGCCAATATCGATCCTCCCCTGGTCATACAACACTTCTGTTATGGTAACGGAAATATCTTTATCTGTGGCTGTTCGGTTCACTTTTGTACTGAACCCTTTATCAATTGCATTTTGAATTCCCCTGTCTCCAACAAAATTGAACACCACATTGATGACGGGAATTCGCTCCAGCGCCCCGGCTATGACCGGGAAAATAAGACCGGACATGATCAGACACCCGCCGATTACGACCATGGCAGCAAAGCCGTAACCGATTTTGCGGATTATCGCCTTCCTCTGAAAAGATGTATTAAAGCTCGTGTTGTCAAGGGCTCGATCACGAATATTTTCCCAGGGAATAGATTGAACCGGGCAGCGGTTGGCCTCTTTATGTATTTCTTGTCTGATCATTTCATCCATGATTCGTTCGCTCCTTTACAACATTCGTCTTTTAACGCTTGTCTATCTTGCAGCCGCTTGGCCATCTGGCGACGTGCCTTGGCGAGTCGCCACTTATATGTGCCAAGACACCAACCTGCCACAATTGATGCTTCTCTGTCAGTTAAATCGCAGAAGTAACATAAAACCAGTGCAATCCTTTCCAGCTTACCCAGACTACACATGGCTTCTCGTACTGCAATCCTGGTCTCTGTTTGGTCAATTTTATCTGTAGGGTCTAATACCTCTATGGCAGGCACGGATGAGGTATTCGGCCGACAGCGCCATTGCTGGCGGGCCGCGTTCAATAGAATCTGATAAAACCATATACGAAACTTATCGGGATCCTTTAGCTGACCACGAAACTTATATAAATTGACGAAAGCGTTTTGTGCAGCTTCTTCTGCGTCGTATACGTTGCGTAAAACCAGCCAGCAGGTACGCACGGCAGTGGTCCACTGATCCCGGACAAATTCTTCATAAGCAATAATATCTCCTGAACAAATACGAGAGACCATTTCAGGCGTAATGTATTGATCACTTTTATTGTCCACCCACCTTTCACCCCCTTACTTAATATGATGCAAAAAACCTCTCAGACGGATGGTGTAATGTAAATTTTTTAAAAACATATGGAAAGTCACATTGAGATATGGTGCCAGGGGGGTGCCAGGGGGACGGGGTTATTGACACTATTCAGGCCCTCTATTCATACCAATAAGCCTTTCGATCTATCTGAAACAAATTTCCTATCCTCTCGTATTTCCAGTTGTGCCAGTGAACATAACTCCGACGTATTATCTGTTCCAGTGGGTTTGTCAACTTTCAAATATCTGTCTATTTATACCTATCATCATTATTATGATAAATACCGCTGGCACTTTCTTTCACTTTTCCAATACCCCTTCATACCACATTCCCCTTTCCAAAAATAAAGTACTACATTAAGACGATTGAGAATGAGATTTGGATCCATTTTCTCGGAAGAATTTTTTAATTTTTTTCATAATTTTGGGAACCAAAAACCGTTTTCATTCGTCTTAATGTGAACGCATTTTTCGAACAGATGGAGTAATAAATGCAGGGGGACAATGTGATTATTTTTAATTCTGTTGCGTTAAAAAACTGAATGAAGGGGGGTAAATCCAATGGGCTGTGTCAAATAAAAAGTGGTTCGCAAGGTGGCTAGGGGCAGCCGTACAAGCTAATTTCCCATAATCAACCTAACAGAACCACTAATGTTATTTTAACATCCATTATCTCTTTATGTAATAGGGATTAATAAAACAAGGAGGATATGGAAAGATGAAATTACCATCAAAAATCTTTAATAAATCAACAATAATTGGGATTGTAATAAGCCTGTTTTTGTTATGTGTATTTGCTAAACTAAAAGTGTACCAATTTTAACCCATTGATCACCAAAAAGTTGACCACCCGATCAAACCAATCCTGTACACTGTAACTGGAAATTAACAGGCGTACAGGAGGAAAGGAAATGAT
>NZ_QFFZ01000091.1 GCF_004369225.1 Pelotomaculum propionicicum
GGAGCCTGATGTTGAACATGCCTCTTATTTTATGAAAAAACTTGTCACCGACAGTCATTTCTATCAAATAATCGGTTTGAGCGGGCAGAAAACCATCCATACAGAATATTCTCCAAAAGTAGTGGGCCGCATGATTAAAGAACGCCTGGAAAGGTTGAGCCGAGAAAAAAATAAGCCCTAATGATTGGCGGCTGCAAAATTGAATGAAGCCAGTTTAACCCATAAATCTTCTATCCGACCAATTCCGGGGGGTAAAAATGATTAAATATATTAAGAGTAAAGGAGTTGTTATGATAATGCATCCAGCAAATAGAATCCTTTCTATGGCAGGTTTGCGGCTGATAAAAGCATCGCCATCCAAAGTCCCTGGAGCGTTTTTAAGTAATTACAAAAAAAACCTGGAGAGGCTAAAAAAAGAGCCCGGTGCATTTAATGTTTTAGAACAAATGTACTATGATGCGGGAGACCACCCTGAAAATTACATTGATTATGAATGCATTTTCACTTCAAAGCACATAAACAAAATCAAGCCAAATAATATCCTGGATATAGGTTCTTATAGACATTTTTTGATTGGCTTACTTTCATATTATCCTGTAACATCCATTGACGTTAGAGAAAGGTTGCCATTATCTGATAATGAAACTGTTGTAACGTGTGATGCAAAAAAACTTGCAATTCCGGATAATAGTTTTGATATTGTCACCTCACTATGTGCCATAGAGCATTTTGGATTAGGGCGCTACGGAGATGAATTCGATGTTAATGCCGACAAAAAAGCTATTTCTGAAATGATACGAGTGATAAAACCAGGCGGTTATTTTATTTTTACAACTACTATAACGAACGCACCCCCATCCATCGTGTTTAACGCTCATAGAATATATAGCCATGATATGATTAAAAAATTCTGCTCTAATTTAATATTGATTGAAGAAATAGCATTTTCTCATAACATAAATGATTTTTGTGCCATAAATAAAGCTACAAGTGAGCCATATATTTGGGATGTTTATTGTGGCTGTTGGAGAAAACCAATATAGCAATAAATGATCGGATTTCTTACATGCCAGTATTATTGACCCTTTGTTTCCATATAATTTCAGGTTATTTTCAGTGCCAAATCTTTTTTCACGCCAATATATTAAATTATGTATTTATTCTACCGGTCTTGTATTTCAAAACCTGGATTGACGCAAGAGGTGGTTGTGACGACAAAAAATGATGTATCTCATACCCGGGGCCGTTTGTCCGGTACTTGAATGTGAGTGTGAGAGGAATTCCTGATGGCGAACATAATAGCTGCTGCTTTTTAAAACAGAAGAACATTATTTTCTGGATGAATTAATGAATCTGAATGATTTGTTGCAGAAGGGAATAAGTGATGTTAAATAATATTGAAATATACGAGTTTAATGTAATGTCTCAAAATGGTGAAGATGGAATTATTGAAGAAATATTTAACCGCATTGGAACAACTAATAAATATTTTGTTGAATTTGGTATTTCTGATGGCAGGGAATGTAATACAGGATACTTGGCCAGACATAAAGGCTGGTCCGGACTTATGATTGAGGGAAATTTCTTTTATTACCGGAAAGCATGCAGGTTCTATAAGAAGCATCCCATTAAAATAATTCATAGTTGGATAACTAAAGATAACATTAATGAGCTATTTACAAAAGGTGAAGTACCAAAGGAATTAGATTTACTATCCATTGATATTGATGGCAACGATTATTGGATTTGGGGGGAATTAATCAATTACAAACCAAGAGTTGTAGTTATCGAATATAATGCTTATCATGTTCCCCCCAAAAAATGGGTAATGGCTTACAATGAACACCATAAATGGGATGGGACAACGCACTTTGGAGCAAGCCTTACTTCTTATTCATTATTGGGCAAGAAATTAGGGTATTCATTAATAGGAACTGACAAAAAAGGTGTAAACGCCTTTTTTATAAGAAATGATCAATTAGAAAAAAGCAACTTTATAGAATTGCCTCCAGAGGCGGCTTATAATAATGCAAAATATGGTGCAATTAATGGCAATCATCCTTACAGAAATGGAGAATTTTTAGAGATTTAGAGGGTTACTTATATCGTTATGTAATATAGCGGATAAATTGAGGTTAGTGCGTAAGAAAGATAGATAATTGAGATAAACCAATTAATAAATGTAATTTAGGTGAAGGTATGATTTGCAATAAAAAAATATTAGACCTTGGCTGTGGCCCTAATAAAATCCCAGGAGCAATAGGAGTTGATCTGCGGCCTGGGCCAAACGTGGATGTTGTGCACGATCTTGATATTTACCCTTGGCCATTTAAGGATAATGAATTTGATCTGATTTGCGCCAGCCACATCATGGAGCATCTTGAGGATGTGGTGCGTGCCGTTGAAGAGATACATAGAATAACCAGACCAGGCGGGGTTGCCCAAGTGCTGGTGCCGCATTTCAGTTGCAGCGATTTCTTTACTGATCCGACCCACAAACATGCTTTTTCCTCGCGCTCTTTCGACTATTTCGTAGAAGGAACACATCTCCGTACATTTAATTACTCGCCCGTACAATTTAAAAAACTCCAGGTGCAGTTGGTATTGCCTACCCGATACCCCTTTAAATTTATTTTGCGGCGGTTAATTAATCGTTACCCCACAATCTATGAGATGCAATTTGCTTTCATATTACCTGCTAATGTGATTATATTCGAACTTGAAATAGTAAAGTGATAAAGGGAAAGGCATTTCACGCTTCCCGCCCTGCCGCATATACGCCAGTCACGTAAAGTGTCTTCCTATTTTCAACCATTTCTCAGGAAGAGCTAATGTATTTGTAATAAAAGTGCGGGTATATGCCATTGACCATGTGGCAAAACAGCAATCTCATCAGGGGGACCATAAATGCCAGATACGGCCTTGTTTACCATTATTTCAAAGAACTACCTCGCATTTGCCAGGACCCTGTTGGCTTCAGTGCAGTATCATCACCCGGAATGGGAAAGATATGTCCTGCTGGTCGATGAGGTGGAAGGCAAATTTAATCCCCGTAGAGAACCTTTTCATCTGGTCCCGGTGGCTGAAATAGGTATTCCCGACCTCTACCCATTTCTTTTTCAGTACACCATTTTAGAAGTCAATACGGCAGCTAAACCCTGGATGTTTGAATGGCTCTTCCGGCAAGGACGGTATAAGTCTGTTATTTACCTCGATCCGGACGTTTTTGTCTATGACCGCCTGCGGGAGGTGGAAGAGTACTTGGATGCCGGCAAGCTCATGGTTCTGACGCCGCATCTAACCGGGCCGCTGGACGATGATAAAAAGCCGGACGAACTGAGTATTCTTCGGGCGGGAACATATAATCTCGGCTTTCTGGCACTTTCCAACCACCCCGAGACAGAGCGGTTCTTAAAATGGTGGCAGAAAAAACTGGAGCGAATGTGTGTGGTTGACTTCCCGAACGGCCTATTTGTCGATCAGAAATGGCTCGATCTGGCCCCGGGGATGTTTCCGGATGTTGAGATTCTGCGCCATCCCGGCTATAACGTAGCTTACTGGAATCTAAAACACAGGCATTTAACCAAGACTGGCAATAAATATATAGTCAATGGACAGAAACTGGTTTTCTATCATTTTAGCGGGATTGATCCGGAGGACGGCACCAACCTTTCTAAACACCAAAACCGTCTTCAACTGCAAAAGTTAAATCATGTCCGGGAACTGGCCAGGGAATATATTCAGCAGGTTTTGGCAAACGGGTACCGGGAGTGCCGTAAATGGGGCTACGCTTATGGCCGCTTTGAAGATGGCGCTTTGATTCCCGACCAGTTCCGTATGGCTTACCGGGATACTCTTCACCTCCGGGAAAAGTGCCTTGACAATCCGTTCCGGTTAAAAAACCTGTTTTTAACCCTGCCAGTTGAGGAAGACATTGCTGCAATCCGGCATCCTCTGGTTACCCATACCATGTACCAGGCGTGGAAAAACGACGCTCTCCTAAAAACCCTTTTCCCAGAGCCCCTGGGGAAAAACCGTGTGGATTTTTGTCGCTGGTTCGTACTCAACGGCGCGCGAAAATTTTTATTACCGGAAGACTGGTTGGCCCCTATAAAAGAGCAACTCCGAGAGCAGCGGCAGGGCAGAGGTTTAGATATCCGTTTGCACCGTTTTTCCAGGCTCAAGTCTTTTTTATTCTGGAAAATTTATTGCCTGGCGCTGGCGGTAAACCGCAGGGCCGGCGCCAAAGTAAGCCTGCGGCTCAAAAAGAGCATTAATTGTTTTATTGCCAGACGAGCCTTTGTGCACAATGATTTTTTCGAAACAGTTGATAGCAGAACAGATCCGGTCCGCAGTTGGGAAGGAAAGCAGGAAAATCAGCCGCCCGGGGTCAACCTGACCGGCTATGTCAGGGCTGAAATGGGCATCGGGGAGTCCTGCCGGATGGCCGCAAATGCCCTGGATGCCGCCGGCATTCCTTTTGGAATCATTAACTTTGAGATTGGTAACTCTGCGAGAATGCGTGACCGCAGGTGGCGGCATAAAGAAGTTTCCCAGGCCCAATACGGGGTCAATATCTTTCATATTAACGCCGATCAGATGCCTATTGTCTTTAACCACCTAGGCCGGGATTTTTTTGACGGACGCTGCAACATTGGCTTCTGGCACTGGGAACTCCCGGAATTCCCCGAAGAGTGGGCCGGCAGCTTTAAGCTTGTCGATGAAGTATGGGTTCCATCCAGGTTCGTCC
>NZ_QFFZ01000092.1 GCF_004369225.1 Pelotomaculum propionicicum
AATCCGAAGAACACGCTCGCCTTTATCGTACATTTTTAAGGTTAATTTGCCAAAGTGTACTTTGAACACCGTCAAATTATACGTAGGTTTCTCGACCGTGAGTTTGGGTTGGGACGGACTTTGCCCTTGTTTTTGGCGGTGACAAGGACGGTGTTTCCATCCGAAGATAGTTTTGATTGTTCGGATGTCCAAAGAACCGCGGGTCAAATCGATCACTCGCTGATAAACCTGTTCCAAGTCCCGACCTCGCTGGAAGAGGAGATTGCGACTGTATTCAATTTGGTAAATTGAATATTGGTAATGAAATCCCGATCGCTTTTGGTCGTCAAGCTTCAGCGCAAAGCAAAGACATGTCGAGTAAATCCAACGATCGCATACTGTGGACAGCCGCCCTATAGAATGCGAAGCATTCAAGGTATCTGCGATTCTGTTCACAGCTGCGATGTTGGAAAACCTGGTGAAGCAGTTACCTTCTTTACTAACTTCAAGTCCTTGCTTTCTGGCTTGACGATCAACCCACTCATGTCCATTAAGTATAATCATGGCTCCAAAGGGAGGATGTCCACTTATCTTGATGGTAAGATGTCCCCAATCAGGATCAATTATATGAAAAAAGTAGTGGTTAACACAGGCAATCTTCTTTCTAAGGTCAATACTACCGTTACTAATTAGTTATGCTCGGCCCAATGACGAAGGCGCCGACTAAAGCGACCTGCTATACGCATAAGGTGTGTATCGTCCAGTTGTTCATCTGAACCGGTGAGCAATCGCCACCATGAGCGAAACCCGCCACCGGTATGCAACATAGGATAATAACCATTTATTACGATCCTGTCAACACAATCGTATGTACCATCGAGAAGTTCATTGTAATATTCGGAAAACTCGTCTGTGGCTTTCATATTGCTCCTCCAAGATTTATTATCTTGGGAATTGTTATACTACGTAAACCAACCGTTTTCAACTGCCCCTTTAGGGGCTCCTTTTTCCAAGCGTAGGCTTGGAAAAAGCGTAGATGCTTTAAGTATCAGTAATAACCAAAATAATCAATAATAAACAAGTTTTCCGGAATAACTGGCTTACTATAAAAAACAGCGTTATAGCTAATTTACTATTCTTTTTGCCTTCGACAAATCCTTCTATAAGTTCTATTTTTGCATAAGAGTTAAATTTTGGAGATATTAGAGTGATTGTAGCCAGAAGTAATTTATACCTGTGCCCACAGGGAGGTTGGCTTGTTAGTGCAGCGTTAGTGCCACGCCTGCTTTATTTCTGGTCGGCTAATAAACAAATTATTTTTGATTATACCCTATCCAATAGTGTACAATATAACAGAAGGTGTTCTGATGAAAAGGGAATTTATTATTTTGCCGGAGTACGAAAAGCGCTGGTGTTAATGTATTCCCAATAATATAAAAACTGATATAAGTGAGAATGGGAAAAAGGAAATCAAGATTTTGATTAAA
This sequence comes from Pelotomaculum propionicicum, assembly GCF_004369225.1. Classification (GTDB taxonomy): domain Bacteria; phylum Bacillota; class Desulfotomaculia; order Desulfotomaculales; family Pelotomaculaceae; genus Pelotomaculum_B; species Pelotomaculum_B propionicicum. The sequence continues at coordinate 1,467 of NZ_QFFZ01000092.1, forward strand.
GCTTTGGGAAATGAACTGAAAAGGAAGTGATCCGAATGAATGCATATTCCAGAATCATTAAAGGCCTAAAGGAAGCCATAGAACATGAAAAAGGCGGCTTAAAAGGTGTTAAAAGGCATGTTGTAGCGGTTAAACCAATAACTGTTTACAAGTCCAAGGAGATAAAAAAAATACGTACGAAATTGGATTTGACGCAATCAGCTTTTGCGAATATTATAGGTGTTTCCCAAAAGGCTGTGGAGGCGTGGGAGGCCGGGAAAAATATTCCGCAGGGTCCTGCTCAGAGAATGCTTGAATTGCTCGACAAAGAACCAGCTATAACCGAAAAATATTTGATTCAAAAATAATTGCTGACCCGCCATCCTGGTGGGTTCTTTATTCTTACAATTCAAGATAATAGGAATTGAACCTAGCTTGAAAATCAAAAAGCCATGGAATAAATTCCCACAGCCCTCGAGAAACAAAGGTTTATGGTGTCGGGGGGCTGACTTTACTTTATCCGCACACAGGAGCATAGGTTATTTTCAAAGCCCGCTCCACCTGGCATTTGCAAGTCGCGAATGACAGGTGGAGCGGGCCTATCTTTGTGGCTACCTCCGACCACTGACCCCTTGCTGAGGTGGCGGCAACGCCGGTGCTGACAAACTACCTAATGCCGACGTGATAACATCACTTTTAGCCTGGCAGAGGCCTCACCGGCCAGGGAGAGGGAACCAACAGTTAAAGCTGCTTACTGTTAGCATCTGCCCAGGGCTATAACGAGGCGGGGTTTCGCCAGCCGTCGCTGACATGAATAGGTTTACATCAGAAGATTTTAAAGGATATCCTTTTTAACTAAAAATCTCTAAAATTCTTTGTTCAGCCCTTTTCATTAACCTTTTAAATGGAACTCCAATAGGTCGGTCAACTACTTGGTTGACAGAATTGTGTATTGTCTCTAATTGCCTGGGCGGTATAGTATTTATCTTGCCGTAGAGGTACAGAACTTCCCAGTACGCCAGTCCTTTCTTTTGGAAAAGATGATCTATTATATTTTTAGCGCTATGATCGTCGCTGAGAATAATATCAATATTCATCTCGTTTGCCAAGGCGGTAGCATGAAGCTCACCTCGGTTAAGAATATCCGTATAGGAAGCTATAAATGAGGCATAAGTTAGCTTTTGTTCCTGGTTTCAAGTCCCCCTGCGCAATTACTACCAACCAACCCTGTGGGCGGACTGCAGTAAGACTGAAATTATTTTCTCCATCTTCTATTTTGCTTTCAACTTCACTGAGAACCACTGCAGGTACGTAAAGATACTCAAACACATCACCCAATATATTGAGATACCCGGCTTTGCAAAGCTTTATCAGAACATCGGCATCACTAATGGCGGCGGTTATTTTAGTCAATGCCGTAATTATACTCAATACCTATATCCTCAGGTGTTTTATCCCAAGGATTTAATAAGGACTCAATTTTTTTATAACTAACCAGACCGTTCGCATAGTTGTAGTTTGCCGCCTCGATAAAAGCTTTGGGTAACTCTTTCTGGGTTGGCTTTATTAATTCTGCAGTGCAAATATAATTAAAATATTTTGTTAATAATTCCTCATTTTCAGGTTTGCTTAGTTTCTTCAGTTTGCCAAAAACAGGTCCGGTTATAAGTTTTAATTTTAGTAACCTGTAGAGCATAGCAGTAAAGCTTACCCTAAAAGTGCACGCCATAGTTATTACGTGTATAGGCAAAATACGTACAATTTTACCGAATCGGTTCCAGGTGACCCGTACTGTTTCTTCCGGCATTAAAAACTCGCCGGCAAAAAAGTCAGCCATCAGTTCCGCCGGGTCGCTTGATTCCGACAGTGGGTTGCAGGCAATAACCTGAAGGTTATCTTTATCGTAGCGATAGTGGTGTAATTCATGGGCGGCGGAGAAAATTTGATGCCCCAAAGACATCTTGGAATTGATAAATATTAAATATTCATTGGCTTCCCTGGCTATCATTGCGGAGAGTTTGTCGCTGGGGCTTGGGTATCGGACAAGAATGATGCCCTGTCGCTCGATCAAATCAAAAATATCGGCTATGGGTTCATCTCCTAAACCCAACTCACGTCTGTACTGGCGCGCGTGTAATTTTGCATCCTGGAGAATCTTTTCCTTTTCCACTGATGAAAATTTTGCAGCCATACTAGGACCTCCTGATTCTTAGTTGACCCAAAATATCACGGAATAGCCCTTCAACCAAGTTGACAGCCTCTAAGAATTCCGTATCATTGTCACCTTTCGCCCTGAAGCGTGCTACCAGGCTTTCTTCCGTTGGTACTGACATAAATACATCTATTGAAGTGCCCAATGCATCTGCAATAATTTTCAGTTCTACTGCGTTGACCGCCTTGTTACCGGACTCTATTTTTGTTATAACCGGCCTGGTAACTTGAAGGGCGTCTGCTAATTGTTTTTGGGTAATATTTCTACTCTCCCTGATTTCTCTAATCCGTGCACCAATCTGGGCAAATGTCGGTGCTCCCATAATATCCAAACTCCCTTCCCCTTATGTAATATAATGTTACCATAAAAAAATTAATATTGCAATATTGGTTCTAAAATGTTACCATATGTATGGTTATGATTTCATTATCACCCACAAATATGAAAACCAGTTTCAAGTAGGTCTGAAACGGGCTTATGGTAATTGACTGGGGAGGTACCATTATAGTGTCAGTATCTTATATCCCTGAAAAAATAAAAATCAGACTTTGGGGCACAGCTGCTGACGGTGTCAGTATGAAGGATGCAACAAGCCTCTTTGGTTGGATACGCTAACCAAGTATGAATTTAACGTAGCATACATTGCCCACATAATAGCCGATAGTCCTGATGGACCCCGAGGCGATCCAGAGTTATCTTTTAAGCTAAAAGCGGATATTTCAAACCTGATGCTAATGTGTGATGAACATCACCGATTAATTGATCGTGAAGATGTAGTGTCAATTCTCAAATTGGTTTTATCCGTACCTTTGGATAATGAATAGTAAATTATCCAAAGTCAATAAAACAAAAAATAGCTCTACGAAAACGTGAGCTGACTTTGGATAATTTCATTGGACTAAACCGCTGACGGCTAGTTTCTATGGGGAAATTAAAAAATTCATCTTACAATTGAATGACAAATATTGACATGGCAAGGTCGTTAATGCGCAAAGGTGGTTTCAAAGGAATAACAATTAC
>NZ_QFFZ01000093.1 GCF_004369225.1 Pelotomaculum propionicicum
TGGAGACCCGTGGCAACGAGACTGCCTTTACCGGTGACTGGGGCAAGCTGGTAGGCGGTATGAACGGGTTAATGGAAGCTGTGGCCGAGCCGGTTGAAGAACTGATTGCCGTTCTTGGTAGAATGTCAGTAAACGACCTCAGTTTGAAGATGGAGAAGAATTACGCCGGCAACTGGGATGAGCTAAAACAGGCTATCAACGGAGTTCATGCAAGGCTGACCAATATTCACAGGACTGTAAATAAGGTCGCCAAAGGCGATTTAACCGATTACGAATTTTATAGCAAGGTCGGACGCAGGAGTGAGAAAGACGATTTAGTGCCGGGCTTTATCAGGATGCACGAAGCCATTCAAAAGCTGTTGGACGACGCCGACATGCTTGCCGGGTCCGCTGTTGAAGGCAAGCTGGGCACACGGGCCGACGCCGGCCAGCACATGGGAGAATACCGCAAGATTATCGAAGGTGTCAACAATATGATGGACGCGGTAATCAATCCGATCAACGAAGCGGCTGAGTGCCTGAAGGGGATGGCCGAAGGCAATCTTGATGTGAGAATGGCCGGCAAGTACCAGGGAGACCACGCCATTATCAAGGACGCCCTCAACAACACTCTGGAGGAACTCAACGATATCATCAAGAAAGAGGCGGTCAGGTGCCTGCAGGAAGTAGCCCAGGGGAACCTGAACGTGGCGGTGACCGGCAATTACAAAGGAGACTACGGTATTATCAAAGATGCTCTTAACAAGACCATCGAAGACCTGAATGAGACTTTGAGCCAGGTTGCCATTGCCATCGAGCAGGTCAACACAGGCGCGCAGCAGGTGTCGGACTCCAGCCAGGCGCTGTCGCAGGGCGCGGCCGAGTCGGCCAGCACCATGGCCCAAATCACCTCTTCCATGCAGCAGATGAACGACCAGACCAGGCAGAACGCTGAAAACGCCACCCAGGCCAACCAGCTGGCCACCCAGGCCAGGGCCAACGCCGAGCGCGGCAACGAGCAGATGGGCCAGATGGTCAAGGCCATGGGAGAAATTAATGAATCAGCGGCCAACATCTCCAATATCATCAAGGCTATCGACGAGATCGCCTTCCAGACCAACCTGCTGGCTCTAAACGCAGCGGTGGAGGCGGCCCGCGCCGGCAAGCACGGCAAAGGGTTCACCGTGGTGGCCGAGGAAGTGCGCAACCTGGCCCAGCGCAGCGCCAAGGCCGCCAAAGAGACCGCCGAGATGATCGAAGGTTCCATTAAGAAAACCGAGGTCGGCACCAGGATTGCCGAGGAAACATCCAAGGCGCTGGAGGAAATAGTCCTGGGCGTCAGCAAGGTCACCGACTTCATCAGCGAGATAGCGTCCGCCTCCAAGGAGCAGGCGCTTGGCATAGGCCAGATCAACGAAGGCCTGGGCCAGGTGGACCAGGTCACCCAGCAGAACTCCGCCAGCTCGGAAGAGCTTGCCGCGGCCAGCGAAGAAATGTCCAGCCAGGCTGAAATGGTCAGGCAGATGCTGGGCAAGTTCAAGCTGAAAAGGCAGGCGGGGGGTGGTTCTTTCGGCGCCGGCTTTACGGCAGGACCTGCGGGCAAGTCTTACCTGGCTCATAAGCAAGGTCAAAGAGCAGCGCAAAAACTAGCCGCGGCTGGCGGCGGGGGCGGCAGACTGAACCCCGAGGACGTCATCTCCCTGGATGACATGGATTACGGTAAATTTTAGAGGATACTAAACAATACAGCCGCCGGACGCCCTACCGTTGCCCGGCGGCATCTTTATAAACACAGTAGATTGGTTAACCCGGTGTTTTTACTGGTAATTATGATCTGGTTTTCGCAATGAGTAATTAAAAAAAGGAATAAAAAGCTTCTTTAGAAAAAGCAATTTCTGGCGATTTAATATATAGAGGCAATGAAAGAGCCTATTACGTTGAATCTATATTCAATTTTATATAAGAATTTAAGCGGTTTTAAAAGTGAATATAGAGGGGGTGGGTGATGACACTGAAAGGTTAAATTAAGCATGAATAAAACGACATCACAGGTGTTGGCATAAATGAATCTTTTGATTGTTGCAATATCGGTCATTCTTACATAAAACTGAAAAAAGGATGTGGGATTGTGCGTTTTAGCAACATGTCTATGAAACTTAAATTTGGTTTAATATTTGCCGTCACTTTGGTAGTAATGCTTGGAGCTATAATTTTTTCCGTTAATTATGTGGTAAAGAAGGAAGCTGAAGCCGTGGCAGTTGATAAGGCAAAGACAGACCTGACCACGGGATATGAAATACTGGACAAGGAATATCCGGGAGAATGGCGGCGTGAAGGAGAAAAACTCTATAAAGGCAATACATTAATGAATGAAAACTATGGAATTGTCGACAAGATAGGTCAATTGACCGGTGACACAGTTACAATCTTTTGCGGCAACACGCGTGTCAGTACCAATGTTATGAATGAAGGGAAAAGAGCGGTCGGGACGACAGTTGCGGAGAACGTGGCTAATGTCGTATTAAAGCAGGGTCAGAACTATTACGGTGAAGCCAACGTTGTGGGCAATAAATACCAAACTGCTTATACTCCCATAAAAAACTCCAGCGGAGAAATTATCGGCATCTGGTATGTGGGGGCGCCTAAAAAGCTTGCCGACAACATTGTCTCCGGTACCCTTACCGCCATCATCGTTGTGTCTCTTATTATACTGCTGCTGGTGATGATTGTTTTCCGGTTGGTTTTAACCAGGATGTTGACTAACCCGTTGGATTACCTTGTTACATTATCCGATAAAGTTGCCGGCGGGGATTTGTCCGAAGCGGTGGAAGTGAAAACAGACGATGAAATTGGGCGGTTGACCCGGTCATTTAAGAGAATGATGGAAACGGTTAATGCACTGGTGGAAGAGACCAACGGCCTTACCAAGGCGGTGCGGGAAGGTAAGCTGGGCGCCCGTGCCAATGCGGCTGCTTTCTCAGGCAGTTGGGGCGAGATGCTGACGGGGACGAACAACCTGATCGACGCCTTTGTGGAGCCAATCAACTTAACAGCCCGATACATTGACCGCATCAGCAAAGGCGACATACCACCCCGGATTACCGACACTTACCATGGGGATTTCAACGAGATTAAGGATAACCTTAACGGCTGCGTTGATGCCATTAACGGCCTGCTTAAAGGCGACTGGGGTGAACGGGGAGGCGCCAGAAACGGCCTGATCGAAGCCGTGGCCAGCCCCATTAAAGATATGATGACAGTTCTCGGCCAAATGGCTACAAATGATTTCAGCCAAAATATGGACAAAGAATATGCCGGCGCCTGGAACGACCTTAAAGACAGTACCAACGCGGTGCATACGCAAATGATCAGAATTCAGGAGATTTTGAATAATGTCAGCCGGGGCAGCCTGGTCGACCTGGATGACTTAAAGAAAATCGGGCGAAGAAGTGAAAAAGACGAGCTCATTCCGTCATTTATCAGGGCGATGGAAGCTATCCGCAACCTTGTGGCTGACGCGGACATGCTGGCCAAAGCCGCGGTGGAAGGAAAGCTGGACGCCAGGGCGGATGTAAGCAAGCACGACGGCGACTTCCGCAAGGTTGTCGAAGGAGTCAACAGCACTCTGGACGCCGTGATCGGCCCCCTCAACGTAGCTGCCGAATATGTGGACCGTATCTCCAAGGGGGACATCCCGCCGAAGATTACCGACGAATATAAAGGCGACTTTAACGAGATTAAGAATAACGTAAACGGCTGTATCGATGCCGTCAACGGCCTGCTCAAAGAGGTCGACAACCTGATTCTCGCAGTCAGGGAAGGCCGGCTTGATGCCCGCGGCGACGCGGCGGCCTTCACCGGTGACTGGAGTGAGCTGGTTTGCGGCATGAACGGCTTAATGGAAGCCGTGACCGAACCTGTTGAAGAACTGATTGCCGTACTCAGCAAGATGTCGGTGAACGACCTTAGTATAAAAATGGAGAAGGATTATACCGGCAGCTGGGATGAGCTGAAGCAGGCTATCAACGGGGTTCACGCGAGGTTGACCAACATTCACAGGACTATCGGCAAGGTCGCCGGCGGTGATCTAAGCGATTATGACTTCTACAAAAAGGTCGGGCGCAGGAGCGATAAGGACGATTTAGTGCCGGGTTTTATCAGGATGCACGAAGCTATCCAGAAGCTGCTGGACGACGCCAACATGCTGGTTGGGGCCGCGGTTGAAGGCAAGCTTGATACCCGGGCCGACGCAACCAGACATGATGGGGAATATCGTAACGTCATTGAAGGATTCAACAACACCCTTGACGCTGTCGTTGGGCCGTTAAACGTTGCGGCTGAATATATAGACCGGATCAGCAAGGGCGATATTCCACCGAAAATTACCGACAACTACAGCGGCGATTTTAATGAGATTAAAAACAACTTGAACGGCTGTATCGACGCCATCGGCGGTTTGCTTAAGCAAGCGGAAGCGCTGATCGCGGCGGTCAAGGAAGGCAAGCTGGAGACACGCGGCAATGAGGCGGCCTTCAGCGGGGACTGGGGCAGACTGGTCGGCGGCATGAACGGATTGATAGAAGCAGTAAACGAGCCGATTGAGGAGTTGCTTGCTGTCTTGACCCGGATGG
>NZ_QFFZ01000094.1 GCF_004369225.1 Pelotomaculum propionicicum
TTTTGTCCACAGCAGCTTACGGTGGTTTGAAGCCTCCACCTGCATGGCGGCTCCGAGGGGCCTTCCCTCATCTTCGATTAAGCATGGCTTTAGGGCTCTCATGCAGCCCTGCGCCTTCGTGGCGCACAGTCATCTGCGTACCTGACAAACCTTACCTCATGCTCTTCCAGCACCCAGTCCAGTTCATTAAGATAAAGATTGGCCAAAAGTGGAGATATTACGCCGCCTTAAGGCGTGCCGGATTCAGTGGGTTGGAATTTTCCTTCCTCCATGTACCCGGCTTTGAGCCAGGCCCAAATCATGTCCAGCACTGTCCCGTCCGCGATATATTTGGCGAGCACTTTCATCAGCTTTTTGTGCGGAATATTATCAAAGAAGCCTTTGATGTCACAGTCATAGATGTGATTGTACCCTGTCTCAATGTTCCACAGGATTATCTGCATCACTCGTTTGATGCCGAGGTTGGGCCGGTAACCGCAGGACCATTTGTGAAATATGTGCTCTTCGCATTTGGGGCTGAGTACGTTTGCAATGGCTTGTTGTACGATTCTGTCTTCTATGTTGGGTATGCCAAGTGGGCGCAGCTTGCCGTTCTTTTTGGGTATGTATTGACGGCGCACTGCTGTTGGTTTGTAGGTTTTGGCTCTGAGCCTTTGCAGTAAGTCCGCTATTTTCTCTTCCTCGTGTTTCTTGAAACTCCCTATGGTTTCTCCGTCTATTCCTCCGGCGCCACCGTTCTCTTCAACTTTCCGCCATGCCGCCATGAGCTTCCGGTCGAATAGGATCTGTCCGTAGATGCTGTGCCACTTGAGCTTGAGTTCCTTGTTCACGTCTTATTCCTCACCTTTCCCGTGTTCATCCGGTTCGTTTTTACCGCGGTAACGTGCCCGTTCTCATTACACGTGAGTCCAGTTGGAGCCACACAGGCCGGCCCCCTTCCGTTCGGCTGCAGTTTGGTCTGCAACTTACTTCCGTACTATGAGGCCGTCTGACTTCTCCAGCCGTGACAGCAACTTCGGCTTAGCCTTATATGCTGCCACCCTTTGCAGGCTTGGCTGGAGATCTCACAGGGTCATCTCACCTTCCTTCTTGACATACCAAACACCATCACTTGACAAGCTACCTCTACCCGGCTGGCTCATTTGAGTAGATATCACCATTTTCGGTGGGCTTCCCGTTATCTACGCACAGTCGCCAACTTGCCCAGCCGCCGTGTTTCACGCTTTCGCATTTCGGTCTGCCAAGCCGCTTGTGGGCCTCTCGGCTTCCACGTCTCCTTCAGACAGCGCCTCACGGTGCTGCCCTAGACTAAGCTTCCTGGTTCGCGCCAGCACTCCCAGGGGAGGACTTTCACCTCCGTGAATCCTCATGCTTCCAGGCTCCCGGCTCGTTTTACCTCTGTAGCGTCGCCGCTGTCTCTATAACATGAGTTTGTCCCAAATTATTATTGGGACAGGTGCGACTGCCTGTCGCACATAAAAAAACCGGTTTTTTAAGATCCGGTTTTTTTATTATTGAAAAAGGTTTATGCCATCCTAAGAGTGATTAACCTTTAATAAATGATATTATTTTATATCTGGTCTATTACACATTTGGATTTCTACGTAACCAGATCAAAAGTCAAAATTTCAAGCTTCACAGACAGATCTACGTTTTTCACTTTAATATTTTCAGGAATATTAAGTGTCACACGGGCAAAGTTTAGAATTGCCTGTAAACCGCTTTTAATCATCAGGTCTGCGACTTCCTGCGCCGCCCGCACCGGCACTGCGATAATCCCTATTTTAATCTCGTGCAGTTTGATAACTTCAGGCAGCTTTTCCATCGGAAAGACTTCTAGTTTACCAATTCTCTTGCCTATCTTGGTTAGATCGTTATCAAAAACGCCAACTATCGAAAAACCTCGTTCATTAAAACCTTTAAAGGAACAGAGGGCTTGGCCCACATTTCCCGCTCCTACCAACACCAGCGGCCATTTCCTGTTCAAGCCGAGAATTTTTAAAGTGTAATTCAACAAATCTTTTACATTATAGCCTATGCCGCGGGTCCCGAACTCACCGAAATAGGATAGATCCTTTCTGACCTGAGCGGAATTTACGCCTACCCCTTCTGCCAGTTCACTGGAAGACACTATGTCTATACCATTATAATCCAATCGTTCCAGGTACTTAGAATATTGAGATAACCTTGTAATGGTCGCCTCCGGTATTTTCCGGGTTTCCACTTGAATTCCTCCCTCAAATTTTAAGCTTAACATAACAGTCCTCTTGATAATAACATTTGCTTTACAGAAAGAAAAGTATCCATCTAAAATAATCATCGCCAGGCATAGGGGATCGATAAGTCAAAGCCTGGCGATGTAAGATAAAGAGGAGGGGATAAGGGGATTTAACACTTATTCTATTTCATATGGCCAGGCCTCAAGGCTGCCTTCCATGAATTTCACGTTATCAAAACCGGCCCCTTTTAAAATCCGCAGCGCCTCGTAACCCCGCGGACCCAGGACACAGGATGTGATTATTTCTTTTTCCCGCGGTATCTCGTCAAGCCGCCTGCGTATTTCCCCCAGGGGTATTGAAAGAACACGCGCGTCGCTGATATGTTTGGGACGGAACTGTTGCTCAGTCCGAACATCCAAAAATACAAAGTCAGCGTCACTGTCGAACTTTTTCTTGACGTCAGCCGGTAAAATCCCTTCAGCTAATCCCTGCAGCTTATTCCTGATGATATTTACTGAATGATGCAGCGGGTCGATAGGTGTGTTAAACGGAGGCGCGTAAGCTGTATCAATATTGGCCACGTCTTCCAGTGTGGCGCCGAAATTGATGGCGGCGGCAAGCACGTCTATTCTCTTTGCCACATCGCCAGGTCCAAAGCCCTGCCCACCAAGTACACGCTTGGTTTTTGCGTCAGCAATTATTTTTAATAGAATCTTTCCGTGCTGAGGATAGTAATGGGTAGCGTCAAAAGTTGGATTGACTGAAGTAATAACATCATAACCCAGATTTCTGGCCTGTTCCTCACCTAGACCGGTACGAGCAACGTTTAACCCCATAACTTTAAGCACTGAAGAGCCCAATATTCCTTTGAATTTGGTTTTCAGGCCGGTAATATTATCACCCGCCACCCGGCCCTGCCTGTTTGCGGTTGATGCCAGAGGAATATAAACCTTTTGCCCGGAAACCAGGTGGGTATTTTCCACACAGTCCCCCAAAGCGTAGATATCCGGGTCGCTGGTTTGCAGGTATTCATTAACCGCTATGGCGCCGGTCGCACCGATTTCCAGGCCGGCTTCCCCGGCCAGCTTGACGTTGGGCCTGACCCCTATGGCTACAATCACCATCCCGGCTTCAATCGGACCCTGGTCGGTTACTACTGCTGAAACCCGGCCATTTTCCCCGGTGAGCCCCAGGACCTTTCTGCCAAGGCTTAGCTCCAGCCCGTTGTCCTCCAGCCGCATGGCCAGCAAAGCGGCCAGATCAGGATCAAGCATACCGGGCAGGACCTGGTCCTTTAACTCAATTATATTGGCAAAAACCTTTAATTTCATTAACGCGTCCGCCGCTTCCATACCAATCAGCCCCGCCCCGATGATGGCGACTTCATCCACATTCTCAGCCAAAGCTGCTTTAATTGATAAAACATCTTCAGGATGATTCAGACGGTAAACACCAGCCAAATCCAATCCTTCAATGGGTGGGATTGTGGGGGTGGAACCGGTGGCGATTACCAGTTTGTCATATTCGATAAAGGAACGATTGTCTGTGCTCAGATCGGCTATCTCTACACGTTTATTGACACGATCAATCGCTACAGCTTCAGTCCCAGTGAGCACTTTAATTCCCTTTTCATTAAGGAAATAATCCTCTTTTCTGGCTACACCATAGGAAGTGGTAAAGAGTTCTTCAAACTCTCTGGTTTGCCCCGACAAGTAGAATGGCATGCCACACCCTGCGTATGATATATACTTGTCCTTTTCAATTATCGTAATATCGGCATTCGGCTCCAGCCTGCGCGCCCTGGCGGCGGCCTTAGGCCCTGCGGCTACTCCGCCGATTACCACTATTTTTAATCTATCAGTCATCTTCATCCTCCTTAAAAACATTTTTTATAAAACTTCTCTTTTATTTTCCCAGGAGGTACCCATGAATAGATTTAGCGGCCGTCCTTCCCGCGCCCATGGCCAGGATCACCGTGGCGGCGCCTGTCACCACGTCGCCTCCCGCGTACACGCCGGGCTTGGAGGTGGCGCCTGTTTCCAGGCTGGCGACGATGTTGCCCTTCCTGCTCAGCTCCAGGCCTTTGGTGGTCCTGGGCACCAGCGGGTTCG
>NZ_QFFZ01000095.1 GCF_004369225.1 Pelotomaculum propionicicum
ACATTTTTTCACATGACTGGAATGCGATGCGGGGGTATCATTACCTCATGCATATCGCCCGTATGTTAAATGAAATGGCGCTTCATTCGCTTTACCTGACGGAACATGTCAAAACAGTCGGGGTTCAGTCTTTCATCAAGAAGTTTTATGAAGCTATGACCTATAGTGAGTTGGATACAGGGCGGCTTCGCCGGCTGACCGAATCTCCCGGTCAATTGCGACTAGTGCGCGAAGAAAATTGGAAAACAAGCCGTTTGGCGGCATAGCGAATTGAACTGATACAGACAGCTTAGGCAGCGGTTGCGCGGCGCTACTCGTCTTTCCGTTGAAGATGTCCGGCATGCTAAAACGAGCAGAAACGGTTTAGTTAAGGATGTGTTGATACGGATAAACCGGTGATTTTTGGAATAACCGAATAGGCAATAGTTGCGAAAACGTCAATTCCAGACCCCGCAAGATTTAAAAAACATTTTCATGCGTCAGCTCTGAATGGCAAGCCAGGTAATTGACAATGTTCTCTAGTAATGATACGATATTAAAGTGTCTGATTTCAGGAGGCTTATACTGCTATGGTTTATGAGCGTCTGCTGTCGGCACGTAAAAAAACCGTAGGCGCCAAGCAAACCTTGAAAGCAATTGAACGAGGTCAGGCCAAAGCAGTGTTTTTGGCGCAAAACGCCGACCGGTTTGTTACGGAACCCATCCTCAGGCTAAGTACCGCCAAGGGGGTCCCGGTTATTCAAGTTGATTCCATGCTCGCTCTCGGCAAGGCCTGTCATATTGACGTGGGCTGCGCCGCAGCGGCGATTACGGAGGAATAACTTAGTAGAATTCAGTAGTCAGGAGTCAGAATACAGAATAAAAAACATATTGGTTTGGTCTTTATCTTTCTTCTGACTCCTGAATTCTGAATTCTGGATTCTTAAATAATTTTTATTTACCGGAAGGAGGTGTATTTTAAAAGATATGCCAACGATCAGCCAGCTTATCCGCAAGGGTAGGGAAGAAATAACCAAAAAGTCAACTGCCCCGGCATTAATGGGATGCCCGCAAAAACGCGGTGTTTGTACCAGAGTGTATACCACAACACCTAAAAAGCCTAACTCCGCATTGCGTAAAGTGGCACGGGTAAGGCTCACTCATGGTGTTGAGGTGACTTCCTATATTCCGGGTATCGGGCATAACCTGCAGGAGCACTCGGTGGTCCTGGTGCGCGGCGGCAGGGTCAAAGACCTGCCGGGTGTCAGGTATCATATCGTACGGGGTGCGCTGGATTCCGCGGGTGTGCAGAATAGAAACCAGGGACGTTCCAAATACGGCTCCAAAAGGGCGAAAAAATAATCAATTAAGAATTCAGAAGACAGAATTCAGAATTCAGAAGAAAAGATTTTATTCTGTATTCTGACTCCTGTATTCTTAACAATTTGACTCTACTTTCGCAGCAAAGGGGGGAAATGTATGCCGAGAAGAGGAGCAATCGCAAAACGTGAAGTGCTGCCGGATCCTGTTTACCGGAGCAAGACTTTGACCAAATTGATCAACCAGATGATGCTGAAGGGTAAAAAGAGCCTCGCTGAAAGAATTATTTACGGGGCTATGGACATCATTAAAGAAAAAACCGGTAAAAACCCGCTTGAAGTATTCGAGACAGCGATGAAAAATGTTATGCCCGTGCTGGAAGTGAAAGCCCGCAGGGTTGGTGGAGCCAACTACCAGGTCCCTGTTGAGGTGCGGCACGACCGCAGGCAAACTCTGGCCATCCGCTGGCTTACCAAATATTCCAGAGATCGCGCCGGCCGGACCATGGAAGAAAAACTGGCCAGTGAAATTTTGGACGCGGCTGCAGGTACAGGTGCTTCCGTAAAGAAAAGGGAAGACACTCACAAAATGGCGGAGGCCAATAAAGCATTTGCGCACTACAGGTGGTAAAGGAGTGATCTTGAATGACGCGTCAGATCTCGCTGGATAAGACACGAAACATCGGAATAATGGCCCACATTGACGCCGGCAAGACCACTACTACCGAAAGAATTCTATTTTACACCGGTAGGGTTCATAAGATCGGGGAGGTTCACGATGGAACGGCGACCATGGACTGGATGGCACAAGAGCAGGAGCGGGGGATTACCATTACCTCCGCTGCTACAAGCTGCCTCTGGCGAGATTGCCAGATTAATATCATAGACACACCAGGACACGTGGACTTTACAGTCGAAGTAGAGCGCTCCCTGCGCGTGCTGGACGGCGCGGTTGCGGTATTTTGTTCAGTTGGAGGTGTAGAGCCGCAGTCTGAAACAGTATGGCGGCAGGCTGATAAATATGGTGTTCCGCGCATAGCCTACATTAACAAAATGGACAGGGTTGGCGCCGATTTTTATGAAGGCGTGAAAATGATCAGAGAGCGCCTGGGCGCGAACCCGGTTGCCATTCAGATGCCTCTCGGTATGGAAGACAGCTTCTACGGTGTAGTCGATCTGGTACGCAATAAAGCAATTATTTATAGCGGTGATCTGGGTGAAAGTTATGAAGAGACTGATATACCGCCTGAAATAAAGGAAGAGGCCAAACTGATGCGTGACCGCTTGATTGAAGCGGTAGCAGAAACGAACGAGGATCTTATGCTTAAGTACCTCGAAAACGTGGAGCTTTCTGAAGAGGATATTAAAGAAGGACTGCGCAAGGCAACCCTGGCAGTTCATATAGTACCGGTGCTTTGCGGATCTTCTTTTAGAAATAAAGGAGTACAGCCGTTACTGGACGCGATAGTTGATTATCTGCCCGCCCCCACTGAGGTGCCTGCCATCAAGGGAGTGAATCCTGAAAATGGGCATGAGGAGATGCGACTCGCCAAAGACAGCGAGCCATTTTCAGCTCTGGCCTTTAAAATTATGGCTGATCCTTATGTGGGTAAACTTACTTTTTTCAGGGTCTATTCGGGGAAGCTTAAATCCGGTTCCTATGTTTTCAACCCGGTTAAGAACCGCAAGGAAAGAATAGGGCGGATTTTGCGCATGCACGCCAACCACCGGGAAGATATTGAAGAAGTCTCGACGGGAGATATTGTAGCCGCAGTAGGTTTGAAAATGACCGCCACCGGTGATACGCTGTGCGATGAAAAAGCACCGATCGTGCTGGAGTCCATGGTGTTTCCGGAGCCGGTCATCCATGTGGCCATCGAGCCTAAAACAAAGGTTGACCAGGAAAAAATGGGGGTCGCGCTGCAAAAGCTGGCGGAGGAAGATCCTACTTTTCGCATTAACACTGACCCCGAAACGGGCCAGACGCTTATCTCAGGGATGGGTGAACTGCACCTGGAAATCATTGTGGACCGGATGCTGCGAGAGTTCAAAGTTGAAGCCAATGTTGGCCGGCCTCAGGTGGCTTACAAAGAGACTGTGCGTAAAAAAGCCAAAGCCGAGGGCAGGTTTATCCGCCAGAGCGGCGGCCGCGGCCAATATGGCCATGTGGTGCTGGAAATAGAACCGGCTGAGCCCGGTGCCGGCTACCAGTTCACCAACAAGATTATTGGCGGTATTGTTCCCAGAGAGTATATACCGGCTGTTGACTCCGGTGTCAAGGAATCCATGGAAAACGGGGTCCTGGCCGGATTCCCGGTTATCGACGTGAATGTGACCCTGCTTGACGGGTCCTATCACGAGGTGGACTCATCGGAGATGGCTTTTAAAATTGCCGGCTCGATGGGATTTAAGAACGCAGCCTTAAAAGCAAGCCCGGTTCTTCTGGAACCTGTAATGAAAGTGGAAGTGGTAGTCAATGATGAATATATGGGTGATGTTATCGGCGACCTTAATGCAAGGCGCGGGCGCATCGAAGAAATGGGACCGCGCGGCGGCAGCCAGGTGATTAACGCTTATGTGCCGCTGGCGGAAATGTTCGGCTATGCCACTGAGCTGCGCTCCCGTACGCAGGGAAGGGGTACTTACACCATGCAGTTCAGCCATTATGCGCAGACGCCCGATAATATCGCTGAAGGAATTATTGCCAGAAGACACGGGTAAAATATGGTACATCTAAAAAAGAATTATTTAAGTCAAAAGTAATCTCATCAACTTCGAATCTAAGGAGGAAAACCAAATGGCAAAACAAAGATTTGAGCGGACCAAACCACACGTTAACATTGGCACCATTGGTCACGTGGACCACGGCAAAACAACCCTCACCGCGGCAATCACCCTGGTGTTGCAC
>NZ_QFFZ01000096.1 GCF_004369225.1 Pelotomaculum propionicicum
TACTTGATTTTATTGGCTTCGGTACCCGTAATTTAAGGGAACCGGTTCCCAAACTACCATCCATCATCCATATAGTTCCTTAACTGGAATTATGGCTGTTCGGTGGTCCTAAATCTATTATACGAGGGGTTTTAAAATGATTACCATATTTTTGCCAAAGAGAAAAATTTACTGTGCAGTTTTTCTTTTCAGCGCCCTTTTACTCATATCCGGCATTCTTATTATAACTTTGGGAAAGCAGGAAAAAGTTGCTTTGGCGACTGTTTACCAGGGGAGCGACAAGGAAAAAAAGATTTCTCTCACTTTCAATGTGGTCTGGGGAGAGGAATTTATCCCACCCATCATTGAGTGTTTGAAAGAGTACAATGTAACAGCGACCTTTTTTCTGGGCGGCCAGTGGGCGGATGATTTTCCGCAATTGGCCGGTCAAATTGCCGCGGGCAACGAGGTAGGCAACCATGGCTATGCCCACCTGCACCAGGAGAGATTATCTAAGGAGGACAATATTACAGAGATTAAAAAAGCAGAAACTTCTATCTTTAAGGCGACGGGCATTAAGACCAATCTTTTCGCGCCTCCTTACGGTGAACAGGGGGAAATTATAAAAAAATCTGCTGTGGAGGCGGGGTATACTACCATCTTCTGGAGTATTGACACTATTGACTGGCAGCGGCCGGACCCTTCTGTGATTGTAAGCAGAGTGCTTGATAAGGCGCAAAACGGGGCCATTGTGCTAATGCATCCTACCGCCCCCACTGTCCAGGCCCTGCCGCAGATTATTAAGGAACTAAAAAGGCAGGGTTATGATCTAGTTAAGGTATCAGTACTTCTGCAAGGGCTCAAAGAAGAAGGAGGCAGTGAAACAGGGAGTCAGAATTCAGAATACAGAATTCGGGAGAAAGAATAAAAAAATATTAAAAAACCAGTTTTATTTTGGCTACAGTATTCTGACTTCTGTATTCTATTCTTTTTAAATATTTAATGATAGAAATGGGAAACCTTGTAGTTGGGAAAAGGAGTGTTATAAAACCAATGAACAGGGTTTCCGGATATAGATATTGTTTGCTGTCTTTTCTTGTTATTTACATAATTTTTTTGTACAAGCCCGTGGCAGGCGCGTCAGAAACAAGCTGCCCCAGCGCACCAACTGTAACCGCTGAAGCGGCGGTATTGCTGGAGGCACGCACCGGCCAGGTGCTTTTTGATAAGAATGCCGGGCAGGTCAAGGCGCCGGCCAGTACAACCAAGATTATGACAGCTCTTTTAGCCATCGAGTGCGGGGATTTGGACCGGGTAGTTACAGTCAGCCCTGCGGCAGCTTCCGTCGGAGAAGCCAGCCTTGATCTTAGGGCTGGGGAAAAGCTTAAGCTTGAAGAGCTGGTTTACGGCGCAATGCTCGAGTCAGGCAACGACGCCTGCGTGGCAATAGCTGAGCACCTGGCTGGATCCGAGTCAAATTTTATCCTTTTAATGAATCAAAAAGCCAGGATGATTGGAGCTGAAAATACCAGTTTCAAAAACACCAACGGTTTGCCGGCGACCGGGCATTATACCACAGCCAGGGACTTGGCGCTGATTGCACAATACGCCTTAAGAAATCCGGTCTTTCAAAAAATTGTGAGTACAAAGAGTAAAATCATCGGAAGTAATGAAAGTATAAGGTACTTGAATAATACAAACCGCCTGTTGTGGAGCTATGACTGGACTGACGGCATTAAAACCGGTACGACGCAGGAGGCCGGCAACTGCCTTGTATCTTCCGGCACCAGGAACGGCAGGCAGTTGATCAGTGTTGTTTTACGCAGTGATAACCGCTGGAGGGACTCTATCAAACTGCTGGAGTATGGATTTAACTGTTTTGAACTAAAAGAAGTTGTCACTGAGGGAGAGGAATTTGGGTTTATTGATGTGGATGATGGTGTGGAGCAAAATATAAAAGCTGTTGCTCAGTCAGCATTTGAGATAGCTGTACCGAGAGAGAGTCCCGGATTGTTGGAGAAGGAAATTATTCTGGAAAAAAGCCTTATTGCTCCTGTTTGTAAGTCACAGCTTGTAGGGCAGGTCAATATTCTGCTTAACGGGAGGTCAGTCGGAATGGTCAGACTGGCAGCGGGTGGGGATAATAAAAGACAGCCGCCGTATAAGCTTTTTTTCCGAGAAATCTTAAAGTATAAAGGATAAAATTAAAACTTCACGAATATTTTGGAGTATTGCACTTTAAGGAGGTTACCTATAAAATGTTTAACCTGGTTACCCTTGACAATAATGTACAGATTCTTACTGAAAAGATGCCGCATGTTCGCTCGGTCTCGTTAGGTTTCTTCATAGATACGGGTTCCCGCTATGAAGTGCCGGAAATAAACGGTGTTTCACATTTTATTGAACACATGCTTTTTAAAGGGACCAAACAGCGTACTGCTAAAGATATTGCCGAGGAATTGGACGCTGTGGGCGGACAGTTGAACGCGTTTACCACAAAGGAATTTACCTGCTATTATGCCAGGGTTCTGGACGAACATTTTGATTTAGCGTTGGACCTCCTGAGTGATATGTTTTTTAATTCCAAATTTGAAGCGCAGGATATAGACAGGGAAAGAAATGTTATTATTGAAGAAATAAAGATGTATGAAGACACCCCGGATGAACTTGTACATGATATTTTTGCCAGCTCGATCTGGAGCGGGCACGCCCTTGGGCAGCCGATCATAGGTACGGCTGATGTGATATCCAATCTTTCCAGGGAAAAGCTGATTGATTATTACAATACTCATTATACCCCCGGCAAATTAATTATTGCCGCAGCCGGGAATATAGACCACGATATTGTTACAAATAAAATCCGCTCTGTGTTTGAAAAAAGTGAAGGCGCCGGGCAGGCAAGGATTATGACTGTCCCTGAGCCGAAGCGGGATGTGGTTTGTAGGAGCAAAGAAACTGAACAGGTTCACCTCTGTGTGGGGACACCTGGCTTATGTCTGGACCATGAAAAGATATACGTTATGCAGGTGCTGAATACAATCCTTGGCGGAGGGCTCAGTTCCAGGCTGTTCCAGGAGATAAGGGAGCAGAGGGGCCTGGTTTATTCCGTGTATTCGTACCACAGCTCATATCATGACACCGGGCTTTTTTGCATATACGCCGGTCTCAGCAAGCAAAACGTTGACCAGGCGCTGTCTCTGATCTTTAAACAGGTAAAGGATATCAGGCAAAGCGGTGTTAAAGATGAAGAACTGCAAAGAGCCAAAGAACAGTTAAAGGGCGGACTTCTGCTGAGCCTTGAGAATGTGAACACAAGAATGAGCAGGCTAGGCAAGTCACAGCTCTACCTGGGGAAAGTTGTGTCGCCTGAAGACATAGTCCAAAAAGTCAACAGGGTCACAGTTACCCAGATCCAGGAATTGGCAAGAGATATGATGAGCCCGGAAAGTTTCACCCTGGCCACTATTGGCCCCTGGGAGAATTGCGGCAGTTTTGAAAGTATGCTGGATGATTTGCGCAACAGATAAGAATTTTGTATTTGGAGTAAGCTATGGATTTTATGATAAAAGTCAAGGTAAAAAGAGTCACAGAGAAACTGGACACACAATTTCCTATGCCTCGTTATGCCACAGAGGGTTCCGCAGGGCTTGATCTGCCGGCTTGTCTTGAGGCTCCTATGGTGGTGCCGCCGCAGTCCAGGGTAAAAGTTCCTACCGGCCTGGCCATAGAAATACCTGACAGACATATTGCCGGCCTTGTTTTTCCCAGAAGCGGGCTGGCCACCAAACACGGGATTTCGCTGGCTAACGCCGTGGGCGTGATTGACAGTGACTATAAAGGGGAAATATTTGTAGCGGTTTTTAACCAGAGCAATCAGGAATATGTAATCAAACCAGGTGAACGAATTGCTCAACTAGTGTTTGTACCTGTTTTCAAAGCCGCCCTGGAAGAAGCGGACAGCCTTGAGGATACCGAAAGGGGAGCGGGAGGCTTCGGCTCCACAGGCAAAATCTAAACACAACTAGCAAACGGGGACGGTTCGAAAGCGCCGGGATAAACCGGCATAGAGTAGGGGATGAGAGAGCCCTACGTGGAAGGTGAAGCTGCACCACCACGGCCCCGAGTCATGCGCGGGTGGTCGTGAGGCCGCACGTGAAGCGTTGACAGGGGGAAACGCAGGCCAGCCATTGAGCTCCGAAATCACCCT
>NZ_QFFZ01000097.1 GCF_004369225.1 Pelotomaculum propionicicum
CTTGAATAACGCTCTGCGTTATTCACATACCCACAACCCCTGCGACGGTAGAGACAAAAATAATATTGCTAAAAGACCGCCAGTAATAATATTCCATAATTACCATTCCAAATGAGCTGATCCCCTTTTTATGGGTGGTAAACTTTTACGTGATCACAGTGGTAAACTTTTTGATTGACAAACACAATGATCCCTCAGGTGGATTCTTGGTATCTATTCCGTCAACTTTTGGACATTTAATACCGGCTATTTCTGAACAATATGTGTTATCAGTAAAAGTATATACCTTGGCATAAAACATTTAAATATAGTCACTTTTGCTTATTTAACTAACTTCTTCTAACGGCGCCATGCCGGTTCTCCATCCAAAGAGAAGTACCAAGATGCCAGGCACCGCACTCATGATAGCTATTGTCGTGCCAAAAGTGGCAAATCCGCCAGCGGCATATAAAAACGGCACGATTTGCAGGGTGCCGGATGTACCCAAACGGGCGCCAGCGTTAATCACACCTGTGGCACTGTTGCGCACACTGGTTGGGAAGGACTCAGCCTGGTATGGATAGATACAGTAAGCCGCGCACATACTGGCTGTCTGGAACAAGAACAAGAACGTTGCTAGCAATACAAAATTACTGCCTACATTGATATAGATCATAATCATAATCGAAGTAATCAGCAAAGATACCCCAATCGGAATTTTACGCCCGCCCAACGGACCGACCCAGGCGGAAATAAACGTACCTACTACCATGCCGATAGTGCCGAGTGTTGAAATCATCATCGATTCATACGCCGGAATACCATTAAGCTGAAGCAAAGTGTTGTTCCAGTTTAATAAGGCAAATGAAGGGGCCTGCTGCGCAAACCCAATAAGGAAACAGAGCACAGTGCGCCCGAGGTATTTACCTTGAACCAATGAAACAAGTCCTTGCCATACACTTATTTTTACACGTTCAGCTTCAAATTTAGCCTGATCGCTTAAATCTACCGCTATGCCAGAAATTTTTTCAACCATAGCTTCCGCCTCGGCGACCCGGCCTTTTGACACTAACCACCGCGGTGTTTCATCCAGAAGGAAGTATACAAAAAATGCTGCGACAAAGCCAAGGATACCAACATCAAAAATATAGCGCCAGGCCTCCGGCCCCAGCGGCACTACCTTTGCCGCCACAGCGCCGATAGCAGGCGTGGCCATAAAAGCAAATGTTGCACAAATACCTTCCCATTTGCCCCGCTGTTTTGCCGGAGTTATTTCGGCAACATAGGTAATAGCCACAATTGTGGTACAAAAAACACCGAAACCAGTCAATGTCCGGAAAATTGTGAAGGTAGTTATGTTGTCAGTGAATCCTGTAATGATACAGCTGGCTGAAGTAAGAATGAGAGCATACAGGATTGTCTTACGTCTGCCGATGCGGTCAGATATCATGCCGCCACAAAAACCACCCAGCATCATCCCAATGAAATACAGTGACTGGGCCGGCGCAAACAATTGAGCAGTGATCCCGAATGTTTTGATAACCGCTGGCGCCACAAAGCCTAAAAGCATGTTGTCAAGTTGTTCAAAGAAATAAACCATGGCAATAATGGCATATAAAACTAAGTGTCTGCCCCTGATATGCATACCGTCAAAATAATTATTCTTGATTTTGCCTTCTGACTTAAAAATTTCCTCTGTCATTAGCTCAACCCCTTATTGAATTGATTACCTCATATGACCAGTGGTTTTCTATGGTTTGATATACTCCATAGACCATAATTTTAGCTTGTGCAAACAGCTTGGCTAAAGGATCGTACTTTGTACGTCTAAAACTGGACGACTGCAAAAGTGAATTTCTCCTCACTTTTGATTTCATACTCGGTTGACAAGACAATAGCATTTGATTGCAAATGCACTAAGATAGTGTAGATATAAATTTTTTTTAGTTTTCATTATTGAGATGTTTAAAATACTTTATGATAATTATCTGCTAAACTTTTCACCCGGGTAAAAATTGTTATACAGACTCTAACATAAAGTCTGCTCTAGCCTCCCTCCAGTTGTGGATTATTTTCGCGAAATCAACAAATATATAAAGTAACAAATATATATGACTTGTCATTCGAGGCTTGCCGAAATTCCACTGTGATTTTCTTCACAATAAATATAATCAATTTTTTTCATCTTGCATAATGCTTTGAATATATATTGGGTATAAGAAATTTCAATGTCAAAAGAGGTCAACCTAATGTATGATAAGTGTTTAAGCCCAATATAAGACCCGCGGTAAAATGTCAAGCCATTAAATTGGAAATTATTTAGAACGTTATTTTAAAAAGGCAATAAGTAACCCTACTAGTAATCGCAAGAGACCACCAGTTATGTAAAGAAATGAGAAATGTAAAGTAAAGGTTAATTCATCCTCCTTTGCTTGTAGATTTGGCCTTGACTCAGCAGCGTAAAGACCATGCGAACGAGTTTGCGGGCCGTAAGGACTAATGCACGTTTATGGTTGTGGTGCCTGGCCTCGGTAAACTTCCTGCGGTAGAACTCACCATACTCCGGTTCCCACACCCGGACGGAGTTGGCCGCTTCTACAAGGTAGTACCGCAAGTAATAATTACCGGATCTGGTCAGGGGAATATCCTGAGCGTTGAACTTACTTGACTGGTTCTGCCGCCAGGTTAAGCCCGCGAATTTGGCAAGGGCGTTGTGATTGTCAAACCTTGATATGTCACCTATTTCGGCTACTATGCCGGCTGAGTAAACCGGCCCGATGCCCGGAATGGTTTCCAACGTGTGTGGAATAGCCTTTATCTCTTTGGCGATGGCCTGGTCGATTTTCTTTTTCTGACTCTCAAAGAACCGGATGGTTTCAAGAGACATGGCCAGCGTAATATCCACAGACTCTTGCATTTTCGGGTTTAAGCGGTAGGAGTTGCGAGCGGCCCTTTTAATGGTCTTAGTCATTTCAGGAATATCCTTTAGCCGCTTGTTTCCATGTTGCAGCATCATATCTACCAGTTCTTCCACAGGCATCGCAGCGATCTGGTCAGGTGTTAAGTTTTCTACCACCGCTGAAGAAGCCTGCCCAAATAGGTTCGAGAATGGACAGTCCATATTGTACGAGGAGAACTTAAGGAAAATCAGGTTCGAGGCCCTGTTCTTCTCCCTGGTTAGGTTACCCACCATGTGATAGCGAAACCGGGTTAGCCGTTGCAAAGGTGCATACCTCATGTCAGGAGGTGGTGTTGGACGGACTCGTCCAAACCGCAAGCAATCAGCAATAACCCTGGCGTCTAAGGCGTCTGTCTTGGCCATATCTGTGTAGATACTCTTAAACCCGTCAATGATCTTGGGATTAATCACTGCGATTTCTGTCCCCAGGGCTGTTAATTGAGGATCATCATGAAGAGCCTGGGACAGATGCCACCAGTATAGGTTGGTGGCTTCCATGCCAATCTTAACGTTATCAGCGGGTAAGGCATTAGCCACATCAACTACTTTATCGACAAGTCTTTCTGTCCCTGGAAGGTCGTTGGAGACCGTGAATCCACAGACATCTTCGCCGGTGTCATCAAGGATTCTAACTACATTGGAGTCGGCTCCTATATCAATACCGATGAAAAGAGTACGGCCCATGTCATCAACACCTCCTTCCGATTAAGGTTTAAGAAACCAAAACTTTGGGGTATCCCTGGGAACCTGGTGTAACAGCAACCTTTCCGATGAGCACTCACCCAAAGAGATTGGTGCGAGGCTCCTTGCTGAAGGGAGGACCTCTTTGGACGTGCAACCCGCGCGTAAGCGGTTGCCACCAGGCCCGGGGAGCAGTCTTAAGAAGCACTAAAAGTGCAGGAGGTTCTGAACTGCCCCGCCATCGGTTCTACCGTGATTGTCCCAAGGGATAATCCAAAGGTCAATTGTTTTATGAAAAATAAATATGACCAACTGGAAATTAATCCACTGGTCATATCATACAAGGAGGTGGATAGCGTGAAAACAATTCAATTACACAACTGAAGGAGTAAGCCTAAAAAAGGACATACTTATCCCTTGGTTTAAAAAATTGATTTTTTAAGCAGATTGTAATGATATTGCTAAAATGTCCGAGGCTTG
>NZ_QFFZ01000098.1 GCF_004369225.1 Pelotomaculum propionicicum
TATGCTGTTCAGTTTTGAAGGAATATTAAAGGAATATAACTTTCTAGTGGTGATAGCGAAGAGGGTACACCCGTTCCCATCCCGAACACGGCAGTTAAGCTCTTCAGCGCCGATGGTACTTGGGACGCTGGTCCCTGGGAGAGTAGGACGCCGCTAGATTAATTTTAAGCCTCATGGAGAAAACACCATGAGGTTTGTTTTTATATTTTTTCTGACGACCGACGTCTGACGACCGAATTGGTACACCCGTTCCCATCCCGAACACGGCGGGATTTCCTAAAAGCCTAAATGTTGTCAACAACCCCGTTCCCCTGACACACTGCCCCTGACACACTGAGCCGATGGTACTTGGGACGCTGGTCCCTGGGAGAGCAGGTCGCTGCCAGAGCATTTTTAAAGCCTCATGGTATAAAAACCGTGAGGCTTTTGTTTTGGAAGCAAAAGACTATTATAAGCAGTGGAGTAGACAGCTGGCATGAGCAGCAGGCAAAACAGTGGAAATGATCCAACTGCCAGGCAGATTTTTCGTGGTATGCCGACAGCTGCTCAAAATGCGGCAAAGATTTAAGTGCAATAAAAGGATTTAAAAAACGAGTTTGACAAACGTATCTTTGAGTATTTAATCCCGAAAAAATCCTAGTTCGCTTATTCCAGCAAGGCCAATTTTTTCGCTAATTTTACCGCCTCGTAGGCATCCCTGGCGTAGCCGTCGGCGCCGATTTCAGCAGCGTATTTATCATTAACAACAGCTCCGCCGACCATGAATCTGCAGTTCAGACCTTCCTCCCGGGCTATTTTTATGACGTTTTTCATCTCAACCATGGTGGTGGTCATCAGCGCGGATAAGCCTATAATTGCCGCACCTGTTTCTTTTGCCGTTGCGACTATGTCTTCCGACCTTACGTCTTTGCCCAGGTCGAGCACATTGAACCCGTAATTCCTGAGCATAAGGCCCACAATGTTTTTCCCTATATCGTGGATATCTCCCTTTACTGTGGCGAGCACTATGGAAACACCCGTTTCGGCGGAGGCTTCCTTGTTCCCGGCAAGGTAAGGCTCCAGGAAGTTAAAGGCGTTCTTCATCGTCTCGGCGCTTTGAATAAGCTGGGGCAGGAAATATTCTTTCTGATCATACAGCTCACCGACCTTGGTGATGGCGGGAATCAGGTAAACATCCACCAGCTCTTTAGCGGCAATTCCTTCATTTATCGCTTCCTGGAGCAGCGGTACTATTTCTTCCATTTCCCCGTGCAGCACAGAGTTATATACTTTTTCGGCCGGCTTAAGGGGTTTCCTGACGCCTGCTTGTTTTGCCTGCTCGGGATTGTAGCCCGCAAACCGGCTTATATACCTTAAACTGTTTCTGTCCCGCACGGTTAAAACTTCGGAAGCCATTTTTATACCCATGATCATTTCGCTTGAAGGGTTGCCTATGACAGTGCAGAGCCCTTTGCTGACAGCCATGGCCAGAAAAGCGGCATTGATAAAATCTCTCCGGGGCAAGCCGAAAGAGACGTTGGACAGGCCTATAGTCGTGGCGCACCCAAGTTCAGCGCACCATTCTATCACCTGCAGGGCCGCTGACGCGGCAAGCTGGTTGGCGGATATAGTCATGACCAGCCCGTCGACCACAGCATCCTGTTTTTTGATACCGTATTCAGCCGCCCGGTCCAGGATATGCCTGATAATCTCACACCGTTTTTCAGCCTCTTCAGGGACACCCTCGTCGCTTAGAGGCAGCAGTACAAACATAGCGCCGTATTTCTGCGCCAGCGGCAGGAGTTTTTCCAGTTTTATCTTTTCAGCGGAAATAGAATTAATCAGCGCCCTGCCGGGGTAAACCCGCAGCGCGGCTTCTAAAACTTCAGGTGATGATGAGTCAAGGCACAGAGGGACATCAACAATATTGCTTAAAAGCTTGACGACCTCCACCATAGCTGCTCTTTCATCGATCCCGGGCAGGCCGACATTGACATCCAGCAGCTCCGCGCCGTTTGCCAGCTGCTCCAGAGCCAGCCGCCGCACTTCAGAAAACTTGCCCTGCCTTAGTTCCCCGCTCAGGAGTTTTTTGCCGGTAGGGTTGATTCTCTCACCGATCAGTGCGACCGGGCGATCAGGACCTATAAACACGGTTTTTCTGGAAGAGGTTACAGCGCTGTAAGGTTTTGCATCTGGCTTGAGGGGTATGCACCCCTCAATATTGCTTTTAAGGCTGGCAATATATAAAGGTGAAGTGCCGCAGCAGCCGCCCAGGAGGTTAACGCCCGCCCTGACCAAATCTTTGGCATAAGAGCCAAATTCCTCTGCTTCCATATCGAATTTGGTGACGCCGTCGACCAGCCTCGGCAGGCCGGCATTAGGTTTGGCCAGGAGCGGGACCCTGGCGTAAGGTTTCATTAAAGAGACAACCTCGATCATATCCCTGGGGCCGGTGGAACAGTTTACACCCACAGCATCGGCCCCAAGGCTCTGGAGGATCAGCAGCACTGTAACGGGGTCGCTGTTGGTAAGTGTCCTTCCGTCATTGTCAAAGGTCATGCTTACCATTACGGGGAGATCTGAAGTCTCTTTGACGGCCAGCAGCGCGGCTCTTGTTTCCTGGATATCCAGCATGGTCTCGATTACAAATAAGTCCACGCCGCCTTCCAGCAGTCCCTGCAACTGTTCTTTATAAACAGCGACAGCTTCTTCAAAAGGCATGGCGCCAAAAGGCTCTATAAAATTACCCGTCGGCGCAAGATCACCCGCGACAAAACAGTTTGTACCGGCGGCAGCCTGCCTGGAAATCCCAGCCAGTTCTCTGTTTATCTCAACAACCCTGTCACCCAGTCCATACTCTGCCAGCTTAACCCTGTTGCCGCCAAAAGTGCAGGTATAAACAATGTCGGAACCCGCTTTTATATATTCACGCTGTATATCTGTAAGGACATCCGGGTGTTCCATCACCCACAGTTCAGGACAAACGCCCTGGGGCATGCCTCCCTTCTGCAGCTCCGTACCGGTAGCTCCGTCTAAAATTAACAGCCTGCTTTCAAGCAGTTCACTGAAATACTCCCGCTTCATATCCAAACGCCACCCCTTTATACCGGCTGTTCAGGAGCCGGCAGGTGTTTTTTAAGCTTAATATATTATGCAAATTGACAGCTATTCTGCCAGTTTCATCAGTATTTTATTATTTACAGATAAGGCTCGATCATTTGGACAAACATTGTTGAGTGACTTTGCGCACCAGTTCAGCCAATACCTATACACTCCAGACAAAGGTTTATTGCTTTAAGCAGGACCTCCTTAGCCTCGCCGCGCCAGATGCCAAATATCATTGACACTAAAGCAGTGCCGAGAACAGCTAGCCTCAAGAAGGCTGAATTCATATTAATTCACCACCTGGCAGTAATAAAAGGGAAAGATGTATGTACTAATTATTTCTATAGTGCCCTTCCTGCTTCCTCCTTTAATTGCCCAGTGAAATCATTTGTGATCATTTATTGATTGAAACAAACACTTCAAAATTATGTTATTATATAGGAAAAGCTGGGATCACCGGGCAAAATGGCCGAAGAGTGCGGTTTCAATACATGGACGACTTTTATACAATAACCGGCACTACCCGGCGGTTCAAGCAAAAAGAGCCTGTGCGGGATTTATTTGCGGGGTGTAAGTGCTTGACTTGGGGAAAAGATAGTAGTATATTATGGTGCGTGGGAATTACAATTTAAAGTAAAAAACACTGTCCGTTCCTCGATAGCTCAACGGTAGAGCAACCGGCTGTTAACCGGTAGGTTGTAGGTTCGAATCCTACTCGGGGAGCCAATTTCTTTTAAGGGTAGGGCCGCACACAGCGCGGCTTTCTTTTTTTTGTTTTCCAAAGGCTTTCCAGGGGCAAAATAGTAAGAAACTATTGAAAAGCAAGTCGAATATCAATATAATGATTCCACTGCAAAAACCCCGTAGAATACCCAAAATTAGTTCCTGGTGCAGCAGGAGAAACAAGGCTGAATATCGAAGTATACTGTAGAAATCAAGAGATATCTACTGATAAACCAACAAAATGC
>NZ_QFFZ01000099.1 GCF_004369225.1 Pelotomaculum propionicicum
CCAAACCCGCCCCTGGGATACTGCCAGCTGATCGCCCCCTCCTTCGGGCAAATAATCCTGCAGGTGCCGCATTCCAGGCAGCCCGCGTAGTCAAAGGACAGCTCACCGTCCTCCTTCAGCGTGTACAAACACGCCGGGCAGGCGAAGGTGCAGGGCTTGCCCGCGCAGGCGGCGCAGATCTCCTTGTTCAAAACGATATGCGCCTCTTCATCGTCAACCATAAACTTGTCAATCCCCAGCAGCTGTTCAATGCTAAGCTTTTTCATAGCAGCCGCGCTCCTTTCCAGCCATCTCCCGCCAGCTGGCCCCAGCCGATCCCGCTCTTTTTAATCTGGCCCAGCGCTTTCCCCAAAAGGTGCTCGGGTTCGCCGCCGTCAACCGTGAAGATCTTGCTCACCAGGCCGGTGGCAAACTGCGGGTAGGCTTTAAACATGCGCTGGATTTCTAAAAAGTGCGGGGCGCCCCGGTAAGCCTCAAGGTCTCTCAGCACAAAGCTGTCTTTTAAGAACTGCTGGTATAAGCCCAGCTTTTGCCTGGAAAAGTCGTTGGCCGCCCTGGCCGACAGCACCGCTCTGGCGGCGGCCGCGCCGGAGGCAATGGCGAAATCCATGCCCCGCACCACATAGCCCAGGTTGAGCACAAACCCGGCGGCGTCGCCTGTCACCAGGATCCCGTCGCTGTATAGCTGCGGCATCATGCCGAGGCCGGCCTCGGGCACTAAGTGGGCGGAGTACTCCACCACTTCTCCTCCTTCGATCAAGGGGGCTATGTGCGGGCTTGCTTTGAACTCTTCCAACAGGTCGCTGATCCTGTGCTTGTTTTTCTGCAGCTCCGCGGCGCTGACAATCAGGCCCAGGGAGATACTGTCTTTGTTGGTGTAGAGAAAGCCTCCTCCCTGCATGCCTTTGGTGCAGTCACCGACAAAAAGCTGGGCGGCTCCGTTGTTGCCTGAAAGCCCAAAGCGCCGGCTGACTGCCTCAGGGGATAATTTGATCACCTGCTTGGCCCCGGTGCCCACCTGGTGGGGAGCAGGAGCTTTTTTCCGCAAACCGGCTTTCTGGGCGATGAGGGAGTTGACGCCGTCGGCGGCTATGACCACGTCGGCGGCCATCTCGTCTTCTCCGGCTATGATGCCGGCCACTTTGCCGTCTTTGATTAAAAGGTCGTCCACACGGATGCCGCAGGCGAGCATGGCGCCTGCCTCTTCGGCCTTGCCGGCCAGCCAGGCGTCAAACTCGGCGCGCAATAGGGTGAAGGAATGATAGGGCGGCTCTGTCCAGCTGAGGTCCTGGCAGTTTAAGGTCAGGCTCCGGCCGCCGTCTAAAAAGGTAATCAGCTCTCTGGCAACGGCTCGCTCCAGCGGGGCCTCTTCCCAAAAGTCCGGGATGACCTGGTTTAGGGCATGGCTGTACATGCGCCCGCCGAACATATTTTTGACCCCGGGCGCGGCGCCTTTTTCCACCAGCAGCACTTCGAGCCCTGCTTTGGCCAGCATATAGGCGGCGGTGCTGCCGGCGGGGCCGGCGCCTACGATTATAGCCGCGAATTTTTCTTCTTCCACTTCTACCACCACCTGTCTCTTAGATTTTTAAGGCGGCTTTTATTTCTTTGACCAGCTTGGGCACGATGTCGTACAGGTCGCCCACGATGCCGTAGTCGGCGGCCTCGAAGATAGGCGCGTTTTCGTCGCGGTTGATGCCCACGATCACTTTGCTGTCGCGGATGCCGCTGACGTGCTGGATCTGGCCGGCGACGCCTACGCCGATATAGAGGTCGGGCTTGACTTTTTTGCCGGATATGCCGAGGTAGAGCTCTTCGGGCAGCCAGCGCAAGTCTTCGGCCACGGGCCGCGAGCAGCCTACTTCGCCGCCGAGCACGCCGGCCAGCTCGCGCGCGAGGGCGATATCTTCTTGTTTGCCGACGCCGCGGCCTACGCACACGACTGTTTTGGCCTCGGTAATGTCTACGGCCTCGCTGGTTTTAGGTGTCCTTTCGACTACGGTTACAGGGGAAGGCGGGGCGGCGGGCAGCTGCCTGACCTCTCCTTGATGGCCTTCCGCGGGCTGGGCCTGCTCGAAGGTGCGGGGCGGTATGGTGGCCATCTGGGGCCGCGTCTCGCAGACAACTGTCTGTACCGCGGCGCCGCCGAAAAGCATGCGCTCCATGACCAGTTGTTTCTTTTCTTGATCGAGGCGCAGGCCGGTGCAGCCGCTGCACAGCCCGGTATTTAAGGCGGCGGCGGCGCGGGCGGCGATTTCTCTGCCTCTCTGGCTGGCGCCGATGAGGATGATGTCGGGGCCGTTGAGCAGCGCTTCTTCTACTATTACGGGCACGTATGACTCCAAGGGCTGGCCTGCGGCCAGGGGGGGCAGCAGCATTACTTCGTCGCAGCCGCACTTGATGTATTCTTCGGCCAGCTGGCTGCTGAGAGCGAAGGCGGCGACTTTTACGCCGAGCTGGGCGGCGATGTCTATACCTGCACTGAGCAGTTCAAGGGTTGGTTCGCGGCTTTCCGCCAATATCCAAACTCCTGCCATGGCTTTAACCTCCTTTTAGGCGATTACTCCTTCTTTTATTAAACTGTCTACCACCTTGCGGATGTCTTCGGGATCCGCGGTGAACTTCAGTCGTCTACGCTCCATGGTGGCGGCGAGGATGCCGGTCGTTTTAAGGCATGGCTCAAACGTCTGCTGCAGGTTAGCCAGACTGACGTTGTCCACTGGCTTTTTTGCCGCGCCAAGGACTTGTTTTAAGCTGGGTATCCTCGGTGTGTTGAGATCGGGTAAGACTGTTATTAGCGCGGGCAGTTTTACTGAGACTGTCTCGAGGCCGTCGTCGAGCTTGCGCTGGGCTATGACTTTGTTTTCTCCTTCTACGTAGGTTAGTTTGTTGACGTAGGTGGCGCAGGGTATGCCGAGCTTTTCGGCCAGGGCGGGCCCCACCTGCTGGGCGTAGAGGTCGCTGGACCCTTCGCCGCAGATGATCAGGTCGTACTCTATTTTGCCGTCTATGGCGGCGGCGAGGATGGCCGCTGTCTGGGACGGGTCAAGGTTTTCGAAGGCGGGGTCGTTGACGAAGCAGGCTTTTTCGGGCCCCCTGGAGAGGGCGTCCTTAAGGCAGGGCTTGGCGCCGGGCGTGGCTACGGTGATGCCGACAACGCTGCCGCCGTGTTTTTCCTGCAGCTGCACTGCTTCTTCTATGGCGTTGCGGTCGTAGTCGCTGATCTTGTAGCCGACGCGGTCGAGGACCAACTGGCGTGATTTGGGGTCTGCTTTGATGTCCGCCTCGTCCATCACCCATTTGAAACAGGCTATGATCCTGGGCATGTATGTTCACCTCTTTGGGTTTGTTTTAAAAAGATACCCCTTGACATGGATAAGTCTTGCCTGCCCATGTCAAAGGCATAGGAAAGGAGAGTAGAGTACATTTTGGTAGGGGTAAGCTTATTTAAATTTATTTAAATGTTTTTTGAGTTCTTTTTAATCAAATTCTTGTTCTTCACTCATTATTTATTTATGAAAAGGGGTAGGGATTTGCGGGCTTACTAGCCACCTATCTTTTTAAGGAGAAAGGCTGGACTTTCAGCCTTTCCCTACCCTCTTTTTGTTGCAAGACGCTTTTTAATTATCTGCTAGCGCAGTACGCTGCCGGAGATAACCATGCGCATGACTTCGTTGGTGCCTTCGTAGATCTCGGTGATCTTGGCGTCGCGGTAGAGCTG